>CAJUEL010000027.1 GCA_910585455.1 uncultured Eisenbergiella sp. | reverse complement strand
TTCAGGTATTGACAAAAGTCACTACATAACAGTTCAGCCAGGTCTGAACTGTTACTGCATTCGCCCATGAAAATCGCTTCGCGATGGGGCGAATGCATGCTGCCGGTACGATTTCTCACGGTCTGCGCGGTGAACGCGCAGACCTGGCTGAACTGTTACCCTCCCGGTGCGATTCCTGACACCCCACCCCGGCGGCACTATGAATAGTAACACCAACGTAAAACATTGTGATGTAAAAAACATTTATTTGATTGACAATGTTTGCAATGACACATATAATAGAATCAAAATACAACAAGGAGTGATATTAAATATGGCCACTACAAATATTAATGTTCGTGTTGATTCTGCATTAAAACAGGAAGCAGAAGCTCTTTTTAATGATCTCGGATTAAATATGTCCTCTGCAATTAATATGTTCCTGCGTTCTGCCATTAACCACAATGGCATACCTTTTGAAATTAAACGTCTTACGCCAAACGCGGAGACAACGTCTGCGTTGGATGAATATGAGGAAATGAAAAAGAATCCTGGTAATTACAAGCGTTATGAATCATTTGACGAAGTGCTGGACGAGGTATTTGCCGATGCTTAAAATCGTTCCATCTAATCAGTTTAAAAAGGATTTGAAACTTGCAAAAAAACGTGGATGCAAAATAGAGCATTTGCGGGACGTTGTTAATGCGTTAGCAAATGAGCAAAAGCTGGACGAAAAGTATCGTGACCATAGATTAGCAGGTAATTATAACGGATTTCGGGAGTGTCATATTGAGCCGGATTGGCTCCTTATTTACCGCATCAATCAAGATGCTCTCGAATTGTTCTTATTCCGTACAGGAACACATTCTGATTTGTTTTAATGAATACTATAGAGTGAAATACACCCGTTGCACAACTGTGTTACTGCAATGGGGATTTTGCTTTGCAGGAGGGAAGACAGAGCCCGATGCAGGCAGCTGCAGTTGTTCGCAGACCGTTTTAAGGAAAAGTACGGCGTGGAGTGTGTGGCGGCTCTGCACCATAACAAACGAAAGGCAAGCTGCCATATCCACCTTTTTTCAGAGAGCATATTACATAATAGTTCAGATCTGTCTGAACTGTTACCGGTATAATTCTTAAACAAAAATAAATTCCTACCCCCGCATTGCCTTTTTTATCTGATAATGATAGAATATTTTCTGATATTTGAGTCACATAGCTGGTTATGCCGCCTGGGACATTTCGGCAGAGTGTCGGGGGAAATCAGGCCAGGACCACAGAAAGGAAGCCACACGTTATGAATAAACGCAATAATCTGAGATGGAAGCTGGAGCGGTACGCAATTCCGAATCTGACGATGTACCTGATCATTTGCTACGGGATCGGGTATGTCCTGCAGATGGTTGCTCCGGCGATTTTTTCTTATTTGATGCTGGACCCCTACCGGATCATGCGCGGGCAGATCTGGCGGCTGTTTTCCTGGGTGCTCATCCCGCCGGAGAATTCCAACATCATTTTCGTGCTGATCATGCTCTATTTGTATTATTCGCTGGGAAATCTGCTGGAGCGGATTTGGGGCACCTATAAGTATAATGTATATATCTTTTCGGGCATCCTGTTTACGATCGTGGGCGCGTTTGTGCTGTATCTGTATTGTCTGGCGAAGGGTGCGGCGCCGACGATATACGCGGGGATGTATATGCTGACCGACGGGAGTGAGACCGTCGTCTATTTCAGGCAGTTTTCCACCTATTATATTAACATGTCCATTTTCCTGGCGTGCGCGGCGAGCATTCCGGATGTGCAGGTGCTTTTGATGTTCCTTTTCCCGATCAAGGTGAAATGGCTGGGCATCGTCTACGGCATCATGCTGGTGATCAACTGCATCCAGGGCGGCATTTCCGCATGGATCGTGATAGGCTTTTCTCTGCTCAACTTCATCATTTTCTTTATCCGTTCCAGAGGAAAGATGCGGCTTTCGCCGGGACAGGTGAAAATGCGCCATGAATTCCGGCACAAGATGCGCACGGCGCAGTTTGACGGGCGCGCGGTGACGAAGCATAAATGTGCGATCTGCGGCAGGACGGAGGAGGACGGCGACGATCTGGAATTTCGTTTCTGCTCCAAATGTAACGGCAACTACGAATACTGCCAATACCATCTTTTTACCCATGAACACAGGAGATGAAGTTTCACTAAGGCTGCAAAGGACGCAGCCTAAGTGAAACTAAGTCATCTCCCGAAGAATCGCTTTGCGATTCTTCTGACAGGAGGAAGGAGATGAAGAGGAGATATTTGGCTGTCTGATGAAGGCGGCGGAAGGGGATTCTTATGAAGCAGGAGGAGATTTTTTCCCGCGCGCTGGAGGGAATATGCGCTCTGGCGAAGGAGCAGGGGAATGTGGTTTCTACAGAGCAGGTGAAGGAAGCGTTCTTTGATGCAGGCATGGAGCTGGGAGATGCGCAGCTGGAGGCGGTGTATGCATATTTAAAAGGGAAGAAGATCGGAATCGGGGAGCCGCCGGATCCCTTTGACTATATGACGAAGGAAGAGGTGGATTATCTGGATTCCTATCTGGAATCGCTGCAGACGTATGCAGAGCTGTCTGACGGGGAGAAGGAGGCGGTCACGCTTTCCGCCATGGCGGGGGATCCGGATGCGAAGCGGCGGCTGATTGAGATTTTTCTGCCCCAGGTGGCGGAGATTGCCAGGCTCTATGCGGGACAGGGGGCTTTTTTGGAGGACCTGATCGGCGAAGGCAATGTGGCGCTGACGATGGCGGTGGAAATGCTGGGCAGCGCAGAAAATGCAGAGCAGGCGCAGGGCAGCATCGCCAGCATGATTATGGAAGCCATGGAAAACAGCATCGACGGGAATGTGCAGGAGAAAAAGATAGGAGAAAAGCTGGCGGCGACGGCGAACGATGTGCTGGAGCGGGCACAATCGCTGGCCCAGGAGCTCGGGCGGAAGGTGACGATGCGGGAGCTTTCCGACGAAACGGGCATGAGCATCGCAAAGATCGCGGAGGCGGTGCGCATCACGGCGGACAAGATCGATTATCTGGACACACAGGGCTATATGGCATAAAGGATGCTCATGACCGGTAACGACTGTATGAGCGTGCCG
This sequence comes from uncultured Eisenbergiella sp., assembly GCA_910585455.1. Taxonomy (GTDB): domain Bacteria; phylum Bacillota; class Clostridia; order Lachnospirales; family Lachnospiraceae; genus Gallintestinimicrobium. Next base: position 59,689 of record CAJUEL010000027.1, on the reverse strand, counting down.
GCATGGAGCAAACGGTTTTATGCGCTGCGCCGGAAAATGGCGCGCGCCGGTTTGACGGCAGGATGAAAGGCGAGGCAAATGGCGGAGAATGATTTTAAATATGTGGTGCAGAGCTTTGGCACATTTTATATCGGCGCCCGGTGGACCTACGGGGAAATGCTGGAAAATGAGAGCATTCCTTTTAAATGGAAGGCAGTGATCAAACACTATCTGTTGAAGGAAGTGGCGCCCGATACCACGATGGAAAACCACATTTTTTTCATGACGGAACAGGATTTTGCCTATGAGACCCTAAAGGAGCTGAAGGCGAAGTTCAAAATGAGCGTGTGGCAGGCTCCGGATAAGAAGCATAAAAGCGGACATTATGAGAGCCGGGAATATACGATAGAGGAAATTGTGAAAAATACGGCGCTGCATGCGCAGATGGATACGGTTGTGGTGGAGGAATTGAAGCTGTCCAAGCTGGCGCTGATGACATTTGCGGTCTGAAAGGTGCGGCTGGTCACAGGGTGAACAGTAAGCTGAAAAGACGGCAGAAGAGCGGTTAAAAAGTTGTGCAGGACGAGAGGAGAGAGAAGATGAGAGTGGAAGATGTGGCGGCCTATGAGGTCGTGGAGAAAAAGGAAATCAAGGATCTGCGTTCCATGAGCTACCTGCTGCGCCATAAAAAAAGCGGCGCGCGCGTGGCTCTTTTGTCGAATGAGGAAGAAAACAAGGTGTTTTATATCGGATTTAAGACCCCGCCGGCCAATTCCACAGGGGTGGCGCACATTCTGGAGCATTCCGTGCTGGAGGGCTCGAAGGAATTTCCGGTGAAGGATCCTTTTATCGAGCTGGTAAAGGGTTCTTTGAATACCTTCTTAAACGCGATGACCTATCCGGACAAGACGCTGTATCCGGTGGCGAGCTGCAACGATAAGGATTTTGCCAATCTGATGCATGTGTATCTGGACGCCGTATTTTATCCCGCCATTTACCGGGAACCCAGAATTTTTGAGCAGGAGGGCTGGCACTACGAATTGCAGGATGCCTGCGACGAACTGACCATAAACGGCGTTGTATATAATGAAATGAAAGGAGCCTTCTCTTCCCCTGATGATGTGCTGGAGCGGGAAATCACTACATCTTTGTATCCGGATACGGCGTATGCCTATGAATCCGGCGGAGATCCCGATGTGATTCCGGAGCTTGGCTATGAGGAATTCCTGGATTTTCACAGAAAATACTACCATCCGGCGAACAGCTATATCTACCTGTACGGCAATATGGACATGGCAGAACGGCTCATATGGATGGATGAGCATTATCTGTCGCACTTTGACAAAATAGACGTAGCGGCGCAGGTGGGAGAGCCAAAGCCCTTCCAAAGGCCTGTGGAGCTTCGCCGGGAGTATTCCGTCACGAAGGATGAGCCGACGCAGGGGAGCACCTATTTAAGCTGCAACATAGCGGCGGGAGATGTGCTGGACCGGGAGGAATATGTGGCGTTCCAGATTCTGGATTACGCCCTATGCTCCGCCCAGGGCGCGCCCTTGAAGCAGGCGCTGTTGGATGCCGGAATCGGAGAGGATGTATACAGCGATTATGACAACGGCGTCAGATATCCTTATTTTTCCATCGTAGCAAAAAATACCGATGAGGACAAAAAGGAGGAATTTCTGCGCATCATCCGGGAGACGCTCACAGGGCTGTGCCGGGACGGATTGGACAAAAAGACGCTGCTTGCGGGCATCAACTATTACGAGTTTAAATACCGGGAGGCGGATTTCGGTTCCTACCCGGCGGGGCTGATGTACGGGTTACAGGTCATGGACAGCTGGCTCCACGACGAAAAAGCGCCCTTTATCCACATCGAAGCGGGAGAGACCTACCGGACGCTGCGAAAGAAGGCGGAGGGCAGGTATTTTGAAGAGCTGATTGAGAAAAAGCTTTTACAAAATCCCCATCAAAGCGTGGTGGTGCTGGCGCCGGTGCAGGGGCTGAACGCGAAGAAGGAGGAAGCGCTGGCAGAGCGGCTTGCCGCTTACAAGGCTTCGCTGTCTGAAGAGGAAATTGCAGCTATCGTTGCACGGACCAGGGATCTGGAAGCATTTCAGGAGGAGCCTGACAGGCCGGAGGATCTGGCAAAGATCCCGCTGCTTTCCCGCAGCGACATCCGCAGGAAGGTGGAGCCGGTCATTTTAGAGGAGCGAAGGCTTGCGGATACCACGGTGCTGTATCATAAAATCCCCACAAACGGCATCAGCTATTTCAGACTATTGTTTGATTGCAGGCAGGCGCCCGCAGAGCTGTTTCCCTATCTGGGCATTTTAAAGGCGCTGATCGGGCTGGTGGATACTGCCCACTACAGCTTTCAGGAGCTGTTTACGGAGGTGGATCTGTTGACCGGCGGTCTTTCGCCCGTCACGAACATCTATACGGACGCCCAAAACCTGTCCAGCCAGCGGGTGACCTTTGAGATCAAGGGAAAGGCATTTCATGACAGGCTCGCGGATGCGCTGCGGCTGACGGAAGAAATGCTTCTGACCTCCGATTTTTCTGACACGAAGCGGCTCTGGGAGGTGCTTGCGGAATTAAGATCCAGAATGCAGTCCGCCATGATTTCCGCCGGACATACGGTTGCCAGCGGGAGAGCGTTGTCCTATGTGTCCAAAACGGCGGCGCTGCAGGAGGTGATAAACGGGATGGATTTCTACCGACTGACAGAGCGGATCAGTGAAAACTGGGAGGAAGAGAAGAAGACCTTTCCTGGAAAGCTGGATGCGCTGTGCAGGGCGATTTTCCGCCCGGAAAATCTGATTCTGGATTTCGTGGCGCAGGAAGAAGCGCAGTATGAAAGCTTTGTCAAAGGGGTAGAAGAGATCAAGGGCAGGCTGTATACAACACCGGTGCAGGGAAAGCCCTATGAGGTGACGGTCAGTAAGAAAAACGAGGGCTTTTTGTCCGCATCCCAGGTGCAGTATGTGTGCCGGGCGGGCAATTTCATAAACGACGGCTTTGCCTACACGGGAGCGCTTCGGATTCTGCGGGGTCTGATGAACAACGACTATCTGTGGAACAACGTCCGGGTGAAGGGCGGCGCTTACGGCTGCATGTGCAATTTCGGCAAGAGCGGGGATTCCTTTTTCGTATCCTACCGGGATCCCAATCTGGGAAAGACCATCGATGTCTTTGAGAGCGCGCCGGATTTTGTGGAGAGGTTTGCGGGGGATGAACGCGCCATGACCCAGGCGGTCATCGGGACAATCAGCGATATGGATATCCCCATGAATCCGTCGGCGAAGGGCCTGCGCGCCATGAGCCTGTATCTGACCAACCAGACGGAGGAGGATTTGCAAAAGGAGCGGGATCAGGTGCTGGATGCAACAGCGCAGGATATCCGGGCGCTGGCGGGGCATATCCGGGCGTTTCTGGCGGACGAATGCCTCTGCGTGGTGGGCAATGCGGAAAAAATCGAGGAAGAGAAGGCGAATTTCCTGACTTTGGAGCAGTTATCGTAAACAACAAAAGGGAGGAAAACGCTATGAAAAAAAGAAAATATGGAACATGGATCTGCATGGGCAGCATGCTGGCGGTTTTGGCAACCGCGATCGCAGGCTGCGGTTCGGCAAACGGCGCCACAAAATATGAAGCGGCGGCGGAAGCCCCCATGGCGGCGGGCGGTACCTGGGACGGCGGCATCTACGAGAGTGCCGCCGTGGACACGGCGGCGCAATATGATATGGAAGAGGAATACGCCGAAGAGCCCTCCGCCGAAACCGTCAAAGACCAAAACAGGAAGCTGATCAAGAATGTGGACATGAACGTGGAGACACGGGAATTCGACCTGCTGATCAGAAATGTGGAGAAGCGGGTGGAGGAGCTGGGCGGCTATGTGGAGTCGAGCAGCATCTATAACGGCAGCTACACCTCCAATTACCGCTCCCGCAATGCGGATATCACGGCGCGCATTCCCGCAGGAAAGCTGGACCAATTCATTACAGAGCTTGCGGAGCAGTCCAATGTGATCCGTAAAAACGAGTCGGTGGAGGATGTGACGCTACAGTATGTGGATCTGGAAAGCCATAAAAAGGCGCTTCTGGCGGAACAGGAAAGCCTGCTTTCCATGCTGGAAAAGGCGGAATCCATTGAGGACATCATCGCCATCAACGGGCAGCTGACGGATGTGCGCTACCGGCTGGAGAGCATGGAGTCCCAGCTGCGCACCTTCGACAACAAAATCAATTACAGCACGTTATACTTAAGCGTAGAAGAGGTGGAGCAGTATGAGCCCGTCGTACAGCAGAGCGCATGGGAACGCATTCAGACCGGCTTTGTGCGCAATCTCCACAGGGTGGGGGACGGCATCACAGACTTCTGTATCGAATTTGTGATCGCGCTGCCCGTCATCGTGACAATGGCGGTCATCCTCGGCATTTTTGCGCTGATCCTGTTCGTCATCATCAGGGCGGCGGATAAGCGGGCGAAGAAAAACCGGGAAAAAATGCTGCAAAATCCCGGACAGTACAACCGCTATGGCATGCGCGTTCCGGCGGGGCAGCGCAAAACAGGATATCCCGGCGCAGAACGGTCCCATGCAGGGATGCCCGGACGGGAGCCGCAGCAGGAGCATGCGGCGGGGACAGAAGGCCGGAATACATCGGAAAATACACAGGAAAGCGAACATAAGGATGGAGAATAAACAGTTTAAAGCAGGATTTGCAACGCTGGTGGGCAGACCGAACGTGGGAAAGTCCACCCTGATGAATCATCTGATCGGTCAGAAGATCGCGATCACATCGAATAAGCCGCAGACGACCCGGAACCGGATCCAGACCGTATACACATCGGAGACAGGACAGATCGTTTTCCTGGATACGCCCGGCATCCACAAGGCGAAAAACAAGCTGGGGGATTACATGGTAAAGGCGGCGGAAAGCACGATCCGGGATGTGGATGTGGTGCTCTGGCTGGTGGAGCCGACCACCTTCATCGGCGCGGGGGAACGGCATATTCTGGAACAGCTCAAACGCTGCCAGGCCCCGGTGATCCTGGTCATCAACAAGATCGATACGGTGAAAAAGGCGGCGGTGATGGAGGCGATCGACGCATACCGCAGGGAGATGGATTTTGCCGAGGTAGTTCCCGTATCCGCGCTGCGTTCCAACAATACGGATACGCTGCTGCAATGCATTTTCAAATATCTGCCCTACGGCGAGCCCTTTTATGATGAGGACACCGTGACCGATCAGCCCCAGCGTCAGATCGTGGCGGAGATGATCCGGGAAAAGGCGCTGCGGTGTCTGGAGGAGGAAATTCCCCACGGCATCGCGGTGGCGATCGAGCGGATGCACTTTGGCGAAAGGCTTGTGGAAATCGATGCGACGATCATCTGTGAAAAGGATTCCCACAAGGGCATCGTCATCGGCAGGCAGGGGGCGATGCTGAAAAAGATCGGCACCCAGGCACGCCGCGACATCGAAAACATGCTGGAATGTCAGGTGAATTTAAAGCTCTGGGTCAAGGTGAAAAAGGACTGGCGGGACAGCGATTTCCTGCTGAAAAACTTTGGCTATAATCCTGCCGAAAACGAATAGAAATTTGTCAAAAAGCCAACCCTAAGCGTGCAAGATAAAGCTACGGGGAGGCAGAGGATGAAAGAGATAAATTACTGGAAGCAGTTTATGAATACCGGAAGCGTGGAGGATTATCTGCACTACCGGGCAAATACAAAGGAAACGGAATCTGGATCGGGAAGCGCCTCTTATCGGGAGAGCGCTTCCTTTACGGGTTCATTCCGGGAAAATATGGGCGGCAGCGCCCAAAAGGATGTGGAACATGCAGGACCGTGTGGAAGTGACAGGGATCGTGATCAAGGCAGAGCCGATGGGAGAATATGACAGACGGGTGGTGCTTTTGACAAAGGAGAGGGGAAAAATCGCCGCCTTCGCCAGAGGAGCAAGGCGCACGAACAGCAGATTTATGGCGCCCACCAGCCCCTTTGCCTTCGGCATTTTTCAGGTCTATGAGGGAAGGAGCTCATATACGGTTTGTGAAGCCTCCATTTCCAATTATTTTGAAGAGCTGCGCGGCGATCTGGAGGGCGCCTGCTATGGCATGTATTTTCTGGAGCTGTGCGATTATTGTACCCGGGAAAATAATGACGAGAGGGAAATCTTAAAGCTTTTGTATCAGTCCCTGCGCGCGCTTACCCATGGCACGATACCGAAGCGGCTTGTGCGCTGTATTTTTGAAATCCGGCTGGTCGTATTAAACGGGGAATTTCCCGGCATGCCTGCAGAAAAGCTGGACCCCTCTACGCTGTATGCCCTGGAATTTATTGCGGGCACGCCGGTGGAGAAGCTCTACACCTTTGCGGTGAAGGAGGAAGTGCTTTTGGAGCTGGAGAGAACCGCGGGCAAATACCGCCGGGACTGTCTGCCGGGAAAGTTCCATTCCCTGGAGGTTTTGCAAAGTTTATAATTTGGGTTGAAAAAGCGGGGAATGTCCGCTATAATGGAAACGTTAGCGACAGGCGCATGAGCGCCTGCAACATTGATACGATAGGAAATGACAAAAAGCTTGTCGTTTCCTATACTTGATACAACTGGGGGAGCGAATGGCATGCGAAATAAAATTGTGCCGGTGCTGGCGGCCGCAGGGCTTGCAATCGGGCTGGCAGGATGCGGAAGCGGCGATTTGGCGGTGACGGAAACGACGATCGAATTGAAGAAGGACGGCAGCGTGGTACATACCATTGTGGAGGAATTTACAGAGGACTATTATGATGTGAGCAGGCTGCAGGCAATGATACAGACATCCTGTGATTCCTATAATGCAGGGAAAGAAAACGGCGTAGGCGTGGAGGAGATCACAAACGAAGGCGGTATGATGCGGGTGAAGATGAACTACCCGGACGCAGCGGCGTATGCGGGCTTTAACCAGTCGGCGTTATTTCTGGGAACGGTGAAGGAGGCGCATAACGCGGGCTATGATCTGAATGTCACGCTGGTTTCCATGGAGGATAACGAGACGACCATCGGCAAGGAGGAAATCCTGGGGATGGGAGAGAAGCACATCGCGATCGTGCGGGAGGCGGTGGATGTGCGGGTCTGGAGCCGGGTGCTGTACGCGTCGCAGGATGTGCTGCCCACAGGGGATGCGAAGACGGTACTGGTGGGAGACAGCGACGCGCTGACCTATCTGATATTTGATTAAAGGAGGAGATGACAAAATGGAAAAGACGATGGAAAAAATTGTTTCACTGGCAAAGGCGCGGGGCTTTGTATATCCCGGCTCCGAAATTTACGGCGGTCTTGCCAATACCTGGGATTACGGCAATCTGGGCGTAGAGCTTAAGAATAATGTCAAACGCGCCTGGTGGCGGAAGTTCGTGCAGGAAAATCCTTATAATGTGGGTGTGGACTGCGCCATTTTGATGAATCCCCAGACCTGGGTGGCATCCGGGCATCTGGGCGGCTTCTCCGATCCGCTGATGGACTGTAAGGAGTGCCATGAGCGCTTCCGGGCGGACAAGATCATTGAGGACTATGCGGAAGAGAACAAAATCGATCTGGGCGGTTCCGTGGATGGCTGGAGCCAGGAGAAGATGATGCAGTTCATTACAGACAATCAGATTCCCTGTCCGAGCTGCGGCAAGCACAATTTCACGGACATCCGGCAGTTCAACCTCATGTTCAAGACCTTCCAGGGCGTGACGGAGGATGCGAAAAATACGGTGTATTTGCGCCCCGAGACCGCGCAGGGCATTTTTGTCAACTTTAAAAACGTACAGAGAACCTCCCGGAAGAAGATTCCCTTCGGCATCGGTCAGATCGGGAAATCCTTCCGTAACGAGATCACACCGGGCAACTTCACCTTCCGCACCAGGGAATTTGAGCAGATGGAGCTGGAGTTTTTCTGTGAGCCCGATACCGATCTGGAATGGTTTGCATATTGGAAGAGCTTCTGCATTAATTGGCTGAAAACCCTCGGCATGAAGGATGAGGAAATGCGGGTCAGGGATCATGAGAAGGAGGAGCTTTCCTTCTATTCCAAGGCGACCACCGACATTGAATTTTTGTTCCCCTTCGGGTGGGGTGAGCTGTGGGGCATTGCGGACAGAACGGACTACGACCTGACCCAGCATGCGAATGTATCCGGCCAGGATCTGACCTATTTTGATGATACGAAGAACCAGAAATATATCCCCTACGTGATCGAGCCCTCTCTGGGCGCGGATCGTGTGGTGCTGGCATTTTTGTGCGCCGCCTATGACGAGGAGGAGTTAGAGGGCGGCGACATGCGCACGGTGCTGCATTTCCACCCGGCTCTGGCGCCGATCAAGGTCGGTGTCCTGCCGCTTTCGAAGAAATTAAACGAAGGTGCGGAGAAGATATTCACACAGCTTTCCAAAAAGTATAACTGTGAATTTGACGACAGAGGCAACATCGGGAAAAGATATCGCCGTCAGGATGAGATCGGCACGCCCTTCTGCGTTACATATGATTTCGATTCCGAAACGGACGGCTGTGTAACCGTGCGTTTCAGGGATTCCATGGAACAGGAACGGGTGGCGATTGCGGATCTGGACGCTTATTTTGCGGATAAGTTTGAGTTTTAAGGGCAGGGAATTTTCATGGATGAAGCAAAGGTCTTTGCGGTGCTTGGGATAGAGCGGACGCAGGATGAGGACGCAATTAAAAATGCATACAGGCAGAAGCTGCATACGGTCAATCCGGAGGATGATCCGGAGGGCTTTAAGCAGCTTCGTGCGGCCTATGAAAGCGCTATGGAGCTTATAGCGCAGGCCGGTAAGGAGGATGAAGAGACGGATGAGACGCCTTCCGGTCTTTTTGTGCGCAAGGCATCCGCTCTGTATCATTCCCTGGCAAAAAGGCAGGATGAAAGCGCCTGGAGGGCGCTTTTTGCCGAGCCGGAATTTCTGGATCTGGAGGAAGAGGAAAACTGCAGGGAAAAGATGGTCGTTTTTTTGATGAAGCACTGTTATTTTCCCACACAGGTCTGGAAGGAGCTGGACAGAGGGCTCCAGATCACGGCGGACCGGGATAAATTCTATGAAAAGTTTCCGAAGGATTTCATTGACTTTGTGGTGCGCAAGGTGGAACGGGGAGAGGACTTCGAATTTGAACAGCTGACCGGACCGGACGACGCGGATCTGGATGGCTGGATTTTCCTGTTTTCCAAGGCGGGCAGGGAAGAGAACGAAAAAAATTATGAAGCGATGGCACAGACTCTGCAGGAAGCGAAGGAAAAGCAGATTTCCCATCCCGCCCTCTCCATCATGGAAGCGAGGCTTTGTCTGGCGAAGGGAGAGACCGCGCAGGGAGATGCCATTGTGGAGGCGCTTTTGCAGGGAGACTTCGCCGATACGCTGAATGTGCGTTATCAATCCGCCGAATATTTCTGGGAGAGCGGCAGCAAGGACCGGGCGGCGGAGATTTACTTAAGGATCCGCAGCGAGGATAAAAAGCATTATATGGCGAACCGCAGGCTGGCGCAGTGGTACCGGGAGCGTCAGGAGTGGACGACGGCCAAGGAGTGCATCAACGTGATCCTCGCGTATCCGTTGGACGAGGAAGGCAAGGAGCTGGTGAACGGTGTAAATGCCGGTCTTTCCCGTGCGCTGGAGGAAAAGCTTGCCCAAAATCCGGCAGACCTAAAGGCACGGATGGATCTGGGTTGGTGTTATTTACAGGACGAAGAGCCGGAAAAGGCGATGGAGCTGATGGAGCATATCACGCCTGACGCCGCTTCGGAGAAGGACTATGCCAACCTGATGGGAAAGGTTTTCTATTACGGAAAGCGTTATGACAGGGCGGTTCCGCTGATCGGGCGCTGGATCAGCCTGCTGACAGAGCAGATGCCCACAGAGGGGCAGGAGAGGGAGGATGACCATGAGCGGCTTGCCACCGGTCATTCCATGCTGGCGCAGATTCATCAGGAGGAAGCGAAGGAGAAGGAAGGCACAGAGCGGGACGAAGCCTTTTTGCTGGTGATGCGGGAGCTGGACGCGGCGAAGGAGGCGCACTATAATCCGGGGCAGGATTATGCCCGCGCCCTGGCTTATCTGGAATGGGAAAAATACGAGGAATGCCGCACAATCTGTGAGGAGCTCAAGGAGAAATATCCGGATTTTGCGGCGGCCTTTATGCTGCATCAGAAGGCGAGCGCGAAGCTTTTTGATGCGGGCAGCGTGATCGGGGATTATTTTGCCCTGCGGCAGCTGCAGCCGGATTACGCGGGAAGCTGGGAGCTGGCGGCTGAGGTATATTATCAGGTGAAGCGGACGGAGGAACTGGATCGTCTGCTTGCGGATGCCGAAGAGAACAATATCCGGACGGCATGTCTGAAGAAGTACAGGTTTTTCCGGATGGCGGATCAGGCGCAGAAAAAGGAGGAGCTGATACAGGCGCTTTCCTTTGCCGAAAGCATCGGTCAGGAAGGAAAGGAAGAGGGCTGGAGCGTCGCCGAGCAGGCGGATTTTCTTTCCGACCGCGCCAGAAATTACTGGCGGATCGATGAAAATGATACAGCGCTGTCTTTGATTGATCAGGCGATCGCCCTTTTTCCGGAGAAGCTGATGTATGCCTATATCAAGGCGGGCATCAAAAAAGACTTAAAGCAATACGCGGAGGCGCTTAAGCTGTATCTGAGCTGTAAAGAGGACTATGATGAGACGGCGCATTTTTATGCCAATGTGGGAGAGTGCTATTACAGGCTCAATCAGGTGCGGGAGGCTCTCCCTTATCTGAAAAAATCCGTGGAGCTGAATCCGGATAATCCCGCCTGCTGTACCTGGATCGAGCGGATATACCGGATCGAGATGGAGAGAAAGAACAGCCTGGAGGATATGGAGGAAGCGGTCCGGTATGCGTCTTTGATGGTGGAGCATCGGGGCAGCTCCTTTGATTATATCGAAAGAGGACTTTTATATGTGCTGGCGCAGGACTATGAAACGGCGGCACAGGATTTTGTGCGGGCGGCGGAAGCGGACAGCGCGGATCCCTTTGCCTATAGCAATCTGGCGCGGATGTACCGTCTGTTAAACCGTCTGCCTGAGGCGGAAGAGCAGGCAAAGCAGGCGATCGCGCATATGGAGCAGGATCCCGCGCCCTATCATTACGAAATGCTGGGCAGGGTATACTGGCAGATGCATCGGTACGAGGATGCGCTGAACGCGTTTTTTGAAAACTGGAAACGGTTTCCCCAGAGGCGGGAAAGCTTTGTGGACGACATTGTATCCCTGTATGTAAGCGCCGGGAAATGGCAGGCAGCGCTGGAATTTCTGGATGGGTATTTTAAAGAAAAAAACAGAAGATATATCGAAAAGGTGCTGGAGGTATACTGCTGTACCGGACATTTTGAAAGCGCCGCCCGGTTTTTTAAGCAGCGTTACCGTGGCGCGGGCTATGATAAGAAAAGCTACGAATGGAAGCTGGCGGAGATTGCCTGGTATCAGGGAGAGAATGAGACGGCTGCCGGGCATATCCGGGAAGCGCTGCGATATACACAGCCCGGGGATATGGAGTATCCCAAAGTCTGTAAAAGGGCGGCGGATATTTTCTTTTTCAGTCAGGATTACCAAAGCGCACAGCACTGGGCGAAGGAGGCGTTGGCCTGGTACCGGGATCATGGCGGCTTTGCAAGGTGGTTAAATCCCCTGGAGGACCGGCTGCGGCGCATGTTTTTCCTGGGGAGCCTGCAGCTTTACGCGGGCAATCTGGAAACGGCGCGTGCGGTTGTGGGAGAGATGAGGCCGCACCCGCGCTGCATTGGCTGTCATCATTGTGTATGCGCGGACGCCATGGAGCTGGAGGCGGATATTCTGGCAGCCCAGGGCAGCGTGGCGGGGGCAATCGGTCTGTATGAGGAGATTTTGAAGGAAAACGGAACGGATCGTGAGGTGCGCACGAAGCTTGCCGCGCTGCGCAAAAGAGGATGAGTAACACAGGACTCGCTTTGAAAGGAGTATTGCAATCAGTATGATCATCGGAATCGATTTAGGCACAACGAACAGTCTGGCGGCTGTTTTTACGGAGGACGGACCCAAAATCATACCCAACCGGCTGGGTCAGGCGTTGACCCCGTCGGTTGTCAGTGTGGATGAGGAAGGAACCGTATATGTGGGTGAGACTGCGAAGGAGCGCCGCAGCCTCTATCCGGATACCGTGGCGGCCGCATTTAAGAGAAGCATGGGAAGCGACCGGGAGTTTAAGCTTGGCAAGCGCAAGTTTAAGGCGGAGGAGCTTTCCTCCTTTGTGCTGCGGGCGCTTAAGGAGGATGCGGAAAGCTATCTGGGAGAGACTGTGACCGAGGCGGTCATCAGCGTGCCCGCTTATTTTGACGACAGAAGGCGTAAGGCGACCAAACGCGCGGGAGAGCTGGCAGGGCTTAAGGTGGAGCGGATCATCAGCGAGCCCACCGCCGCGGCGATCGCTTATGGGCTTTATGAGAGAAAAAGAAACACCCGTTTTCTGGTTTTTGACCTGGGAGGCGGCACCTTTGATGTGTCCATTCTGGAGCTGTACGACAATATTTTGGAGGTGCGCGCGGTAGCGGGGGACAACTATCTGGGCGGAGAGGACTTCACGGAAGCGCTTTTGAAAATTTTTATGAAAAAGTGCGAATTGAAACAGGAGGATTTAAGCCGCCGGGATAATGTGCGCCTCTATAATGAGGCGGAACGCTGTAAACGGCTTTTCAACGACGAGGGACAGGTGGAAATGCACTGCATGTTCGGTGTAGACGAAGAAAGCCGGACAACAAAGCAGACAACGGTTACCTATAAAGAGTATGCGGCGGCATGTGAGCCGCTTCTGGATAAAATCAAGCAGCCGGTCAAGCGCAGTCTTTCCGATGCGCGCTTAAAGCTGTCCGATATCGATGTGGTGGTATTGATCGGCGGCGCGACCAGGCTGCAGATTGTGCGGGATTTTTTGATCAAGCTGTTCCGCAAGTTCCCGGACACGAATATCAATCCGGATGAGGCGGTGGCGCTCGGCGCGGCGATTCAGGCGGCGATGAAGGAGCGTAAGGAAGCGGTAAAGGAGGTAATCCTGACCGATGTCTGTTCTTTCACGCTGGGAACGGACGTGGTGGTGGATTTGGGGCATGGCGTCAAGGAGTCGGGGCACTTTTGCCCGATCATCGAGCGCAACACGGTCATCCCGGCGAGCCGGACGGAGCGCTTTTACACGGCTCACGACAATCAGGACAAGATCCGGATCCGGGTTTTGCAGGGGGAGAGCCGCTTTGCGGAAAATAACCTTTATCTGGGCGAGCTGGAGCTGGATGTGCCCGAAGGACCTGCCGGGAAGGAGAGCGTGGATGTCACCTATACCTATGACATCAATTCCATTCTGGAGGTGGAAGCGACGGTCATCTCCACGGGAGAAACCCGCAAGGTCATCATCAAGGGCTCCGAGAATCAGATGAGCGATGCCCAGATCGCCGAGCGGATGGAGGAGCTGGCTTATTTAAAGATCCAGCCCAGGGACAGGGAAGAAAACAAGCTGGTGCTTTTGCAGGCGGAGCGCACCTATGAGGAGCTTTTGGGCGAGGACCGCAGGCGTCTGGAGTATCAGATCCAGCGTTTTGAGGAGGCGTTAAAGGGTGGAGACCGCGACCGTATCCGGGAGGAGCGGGAGAGCCTGAAGGAGCTGCTGGACGAAGTTTGGTAAAATTTGGATAAAATATACAAAATACATCGACAAATTTTGTGAAGCATTGTCAAAAAGGTTATGTTATAATATTTTTATGAGGACATGCGCATACCCGGCGCATCGTCAAATACTATTATAGCAAAGGGGGAACCTGACCAATGGCAAAATGGGTTTATCTTTTCGAGGAAGGAAATGCGGGAATGCGCAACCTTCTTGGAGGCAAGGGCGCGAACCTGGCTGAGATGGCAAATCTCGGACTGCCCGTTCCGCAGGGCTTCACGGTGACGACGGAGGCCTGTACCGATTATTACAATAACGGCAGGGCAATTTCCGAAGAAATCCAGCAACAGATTTTTGAAAAGCTGGCAATTTTGGAGGAGCGGCAGGGCAAGAAATTCGGAGATACGCAGAATCCTCTGCTGGTATCCGTCAGAAGCGGCGCGAGAGCATCCATGCCGGGCATGATGGACACGATCCTGAATCTGGGGCTCAACGATATTTCCGTGGAAGGCTTTGCGGCAAAGACCGGCAATCCGCGGTTTGCGTATGACTCCTACAGAAGATTCATCCAGATGTTCTCAGACGTGGTGATGGAGGTTCCGAAGTCTCTGTTTGAGAGGGTTTTGGACGATATCAAGGAAAGCAAGGGCGTTCATTTCGATACGGAGCTGACGGCGGATGATTTAAAGGAAGTGATCGTCAGGTTCAAACAGATTTATAAGGATAAAATGGGAGAGGATTTCCCGCAGGAGCCCCGCGTACAGCTGATGGAAGCCGTCAAGGCGGTATTCCGTTCCTGGGACAATGAGAGGGCGATCGTATACAGAAGGATGAACGACATCCCCGGCGACTGGGGAACCGCGGTCAACGTACAGGCGATGGTATTCGGCAATATGGGCAATACCTCCGGCACAGGCGTTGCTTTCACCCGCAATCCTTCCACCGGCGCCAAGGGCATTTACGGGGAATATCTGATCAACGCGCAGGGCGAGGACGTTGTGGCGGGCATCCGCACACCGCAGCCGATCACCAGGCTCGAAGAGGATCTGCCGGAATGCTATAAGCAGTTCATCGAGATCGCCAATAAGCTGGAAAATCATTACAGAGATATGCAGGATATGGAGTTCACCATCGAAAACGGCAAGCTGTTTTTCTTACAGACCAGAAACGGTAAGAGAACCGCTCCCGCCGCTTTGCAGATCGCGTGCGATCTGGTGGACGAAGGAAAGATCACGCCGGAAGAGGCAGTTTTGCGCATCGAAGCCAAATCCCTCGACCAGCTTTTGCATCCCACCTTTGATGCGGCGGCTTTGAAGGCAGGCACCGTGATCGGGCAGGCATTGCCCGCGTCTCCCGGCGCTGCTGCGGGTAAGGTGTATTTCACCGCCGAGGAAGCCAAGGAAGCTCATGAAAGAGGAGAAAGAGTTGTTTTAGTCCGTCTGGAGACATCCCCCGAGGATATCGAGGGCATGCATGCGGCGGAGGGCATTCTGACCGTGCGCGGCGGTATGACCTCTCATGCGGCTGTGGTTGCCCGCGGTATGGGCACGGCATGTATTTCCGGCTGCGGCGATATCGTGATCAACGAGGCGGAGAAGCATTTCTCCCTGGGCGGAAAGACGTATCATGAAGGCGATTATATTTCCCTTGACGGTTCTACCGGCAAGATTTACGACGGCGATATCCGTACCGAGGATGCTTCCATCAGCGGCAACTTCGGACGCATCATGGCATGGGCGGATTCCTTCCGTACCTTAAAGGTGCGCACCAATGCGGATACTCCTGCGGATGCCGCAAACGCCATCAAGCTTGGCGCGGAGGGCATCGGCCTTTGCAGAACGGAGCATATGTTCTTTGAGCCGGAGAGAATTCCCAAGATCCGCAAGATGATCTTAAGCAAGACTGTGGAAGCCAGAGAAGAAGCGCTTAGGGAACTGATTCCTTTCCAGAAGGGCGATTTCAAGGCAATTTATGAGGTGATGGAGGGAAGACCGGTCACCATCCGTTTCCTTGATCCCCCGCTGCATGAGTTCGTTCCCACAGAGCAGAAGGATATCGAGGATCTGGCGAGGGATATGGGGCTTTCCGTTGCGGAAGTGAAGGAAACCTGTGACGAGCTGCACGAGTTCAACCCGATGATGGGCCACAGAGGCTGCCGTCTGTCCGTAACCTATCCGGAAATTGCGCGGATGCAGACCAGAGCGGTGATGGAAGCAGCTATCGAGGTGAAGGAAGAGAAGGGCTATGATGTTGTGCCCGAGATCATGGTGCCTCTTGTCGGCGATAAGAAGGAACTGAAATTTGTAAAGGAAGTCATCGTGGAGACGGCGGAAAAGGTGAAAGCGGAGAAAAATTCTGACATCACCTACCATGTGGGAACCATGATCGAGATTCCCCGTGCGGCGCTTCTTGCCAACGAGATCGCTGAGGAGGCGGAGTTCTTCTCCTTCGGCACAAACGATCTGACCCAGATGACCTTCGGCTTTTCCCGTGACGATGCGGGCAAGTTCCTGGTCGATTACTATAAGAGCAAGATTTATGAGTCCGATCCTTTTGCGAAGCTGGATCAGAACGGCGTGGGACAGCTGGTGGAGATGGCGGCGACCAAGGGACGCGCCACAAGACCTGATATCAAGCTGGGCATCTGCGGCGAGCATGGCGGCGACCCGTCCTCCGTGGAGTTCTGCCATAAGGTTGGTTTGAATTATGTGTCCTGTTCTCCGTTCCGTGTGCCGATCGCAAGGCTGGCGGCAGCGCAGGCGGCTATATGCAGTAGGGAGGGGAAGTAATCTATACTTTGATTTCAAGATAGATTATGAGCAAGCACTGGCTTTTCGTAGGGCAAATGGTGATTATCTGCGGGAAGGACAGTGGAAAGACCTTTTTGTTGAAGTATATATAATTTAATGAGAGTCCCGTCTTTTATAAGGCGGGATTTTCTGGTATACTGGCAATATATTGATAATGTATGAGTCTTGAAATATTATAGTAATATTGAAAGAGTGTGTTAGGATATTTTTAGAAAAGGCATATTTTATGGAAGCTGATTTTAGCAAGATAAAGAAAAATAGATTAGAAAGAGCATTATAAATTTTCTATAAATAGGTGGATAAACAGTATTATGTGAGATAGTCATTATTTTTGTTTTAAATTTCGTGAAGAGAATATTATTAGTTTTAGTAACATGGAAGAGGATGAAGTATATGGTGCAGATAAACAGTGTTGAAGAACTTGATTATAGAAAGATAAATGTGGATGAGGAGTGGAATGATTGCGTAGGAAATGAATTAATTATGCATACTATCCATGCATATCCAGCGAAATTTCCGGCATTTATTGCATGGAAAGCACTTAATTATGCGGAAAAAGAGGGAGTTCAAATAGAAAAAGTGTCAGATATTTTTTGTGGTTGCGGTACAGTTGCTTTAGAAGCAAAGATGAGAGGGTATAGTTTTTGGGGATGTGATATTAACCCTGTAGCAACACTTATTGCAAAAACAAAAAGTAATACTTATAATTTAGATGAGATTACTTATTTTTATAATCAAATTTTGGAGAATATTAAAAAATGTGAGTTGCCTCCTAATGTGTACCAAGAAGCAAATGACAGATTAAAATATTGGTATTATGAAGTAACTTATTGTGATTTATATAAATTGCGTCAGGCGATAATAGAAGAGATTCCTGATGGTAAGTATAGGGAAGCTTTTGAATGTATTTTTTCTTCTATATTAAAAGCCTGTTCAAAGTGGTTGACAAAGTCTATAAAACCGCAGGTAGATTCTGAAAAAAAAGAAATAGATGTTATGTTACAGTTTGATAAACAAATAAATAAGTTTATTCGAGCATTGTCAGAAATAAAAGATAAGGATACACATATTGTAATTAATTGTGAAAACTTTTTAGCGAAAAAGGAACTTCCAGAAACAGATTTGATTATTACCAGTCCTCCGTATGTAACGTCTTATGAGTATGCAGATTTACATCAATTATCATCCTTGTGGTTGGGGTATGCAGATGATTATAGAGAATTAAGAAAAGGCTCTATAGGTAGTGTGTATAATAGTGATAATTTTATGTTGGATGCTCAACAACTAAATAATACAGGAAAAGAGGTTATCGATGCATTGGAGAATATAGGAATGCCAAACTCAAAAGTTAAGTCTGTTGCACGATACTATATTGATATGCAAAATGCAGTTAAGCGATGTAAAAAGATGCTTACAGATAAAGGAATGCTTTTTTTGGTTGTAGGTGATACAGAATATAAAGGTGTTAAGATTCTTAATTCTAAGCATTTGGTGGAGTCTTTATTAGATAGTGGATTTCAGGATATAAAAATTGGAAAAAGAACTATTTCTAAGAGGATATGTATACCATATAGAGATGAAAAAGGAAAATTTTCAAAAGATAAGTCTAAGAGGAAAGTTTATCATGAAGAATTTATCATTAGTGGGAGGCTATCAACATGAACTTAGATACTGTAGGTAGGAAAATAGATGATATTGAAGTTACGATTAGTCATAGAATTATAGAATTATTTTCTGCCGGATTATATTCAAGTCCTAATAAAGCATTCGAAGAATTGGTATGTAATTCTTATGATGCATTCGCTAGCAAAGTTTCTGTTTTTGTTCCTTCTGATCTTACAGTTGAGGGAGCATTTATTTGTGTATGCGATAATGGAGAGGGGCTTGATTCTCAGGAACTAAAAGATTTATGGAGAATAGGAGAATCGTCCAAGAGGAATGGGAGTGAGAGAGATAAAAGAAGGCTTCAGATAGGGCAATTTGGCATTGGGAAATTGGCAACATATATTTTAGCAAGAAAACTAACATATATTTCTAAGAAAAATAATCGATATATCCTTGCCACAATGGACTATAATTTGATTAAAGAAGATTATAAGAGTCTTTTTATTGCAGAACGAGAAGTGAATGAAGAAGAGGCAAAGAATGTACTAGGGGGGTATTTAGATGAGAAAATCACCAAATTTAAACTTTTTGGTGAAGGAGCTGAAGTGACTTGGACAGTTTCTTTAATGACAGAATTAAAGCCTAAAGCCGGCGAAATAAAAATTGGTCGATTGAAGTGGATTTTAAGTACAGCAATTCCATTGAACCCTGGGTTTGAATTAAATTTTAATGGACAGAAGATAGAATCATCAAAAGTGAAAGTTCCTGTAATGAAAAAATGGATTATAGGAAAAGACGATGAAACGGCATTGAAGTTAAAAGATGTAGAATGTAAAGTTGAAGACGCAGACGGTCAAGAAAAATATTATGTGGATTTTCCTAACTTGAAGGGCGTGAATGGAGAATTCATTTTATATGAAGATTCTTTAGTTGAAGGGAAATCAGCAGAATTGGGTAGAAGTCATGGGATATTTTTAAGCATCCGTGGGAGACTAATAAACTTGGATGATCCATTGTTAGGAATGGAAGCATTTTCTCATGGTGCTTTTAATAGATGCAGGATACTTATAAATGCAGATGAGTTAGATAGTAATTTGACGTCTACTCGAGAAGCGGTTAAAGAGTCGTTACCATTTAAACAATTGAAAGAATATATAAAAAAGAAATTTAATAATGAGGTGAGAAAATATCATTTCGAACAACAACAACAGCTTGAAGAACAAAAAACGGTTTCTTCAAGAATGGCGCAAACTTCATATTTAACTTCAAAAAAGCCGATATATGATTTTGTTCAAAATTATTTTTTGAATCAGATATCGAATCCTATTTTGATTGAAAAACCTTCTGCTGAAGATAAGGAAGAGTTGTTATTATTATATGAGAAGGATTTAGAAACTGGTGAACAGGTAATAGAACATATTGAATGGGATTATGAGAATATAAATGCGCCTATAGCAAAACTGAATCTTAAAAGTCGAACATTACGAATAAATAAATCACATCCGTATGTTGCAAATTATATTGATTCTAATAGTAATATGATTCCTTTGGAAAGTATGGTTATTACTGAGGTTTTAACAGAGTCGCATTTATATGAACTTGGCATAGATGAAGAAATAGTAAATGGAATAATTAAAAGAAGGGATAGAACATTACGACAATTAGCGCTGGCGGATAAGCAGGGTATACCAGCGGTGGCAATGTACTTAAAAGATTCATTGGACAGTGCTAATGATTTAGAAGATGCGGTAGCGAGGGTTTTGACGGCAATCGGTTTTGAAGTAACACCAATAGGTGGGAAAGGTGAGCCAGATGGAAAAGCAGAAGCTTTTTTAGGGTATGATGATAATGGAAATCCTAAAGGGTATTCATTAACGTATGATGCAAAGAGTACAGGAAAATTGCGTATTGCAGCAGGAACAGCGCATTTATCAGGATTAAAGAGACATCAGGAACAGCATAATGCAGATTATTGTATAGAAGTGGCCATTGATTATCAAGGAGCAAATGATGATGAAAGTGCAATAACTTATGAGTCCCAGAGAGAAAGGGTAACAATGATTTCTGCAAAGGATTTGATTAAATTATTGCTTTTAGTAACTCCTAAACAGTTGGGATTGGATAAATTGCGTGAATTATTTGAGAACTGTTTTTCACCTAATCAAGTTCATGAATGGATTGAAAATCTTGAAAAAAGGGAAGTTGAAACACCACCATATTATGATTTAGTCGATGTTATTTATGAACTTCAAAAAACAGATACAGAGGCACCTGTTGTGGAAGTTGTAAGAAGGGAGTTAAATAAGAAATTAAATACGAAATATTCGTCTAAGAATGTTTTAGAATGGTTAACATTATTAGTAAATTTAGTTCCAGGTTGTGTTAGTGTTGATGGAAAATATGTTGGTGTACAAGCAAGTGCAGAGATTATTAAATCCAGAATACACAAAGCCATAAGTGAGATTCCGATAGATATACAACCGTTATATAATGAAATATTTATTTAGGTGTTTTTGGACGAGAAAGATTCAAAAGTTCCAAAACTAATAAAGATTTTTTTGCTTCTTCAAGAGCATTTAAATAGTGGTCAGGATAATTTTCTTGTTCCAATTTATTATATAGTTCATCAAGAATATTATATAAGGTTGGATAAGAAAGTATGTCTTTCATTTTGCCCTCCCGTTTTTGTATACTATATGTAAAAAGTGTAGAAATATTCAGATTAAATTTGTTGTGATTATATTACATAGGAGTGACTTGTCTTTCGGCTGCATGGGATGAAAAGAATGATCCTTTGAAACTGAAAACAAAAAATCCTATGCACACATACGAATCTGTCAGGGAATTGAGTATGTTTTTGAGAGAAAAGTGCAAAGATTTGTACGACGCTGTTCCTATAATGAGCAGCGTCAGGAATTGGTAGATAATCTGTTAAAAAAATTTCAGTATCTGCACAACAGTCCTGCAACTATCAAGTAGAAATTAAATATCTGAAAAATAGAGATGGAACATCTATAATCCGCATCGGTTTAATCACCTGTGCGGATTTTCTTTTGTCTTTCTTTATGTGAAAACAGATGAGATTTGTTTTCGGCAGCGGGTGTCGCTCCCCGCCATCCAATTTGAATTTGCAACAAAAAATTCAGATTGGAGGAAATAACATGGAGGGTAATCACCCAAAAAGAAGGAAGGACAAATATAATCCTTATAATATATACGAGTTACACGGACATTATTTTATTTCATTTAAAGACGGACAAGGTATTTTGCAAAAATTTGAAATCAGTAAGAAGTTGTATGATACGTTTGATTCTTTTGAATTGGATGATCTGGTATACCTGAACGTATTGGACAGGCATATTGAGCAATCCGAAGTATGGGAAGCAACACTGAATGTGAGGGCAGTGAAAAAGGCAGACAGCACGGAAGAAATCGTATTCAGGAAACTTCAACAGGATAAGCTACATAAGGCTATCAATGAGCTTCCGGAAAAACAGCCTGCAAATAAAAAGTCAAGCTAAATTTTGAAGAACATTGAAAATTTTATACAGGTTGAAAAATAGGCATCAAAATAAGACCACCACACTGGTGCTGGTTTGAAAAGACGGTTTTATATCTATTCTGAATCTGGAAGCGATGAAAGATATTCTTTCACCCGGCCATAGTAGATTCGTAGAAATTTGTTGGCACCCGCTGTCATGTAGACATAGTAGGGCTTGCCTTGGGCACGTTTCTTATCCATGAACTGGTATACCGGATCATCTTGGGGCATGGTCTTGATCAGTACATCCATTACCTGAAAAAGCGTCCTGCGCAGCTCTGCGGAGCCCCGCTTGGAGATAGGGACGCTCTTCTGCTCATAAGAACCAGATTCATTCACGCCGGGATCCACACCGGCAAAAGCCGTGATTGCACCTTTGTGGGTGAACCTGGCAACATCACCAATCTCAGCCATGAGCTGAGGACCGAGTGATGGGCCTGCCCCTTTCATCTGCATGACGACAGTGTATTCAGGGAGCCTGGATGCCGTTTCGTTCATGAGCGTACGAAGCTCCTCTACCGTTGCAGAGGCATTGTTGAGCTGGTCAACCACCTGCCTGATGATAAGTTTGGTTATTTCATCCTTCGGAAGCACAGGAACAAGCTCCTTTGCTTTTCCATAGATTTCCTCAGCCTTTGACTGGCTGAAGTTGTACTTCTTGCTTTTGCACCACTTCTGATAGTGGCCTGTAAAGGATTTCAGGGACATCTTACGGACACAGTCCACATGCCAGTAGGTAGATGCAAAATCAACCCATTTCTGGCTGCCGTCACTGCGTGCGGGGCTGTCAAAGCAGGTATTGATGCCAGGATAGGTCTGATCGAGGATGCCGATGAGGTTATTCTTCATGGCCGTCCTGTGCTTCATGTAGAAGCTGAACTGACGGTTCATGGCCTTGAGCTGATTGCGTAATTCATCCATGACACTATACTGTTTGAGATTCTGCCATTTGTCAAGTGCATAACGGGCGATTTTGATGGCATCCGCCTTATCGGACTTGACCTTACGGAGAGAATCATTGTCGAAGTCCTTGATAAGCTTTGGATTGACAGCAGTGACGAAAAGGCCTGCCCCGGAGAGCTGATGGGCAAGGGCTTCATAATAACGTCCGGTATGCTCCATGACAATACGGGATTCGCCTTCGACAGAATGAATCAATTCGATAAGTGAGTTGATGCTGCTGGTTGTGTGTCTGACTTCAAAAGGTGCAGAGACAATCTCACCAAACGGTCGCATGATTGCAACCATACTTTTACCTTTGGAAACATCGATACCTACTGCGTTCATAAATTTGTCACTCCTTAAAATCTGATTATGCAATGGATAAGTACCAGTTTTACTCATTGCCTATTCTATCTACTGTGGTGTGACACGAATGCGCCTAAGGCGATTCAACCTGCATAAAACGAACGCTGCGAATGAGGAGCTGGTTATCAGTCTGTTTTACGGACGCTAAGTCCAGGAAAGGAACCGACATACCGATTGCTCCATCATTATACAGCTTAAGCAACAAGATGGGTAATTCCTTACTGGCTGTAAGGGTTATTAATCATAAATATATTGTAGTAGAAAAGAAGATTGATTCTGCATTATTTCCAGCGTATGACTTATGTGGAAATCGCAGAGCAGGAGAAATATTCGACCAGAGCAGTAGAGTACAGCATAGACGGGGCGATTCAGAGCCTGAAAAAATTTTTTGAAAAAAATTAAAAAATGACTTTCGGGTTTTGACCGCTGAGTGAGGAAACAGGTGAAGGAGATAAAAATCCTTTGTCTGTTTTCCATTTTATGGTGAATGGGTTTGCACTATGAAAATTTCATACTCATTCATCAAGCACATTCCTGCGGCTATCGTGAGAGCGTAAGCCACGTTAGCGGGTACGCCATGATGTGGGTGGGGTAGGGGCAACAGAAATACACAGATAAAAATGGTTTATGGCTGCACAATTCCTATTCATGGAGCGAGAAATACCGGGCTATAACTGTCAGATTGCTACTGATAAGGCGATAACAGGCAGCAGGGACAATGATACTCCCGTCCAGTCACAAGTCGAGCGTTAAAAGCGTCGCAACAAATGAGGGCGGCTCCGGGCGATCCCCGGAGGGGTGCAATTCCCGTGGAACCGGGCAGCAACCGGTCGATTGGTGACTTCCCTTGCGTTTTATAACACACTAAGCCGGGGCGTCGAGGACAAATAGGTTTATCAGGATAAGAATCATAGCCGGATACAGGGCAGAGAGATGTTCTGAAGAATAGTCAAAAGATTCTGTTTTGTGTCCGGCTGGTACATAGCCATTCTTTGGATAGTATGACTTTTATGCAGAATGGGTTAGTGTATTTGACAAGGGTATAATAGAACAACACTTAAAAATAGAGCCAACCTACATTAAGCCGCCGCTATTGGGGAGCCAAAAGCGGCGGCTTTTTTGCGCGATATGGCCGGAACCTGCTGGGGGCCGCCCTGTTTTGGTTTTCAAGGCGGCCCCCAGCAGGCCCCGGCCAATCCATCCGAAAAACTATATTATCTCGCAGTAACTTCGAGACAAAATGTCCCAAAGCAATCGGTGTCCCCGCGCATTTTTACATAGGGGCTCTGGTGGTATATCCCCCGTCGCCGCCTACTATTAAGCATAGCCGGGAGCTGGCGGTCAAGGGTGCGTAGCACCGCCGCTTGCGGCGGCTTGCCCTTGACGGCCTGCCCCGGCTGTGCCACCCCTCCCGGCGCGGCGGGGGATATATCCTCCAGAGCCGCCCCCTTTCCCATGAATGGGAAAGGGCGGGGGGATTGGGTTGAACGCGCTGTAAAACCGCTTATTTTCCACGGCTGGACTGTTAGCATTTAGGCGTTTGAAACCCGCTTGTATCAAGGGCTTTTGGGTGCGTTCAGCATAGGGGTGGTATGTTTATATGTCCTGTGCTCTATTCGTTCCACAAATGCTAACATGGGGTGGAACTTTGAGACGTTTTGTCCCAAAGTTAAAGGGTATTTCCCTTTCTGATTTTAAGACCGAAGTAGTATTGACAAAGTTTTAAGACTGTGGTAGTATTTATTCGTAGCTACTACCCCAGTCTTAAAAGGAGGTGATTGAATGGACATTAAACTTTTCGACTCTGAATTGAAAGTGATGTCTGTCCTTTGGCGCGATGGCGATGTTCCCGCAAAACATATCGCTAAGCTGTTGACCGAGGAGCTGGGCTGGAATGTCAATACGACCTATACCCTAATCAAGCGGTGTATTAAAAAAGGCGCGATTGAACGCTCCGAACCCGGTTTCATGTGTCATGCGCTTGTGCCAAAAGAAGATGTGCAGGAGGCGGAAACAAACGAGCTGATTAACAAGATTTATGACGGCTCCGCCGACAAGCTGTTCGCGGCCTTGCTGGGGCGAAAAAAATTAAGCGCCGCACAGATCGAAAAGCTAAAGCAAATTGTCGGTGACTTGGAGTGAGGTGGTGTATATGGGCCTATTGCAAATGAGCTTTGCGGGGGCTGTGATGATTTTGGCAATCATTGTAATACGCGCCTTGGCAATCAACCTATTGCCTAAAAAGACTTTTTTGGTGCTTTGGGGAATAGCGGTTGTACGGCTTTTGCTCCCGTTCTCCATCCCCTCTGCGTTCAGTGTGTATTCACTGATAGGCAATCCCGCACCTGTGGTAAATTCCGTAAAAGGGCCGCAGACTGCTGTGACGCTGCCGAGCGACGTATACGGGCAGACGGTGATACCCGATAATATTTCAAACACTGTGAACCCCGTTTCTGTCTGGGCGGTCATTTGGGTCGCTGGTGTGCTGGTTTGCGCTTTAGTCTTTGCCGTAGCATACTGGAAATGCCGACAAGAATTTCAAACCTCCTTGCCGGTAGACAATAGCTTTATTTGGAACTGGTTAAATGAACATCAGCTGAAACGTCCGATTTTCATTCGGCAGTCCAATCGGTTTTCAGCACCGCTCACCTATGGTATTTTTCGCCCGGTGATTTTGATGCCCACTTCTACCGACTGGGAAAATACAAAATCACTACAGTATGTTTTGGCGCACGAATATGTGCATATCCGGCGTTTTGACAGCATTACAAAATTAGTGCTGATTGTGGTATTATGTGTGCATTGGTTCAACCCTCTGGTGTGGGCGATGTATATTCTCGCAAACCGGGATATTGAGCTGTCTTGCGATGAGGCAGTCATCCGGCTTTTCGGAGAAAACACAAAGGCGGCTTATGCGCGGTCACTAATCAGCATGGAAGAAACCCGGAGCGGCTTGACCCCTCTGTGCAACAATTTTAACAAAAATGCGATTGAAGAAAGGATAACAGCAATTATGAAAATTAGAAAAGTATCTATGCTTTCGCTTGTCCTGGCCCTGGCTTTGGTTGTCGGTGTGACAACTGGTTTTGCAACGAGCGCCGCGTCTGCTGGTGACGATGGTAGGGAAGTTTCCATAGATGAACTTGATTTAAGAGAGGGTGATGAAATTTCGGGTGTAAAAGTTACTGAGAATAGTACACAATTTGTAGACATAGCTGAATTAAACCTCGCTGTTGGAGATGAAATTCCGGGTGTAAAAGTTACTGAGAATAGTACGCAATTTGTAGACATAGCCGAATTAAACCTCGCTATTGGAGATGAAATTGCTGGAGTAAAAATGATTGAAGATGCAAATGTAAGCGAACTTGCAACGAATGGCGATGCTGTTGTAAGTCTGGCTCCCAATGCTGAAATGTCAATCGGAAAAATCGCAGAAGGCGAGGGTAAGACAATAACTGTATCCATCACCAGTTTACATTCGGCTGAAATCGAGGTTTGTGTAAGCTCCTTAGACGGAGAAGCAAGTTACAGCGAAACAGTGACCTTTGGAACAGACGGCGGCTCTGATACGGTTGCAATTCAAATTCGAGAGAGTGGTGAATATGCACTTTCTTTAAGAAATACATCTGCCGCCAACGCTGATTTTTCACTAAGCTATATCATTCGCTGATAGGGAGAACTTCGGGACAAAATGTCCCAAAGCTGGGGCGGTACTTTTCACAGTGCCGCCCCTTTCTTCTCTCGTAAAAGATGGACGGGACAATAAGGAACAGCCGCGACAGCGGCGGTGACGCAGCCAACCTCTTTGGGACATTTTGTCCCAAAGAGCCGGGTTTGGGGAGGCTCCCCAACAAGCATTTTTGAGGGCCCCCGGCCAGTCAAAAATAGCAAGTGTGGCCACACTTGCCCTGCTTGCCGTTTGTGGATTTCATATATTTTGCGGTTTTCAAGGCATAGCGCGGATTTAACAGCTTTGGGACAAAATGTCCCAAAGCTGGCCGTTGATTATTGGGCATCGGAGTGATATACTTAATATTCAATAGAACTATTGATAAATTGGTATCTGCGGAGGTGAAAGCAAATGGGGAAATTTCTTATTGATGCAACGGGCCTATGTTGGATTGATGGAAGTGCAGACAATGTTGACGATTTATGTTTACATGGTCATACAATCGTTTATATCGGAAACGAAAGGCTCGAATTTGATGCTACGGTTAGCGCAACTGCACTCTATTTGTTAAAAACGCTGACAGAAGATCATATTATCAATACAGATATTCAAATGTTATCTTGCTGCGGACACTTTTATATACCAGATAAAAATCTTGAAAATGTTATAATAAGCGGCTGCGGCAGTGGGATTGACTGGACGGTAAAACATAGCGGGGAAGATGTCGTTTTGATTTTAGAAAGCGGAGTAGAAGTAACGGTTCCTTTGAAGGAATACAGGCGAGAAGTATATAAATTTGCTGATAAAATTGAAAATTATTATAAACTCTGTTCTCCTAAAAATGTACCAGACAACGAGTTTAGGCGCAATGGATATATTGCATTTTGGAACGAATGGCACAGACGAAGAAGTATCTAATTTATTATTTTGTCAAATAGAAAAATCAATTCAAAATTATTATAGTGATGGCAGGTGACTTATCTGCTGTCACTGTTTTTATATGGTGAGGCGGTATTACTACAGTCATAATCTATATCTGGCCCAAATAAAAACTTTTTGGCTCCCCCACTTGGAAACGATGAAAAAATGTCTCGGTATATGAGAGGAAGTTTTTGAAATATTCCCGTTGAACCAGTCCGAAAATCATCCCAAAATGTCCCGGTTAATGAAAGGAGGTTTTCTACTGCCGGAGACTAAAACGCCGAGGCGCATTTTCTGAACAATTCCCATTGACTTCGAGACATTTTGTCCCAAAGCTGAACGAGCCAAAGGGCGGCACTCCTGCCGCCCTTTTATGCTGTCAAAATTTATGAAATTGGAGGGAGTCTATGCAGGAACAGCCCAAATACCAAAGCGAAATTACAACCGCTGTTATGGGAGAGCGGACAATCACCGTTAAAAACCTCACCCCCATTCTCCCCCAAAAGGAACGGGAACGGCGCAGACGTGAGGTAGAGCAAAAGCTGTTTGACGTGTTCAGCAAGTACACGGAACAGCGCGTGTAACCCCTTGACATCCTTGTGATATGGGGCCGCCGGAGGTATAATATAATTGTAGGTTGGCTCCCGTTTAACGGAAGGGAGCTAATTATGGATAGTAGAATAGATGCGATTTATGGGCGGCAGTCGATTGACAAAAAGGACAGCATCAGCATTGAAAGTCAATTTGAATTTTGCCGTTACGAGCTAAAAGGCGGTGAGGCGAAAGAATACAAGGACAAAGGGTACTCCGGCAAAAACATTGAACGGCCCGATTTCCAGCGGCTCTTGAAAGACATCAAAACCGGGCTTATCCGGCGGGTGATTGTCTACCGTCTGGACAGGATCAGCCGCTCCATCGTGGATTTCGCAAAGCTGATGGAGCTGTTCAAGCAGTTCAACGTGGAATTTGTTTCCTGCACCGAAAAATTTGATACGTCAACCCCGATGGGCCGGGCGATGCTCAATATCTGCATCGTGTTCGCCCAACTGGAACGGGAAAGCATCCAGATGCGCGTGACGGACGCCTTTTATTCCCGGTGCGCCAAGGGCTACTATATGCGGGGCCGCGCTCCATACGGTTTTGATACGGAGCCCATCGTGATGGACGGTATCAAAACAAAACGGCTGATTGAAACCGCCGAGATGGAATACGCCGAATTGATGTATGAAATGTATGCGGAGCCCGAAACCTCCTACGGCGATATTACCCGGTATTTCACCGAGAATGAAATTCAAGTGTACGGGAAAACGCTGAAACGGGGATTTGTGGCGCAGCTCCTGCGGAACCCGGTTTACGTCCAGGCCGACATGGATATTTACGAACACTTCAAGGCCCAGGGCGCGAAAATCGAAAGCCCCCCGGAATTGTTCACGGGCGATTATAGCTGTTACTTATACCAGGGCCGGGAGGGGGAGGAAAACATTCTCGTTATCGCTCCCCACAAGGGCCGTATTCCCTCGGCGCTCTGGCTGAACGTCCAGCACAAGCTATCTCAAAATACCACATTTCAGAATGGCCGGAAATGTCATAATACATGGCTGGCTGGGAAAATCAAGTGTGGCTGCTGCGGCTATGCGTTGGCCAGTCTGAACGCTCGTAACGGGGTAACGTACATGAGATGCAAGCAACGCATGGAAAATAAAAGCTGTGCGGGGCCGGGAACGCTGACAAGGAATGAATTGGAAAAATCGGTCTATGCTGAAATGGTGAAAAAGATGCGGGAATTTCAAACGCTGACAGGCAGCAAGTCGGAGGGCTACAATCCAAAGCTGACCGCCGCCCGCGCTAAACTTGCCAAAATCGAAAATGAGATTGAAAAGCTGATTGACACGCTGACCGGGGCAAACCCGCTCTTGTTGCAATACGCAAACAGCCGGATTGAAGAATTGGACGCAGAACGGCAAAAGCAGTTAAAGCTGGTGGCTGACCTCACCGCAAATTCTGTTTCAAGTTCTCAGATTGATAGCATATCGGGCTATCTCCAAAATTGGGACGAGGTTAGTTTTGATGACAAACGGCGCGTTGTGGACACGCTGATTTTCAAAATCGAGGCCACCAGCACCGAGCTCACGATACACTGGAAAATCTAAAATTTTTTACTTTGCATTATACCATTGTCAAAGACCTTTTATGTTTTTATATTTGCGTTTTGAAGAATAAAAAGATTCAGGAGGTCAGTTGTTTTATGGAAGAAAGGTTAATTAGGCGTGGAGACATTTATCATGCAAATTTAAATCCTGTTTTTGGAAGTGAGCAGGGAGGGTATCGTCCAGTATTGGTAATTCAGAATAATGTAGGGAATCAACATAGTCCCACTGTTATTGTGGCTACAATTACAAGTAAACCGAAATCAAAATTGCCTACCCATGTTGCAATTCCGGCAGAGATACAAGGATTGGCAAAAGATTCAGTAGTGTTATTAGAGCAGTTGAGGACGATAGATAAGAAAAGATTGGACGATTATATCGGGACATTGGATAGGCAACGTATGTTGGAAGTCGATAAAGCTTTATGCTCCAGCACAGGATTACGAAAAATGGAGAAGCCAGTTTTAATGTGTCTTTGTCTGGTATGTGCGAAACCGTTTTATGATTCTGCGGAGCGTTTTATTAAACGGGCAGATAAAAGCCAGTGTTCAAAAGAGATATGTATGTTTTGCAATGTCAGACGAGGGTATGACTATTTAATAAGAAAGAACCATTAGCGGCAGGGAGAAACTTGTCGCTGATTTTGTATATGGAGGTTAAACGTAAAAATAGATAGAAAATTTGCGGTGATGATATTGATAGAAATTCTTTTTGAAAAAGGTTTGGTGAATGAGGCTACTTATAAAAATGTGATGCAATATCAGAAATTGCAGTGCGACATACATAATTCGCACATTTCACAAGCTGCCTGATTTCAGATAGAATTTTGGTATCAACAGGAGGTGCATAATTATGAATAATATCTTTGCATTTGATATGGCGTTGCAGACACCATTCAATAGCTTTAAAGACAAAAACAGAGAAAGAAACATGGTATTTTACGGGCGAGTATCCACGGAACATGAAGCACAGCTTTCAGCACTGGAAAATCAGATACAGTGGTATGATGATCAGTCGAAATTTCATCCTAACTGGAATGTGCTTGATAAGTATATCGACGAAGGTATAACCGGAACTCAGGCAAAAAAACGTCCCGCTTTTCTTAAAATGCTCGAAGATGCGAGAGCAGGGAAATTTGACCTGATTGTTACTCGTGAGGTTTGCCGATTTGCAAGAAATACGGTTGATACGCTTGTAACAACAAGGGAATTGAAAAACATTGGCGTTGAAGTATATTTTGTTGAGGACAATATCTGGACAATGGACGGAGATGGAGAACTGAGATTAACAATTATGGCTACATTGGCACAGGAGGAAAGCCGCAAAGTATCAGAACGGGTAAAAGCCGGACAGCATATCAGCCGTAACAACGGTGTTATTTACGGAACAGGAAATATTTTAGGATATGATCGTGTGGGTGATAAATATGTAATCAACGAAGAACAGGCAGAAACCGTGCGAATGATATTTAATATGTATCTGAATGATGGAATCGGTGCAACGAAGATAGCCAATGAACTTTGCCGGAGACGTCGTATAGCTGCTTCCGGTCAGATTAAATGGACATCTTCTAATGTCAGCAGGGTTCTAAGCAATCCCACATATATGGGATATATGGCGTATGGAAAATCTTTCAGTAATAATTATTTGGAGCAAAAGAGGGTAAACAATCATAACAGCGATACCTATATGTATGTAAAAGCCGATTTTGAGCCGATTGTTTCAGAGGAAGATTGGCATAAATGTGAAGTAATCCGTAAGCGCAGGCGCAAGGAATTAAGTATACCTATGAAACGAAAGACACCATTTGGAGAAGAAGCTGTTACGATTGCTAAAAAAGAAACACATGATAAATGGAATCGAAAGCTACGATGTGCTTGTGGGGCATCATTCCGAAAAAACCGTTGGCATAAAAATAAAAATAGAGACTGGTCGTATGGTTATCAGTGCTACAATCAGCTTAATAATGGTTCTGCAAAAAAACGCAGGGAACAAGGGTTAGATGATACCGGCTTTTGCGATATGCAGATGGTAGCGGACTGGAAGTTAGAGGTTATGTGTAAGAGGCTTATGGAAGAAATCTGGCAGGACAGGAATGAGGCAATTCAGGAAGCCTGTATGGTTTTAAAGAAATGTTATCAGGCTAATATGGATAAAAAAGCAGAAGCTGTTACGATTCAGAAAAAGATTATGAAAATTAAAAATAAGGTTGGAAATCTAATTGATTTAAGGACGGAAGGTGATATTACTACTGAGGAATATAGAAGCAGACGGAAAAAGCTGGATGAAGAACTTGCTGCCTATGAACATGAACTGGAGGAACAGAGTCTTGTGATAGAAACGACACCGGAGGACGGACTGAATTGGGAAAAGATTGCGGCGGCATTGAATGAGATGCTGGACTTTTCAAGTCCCAAGATGGATGACAATATTGTTGATAAATTTGTGGCAAGGATTATTCCACAGGGCAATAATCGTTTTGAGTGGTTTGTGAATTTAAGTGCGTTGGAATCGCAGCGGATTGATATGGTGGTAGAGGGTAGAAAGAATCAGCCTACTGTTTATATCAAAGAGGATAAGAAAGAAACCTCTGAGGACGGAGAGTCCTCAATACATAGCAATGTGCTATTTGTGAAGGACATTGCATTATCATTGCAGGGAAAAAAGTCATCCCCAGTACCAATACCGCACAGGCGGCTATCAATAATTGATGCCATAGGAATTTCGGTTGTTGCAGGGCAAAGAAATTTATTCTGTAATCCCATATAAAAGGGCAAGATTATTTAGCCCCACGACATAGAAAAATAAGACCTTGTATCGAGAGATACGGGTCTTATTTTTGTTCTACGAACTATCCTTTCCCCGCATAAATACTGGGCTTTGGGAACATTGAGCTAATCATATCACTATGGAGCAGGGGGCATCAGGCGAAAGCCTGACAGGATAAAGAAATTCGCCTCGGCAGGGAATAAATGAATTTGCCCTGCGATATGGTGATACTCCCAGTTTGTATTTATGGAAGGTTGCACCAAGTTATCCATGACGTGAAAGTGGCATTTGCGATAGAATTGCCTTTTTCAAATTATGGCAGGGATAGGCTGTAGCTCTACATCCGTAACCAGATGTTAGCTATTATCCGTGAGAAAATGCAGGAACAGGAATGAAGCTGGAGGGAGCTATCTGTATGGAGGTGCAGATGATGAAAAGAATAATAGTTTATAATTTAACGTTTAAATTCTTTAATAATATAGGCAAGGCATGTAAGCTGAGTATTTGTCAGCACTTTCATATCATTAACCAATTCATCCAATATTACTGGATTATGGTTTTCCGTATCAAAAAAATCTTTCGGGGTAATGTTAAAATATTCACAGATGTAAAAGAAAATCTGCATGGAAGGAAAGGCTTTTCCATTTTCGATTTTATTAATGTAACTTTCACTTTGCCCTAATGATAAACTCATATCTCTTGCAGATATTCCTTTTTGAATCCGTAGTTGAGTTAATCTTTGACGAAAAAATTCTTCCATAATGCCCTACCATCCTTTTTCTATTATTTTATTCTATACATGGCATATATTTAGGGAATTATTTTATCTATAACTATTGACATATGGAAAATAATTCTCTATAATTAATGTTAGAACTGAACATTGTACGGATATAGTATGCATGTGCAATAAGTAAAGTCTTTTGATGTATCCATGTTACAATGATTTGGTAAATAAGAAAAAGGAGAATTGTGTCATGAAAAATTATCAATGTAAGAAATGTGGAACATTAATTACCAACGAATCACTGCCCAATACAATTAATTGTCCAAGTGGTGGCGGTCATCAATGGACAAATCTGGGAGAGTGTGGGAACATCCGATATCAATGCAGAAAATGTGGAACGTTAATTTACAGTAAATGCTAATTGTCAAAATTATTAAGATATCCTGTGCAGCATATTGAGGAATGCCGGGTATTATGCGACGAAAAGAAAATGGAATAGCAGCGTTCAAAAGAAGGAAGGAGAAAGAGATGAAAAGAAAAGGATTATTAAAAAAAATGATTGGTGCATTATGTGCAGTTGCATTAATGAGTATGCCGGTAACTGCAAATGCGGCTAGTAAGGAAGATGTAATGGGGCATTGGTCTGGTCAGATTTTATCTTTCGACTTTTATGAAAATGAGGTAACAGATTCATGGAACGATACACATCCATATGGTACGGAATCTGGAACTCTTACATTTACATTTTATGGCACGAGCGCGGAAAAAACGGTGGCGTTTGATTTGTGGAGTGGAGTTAATCCGGAACAAAATCCTACATCCACCGAGCAGGGGATAGTGATATACAAAATAACTGGACCTGGAAAAATGGAAGCATATAATGTGTTTTATGATTCGGGCGCGGGGAAGTGGATGGCTTATAATTTAGGTATCATAACCAAGGTTGATAAGTCGAGTGCTGGCTCTGCTGATTTGTCACATTCCTCTAAGTCAGTCAGAAAGTGTGAACACAATTATGAGTGGACAACAACAATGGAACCGACAGAGACAGCAGATGGTGAAAGCTCCTATTTGTGTACATTTTGCGGAGATATAAAAGCAAGGCAGCCGATTAGTGCAAGTGTTGCTATTCGCAATAATCTTTTAGCAGCTATTAAGAATGCGAAAGCAGGAGCTACTGTAACCTTCGACAATAAAGCATGGCTCTGCTACCCCCAGTATGTGCTTGATGTTTTAAAGGAAAAGGGTGATGTATCTTTAAAAACAGATTATACATATGGAGGGATAAATTATAGTTTTACCATTCCTGCAGGGAGTGATTATATGAATCTGGAGCAGGCTGATTTCTATGGATTTATGTATCTGTTCGGTGCATTTAATGGGACTGTAGTTGAATAATGGGGTATAAATTATTTTAATAATAATGATGAAAGGGGTTCCTATGATGAAATATGACCCATAGGAGACCCTTTTGTTATTTATGGGTGATATTCCAATGTTTGTAGTGCTTTAGAAAATGGAATTGGAACGGTGAATATTTCTGAAACAGAATTACCGGAAATCAGTGATGAGTTGCCGGATGAGCTGAATGGTGTTCCTGAACTTATTAGTTAGAGCAGACTGCAAAGAAAAATCACATGGTGCTTCGGGAGCGTCTGCTGCTTTTCCACTGACAATTTATGTGGTGACGTTAGGGGATCTGACAGAGGATGCCATAAAGAAATATATATAGGAACAGTCGGAAGAGTCACGAAAAGAGGAGAGTGAGGAAGCCGCTTTTTAGAGCGGTAGCCATGTAATAGTGCTTGCGACACCCGCTTTTTAGGCGAGCAAGTATTAAGTGTCCTTTGGAGGGCTTTTCGAACCACCACTTGAAGTGGTGGTTGGTGATTTAGTAATAGTATGGAGCGGCAGGCAGTGAAAGCATCATGCTCATGTTGACTTCATTGCATGAAAAGACTATAATATGGGTAGAATATTACTACCGTTGATTTGAGGAGGTGTCGCTATGAATATTCGCCCATCAGCAGCAATCAGGCAGAATTACAATGAGATTGCCGAGCAGTGCAGAAAGACCGCAGAGCCAGTTTTCCTTACCAAGAATGGCGAGGGGGATTTGGTGGTCATGGACATTGAAACTTATAACAGACGGGAAAAAATGTTGAAGCTGCGTGAGGAGCTTCTTGCCGTTGAGGAAGACCGGATTGCAGGAAGGAATGGTTGTACTCTTGATGAACTGGATGCATATCTTGATGATGTGATTGCAGAGGTATAGCATATGGCTGAAAACATAAAGTATAAAGTAATTGTTTCAGACAGGGCAAAAAGAATGCTGGGGACGCATATCCGATTTATGGCACAGGTCAACAAAGAAGCAGCAGTGGCAAAAAAGAAAGAAATCATGACAGCAATGCGTTCATTGTCCCAGATGCCGCAGCGTTTTCCGTTTTTTGAGGAAATTTATATTACGCCCAATAAATATCATAAGATGATTATTGAAAAGTGGTATATCGTCCTCTACCAAATCCGGGATAGTATGGTATATGTGGAATATATCCTTGATTGCCGTAAAGATTACAGTTGGCTCATTCATTAGCAATGAAATATTTTGCAAAGGAATCGTCACTTATTGCAAAGTGGCGGTTTTCTTTCTTTTGTATGGAGGAAAAGATGGGATATTTTCCTTTTTTTATAGAAATAGAGGGGAAAAAGGGCGTGATAGCCGGCGGCGGGCAGGTGGCGGCGCGCAAAATTGAAAAGTTACTGCCGTTTTCGCCGATCCTGACGGTGATCGCGCCCTGGATTGCGCCTGATATTTTCCGGTTGCAGGAAGAAATGGAGAAGAAACAGACCACATCGGGCGCCATTTTTTTACAGAAGCGCAGGATAGAAGAGAGGGATCTTGCCGGAGCGGCCTTTGTGATTGCGGCGACCGATGACGGGGCGGTCAATGCCTGGATTTCGGCATATTGCAGGGCGCACGGGATTTTGGTGAATGTGGTGGATGACCGGGAGAAATGTACCTTTTTCTTTCCGGCTCTGATCAGGGATGGATCTTTCACGGCAGGAATTTCTACCGACGGGAAAAGTCCTGCTGTGGCGGCAGCCATGCGAAAAAGGCTGTCCGGGGCTGTTCCGGAGGGAATTGGGGCGTCAATAGAGCTGTTAGGAGCGCTGAGAGGGGAGGTGCTTAAGCTTTCCGGCGATCCGCACGTGCGCGCACAGATTTTTGAAAAGCTGCTGGCTTTTTGCCTGGAACGAAGTGGAAACGTATCAATTTCAGAGCTGAGGGAACAAATCTTTTACTTTCACAGGTTAATCTGTTATAATGAGGAAAGTTCATAGCGAAGGAGGAAGTAACTATGGGATTTTCTTTAGTGTTTGACGAGACTACAATTCCTGTGCTGCAACAGATGTCAGAAGGGATTCCCGGTGGTTTTTTTATCTATCATGCTGACGGCGATGAAGCATTGATTTACCACAACAGCCCCCTTCTGCGGATGTTCGGGTGTGATACGGAAGAGGAATTTCGAAAGCTCACCGGATATACGTTTCGGGGAATGGTGCATCCGGAGGATATTGAAGCGGTCGAGAACAGTATCAGGATGCAGATAGCCAACAGTGTCTACGATCTGGACTTTGTGGAATATCGCATTGTCCAGAAAAACGGGGATATCCGCTGGATTGAGGATTACGGGCATTTTATTCATACAGAGCATTATGGGGATATTTTCTGCGTGTTCATAGACGACGCGACGGAACGGCTAAAAAAGCATATGGTGGAGCTGAAAAATATGAACACACAGCTTCGCAATGCTTATCTGAAAGAGAGCCAGTATAAAAAAGCGATTTTACATGACGCCTCCTTTTTCTTCGAAATCAATTTGTCCCGGGATGAAATTATTACCAGGGAGGGGCAGCTGGGAGATGCCGTAAAATATGGGCTGCCGGAAACAACGGATATACATACCCCTGTGAAATACTCCGGATATATTGCCATGCGGGCAAATGATGTGGATCGCAGCAGCATGGCGGAATATATGCTTTTTTTTGACCCGGAAAGATTGATTGGCTGTTACAGGCGGGGGGAGTTGGAACAAACCTTTCATGCCTGGGTGAAGGATTCGCGGGGAAGAAAACGGCTGCGTCATTATGTGATGCTGCTTGGAGAAAATGAGGGCTCCCAGGATGTTGTTGCCCTGTTTATCGCAAAGGACCGGACAGAGCAGGCGGAAAAGGAAAATTTACTGGAATCGGCATTGCGGCGGGCAGAATCTGCGAAGGTTGCGCGGAATGCGTTTCTTGCCAATATGTCCCATGATATCCGCACGCCCCTGAATGCGATCATCGGCTATACGGATTTGATCCGGAATCATCTGTCAGATTCCGGCAAGGTGGAGGAGTATGCCAAAAAAATCAGAATGTCCGGTGAACAGCTGCTTTCCATCGTCAACGAGTCGCTGGAGGTTACGCGCATGGAGTCCGGCAGGGTGAGCCTGGCAGAGGAGTCCTGCAATCTGGAGAAAATGCTGACTGAGGTGGCGCGGATGATGGAATCCGCGATGAAAAGCAAAGCGATCACCTTTGAAATGGATTATTCCGGCGTGCGGCATTTTGCGGTGATTGTAGATTATGTCCGTCTGGAGGAAATTCTGTGCCAGTTATTGGATAATGCCTTGAAGTATACGTATCCGAACGGATGGATACGGCTTATGGTGAAGGAGGAGGAAGCGGACTTTCTGGGACATGGGAGATATCAGTTTATTGTTGAGGATAACGGGATCGGTATTTCCAGGGAATTTATGGACGTGCTGTTTGAACCCTTTAAACGGGAAAACAATACGACCCAGAGCAGGGTGGCTGGAACAGGACTGGGGCTGACGCTGGTAAAGGGACTGGTGGATATGATGGACGGGGAAATTGACGTCCAAAGTCAGCCGGGAAGCGGCAGCTGCTTTACGGTGAAGCTGCTTTTGAAGCGGCAGGAGGAGCAGGTAGAGGACAGCATGGGCGCATGTGGCATGACCGGTGAGTCTCAACAGGAAATCAGCCTGTCCGGAAAACGGATTTTGCTGGTTGAGGATAATGAGATTAACCGTGAAATTGCGGAAGAGCTGCTGATTTCGGAGGGATATCTTGTGGAGTCGGCGGAAAATGGCAGCGTTGCGCTGAACATGGTCCAAAACTCCGTGCCGGGATATTATTTCCTGATTCTGATGGATATTCAGATGCCGGTGATGGACGGCTATGAAGCGACGCGGGAAATCCGGAAGCTGGAAAATGCAGAGCTGGCGCGGATACCGATCATCACACTGTCGGCAAATGCTTTTGCCGAGGATTATCGCAATTCTCTGGAAGCGGGAGTGGATGCTCATTTTCCCAAACCGCTTGATATTGATAATCTGCAGCGCCTGATTCGTAACGTCATGAGGGAGCGGATGGCAGCAGCCTGGCCCAGGACCATGCACCTGCTGTAAAGTCGTAACAGTTCAGACATGTCTGAACTGTTACGTAAAGTCCGCGAGAACGCGCAAAATGCTTGCATTGACCGGGAAAGTATGCTAGAATTTCTATATCTGAAGAATGGAGCCTAGACAGGAGAGCGAATAACAGCAGCAGAAATGTTGTTTGTTTTCGTTCTTCTTTTTTTGGCAGGGAGGGGACAAGTGGAACAGGTATTATATGACAGCATGGCGCAAAATCCGGTGATCGCTGCGGTAAAGGATATGGATGGGCTGGAGGAATGCTGCAGAATAGAGGAGATCGGGATCGTTTTCATTCTGTTCGGAGATGTCTGTACCATCAGCGGCATCACACGGCGGGCGAAGGAAGCCGGGAAAATTGTCATGGTGCATCTGGACCTGATCGCAGGCCTGAGCGCCAGGGAGATATCCGTTGACTTTGTCAAAAAGAATACGGCGGCGGATGGCATCATCACCACAAAGCCGGCCCTGATCAAAAGGGCGAAGGAGCTTTCGCTCTATACGGTGCTGCGGTATTTTCTCATCGATTCCATGGCATTTGAAAATATCCGGCAGCAGCAAAGGGCGGTGAAGCCTGATCTGATCGAGGTACTGCCGGGCGTGATGCCCAAGGTGATCAAACGGATCTGCCAAAAGAGTCATGCGCCGATCATCGCGGGCGGTCTGATCAATGATAAGGAGGACGTGATGGGCGCGCTGTCCTCGGGCGCGATTGCGGTTTCCACCACGAACCGCAGCGTATGGCTGCTTTGAGAACAATGTTATGTAAAGAAAAAGGAGAGGAATTATGCAGGAGTATGATGTGATTATCATTGGGGGCGGCGTGTCGGGAAGCGCCTGTGCGCGGGAGCTGTCCCGCTACCAGACGCGCGTGTGCGTGCTGGAAAAACAGGAAGATGTGTGCTGTGGCACCTCCAAGGCGAACAGCGGCATCGTGCACGCGGGCTTTGACGCGGCGCCGGGATCGCTGATGGCAAAGCTGAATGTGCGCGGCAATGAGAAGATGGAACAGCTGTCCAAAGAGCTGGATTTTCCGTTTCAAAAAAATGGTTCCCTGGTGATTTGCAGGGACAGGGAGGATATGCCGAAGCTTGAAAAGCTCTATGAGCAGGGCATTGCAAACGGCGTGAAGGAGCTGCGGATTCTGACAAAGGAGGAGGTTCTCGCCTTAGAGCCCAACGTCACCGATGACGTGTACGCCGCACTGTATGCGCCGACGGGCGGCATCGTCTGTCCCTTTTCCTTAAACATCGCGCTGGCGGAAAACGCCTGTGCAAACGGTGTGGAATTCCGGTTTGATACAGAGGTTTCGGGGATCGAAAGGCAGGAGGAAGGCTTTGTCCTGCACACTGCAAAGGGCGATTTTTCAGCAAAATATGTGGTGAACGCGGCGGGGGTCTACGCGGATCATTTTCACAATATGGTGAGCGAAAGCAAGCTTCATATCACCGCGCGGCGGGGGGATTACTGCCTGCTGGATAAGAGCGCCGGCGCCCATGTGGCAAAAACCATTTTTGCCCTTCCTGGAAAATTCGGCAAGGGAATTTTGGTATCGCCCACCGTGCACGGTAATCTGATTCTGGGTCCTACGGCGATCGATATCGTGGATAAGGAGGGTACTAACACCACCCGGGAGGGACTTGATCAGGTGCTGGAAAAAGCGGGCATGAACGTGAAAAATCTGCCGATGCGGCAGGTGATCACTTCCTTTGCGGGACTGCGCGCCCATGAGGACGGACATGAGTTTGTCATCGGGGAGGTCAAGGATGCGCCGGGCTTCATCGACTGCGCCGGCATTGAATCCCCGGGACTGACAAGCTGTCCCGCCATCGGGGAAATGGTGGCAGGAATTTTGCGGGAGAAAATGGGGCTTGTTGAAAAGGAAGATTTCCATGCCACAAGAAAGGGCATTCTGGATCCCAAAACGCTGTCCATGGAAGAGCGCAACGCGCTGATCCGGGAGAATCCGGCATATGGCAACATCATCTGTCGCTGTGAAATGATCACGGAGGGAGAGATTGTGGATGCGATACGGCGTCCGCTGGGAGCGAAATCCCTGGACGGCATAAAGAGAAGAACCCGCGCCGGAATGGGACGCTGTCAGGCGGGATTTTGCTCGCCCAGGACGATGGAGATTCTATCAAGAGAGCTGGGTATCGGCATGGAAGCGGTCACAAAGAGCGGCGGAGGCTCCCAGATCATAAAGGGGATCAATAAAGACGCTTTGCCGGAGGATGAAACGGGGGAGAGGGCATGATGAAAGAATATGATATTGTAGTTATCGGCGGAGGTCCCGCAGGTCTTGCCGCCGCCATTGCGGCAAAGGAAAGCGGGACGGACAGTGTGCTGATTCTGGAGCGGGATAAGGAGCTGGGAGGCATTTTAAATCAGTGCATCCACAATGGTTTCGGCCTGCATACCTTCAAGGAGGAGCTGACCGGACCCGAATATGCGGACAGATTCATCCGCAAGGCGATGGAGCTTCAGATTGAATACCGGCTTTCCACCATGGTCATGGACATCAGCCCCCA
Source organism: uncultured Eisenbergiella sp. (assembly GCA_910585455.1). Lineage (GTDB taxonomy): Bacteria > Bacillota > Clostridia > Lachnospirales > Lachnospiraceae > Gallintestinimicrobium. The sequence goes on along the minus strand of CAJUEL010000027.1, from coordinate 18,513 downwards.
AAAAAAGGTGACGGCGATGAACCGGGAGGAAGGGCTGTTTGAAATCCAGGCGAAAGCGGTCATTCTGGCGATGGGCTGCAGAGAGCGCCCCAGAGGCGCCTTAAATATCCCGGGATATCGTCCGGCGGGCATCTATTCTGCGGGCACGGCACAGCGCCTTGTCAATATGGAAGGCTTTCTGCCGGGCCGGGAGGTGGTGATCCTGGGCTCCGGCGATATCGGTCTGATCATGGCGCGGCGCATGACGCTGGAGGGCGCGAAGGTGAAGGTGGTGGCGGAGCTGATGCCTTATTCCGGCGGCTTAAAGCGGAACATCGTGCAGTGTCTGGACGACTATGGCATTCCGCTGAAGCTGAGCCACACGGTGGTGGATATCAAAGGGAAGGAGCGTGTGGAGGGCGTGACGCTGGCGCAGGTGGATGAAAAGAGCCGGCCGATTCCGGGCACGGAGGAATTCTATGCCTGTGATACGCTGCTCCTTTCCGTCGGGCTGATTCCGGAAAATGAGCTTTCCGGCGGCATGGGCGTGGAAATGAACCCCGTCACATCGGGACCGCGTGTGAACGAGAGTCTGGAAACCAGTCTGGAGGGGGTATTCGCCTGCGGCAATGTGCTGCATGTGCATGACCTGGTGGATTTTGTGTCTCAGGAAGCGGCTGCCGCCGGGAAGAATGCTTCCGCCTATGTAAAAGGGCTGATTGCCGGACAGAAGAAGGAAACGGACGACGGATCAGATGAAATTTCAATCATTGCCGCACAGGGCGTGCGCTATACGGTTCCCTGCTCGATTCGGCCTGCGCATATGGAAGATGCGCTGACCGTACGTTTCCGCGTGGGCAATGTCTATAAAAACTGTTATACCAGCGTCTATTTCGGAGAAGAGCGGGTGCTGCACAGAAAGCGCCCGGTGATGGCGCCCGGCGAGATGGAAAGCGTCGTTTTGACGAAAAAGCTGCTGGAGCAGTATGCGCAGGCAAAAACGATTACCTTTAAAATCGAAGATGAGCAGTGAAAACGTATCGTTCCGGATTTGCCGGGACGGTAACGCAATAGCATAGGGTGGAAAGGTGGATCATCAATCATGGAAGAAAAAAATTTAATCTGTATCAATTGCCCGATGGGCTGTGCTCTGACCGTCACGATGGAAGAAGACGTGGTGGTCGGCGTGACGGGGAACACCTGTAAGCGCGGTGAGGACTATGCAAAAAAGGAAGTCACAAATCCCACCCGGATCGTCACCTCCACCGTGCGGGTTTTGGGCGGAAGCGCTCAGCAGGTATCCGTGAAGACGAAGCAGGACATTCCGAAGGGAAAAATATTTGATTGCGTAAGGGCGCTGAAAGGAGTGACGGCATCCGCTCCGGTGAAGATCGGGGATGTGATCGTCTCCAATGTCGCCAATACGGGCATCGATATCGTAGCGACCGGAAATGTGCCCGCTGTCTGAATAAAATTGCGGAAGGCTCCGCAACGCGGAGCCTTCTCTTTGGGGGGAACTGGCAAAACTGCATCGTCGCTGTTACATTCGGTAAATAGATGACGAATGCTGCGGCCAAGGGGCGCCGTCATGATCGACACAATTTTGTCTCTTCCTGTATTTGTCTATCAGTCTATCAGGAAATTGTGACAAAAATGTTACCAAAATCGTAAAAAATCATAAAAATTGTTGCCCTTCCCCAATGAATCGTGTTGCTTTCCACGGGTCGGGGAGAAAGCGGCGAAATTGTTTTCAAAGAATTAACTTTTGTATGTGAGGGCTTGCGAAAAGGGACGGAAAATGGTATGATTGACAGGAAAGAAAGGACGTGAAAGCATGATAGTACCGTTTTTAAATTCATTTATTTCGTATCTTCTGTTGTTTATCATCTGCGTGGCGGTGGTGTGTGTAGCTGTGAAGCTCGGTATCACAATGCGCAGGAACAAGGATGCGAAGGATGCGCTCACAGCGGCATCCGGGGATTCTGCAGACGGACAGGCAACAACTGGCGCATAAGCGACGGCAGAGCAGCCTGTGTGCAGGATGGAATTGCAGCGGTTTGCACATGGGTGGTAAACCGCATAAAAAAGAATGTGCCGGCAGCGGGAATGACAGATGATTTCCGCTGCCGGTCTGCCCATAGGGGTCTGCCTACAGGGCGGGAATGACCGGTGTTGACTGGTTATAAAGGAGAATATGGCGAAGGAAAAAAGTCAGAAATTAAAGCTTCTGTATTTGCTCAAGATTCTGACAGAGGAAACGGACGAGGAGCATCTGATGGGGGCGTCGGCGCTTTCGGAGCGCCTGCATTATTATGGTGTCGGCGCGGAACGAAAAGCGGTTTATGATGATATTGAGCAGCTGCGCCAGTTTGGTTACGATATCGTTTTCGTGAAGTCGCGCACAAACGGCGGTTATTATCTGGGAAGCAGGGAGTTTGAGCTGCCGGAGCTAAAGCTTTTGGTGGATGCGGTGCAGGCATCCAAATTCATGACGGTCAAAAAGTCCCGGGAGCTGATCGGCAAGCTGGAAAAGTTCGCCAGCAGGTCGGAGGCACAGCAGCTGCAGCGTCAGGTCTATGTGGCGGGCAGGATCAAAACGGAACGGGAAAATATTTATTATAATGTGGATGCGATTCACCGCGCTCTGCAGGAGCAGGTGCGGATTTCTTTTCTTTATATGGAATGGGGACTGGACGGTCAGCTGCATCCGAAGGGAGACGGTAAGCTATACCGGATAAGCCCCTTGGCGCTTTTATGGAGCGATGAAAATTATTATATGATCGGCTTTGATGGCGCGGCAGGCATCATCAAGCATTACCGGGTGGATAAGATGCAGGATATTCAGCTGCTGAAAGAAAAGCGGCAGGGGGATGAAGCCTTTGCGAATTTCGATCTGGCGGCATATGCCAACCGGACCTTCGGCATGTACGGCGGGCAGACCGCAGAGGTCAGGCTCGTTTTTCAAAATGGGCTGGCTGGCGTGGTCATGGACCGGTTCGGGAAAGAGACCCGGATGCGCCCGGTGGATGAGGCGCATTTTGCGGTGCGGGTGCAGGTAGCGCTTTCCGGTCAGTTTTTTGGCTGGCTTTCCGGTCTCGGCAACAGCGTGCGGATTGTCGGACCCGGGGAGGTTGTGGAAGCATATCGGGATCATCTGGGAAAAATACTGGAAGAATATGAAAAAGAAGCGGATACCTCAGGCAGGCTTCAATAGCGGATTCGATAATAAACCCGCTTTCTTTTCATATGAAAATATAACTTTTTATTTTTATCAGGCGGAAAAGGGGAGAGAGAAGAAATGGAAATGGCAGAGGAACTTTTGAAAGGGGAAGAGAAGGATTATGGGCAGGAATACCGGACGAAGCTTCCTGTGAAGGTCGTGAAAAAGGACGGCAGCCGGGAGGAGTTTAACGTCCAGAAGGTGGTAGAAGCGGTGGGAAAGAGCGCCTACCGCGCGCTGACCCGTTTTACGGACGAGGAAAAGCGCCGCATCTGTCAGCATGTGGTGGACAAGATCGATGAGATGGGCTGCAGCGAGGTGCCGATTTCCCTGATGCACAATGTGGTGGAGAGCGCGCTGGAGCAGGTCAAGCCCATCGTGGCGAAGAGCTACCGGGACTACCGCAATTATAAGCAGGATTTTGTGCGCATGCTGGACGATGTTTATAAAAAGAGCCAGTCCATCATGTACATCGGGGACAAGGAAAATTCCAACACGGATTCGGCGCTGGTATCCACCAAGAGGAGCCTGATTTTCAATCAGCTCAACAAGGAGCTGTATCAGAAATTTTTCATGACCACGGAAGAAATTCAGGCGTGCAGGGACGGTTATATTTATATTCATGACATGTCGGCGCGGCGGGATACGATGAACTGCTGTCTGTTCGACGTGGAGCATGTGCTGCGGGGCGGCTTTGAGATGGGAAACATCTGGTACAATGAGCCCAAGAGCCTGGATGTCGCCTTCGACGTGATCGGGGATATTGTGCTGAGCGCGGCGAGCCAGCAGTACGGCGGCTTTACGGTGCCAAGTGTGGATCTGATTCTGGAGCCCTATGCGGTCAAATCCTATACCCGCAACGTGGACAAATATGTTTCTCTCGGAATCGGGCAGGAAAAGGCCGAAGAGGTCGCTTATCAGGATGTGGTCCGGGAGATGGAGCAGGGGTTCCAGGGCTGGGAATATAAATTCAATACGGTGGCGTCCAGCCGGGGGGATTATCCCTTCATCACGGTGACGGCGGGCACCGGAACGGGGCGGTTTGCGAAGCTGGCGACCGTCAGCATGCTCCGGGTGAGAAGGAAGGGACAGGGCAAGGCGGAATGCAAAAAGCCCGTGCTTTTCCCCAAGATTGTATTTTTATATGATGAAAATCTGCACGGACCGGGAAAGCCCCTGGAGGACGTGTTTGAGGAGGGCGTGCGCTGCAGCGCAAAGACCATGTATCCGGACTGGCTTTCCCTGACCGGAAAAGGCTATGTGGCGAGCATGTATAAAAAATACGGCAGAATCGTTTCCCCCATGGGCTGTCGGGCATTTTTATCCCCCTGGTATGAACGGGGCGGCATGCATCCGGCGGATGAAGAGGACAAGCCGGTATTTGTGGGACGCTTCAACATCGGCGCGGTTTCGCTGCATCTGCCCATGATTCTGGCGAAGGCGCGCCATGAAAGCCGGGATTTTTATGAAGTGCTGGACTATTATCTGGAGCTGATCCGGCAGCTTCATATCCGCACCTACGCTTATCTGGGAGAAATGCGCGCATCCACCAATCCGCTCGCATACTGTGAGGGCGGTTTCCTGGGCGGGCATTTGAAGCTGCGGGATAAGATCAAGCCGCTTTTGAAATCCGCGACGGCTTCCTTCGGTATCACCGCGCTGCATGAGCTGCAGATGCTTTACAACGGGAAATCCCTCGCGCAGGACGGCCAGTTCGCGATCGAGGTGATGGAGCACATCAATGCGAAAATTGCACAGTATAAGGAAGAGGACGGCAATCTGTATGCGATTTACGGCACCCCCGCGGAAAATCTCTGCGGGCTGCAGATCAAGCAGTTTCGGCGCAAATACGGCATTGTGGAGGGCGTTTCGGACAGGGAATATGTGAGCAATTCCTTCCACTGCCATGTGACGGAGGACATCACGCCCATCGAGAAGCAGGATTTGGAAGGGCGTTTCTGGGATCTTTGCAACGGCGGCAAAATCCAGTATGTCAAATATCCCATCGACTATAATCTGGACGCGGTCAGGACGCTGATCCGCCGGGCGATGGAGCTGGGCTATTATGAGGGCGTCAATCTTTCCCTCGCTTACTGCGATGACTGCGGGCATCAGGAGCTGGAAATGGACGTCTGTCCCGTGTGCGGCAGCCGCAATCTGACCAAAATTGATCGGATGAACGGTTATCTGTCCTATTCCAGGGTTCACGGGGACACCCGCTTAAACGATGCCAAAATGGCGGAAATTGCGGAAAGGAAATCGATGTAATGCGGTATCATAATATCACAAAGGATGACATGTTAAACGGCGATGGGCTGCGGGTGGTGCTGTGGCTTGCCGGCTGCGACCATTGCTGTAAGGAATGTCATAATCCGATCACCTGGGATCCGGAGGGCGGGCTGCATTTTGATGAGGCGGCAAAGGAAGAGCTGTTTGCGCAGCTGCAAAAAAGCTACATTTCCGGCCTGACCTTTTCCGGCGGAGATCCCCTGCATCCGGCGAATGCTTTCGGTGTGCGGAAGCTGGCAGAACAGGTGCGGGAGGCCTTTCCGGACAAGACGATCTGGCTTTACACCGGTTCTGACTGGGAGGATATTTATCAGCTTCCCGTCATGCGGTATGTGGACGTGTGCGTGGACGGGGAATTTCACATAGAGCAAAAGGACGCGAAGCTTTTATGGAAGGGCAGTAAAAATCAGCGGGTCGTCGATGTGCCCGCGACGCTTATGCAAAAGGATCCGCGCATTCCGGTGCTGCACTGTGGAGATTATGCGGATGAAAAAGAGGGAAGCTTAACAGACAGAGGACAAATGGCATGCGAAGGATAGCAAGATTTGAAAAGGTGAGTCTGGCGCAGTTTGAGAAGGATTTTCGGGATGCCTTTCCGGATGGGGAAAAGGAACGGATCGGGAATATTTATGAGGCGATCCGCCTGCCCCGGCGGGCGACCGTCGGAAGCGCGGGATATGATTATTTTTCTCCGATTGCGTTTACGTTAAAGCCCGGCGAGACGATCAAAATTCCCACGGGAATCCGGGCATACATGGAGGAGGGCTGGGTGCTGTGCAATTTTCCCCGCAGCGGGCAGGGATTCAAGTACAGGCTGCAGCTGAACAATACGGTGGGAATCATCGACAGCGATTATTATGATTCGGACAATGAAGGGCATATTATGGCGAAGCTGACCAACGATTCCAATGAGGAAAGGGTGCTGTCTGTGAACGCGGGAGAAGGATTTATGCAGGGGATTTTTCTGCCCTTTGGTATTACCTGGGAGGACAGCGCGGATGGCGCAAGAAATGGCGGCTTCGGGAGTACGACCGGCGCCGGGGAATAAGTGAAGCTTTGGTAACAGTTCAGACCTGTCTGAACTGTTACGGGCTTTGACAGCAGGTGTTGAATTTGCTTGCATAAATTCATACCTTCCCGTCATGAAACGTTCTGGAATGGAGAGGAATTTTTGGAAATGAGGAAAAGGATTTTATTGCTGACCACAGGCGGCACAATCGCCTCCGGTGACAGCGGCAGAGGGCTTGCGCCGGTGCTGTCCTCCGAGGACTTTTTACAATATGTGAAGGAGTTTGAGTCGGTCTGTGAGCTGATACCCTTTGCCGTATGCAGTCTGGATTCCACCAACATAGACATAGAGCACTGGCTGCTTCTGGCGCAGCTCATCCGGGAAAACTATGATCAATACGATGCTTTTCTGATCTGCCACGGCACGGACACGCTGGCGTATACTGCTGCTGCGTTATCCTATCTGATCCAGAATTCCCCAAAGCCCATCGTGCTCACCGGCGCGCAGAAATCCATTCTTTCCGAGATCACGGATGCGCGCAAAAACCTGCATGACAGCATCCGCTGTGCGCTGGATGTAAGAAGCCGGGATGTGCGGGTGGTGTTTGACGGAAAAATCATCGCGGGGACCCGGGCAAAGAAGACCTCCACCTTTAGCTATAACGCTTTTTCCAGCATCAATTTTCCGGTGATCGGGAAGATTCAGAATGATATGGTTTTATATTATATAGAAGAGCATGTACAGCCGGAGGCGGTGAAATTCTATGACCGGATGGACCGGAACGTTTTTTTGCTAAAGCTTGCACCGGGCATGTCCCCGGCGATCATTCCCCATATTCTGCGGGACTATGATTGTATCATCATGGAGGGCTTCGGCGTGGGCGGTCTGCCGGATTGTCTGCGCGAAACATTTCTGACGGAAATGAAGCGATATCAGCCCCATGAAAAGCTGTTGGTTATGACCACACAGGTGACCTATGAGGGCAGCAGCATGGACACCTATGTGGTGGGAAGAGCAGCAAAGGACGAGCTGCCGTTTCTGGAAACCTATGACATGACGCTGGAGGCGGTTTACACAAAGCTCATGTGGATCCTGGGACTGCACATCGCGGACCGGAAAGAAATGGAGCGTCTTTTTTACCGGAAAGTTAATTATGACATTACGATGGTATAAATATGCCGGAAAAAGGATAAGATTTTTTTAAGGTTTTATGAATCCTCTCTTTTGCGCGGAAAAATGTGCTAATATAAACAGGCAATGTGAAAAAGGGGGAGCCGGAGATGAAAAAGAAAATGTCGATGGTTTGTTATCTGCTCGCCGGGCTGTGTCTGATATATTGCGCCGGTGTGGTGCTCACGAAAGCGGCGGGAACGAAGTTTTTTCTCATATGGCTGCTGATCGCGGCGTGCTTTGCGGGGCTTGGTTATGGGATTGGGCACGATATTTTTTGGCGCTTTCCTATACCTGTCCGGATTGCTCTCGCTGCGGTGCTGGCGGCGGGCGTCCTCTGGTTTTTGTTCATAGAAGGGTTGATTCTGAGCCGGTTTCAAAGTGATGGAGAGGCGGGCCTTCCCTATCTTGTGGTGCTGGGGGCGCAGATAAAGGAAAACGGTCCCAGCGTGGCGTTGGCACGGCGGCTGGACCGGGCGTATGCATACCTGATGGAGAATCCGGATACGGTCTGCGTGGTTTCCGGCGGGCAGGGAAGCAATGAGCCGGTCAGCGAGGCGCGGGGAATGTATGAGTATCTGGTCGCAAAGGGGATTGATCCTGGGCGGATTCTGATGGAGGATCAATCCCGGGACACGCAGCAGAATCTGGAGTTTTCCAGAAAGCTGATCCCGGGCTCTGTAGATAAGGTTGGAATTGTCACCAGCAATTTTCATGTATACCGGAGCGTGCAGCTGGCCAAAAGCCAGGGCTTTTTGCAGGCGCAGGGGCTGGGAGCGACGTCTGGCATCTATTTTCTGCCCAACAATATGCTGCGGGAGTTTTTCGGCATGATGAAGGACTGGATATACGGGAATATGAAGCTGATCGGATAGAAATGCTTTTTAAAACAGGATGGAATGGAATTGTTACCGGCCATTTTATGACCAATCACAATTCAGGGACAAAAAAAGCGGGTTTGAGGGACAGGATGTCCCGATGCCCGCTTTTTTGTGATAGGATACAGGAAACGACTGCTGTCGTTTTGGATATTCAATCTGGCATAAGATTACAGAAAGGGAGGAAGATGGCATGAAGGATCGTTTTCTATACAGGCTTCTGGCCTCTGGCCGGTTTGCGTTGGCAGTCGGCTGGAAGATCAACCCCAGGCGGGTCATCCTGGAGTTTTTGTACTGGTTTTTCGGGGAAGTGGACTGGCTGATCATTTCCTGCGTTCTGATCCGGTTTATTCTGGATATGGCGATGAAGCGGACGTCCTTTGGGAGGATGATGCTGTATGTCTGGAGCGTGATAGCGCTGGAGATTTTATTTGAAGCGTTTAACCAGCTATATGAAACATATCTGAAACCGGTCACGGATGTAGAGCTGTATGATGGGATCAACGGGATGCTGTATGACAAGGCATGTCAGGTGGATATGCATTGCTTTGAGGACAGTGAATTTTACAACGAGTATATGATGGCGGTCAGCCAGGCGCATGTAAAGCTGCCGGATACGCTGCAGGGAATCTGCCAGATTGTGGCGGGGTTTGTTGCAATGATCGTGGCGACGGTTATCATATATCAGATTGACCGGCTGGCGATTTTGTTCACCATTTTTCCGATTCTGGGAAATTTCGTTTTTTACGGAATTTTAAACAGCAGAATCTTCCGCATGGAAAAGGAAAATATCGCGTTCCAGAGAATGGCGGATTATGTGAACCGCACGATCCATCTGGGGGAGTATGCGAAGGAAATCCGGATGACGAACGTATTTTCGCTGTTAAAAAAGCAGTATGACAGGGCGGTCGCGGCGATCCAGAAGGTGATTGGAAAGTATTCTGTATGGAACATGCTCTTTTTCTGGCTGTTTCAGTATTTCACCTTTACCCTGCTGCAGGAGGGGGCGGTGCTCTATGCCGGCTATCGCGTGCTGGTCAGCGGAACGATGGCCTTTGCGCAGATGGCCGTGATTCAGACGGCGATGAATTATAACACCTGGACGCTGATCGGATTTGCGGATTCGGTGATGGCTGTGGTGAAAAACGGATTGTATCTGGAGCAGATCAGAAATTTTCTGGAATATGAGCCTGCGATCCGGGAGGATCAGGACGGAATCATACCTGCGCTTCCGATCCGGTCCGTGGAGTTTGAGCATGTTTCCTTCGGGTATCGGGAAAAGGGATATGTGTTAAAGGACATTCATTTCAAAATAGAAGGGAATCAGAATGTGGCGCTGGCGGGCTATAACGGCGCGGGGAAGAGCACGCTGATGAAGCTTTTGATGCGGCTTTATGATCCGGACGAGGGCAGAATTTTAGTAAACGGGATCGATATACGCAAATATCAGGTGAAGGCCTATCGGAATCTGTTTGCCACCGCCTTTCAGGGCGGCAGGATTTTTGCGGACACCATAGAGGAAAATATTCTGATGGGACGCCATGAAGGAGAGAAAAAGGACAGGGAACGGGTACGGCGCGCCCTTTTGCTGGCGGATATGGAGGATGTGGTTTATGGGCAGCCGATGCGGGAAAAGACGGTGCTCACCCGGGAGTTTTCAAAGGAGGGCGTGGTATTTTCAGGCGGGCAGAATCAGAAAATACTGGCGGCGAGGGCATTTGCAAAGGAGAGCCCGATTGCGGTATTCGATGAACCCAGCAGCGCCCTGGATCCGATAGCGGAGTATTCTCTGTTTGAAAAAATAAGGGAATATAGCAGGGGAAGGATTGTATTTTTCATTTCTCACAGACTGTCCTCCGTCCGGGACGCGGATATCGTTTTATATATGAAAAACGGCAGAATAAAGGAAAGAGGAACGCACAGTGCGCTCATGGAGCAAAATGGGGAATATGCTTCTCTGTATAAATTGCAGGCAAAAAATTATCAGGGATAAGAAAGGATGCGGATAAAATGAAGGAGATGCTCACCTTAAGACAGGTATTGGCGCAGCAATGGTACCTGACCAGGTTTTGTTTCCGGAAAGCGCCGGGGTTTATGGCATATCATTTTTTTGAGGGGATCAAGCTGCAGGTATCCATTTTCATGGAATTTACCTGGACGGTGAATTATGTGCTGACAGTGGTAGAGGAGGGCGGGGATTTTGGAAAAATTCTGATGTGCATGGGAATTTTGATGGCGGCGATCGGCGTCTCCACGGTGACCTTTGCGATCTATAAACAGTATGTGCTTCCCCGGAGCAAACAGGTATTGTATCAGGCGCTGCGGATGGAAATTTATGAAAAGGCGAAGGAGATGGATTTATCCTGCTATGACGATAAGGATTTCTATGAGACGTTTATTCTGGCGACACAGGAAACCGACCGCTGCATCGACAGGTATCTGGAGACGGTCGAAGTGGTGATCGCCCGTCTGGTCGGACTGCTGTGCGCGGTGTTTTACTGCGCGTATGTCAATCCCATCGCGCTGCTTGTCATGGCCGTTTTGCTTCCGCCGGAATTCATTTGTGTCGCCCTGGAAAATAAAAGGACGGTGGAGGGGCGGATGGAGCGGCTTGCCCATGAACAGAAGCGGGAGTATGGAAACCGGGTATTTTATTTATCCGAATACGCCGGAGAGCTTCGACTGTATCCGCAGATGAAGGAGAAGTGCCGGAAAGATTACGAGGAATCGAACCGCAGGATACGTTCGGTCCATGAAAAGTATGGGCGGAAGCTGCTTTTTTATGGCCTCATCCATCATGCTTTGATATCCCGCGTCCTCAAGGACGGTGCGGTGTGGACCATTCTGCTCTACCAGATGCTCGTATTGCGAAGCCTGTCGGGAACCGGGCTCATCACAAGCCGCTCCTGCATTAACCGGATCGCCAGCAATGCGAAATATATAATTGGAGGATACAGGCTGGCGGCGGAAAATTCGGCTTATATTTCCCGGATCAGACAGTTTTTACAGATGGAAGCATCCATCGTTTCAAGGGGAAATGAGGACGTGCCGGCAGAGGGCGAAGGACTTTTGGTGGAACATGTGGATTTTGCTTACCAGCCCGGCAGGCCCGTATTGAAGGATATCACGTTTGCTGTGGAACCGGGGAAAAAGGTGGCGCTGGTGGGCTATAACGGTTCCGGCAAGACCACCCTGGTCAAGCTGCTGCTGCGCCTGTATGACCCTTTGGCGGGAAGAATCTGTTACCATGGAAAGGATATCCGGGAATATCAGGTTATGGCGTATCGGCGCAGTATCGGCTCCGTGTTTCAGGATTTTAAGATTTATGCGGCAACGCTGAAGGAGAATGTGCTGATGGATGCGGCAGATGGGAGCAAGGCAGAGAGCTACCGGGTGGAGAGGGCGCTGTTTGACGCGCATTTTACCCTGGAGGATGACCGGCTTTCCTATCAGATTGAGACGCCGTTGACGACGGAGTTTGAAAAGGACGGGGTGAATCTGTCCGGGGGAGAAGCCCAGAAGGTGGCGATTGCCCGCACGCTGTACCGCAGGCAGGCCATGATCATTATGGATGAGCCGAGCAGCGCTCTGGATCCGCTGGCGGAATACCGGCTGAATCAGGAGCTGAATGAAATTGCGAAGGATAAAACCGTCATTTTCATCTCCCACAGGCTGTCCACAGTCCGGGATGCGGACTGTATCTATATGATGGAAAACGGGAGAATCGTGGAAGCCGGCGCCCATGAAAGACTGCTTTGCGAAAATGGAAAGTATGCGGCGATGTGGAGGATACAGGCGGAATTGTACACGGACGCTTCAGTCTGAGCGGGCGCTATGGTACATCAAAAGGGCGGTGACGAGAAAGTGGTTTTCCTTCACCTCAATTTCCAGGCTTCCGTTATATTTTTCCACCTTTTCCCTGACATTGTGAAGGCCGATTCCGTGATGACGTGAGTCGGCCTTTGTGGTAGGAAAAATGCCGAACAGTCTCCTCGGCGGCAGACAGGGATTTTGGATTTTGATGATCAAAAACTGATGAATTCGCCGGATGGTCACCTCCACAAGGGGCTGCTCCTTCGTCTGCCGCATGTAGCGCAGGCAGGCTTCGGTCGCATTGTCCAGCAAATTAAAAAGAATGACGCACAGATCATCGGAGGTGATGGCGCAATCCCGGGGAAATTCCACATTGACATCCATCCGGATTCCCTGCCTGCCAGCCTCGCAGACGGCGTGATTGACGATGGCGTCCACCATATCGATGCCGCTCCAGGTCATATCGGAAAGGGCATCAATCGGCTCGCTGATGGAAGAGATATATTCCGTGATTTCTGCGGTTTTCTGCCCCTTGGCGAGATGATAGATCATCTGCAGATGGTGGTTCATATCGTGATAAAGATGCTCGTTTTTCTGATAAAGCTGTGTGAGAAGAAGATAATTTTCTTCCAGCACCCTGGTCTTTCGTTCCAGAAAACGGATTCTGTTTTTGCGTGTTTGCAGCATGGTTCCTCCATTTTGCGGGAGAGGGCGCTAAATCTTGTCTCTCCAATACCGGTTCAGCTTTTTCTTGAATTCCGGCAGACGGCTTTGGGAGATCGGCAGATGTATCCGGTCCGCTAAAATACAGTCCATATGGGAAATCCCGGTCACATGCCTGAAATTAACGATATAGCCCCGTTCAATAAAATAAAATTCGTCTGATTGCAGCTCTTCAAAAATCTCTGTCAGCGTTTTGCGGATGCGCCGAAGCTGATCCGTCTGGTTTTGGGTTCGGCATTTTGCTGCCGTGATATGAAAGACCGCATTTTTCCCGTCCTTTTCGATATACAGAATTTCCTTGAGCGGGATTCTTTCAAAACAGTTGTATTTGCTGATGATATAAGAATCCGTGTTCTGAATTTCCAGCAGCGAAACAGCGTCCAAAAGCGCATGAGGCAGTCGTTCCCTGAGCTGGTTTTTGGGAATATAGCGAAAAATGTGGAATTCATAAGCATCTATGGCATATTTATAGTGCGCCGTGACGAAAATCATGAGGGCGTCCGGCAGCAGCTCATGGATTTGTCTGGCGAGCTCCATTCCGGAAATGTCGGGCAGCTCGATATCCAGAAGCAGAAGGTCAAAATGCTTTCCATCCTGAATTTCGTAGAGAAGAGATTTTCCGTCTGTATAGGTTGACTGGATGGAAAAAACCTGCCGCGGCTGCAGGCTGTCCTCTGTAATTTTTTTTATCTCATTTAAAAGAAGCGCTTCGTCGTCACAGATCCCAATTTGCAGCATAAGCTCCTCCTTTGCAGATGATTCGTGGTCTGCTTTCCCCTGTCCAGTATAAAGAATTATGAAAAGACATGCAATAGAAAAATGCCGCAGCGCAGGGAAATCAATTTTCTCCCCGCTCCCTGCTGCGGACAAAAAATTGATTTCCCTGCATTGCAACGACAGGAAGGAGAATGGCGTTTAGATAAAAGAGAATGTTATTGTCCGGATGCAGTGTCCATACTATCATAATAGGAGGAAGCGGACGGGCAGAGGGCAGTAAAAGCAGGCGGTTTGGCCGGAAAGGAAGGATGTATGAAGCACAGGAGAATTGTTTATGTATTGGCGGGGATGCTCGCGGCGCAGTCTCTGCTGTTGGGCGCCTGTCAGGCGGGGGCAGAGGAACGGAGCGCGCAGACAGATGGCATTGGGATGCCGGAAACCCAAAAAGCGGAGGACGGAATGGGAGAGCAGGGCAGCGATGCAGCGATACCTGTGAGGAACGATGCACAGGCTGGTGAGCCGGCAGAGCAGGAAGAGGGGGCCAGGAAGGACGGGGAGGTGGAGGCAGAGAACAATGCGCCTATTGCCCATGAGGACGGCGCGAACGGGTTTGCGCTCCGCTTCACGAAAGAAATGCTCGGACAGAAGGCGGCGGGAGAAAATCTGATTGTCTCTCCGTATTCGGTATGGCTGCCTTTGGCGGCATTGGCAAACGGAACGGACGATGAGACGAAGGAAGCGCTGCTTTCGGCGATTGGCAGAGCTGACGCAGAGGAATCGGTTCTGAATGACGAGGTGACAAGGATGCTTTCTGCGCTTCGTCATGACGAGCAGGCGGCATGGAGCAGGGAGAACGGGCAGGCGTTTGAAAGCCCGCTGCAGATTGCCAATGCGCTGTTTGTGGATTCCAATTCCAGGGTGAATCCGGAATTTGAATCGGTCTTTACCCAAAGCTATGGAGGAAAGCTGTTTTTGGTTGATTTTCTGGATGAATCCTCTGTAGAAACGGTCAATCAGTGGGCGAAGGAAAGCACGATGGGAAAAATTGACCGGATTATCGATTCCTTCTCAAAGGATACCATGGCGGCGATCGCCAATGCGATCTATTTTTCAGACGGATGGGCGAAGGAATTTCCGGCGGAAAATACGGCGGACGATAGCTTTTATGGGACCATGGGGGAAGAAAGCGTTCCGTTCATGGAGCAGGAATTTGAACAAATGCCCTATTATGAGGATGCCAATATGCAGGCCGCGACGCTGAAAACGGCGATGGGCGGAAGGCTGATTCTGCTTTTGCCAAAGGAGGGAACGGATGTAGAAGCGTTGCTTGCGGACATGGATACAGAGACCTTTGCGCGTCTGGAATCCATGGAGGAGAGGAGCGTGCATTTTTCGATGCCGCGTTTCAAAATAGAAAGCGATGTGTTCTCCTTGAAGGAGGCGCTTATGGGAATGGGCGTGCCCCTGATGGACGGCGCCAATCCGCATCTTGACAAAATTCTGGAGGATGATGCGCTGTTCATTTCCCAGGCGGTGCAGAAGGCGATGCTGGAGGTGGACGAAAAGGGGATGACCGCAGCGGCGGTGACAGCCATGGTGATGGAACGATGCAGCCTGATCGTGGGCGGCGAGCCGGTGGAGATGAAGTGCGACAGACCCTTTGCCTTTCTTCTGACGGCTTATGCAGGGGAAGAGCAGCAGATTTTGTTTACAGGTGTTGTAAACCGGGTCGGGCAGGAGTGATGTACCGGAGGCTTTCTGCCTTTTCTGTTCTGTATGGACGGTGATCTGCCGCAGGCTTAACCGCGATATGGATTCAGTCGGGTAACGGTTCAGACAGGTCTGAACCGTTACTCAGCCGCATACCTTTCCGAAATAAACGGTATCCACGCCGTTGCCCCGGTCATTTAAAAGGACGGCAAGCTTTTCATAGCCCCGTTTGGAAAGCTCGTGCAGCTGCGCTTCATTCAAAGACCAGGTACGGGTGGAAACCTTATTGCAGCGATAGAGGGAAGGAACCTCCTTTTCCAGAAAGTCATAGAGCGCTTTCATGGCGCCCTCCCGCCGGTTCTCATGGCGCACACATACCGTGGTCACATACAGGGAGGTTCCAAAGGCTGCCAGCGCGTCGCACAGATAGTCCGTTTTAAAGGTCATAAAGGCGACGATCCTGCCGTCCTTTTGGGCGATCAGAAATTCCTGCCGGATCATTTCGTTAAAGTAGGTGACGGGAAGCGGCGCGGCGGCGGCTTCGTCCACGACCAGCTGTTTTTGTGAGGAGCTTTCCCGGGCGGAAAGCCAGGGATAAAATTCCTTGTCGCATTCGCATAATATTTCCCAGATCTGTTCTTTTTCTTCCGAAGACAGCTGGTTTTTCTTACATTGTACGGTAATCATTGTTTTCCTCTTCTTTCTCCTTGATCGGCCTGAACGCGTGAATATATAGCCGGTGGGAGGACAGCTCCACGGATTCCGTTTCGCAGATCCGGAAAAATTCCTCCTTAAGCAGCGCGTATTCCTCATCGGTAAGCCCTGCCCGCTGATAATAGATCAGGCTGGCGTTCGCAAAATTATCGACCAGATTGACATTGTCGGATTCATCCTTATAGATGCTTTCCACCTCGATATCCTCAAAGCCTGTCTGCTCCAAAAGCTCCTCCATTTCCTCCCGCGCGGGGTAAAATACGGGGAAAATCCAGGTCCGGTAACGTTCGGTAAAGCCGACATTGCGGATCGCCTTTTGTACGGTTTTGTGAAGTCCACTGTAGGTGCCGAAGCCCCCCTGATGGACAGCCAGCTCTCCGCCCGGGGCGAGCGCTTCGTACAGAAGACGATAGGCCTGTCTGGGATCCGCAACCCAGTGCATCACCGCGTTGGAAAACACCAGATCATAGTGATTCTTTTCGGCAAGCTCCATCACATCCTTTACCAGAAAGCGGATGCTGCCGGTACAGTCTGCGGGCAGCCCGTCATGGCAAAATTGTTCATAGTGGTCGCAGGCAGTCCGGATCTGACTTTCTGAAATGTCGAATGCCGTAATATGCATGTCCAGATTTTTTTGCCAAAGCTGCAGGGTTGTTTTGCCGGAGCCGCAGCCCACGTCCAGCACATGAACGAAGCCGCTGCACTCCAGGGTGTCGAGCAGGTGGCCGCCCTGCTTCATCTGGGTCTGGGAGGAATTGTCATACATGGAGCCGTCGTAGAGCACCTCGATTTCCTCTACGGTCCGCTTACTGATGACATTGACGATGCCGAGGGCGTTTTCCACCCGTTCCCCCATTCTCTGGCAGCGCCCCTGAATCCGTTCATACAGCTCTAAAAGCTCCGTAATCCGGTAATAATTCTGGCGGATCACCTCGTCGGAGGAGACGGTCAGATATATGATTTCCTTCCAGGGCTCGTCCAGCCTGTATTGCTGCCGGATGTGGTCGGGAGCTTTTTGGACGCCGACATGGAAGCTCTTTTGCCACAGGTCCAGATTGCTGTTTTGACAGATCATATCGTAAACTCTGGGAAAAGAAAGCTGCAGCGCCATCAAAAGCAGCTCCATCGTCCGAAATTCCGGGCTGTAATCCTGGGCAGGCTGATCCATGGAGAGCATCAGCTGCATCATGTTCATCAGCCGTTTGATCGCTCTGGGATTTTTATTGGTCGCCAGTCTGACGATGGATTCCAGTACGGATTCAAATTTGGTGTAGTTGTAATCCCGGTCAAAAAAATGCATCGTTTTGAGGCGGCTCATCACCATCGGGGTGATCTGGTATTTGGCCATCGGGATGACATAGGGCACCTGGATCAGCTTGTCGAAAAAGTCCTGTTCGATGTTGCGGCTGCCTACGCTTGCCGTTCCGTATTTCTGGGCAATTCCCTGGGCGATGACATCGTAATCGATCGCCAGAATGAAAATGCACTTGCGGATGTCGAACAGATTCTTTAAGGCTTCCAGAAGCGTGACCGCCATTTTCGGCTCCAGCCGGTCAAGATCGTCCACAAAAATCAAAAATGCCTGATTGGTGATGCCGTTTTCCTTTTCCTCGACCTCCTGCGTCAGAAAGACTTCAAAATCCCGCTTCGCCCGGTAAATGCTGCCGCCGGTACTGCCGTTTGAAAACATTTTATCTAAAAGCTCTTCATAGTGATCGCTCGCCACATTCGCCACATTTAACGCAATGCCGGAGAAGGTTTTTAAGCAATGGCGGACCATCGCCTTCTGGTCCTCGGCGCGCTGCTTTTGTGCCAGCCGGGAAAAATGGCTTTCCAGCTGGGAAAGCAGGCTGAAAATGAGCTTTTGGACCGCCTGCTCATAATTATTTTCTAAAAAAAGCTCCCAGGTGTTCAACCAGATTGCCTCATACCGTTCCTGTGCCGAAAGCTTCTGGCTGCACAGACAGCTTTCCAGAATTTTCATGAAGGAGGATTTGCCGCAGCCCCATTCTCCCTGCAGCGCGATGGTGACGGGAGTATCACATTTTTTGATAAAATCACACAGCGCCAGCACGTATTTTTCAATTCCGAATTCATCCTGCTCCAGCGTTTCCACCGGAATATCTCTGTACTCCATATTCACCCCCGCAAAAAGAGTATTATCAATAAGGGTAACCGTTCAGACAAGTCTGAGCTGTTACAAATAAGGATACCATAAAGGCAGTCCGTTTACAACAGGGTGTAGATAAAAAACTTTGGTTTTTTCATACTACAATGAAAAGCAGCAAATG
>CAJUEL010000026.1:8164-66965 GCA_910585455.1 uncultured Eisenbergiella sp. | reverse complement strand
CAGCGCCGGGCAGCATACGGGCAGGAGTATTACGACAGGTACGCCGCAGGAACCGGGGCAGGCGGGAACACAGAGCAGGGAAAGACAGAGGCGGTACAGGTTCCCTTTAAAGTAAAAGTAGATATAACCGATCTTAGAATAAGGACGGGCGCAGGCACGGATTTTGAAAAGACGGGGAAGTATACAGGCGTGGGAGTATTTACCATTGTAGAGGTAAAAGCCGGAGAGGGCAGCGCCGCAGGCTGGGGGCTGCTGAAAGCGTATGAAGAGAATAGGGACGGCTGGGTATCGCTGGACTATTGTACAAGATTATAATGTATCTGCTGGGGTATGTCGTTCATGGGCGGCATACCCTTTATTTTTTTACCATAATTTTCTTGAAATCTGATTGACAAGTTACCCAAAAGGGTATATAATTAAGATCATAGAAAGGAGATAAGAAAAATAAGTGTAAAGCACTGGAAAGGAGAAACGGCAGGAAATGGGTAAGAAGAAACAAAAGAAAAAGCCTATCAAATGGCAATCGCTGGCGGCAAATGCACTGATAGACTTAATCGTAGGAGCGGCACTTATCATAATAGACAAGCTATTAGGCTAAATGCCACGGTGGGCGAAAGCCCACCGCCTACTAAGAATATAGCATAAACCCAGAGCCGAGTAAAGGGCATGATTCTGAAATTAGGCATTTTTTTAGTAGTGATCGGAATAGTAAAAATGCTGGCAGCTTTGATTATGAGAGCTAAAGAAGAGAGGGACAAGGCATGAATTTAGGCGAAAATATCAAAAAAGCCAGAAAAGCGGCAGGCGTGACGCAGAAAGAACTTGCAGAGCGCCTGCAAGTCTACCCAAAGGATATAAGCCGCTGGGAGAATGGAGAGAGGACACCCAGCGCAATAGCACTGGCGAAAATATGCAGGGAGCTTAACGCCTCTGCTGATGAAATATTAGAATTAAAGTAAAAGGCGAAAGAGAGGGCTTATTTTATGGCAAAGAAACAAATTATTTTATATTTTGTGGCTGCGTTATTTGCAGTAAGTGGAATTGTGGCGCTGCCGTCCGGGAATATTACGGGCGGTGTTGGCTGCATAGTGATCGCTACCGTATGTTTTCTGCTGGCACGCAAGCCAGAGAAAGAGGCAGCCGGACGGCAGGAAGAGCCGAGGAAAACGGGAACGCCTGCCGCTGCATCTGGCAGCAGGATTGCGGAAACTATACGCACGAAATTAGTAGGCGTGACTTTTGATAACGAGGACGGGGAGAACCGCCAGGACATATTAAGAACTATGACAGGCGACGAGGATATAACGGTAGAAAAATATACATACAATGGAGAGCCTGCCGCGTGCATCAAGTGGGGCAATAAGGTACTGGGGAATCTATCAGCAGAGCTGGCAAAGGACTTAGCGCGGAAATACCCGCAAGCCCGATACACCGCAGAAATACTGGAAATTTCCGGGGGAGGGGTACAAATGTTTGGCTGTAATATAGAGCTTGACGTTCTCATAGAAGAGAAGAAAAGCCGCGCAGCGCAGCCAGCAGGCGAGACAATCGTATATATAGACCGTAGCAGCAAAAAGTACCATAGTAAGCCTACATGTTCTGGAATGAAAAACCCAAAGAGCATACCACTAAGCCAAGCAAAAAAGAAGTATACAGCTTGTAAGAAATGCTGTAAATGAGGCAAAAATAGCGAGCCGCAGACTTGTAAAAGAGTTTGCGGCTTTTCGTCGTATATGGGACAAAAGAGAGGTAAGGGAAATGGGTAAGCATCTGACAAAGGCAGATCGGATAAAATTAGAGGCATTACTAAAGGCGGGGCATGGTAAAAAAGAGATCGCAGACATGCTGCATGTACACCGCAGCACAATATACCGGGAAATAAAGCGGGGAGTTTATACCGCGCTTAACTCTGATCTTACACAGGAAGAACGATACAGCCCGGATATTGCAGACGATAAGTACAGGGAGAATCTGAAAAGCAAGGGCGGCGTGCTTAAGATCGGCAATGATATTAAGTTAGCAAATTATATAGAGGATAAAATAGTAAATGAGGGATATAGTCCGGCTGCCGTTCTGGGGGAGCTTAAGGCGCAGGGGAAAGAGGGGGAATTTTCCGTCACGATCTGCGTAACGACGCTTTACAGCTATATTGATAAAGGTATCTTTCTACAGCTTACAAATAAGGATTTACCAGTAAAGGCAAATAAGAAGAGGGACTATAAGAAAGTGAAGAGGCAGCAGGCAAGGGCGGCGGCGGGTACAAGTATAGAAAAGCGCCCGGAAGAGGTAGACAAGCGGGAAGAGTTCGGGCATTGGGAAATGGATAGCGTGATAGGGCAGCGGGGGAAATCTAAAAATACCCTGCTGGTACTGACGGAAAGAAAGACGCGGGACGAGATCATATTTAAGTTGCCGGACAAGACAGCAGAGGCGGTAGTAGATGCTTTAGACGCATTGGAAAGAAAATGGGGCGCTATGTTTAAGCAAGTCTTTAAAAGCATAACCGTAGACAATGGCAGCGAGTTTGCATATTGTGAAGAGCTGGAACGTTCTATACTGGGAGAGGGAAAACGGACACAGCTATATTACTGCCACCCGTATAGCAGCTGGGAGCGTGGCACAAATGAGGTTACTAATAAAATGGTACGGCGAAAGGTCCCAAAGGGGACAAATTTTGACAGCATGACAGACGCAGAGGTAGAGGAAATGGAAAACTGGATAAACAACTATCCCCGCCGCATACATGGCTATCGTTCTGCCGGGGAACTCTTCGAGGAAGAGCTTAAGAAAATCGGGTGAAAAAAATTTAAAAAAGTGTCGCATTTAATATTGACATTTTCACAATTTTTCCAGAATTCAGATTGTAAGTTACCTGTTATTATGCTAAGATGAATAAGGTGTACCCTAAAATGTTGTATTTTTGCAGGTGGGAGAGAAGCATGAAAACGCTTTTAAGGAGTGGAAAAAAATACGGATTCTGGGATTTTCTGCGGATTCCATTCACGGTCTGTCCGGTATATGCGGGTATTAAGGTGCTCAATCAGGTTGTGGTATCGATCCTGCCGTCGCTGCAGGTGTTGGCAACGGCCGCGTTTATCGATACGGCGCTGAGGATTTTTGCGGGAAAGGCAAATCAGGGAGCGATCGGCCTGCCGTTGCTTTCCCTGATTTTGATTGTTGCCTATAACAATTTAAACTGGCAGATCATGAGTTATGTAAACCTGAAGCTGGAGATGCGGCTGACTTACAGATACAGGACTGAGATGGCGCAGAAGCGGGCGGGGCTGGAATATAAGCACGTGGAGGACAACGATACCTGGGAGCTGATCAACCGGGTGTGTAAGGAACCGGTTGAGAAGCTTTTGGGCGGTTTTAACAATATACTGGGTGCGGCGAACATCGTGCTGCGCGTCGGCTCCCTGCTCGTCATTCTGATGGCGCAGGTCTGGTGGGCGGGGCTCGCCATCGTGGCGATGTCGGTCCCGCTTTTTGGGCTTGCCATCCGGAGCGGAAAGCAGATCTATGACCAGAATAAGGAAGCGGAAAAGCACAGGCGCAGGGCGGAGTATCTGCGGGGAGTGCTGCAGGGACGGGACAATGTGGAGGAGCGGACGCTGTTTGGCTACACGGAAAAGGTGAACGGGCAGTGGCTGGAAAAATATGAGGCGGCGCGGAAAATCTCCGTGCGGGTGGAAGCCAGATATTTCATACGCTTAAAGGCCTCCAGTCTGATCACGGTGCTGCTTTCTTTGCTGATCGTCAGTGTGCTTTTGTTTCCGTTAAAAAGCGGACTCATTTCCGCAGGTATGTTCATGGGGCTCGTCACCTCCACGCTGAATCTGATTCAGATGATGTCCTGGGAGCTGTCCCATACCATGGAAGAGATCGCCAAAAACGTGGAATATTGTAAGGATCTGACGGCATTTTGCGCGCTTTCTGAAACGCCGGGCGCGCTGGAGGAGCCTGCGGACAGTGAGGATATCATTTTTGAAAATCTGGAATTTAAGCATGTATCCTTCCGGTATCCGGGCACGCAGAAGGACATTTTAAAGGATTTTAACCTGTATCTGGAGCGGGGAAAACACTATGCCTTCGTTGGCGTAAACGGCGCCGGCAAAACGACGCTGACCAAGCTTTTGACGGGGCTGTATGACAATTATGAGGGGGAAATCCTGCTCAATGGAAAGGAACTGAAAACTTACAGCCCTGCCCGGCTGAAAGCCTTTTTTACGGTGGTCTATCAGGACTTCGCAAAATATCAGATTTCCCTGGAGGACAATATCGCGCTGGGAAACGTACATAAAAAGGATCCGGCAAAAATCAGGGAGGCAGCGGCGGCGATCGGGCTGGACAGCGTCATTGCCGATCTGCCGCAGGGGATGCAGACTTCCCTGGGGAAAATCAGGGAGAACGGCGTGGATCTGTCCGGTGGGCAGTGGCAGCGTCTGGCGATTGCCCGGGCGCTTTACAGCCCGGCTGCGGTGCAGATTCTGGATGAGCCGACGGCGGCGCTGGATCCGGTGGCGGAAAGCGGCATTTACGAGATGTTCGGGAAAATCAGCGCCGGGAAATCCGCGATTTTCATCACCCACAGGCTGGGCGCGGCGCGGCTTGCGGACGAGATTATCGTGGTGGATGACGGAAGGGTGGCGGAAAAAGGGACGCACGACGGACTGCTTTCCCAAAACGGCATTTATGCTTCCATGTTTGAAGCGCAGAGGAGCTGGTATCAATGAGAACACAAAAGAAAAAAGAAAAAAATATTGTCGGCGCGTTTGGCAGGCTGCTGCCGATCATGATGAAGGCATCTCCCTTTTTGTTTTCGTGCAGCATCGTGCTTTCCATTTTTCATGGTTTTTCCTTCGGTGTGGAAACGATGATGCAGCAGCGTTTCTTTGACAGGGCGGTGGAGGCCGCGGGCGGCAGCGCAGGGCTTTTGCAGGCGTTTGGGGCGCTGGCGCTGCTGGGAGCTGCCAATGTGGCATGTCAGGTGCTTAACGGGGTTGCCAATTTCCTGCCCGGCGTGGTGGAGGGAAAGGCGGGCGCACATCTGTCACAGGCAATTCAGAAAAAAATCGCCCGGCTGGATCCGGTTATCTTTGAGGATACCGGAAAGCTGGATGACATCAATAAAGCGGAGCAGGGCAAAAATGAAGCCTTCTGGTTTGTTTTTGATATGCTGGCGATTCTGACCTTTTATATTCCCTATTTCGCATTCATGGGCTGGTATCTGTTCTCCTTAAAGCCTGTGCTGGCGCTGTCGATTGTGATCATATTCGTCCCCACCGTGTTGGCACAGCTGGTCCGGATGAAGGCCTTTTCCCATCTGGAGGATGATTCGGCTCCCGTGCGCAGGGAATATGAATATTATGAATCCTGCATGGTGGACCGGGAGTATTTCAAGGAAACAAGGATTCTCGGGGGTTTCTTCTTTTTTAAAAAGCTGTATCAGGAAACGCTTGCCTGCCTGCAGGAGCTGAAATTCAAGGCGACGATGAAGTCCAATCTCTTTGAGCTTTTGATGCGCGTCTTTACAGTAGCGGGCTATTGCGGCATCCTCTGGCTTTTGTATGATGCGCTGATGAAGCAGGAGGTGACGGTGGGCGCTTTTGCGGCGGTATTCAATTCCATCGGCATGCTTTACAGCATCATGGAGGAAGTGGTCTGCGGACACATTTCGAGCATGGCACGGGGAGCGGGCGCCATTCGCAATTATCTGAATTTTCTGGATCTGGAGGAACGATCGGGAGAAAGGACGGAAGCGCCCGGCTGGGGCGATATCGTGCTGGAAAATGTGAGCTTTGCCTATCCGGCGGGAGAAAAGCCGGAGGATGCTGGCGGGGAGAAAGGAGCGGTGAAATATGCCGTGAAAAATTTGAATCTGACGCTGCATAAGGGAGAAACGCTGGCGGTCGTCGGAGAGAACGGTTCCGGAAAATCCACCCTGATCCGGCTTCTTTGCGGTCTGTACCTTCCCACGGAGGGCAGCGTGAAGAAAAACGGTGTGGATACCAAAACGCTGGCGATGAAAGCGCTGACGGCAGATACCTCGGCAGTGTTCCAGAAATACCAGCGCTATCAGATGACGATGCGGGAAAACGTCACCATCAGCGATGCAGAGAAAGCCTGTGAGGAAGCGCAGCTGGACGCCATATGCGCCCTGGCGGGAACGGACAGCCAGGACAGTGCCTTTCCCAAAGGCTATGAAACCATGCTTTCCCGGGAGTTTGACGGCGTGGATTTATCCGGCGGACAATGGCAGCGTCTCGCCATCGCCCGGGGATTTTACAGAAGCCATGATCTGATCATTCTGGATGAGCCGACCGCGGCGATCGATCCGTATGAGGAAACGAGAATTTATAACCGTTTTGCGGAAATATCCCGGGATAAATCGGCGGTCATCGTGACCCATCGGTTGGGCTCCGTCAGGCTCGCCGACCGGATCCTGGTCATGAAGGACGGGGAGGCGGTGCAGCTGGGCGCCCACGGGGAGCTGATCGCCCGGGAGGGGGAATATAAAAGGCTGTACGAGGCACAGGAGCAGTGGTACAGTGAAAAAGAGCCGGAGTAAACCGGCTCTTTTCGACGCTTGCCCCGAAGGCGGCTCAGTACTTATTCGGGTTCGGCTTTTTGGAGGATGTTCCGAATCCGCAGTAGTAGTTCATATTCGCCGCAAAGAATGCCTTGGTCGATTTGTCTTCCTCGTCCGTGCCGTTGGGATATCGCAGGACCATCTTCAAAACATTTTCTCCGTCCACATGGTAGTTTACGAAGCATTTTGTTTTGCCGGAGTCCGTCCAGCCCTCCAGCCGGAACCGGTAAAAGCCTTCCTCGTACTCCTTATAGGTGGTCTCGAGCCCGTTGTAGAGCGCGCCCACTTCCTGCTTACGCAGGGCTGCCACATAAGCGGCGATGTCTTCTGCATCTTCGGGCAGCGGGTGGGCGGATACCTCCAGATAGCTGGCGTCCCCGTTGCAGGTGAACACGATATCGATATCCGCGCCGTCATTTTCAAAGGTATAATTTACATTGTCATACAGACGCTCAGGATACCGGAAATGGAAATAATCCTGCGGTCCTGCATAGGTGGCGTAGACCGAGGCGGTGATATAGGTCGGATCGTAGGGAGCGGTTTTGGACCTGCGGGGGGAGACGATGGGCGCAGGGTAGAGGCTTTCCGGATCCGGAACCGGCTCCTCCGATTCTTCTGCCGCCTCCGGCTCCTGGAAGTCTTCCGGGACAAAGAGGCTCTTTTGCAGCTTCACACGCTGGTAGGTCCAGTCCTCCATCCAGATATCTGAAAAGTCCCAGCCGGATGTTTCCGACGGTTCATGCAGGCCGTGCATGTCCTTTAGGTAGGTCAGGCTGGACAGGAGGCTGTCCTCGTACTGGATGGAATATATGTAATCCCCTGCCGATGCCATGACCTGACTGAAACGGCTGTCGAAATCATACTGCGTGACCTCAACGCGCCCGATCTGGCTCAAATCGATACAGATTTTGTCCTCCTTGTCCAGATAGACGGTATATATCCCCTCCTCACCCAGGTCCATATAATTCAGGGACACGAGATTGTGTGTTTCTCCGTTGTGCTCAGGATTGGTAAAATGGTTGTTTTCCGCCCAGTAATCCTTACGGCTTAGGAATTTCACCTGATTTTCCTTCAAATATAAAATTCCTGTGGTATCCACCATCACATAGGGCAGGCTGTCGCCGGAGCAGACGGGGGTAAAGGTCACCTGCTCCTCCCGCTGATACGAGCTGCTCTGCTGGTAGACGGTCACATTCCCTTTCCTGTCCTGCTGGGCAAAAAAGGCGAGGTGGGTCGCGTTGTCATAATTGAGAAGCAGACCGGTGCGCTGGGCATATGCCACAACGCCTACCTCCTCGTAGGAAAAGCGCAGGCTCTCCGTCGTGTTTTGGCGCTCCAGGATATCATAGAGGCGGTCGCATTGCGCATCGAAGGAGAGAGATTCAAATTCGCTTGTCCACTTCGTTTCTTTCCAGGTATAGCTGCCCTTTTCACCCGCGCAGAACACCCGGTCATGTCCGAAAATGAAGGTCTTGTCTTTCGCCAGAACCATCGCGTCCGTCTTTTTCGGGAGGTAACCGTTTCCGTAATACAGATGATCCAGGTCCTTTGACTGGACATAGAGCAGGCCGTCGATCAGAACGGCTAAATATTTGTCATCTCCGGCAGCCATTGTTTTGCCGCCCTGACTGATGTTGTTGCGCCCGTTGTTGATGTAGTCGGCATAGAATCCGTTGCCAAAGACCCATTTTTTTTCATCCATAAAAAGCTCTTTATAGTCCTTGCTGGCGCTGTAGTTTAAATAGTTTAAGTGCGCCTGGTTGAGAATCACGGCGGGCTTGCAGGCGAGCGCGCCGCTGATGGCCTGGGCATAGGACAGCGACGGCCAGCCGATCACAAGAAAAACCAGAAAGCTGCCCAGCATCGTCCGCACCGCCCGGCGTCTGGCTCCGGCGCTTTTTCCCGCCTGGTATACCGCCGCATTGACGCCGGCTCCCGCGGCAGCGCCCAGTCCCACCACCGCCCCGGACACGCCCATGCCGATGGCGAGCGGCGCTGTGGTGCTGACCACCTCGAGGGATATGAGCACGCCGTTACAAAAGGTGAGGACAATTCCGCTCAACGCCGCGGATATCGCCATTCCCAGAAACAGGACGAAAACAGAACCGATCGCCAGCCCCAAAAGCAGCTGTACCGCGTTCGGCAAAAAAAAGAACAGCACGCTGGCCAGAATGCTCATGACAGCCATTCCAAACGGCGGCAGCAAAAACATTTCCAGCAGGAAAAACACGAACAGCAGCACGCCGCTGGGAAAATCCAGCGCCGGAAAGAATACGCTTCCCGCCTTCAGAATCATGGCGCCGTACAGCAGGAGAACAACCCTCATCTGCCACTCTTTAATCTGCTCTGCCGCCTTTGAGGACGTCTTGACATTTTTACTCACTTTGATACCTCCCCTTCTTTTGTATCGATCACAATAACATTAGTATATAGTATTCGGGAGTTGTTGGCAATTGTTATCAGGAAACGACAATCTTTTTGTCGCTTCCTATATCTTGCGGGAACCAATATGAACCCGTATAATAGGATATATCGCGATGCGGACGCAACATGTAAAGCGCAGGCGATGACGGTCAAAAACAGCGGTAACAATCGGATAAAAGTGGGAGGAAATCACAGATGAGGCTTACATTTTTTGGAACCAGCCATGGCGTCCCGGCGCCGGACCGGTATTGTCAGAGCATTCTTGCGGAAACAAAAAGCGGCGGTTACATCATTGACGCGGGCGCGCCGGTGTTTGACTGTCTGATCCGGCGAAAGGTGGATATCAACAAAATCAGAGCCGTATTTATCACGCACATGCACAACGATCATGTGGATTATCTGTCCGGGCTGGTCAGCATCGCCTGCTGGTACTATACAGATATGCGGTTTGACGTTTTTTTACCGGAGCGGGAAGGGATCGATATCATGACCGCTTATCTGAAAATGACGCTGGGGGACCCGTCCCTTTTCCCGAACGACAGGATACGCCTGCGGCCGATGGCAGAGGGGCAGGTCTATGAGGATGGAGAAATGAAGGTGACGGCGTTTCCCACCGGGCATTTGCGGGCGAAAAATCGTCCCGCTTACGGTTACCTTCTGGAGACCGGGGGCAAAAAGGTCTATATTTCCGGCGATCTGGATGGAGAAAAAATAGATTATCCCACATTTCTGGATGAAGAGCCTGTGAACGCGTTCATCGTGGAGTGCGCTCATTTTCCGGCGGAAGGGCTGGTGAATCGCCTCCGTCACTGTAAGGCGGAGCGGGTGATGCCCGTGCATGTGTGGCCGGTGGAAAAATATGAGGTTTTGAAAAAGGCGGAGGCAGGGCTGCCCTTTCCCATGGCATATCCGGCGGATGGGGACAGCTTTGTCGTGTAAGAGACGCGGCTGTTCATCATTTTCCCATTTTCCGTCGGGTGGGCACCTTTCCCGGCGGTTCTCTCCACCCCGTGTAACAATATCGGTTAGCTTTATAAAATTTTAGATAAATGTATGTTGTAATTGAATTTTGCATATGCTATAATGGCAGCAGAAACAGGAGCAAAGTTTCATGCGAACAAAAAGAATGAACCTCCAATTGTAGGCTAGTACAATTGGAGGTTCTTCTTCTTTTTTACGGAGAAGTCAACCGTTTGGGTTAGTTACCGATCATTCTTCATCGCCGTCTGTAACAGTTCAGACAGGTCTGAACTGTTACAGCATCCGCCCATGAAAATCGCTGCGCGATGGGGCGGATGCTTGCTGCCGGCACGATTTCTCACGGTCTGCGCGGTGAACGCGCGGACCTGCCTGAACTGTTACAGATACCTGATCACTTGATGACGTAATGACATACTACGCCAGCCGCGACAGCGACTAAAAAGGAGCAAACTACGTCCATGCGAACACCCCCTTCCTGCTGCCAGTATAGGGACGGTAACGAGTTTATCATATCATATATGTCCGCATAATTCTATATTTTTCTTGCGGGGTCATTGTTCGTGGCGGCGCCGCGAACGCTACATTATAGATTTTCCCGGATCCGGATATCCACCGCCGTATAATACCGTTCTTTTTCGGGCTTTTGCCCGGTCATCAGGTAATCGAACAAAAGCTGCAGCGGCAGGGAACCCTGCAGGGCAGGCTGCTGGCAGATCGTGGCGGAAATGACGTCCTGGGCTACAAGCTCCCTGGTGGTGGGCGTCTGGTCATAGGCGATGATGCAGATATCCTTCCGGTTGGCGGCAAGCACCGCCCGGCAGCCGCCGTAAACGCCGCCCGCCGTAAAGTGAAGCGCATTGATATCAGGATGGTTGTGCAACAGCTCCAGCGTCTTATCGTAGCTTTCAAATTCATCATCGCTGTTTTCAATGGTCTGTGTCACGCGGATGCGCGGGTAGCGGTCTGCGATGGCGTCGCAGAAGCCCTGAATGCGGTCTGTGTGGCAGAGCACCTGGGAGGAGCCCGTGACAATTCCCACACGGGTTTCTCCTTGTGTCATCAGGCGCATCAGCCCGGCGGCGGTCTGTCCGCAGCGGTAAAAATCGCTGCCCACGAAAGCGAGCCGTCTGGAATTATGAATATCGGTGTTGGTGGTGATGACGGGGATATGGCTGTTACAAAGCCGGTTGATCTGTTCGGAGATCAACGCATCGTTAAAGGGAGAAAGAACAAGCCCATCGATGCGGCAGCTCTCCAGCTCCGCGATGGCGTCCGCCTGCGCCCGGGCGGAGAACCCCACCTTTTTGGTGAGCACGGTGCAGTTGTAGCCGCGAAGCTCCTCCGCTTTTTCGGAAACGCCTTTCCATACGTCGTCAAAAAAGAGATTTCCCGTATCAAACAGCAAAACACCCAGCCGGAGATTTTTACGCTGTGCCGCCAGGGCGATGCCTGCCCGGTTGGGTTTATAGTCCAGCTGCTTCGCAATATCCCGTATGCGGGCGGCGGTGGCGGCGCTGACGGCCCCCCTGTCATTGAGCACCCGGTCCACGGTTCCCCGCGACACGCCGGCCAGCTCTGCGATTTCCCTGATAGTTGCCATGAGTTTTCCTCCCTGCTCCTGCATCCGCCGCTTCCTGCATCCGTTTCTGGCGCCCACCTCCGGACGGAAGGACATGGGGATCTGAATCGTAGCCGGAATATTTTTACTCCCTTTTCCGAAAAGTGTTCCTATATCAACTGCTCTGTAAATGTGCTTTTTATACCCTTATTTTCTCTAACAAATCTATCATTTCATTCCATTCGTGGATATGCAAATGGTCACACGCAGGCGCATGTTCAGAGGAACGGTTTTTGTAGTCTCTTTCCGTGTCATTATCGTACCATACGGGGTAAATACCGGCTTGCGACGCTCCTTCAATATCTGCCTGCGGGTTATCGCCACAATACCATACTTCATCGGCGCTAAGGCCGGCTTTTTGTAAAGCAATATCAAATAAAATGCGATCAGGCTTTCGTATAAAGTAATCGCTTGAAGTCATAACGAACTCGAATTGATTCTCCGGCAATAATCGATTGAGCCGTTCGATCAAAGCAGCCCCCGACCACAGCAGATTGCTGATAACAGCGCTCCGTATGCCGTTTTTATTTATGTAATCAAGCATTTTATCAGCGCCCGGCATAATTGCACCCATAGAAGCGCCGTTCCAAAAAACGGTTTCCATCTCAAGCGGCGTAAGCGAAAACTCAATTCCAAGGTACTCATATAATACTTTATCACCGACCTGACCGCATATATCATAGCCGATTTTACGAATGCTTTCGATATGCTTCCCAAAAATCAACTCCGCACCTTTTCTCACATCCTCAAGCGTGTAGTTG
Organism: uncultured Eisenbergiella sp.; assembly: GCA_910585455.1. Taxonomy (GTDB): domain Bacteria; phylum Bacillota; class Clostridia; order Lachnospirales; family Lachnospiraceae; genus Gallintestinimicrobium. The sequence goes on along the minus strand of CAJUEL010000026.1, from coordinate 54,589 downwards.
TGAGGGTTCTTTGTAGCATATTTCAGCAGTTCCGCATTTCCTCTGACGGAATCCCAACCGGGTTCATATAGAAGAGTATGTCCGTAATCAAATATAATCATTTCAGGATATTTCATTTCAATCTTCCTCTTTCATAATATATAAATACGCTTATAACTCGCTTATAACAGGAACTCAATTGTGAAAGGGAGTGTTTTTACATATAAAAAATGCGACATAAGCCATACTCATTATATAGCCGTGCCGGAATGAAGTCAAGAATACCAATCCCACAAAACGTGCCCGTGCACGCAAAAACGTGATCCTGCACAATCAAAGCCCCCAAAAGCCCCAAAAACGGAAAGGAAATTTGGTAAAAATCCCGAAAAATAAAGTCCCTATTGATTTTTGTCCAAAAAGAGCATATGATGATAAAAGAAATCATAAAAGTCAGTGGATTGTTCCTGTTTCCGTGCCCGTGCACGGAAACGGCGCACATTCCATGGCATGATGGTATAGTTCCGGATATCAGCCCATCCGTTCAGGGGACGGCAGTCTTGCCGGAACCATTACAATAAGGAGGAAAATCATGTATTACATCGGTGTTGACCTGGGCACGTCGGCCGTGAAGCTTTTGCTGATGGAGGGCAGCGGCAGGATTGCGAATGTGGTATCCAGAGAGTATCCGCTTTATTTTCCCCATCCCGGCTGGTCCGAGCAAAATCCCGGAGACTGGTATGAGCAGACGATAGCGGGCATCCGGGAGCTTTTGACAGGCTTTGACGGGACACAGGTGGCAGGCATCAGCTTCGGCGGACAGATGCATGGGCTGGTCATTTTAGACAGCCAGGATCAGGTGATCCGTCCGGCGATTTTGTGGAATGACGGCAGAACTGCGGAAGAGAACGACTACTTAAACAATGTGATCGGCAAGGAAAAGCTGTCCGCTTACACGGCGAACATTTCCTTCACCGGCTTTACCGCTTCCAAGCTGTTATGGGTGAAGAACCATGAGCCGGAGAACTTTTCAAGAATCGAAAAGATCATGCTGCCCAAGGATTATCTGGCGTATAAGCTGACCGGGGTGCACTGTACGGATGTTTCCGACGCCTCCGGCATGCTTTTGTTTGACGTGAAGAACCGCTGCTGGTCGGAGGAAATGTGCAGAATCTGCAGTGTGAAAAAGGAGCAGCTTGCCCGGATTTACGAAAGCTATGAGGCGGTAGGCACGGTGCTGCCTGAGCTTGCCAGAAAGCTGGGACTTTCCGATCACGTGAAGGTGGCGGCGGGCGCCGGGGACAACGCGGCTGCAGCGGTGGGAACCGGAACCGTGGGAGAGGGCATGTGCAACATTTCCCTGGGAACCAGCGGCACGATTTTCATTTCTTCCGAAAAGTTCGGCGTGGATAAGAACAATGCGCTGCACGCTTTCGCCCATGCGGACGGACACTATCATCTGATGGGCTGTATGCTTTCAGCGGCTTCCTGCAATAAATGGTGGATGGACGATATCGTCGGCACGAAGGACTACGGGAAGGAACAGGCGGACATTGCGAAGCTGGGAGAAAACCACGTTTATTTTCTGCCATACCTGATGGGTGAGCGATCCCCCCACAACGATCCGGATGCCAGAGGAACCTTCATCGGCATGACCATGGATACGACCCGGGCGGATATGACCCAGGCGGTGCTGGAGGGCGTTGCCTTTGCCCTGCGGGATTCCTTTGAGGTGGCAAAATCCCTGGGAATCCATATCGAGCGGACGAAGATCTGCGGCGGCGGCGCGAAAAGCCCTCTGTGGAAGAAGATCATCGCGAACGTGATGAACATCAAGGTGGACGTAATCGAAAGCGAGGAAGGTCCGGGACTGGGCGGCGCGATGCTGGCGGCGGTGGCCTGCGGCGAGTATGCGTCCGTGGAGGAAGCTGCGCAGAAGCTTGTGAAGGTGGTGGACACAGTGGAGCCGGATGCTGAGCTTGCGGCGAAATATGAGGCGCGCTATCAGCAGTTTCAGCGGATTTACCCGACAGTGAAGTCATTGTTTCCCCAGATAAAATAGGAGGATAGTATCATGAAAATTCTGGAAATTACGGATGAAGCATTCCGGAAATACGGCAAGGTTGTGGAAGGGATCGACGTTGCAGAGCTGCTTAAGAAAATGGAGGAAACGCCGGTGCCCGAGGATGTGGTGTATGAGCCCTCCGTGGACATCCTGGAGGCGACGCCCGCCTTTGAGCAGCTTCGCGTAAAGTCCTTTGGCGAGCTGCCGATTCAGGTGGGCTATTGCAACGGGCATAACCGGAAAATGAACGCGCTGGAATATCACAGGAGCTCTGAGGTGGATATCGCGGTGAACGATCTGGTGGTGATGCTGGGATGGCAGCAGGATATCACGGAAGATTTTACTTATGACACCGCGAAAGCGGAGGCGTTCCGCATTCCTGCGGGCACGGCGGTGGAGCTGTATGCGACCACCCTGCACTATGCTCCCTGCCACATTGAGGATAAGGGCTTTCGTTGTGTGATCGTGCTGCCCAAAGACACGAATCTCGCGCTGGATGAAGCCCATAAGGGTGGTGAGGACGGGCATATGACCGCGAAAAACAAATGGCTTTTGGGACATCCGGAGGGTGGACTCCCGGCAGGCAGCCCCATGGGACTGATCGGGGAAAACATGAGCCTTTAAAGAGAGACTGAAGAAGGGTAACGGTTCAGACCTGTCTGAACTGCTGCGAAGAAAGAGAAACAGGCGTGCCTGCCCATAATGGCGGGCATCCGTTCACATTTTTATCATCAAACAGGAGGAATCTCATCATGAACAATTTACCGAAGGTGAAAATCGGAATCGTCGCGGTCAGCCGTGACTGCTTCCCGGAATCTCTGTCCGTGAACAGAAGAAAAGCGCTGGTGGAGGCTTATCAGGCCAAATATGGCGCAGAGGATATTTATGAGTGTCCCGTCTGCATCGTGGAGAGCGAAATTCATATGGTGCAGGCGCTGGAGGACATCAAAAAGGCGGGCTGTAACGCGCTGTGCGTTTATCTTGGAAACTTTGGTCCGGAAATTTCCGAAACCCTGCTGGCGAAGCATTTCGACGGTCCTTCCATGTTCGTTGCGGCGGCGGAGGAGTCCCAGAACGATCTGGTGGGCGGACGCGGCGACGCATACTGCGGCATGTTAAATGCCAGCTATAACTTAAAGCTGCGCAATGTCAGGGCGTATATCCCCGAATATCCGGTGGGTACTGCCGCCGAGTGCGCGGATATGATCAAAGAATTTGTGCCCATCGCCCGGGCGATCGTGGGCTTAAAGAGCTTAAAGATCATCAGCTTCGGTCCCAGACCGTTAAACTTCCTGGCATGCAATGCGCCGATCAAGCAGCTTTACAATCTGGGTGTGGAAATTGAAGAAAATTCTGAGCTGGACCTGTTTGAAGCCTTCAATAAGCATGAGGGGGACGAGCGGATTCCTGCCAAGGTGGCGGAAATGGAAGCGGAGCTGGGCTCCGGCAACCAGAAGCCCGAAATTTTAAACAAGCTGGCGCAGTATGAGCTGACGCTGCTGGACTGGGCGGAAGCGCATAAGGGATACCGTGAGTATGTGGCGATCGCCGGGAAATGCTGGCCCGCATTCCAGACTCAGTTTGGCTTTGTACCCTGTTATGTGAACAGCCGTCTGACGGGCATGGGCATTCCGGTATCCTGCGAGGTGGATATTTACGGCTGCTTAAGCGAGTTCATCGGAACCGCTGTGAGCGATGACATCGTGACGCTTCTGGATATCAACAACAGCGTGCCCGATGACATGTATGAGGAATCCATCAAAGGCAAATTTGATTATACCCATAAGGATACCTTCATGGGCTTCCACTGCGGCAATACCTGCTCCAAAAAGCTGGCGTTCTGCAGCATGAAAAATCAGATGATCATGGCAAGATCCCTGCCGGTAGAGGTGACTAACGGCACGCTGGAGGGCGATATTGTTCCCGGCGATATCACATTCTACCGCCTGCAGTCCACCGCGGACAATAAGCTGCGCGCTTATATCGCGCATGGCGAGGTGCTTCCTGTGGCGACCAAATCCTTCGGCGGCATCGGCGTATTCGCGATTCCGGAAATGGGACGTTTCTACCGCCACGTGCTCATCGAGAAGAATTATCCGCACCACGGCGCGGTGGCGTTCGGACATTACGGTAAGGCGCTGTATGAGGTGTTCAAATACATCGGCGTACCGGTAGAGGATATTAACTTTAACCAGCCGAAGGGCATGATGTATCCGACGGAGAATCCGTTCGCTTAAAAAGCGATTGTTTTGGCTCATAGAAACATAAGCGCCTGCGGGCAGAGAGCATTCCTGCCCATAGGCGCTTCTTCATACGACAGGAAACCGGACGGAAAATTGCCGATCGGAATTTTCGTGTAGGGGGAAAGAGAATGTCAGATTTATTTATGCGGTTTCCGCAGGGGAAGGGAAAGGCGTTGACGCTCAGCTACGATGATGGCGTGGAACAGGACGCACAGCTGCTGTCCATCATGAATGCGCATGGCCTGAAGGGAACGTTTAACCTGAACACAGGATGCTATGCGGAGGAAGGGACGGTCTATCCGGCGGGACAGATTCACCGCCGCATGCCGGAGTCGAAGGTGACGGAGCTGTTTGTAAACAGCGGACAGGAGATTGCCGTGCACGGACTGACCCATCCATGGCTGGAACAGCTGCCAGAGCCTATGATGATGCGTGAGCTGATTGCTGACCGGGAAAATCTGGAAAGGCAGTTTGGCACAATCGTGCGCGGCATGGCGTATCCCTTCGGCACCTTTGATGATCGGGTGGTGGAGGGCGTAAGACGTGCCGGTCTGGTTTATGCCCGTACTACGATCGCGAGCCATGGCTTCAAAATTCCTGCGGACTGGCTTCGTCTGGAGGCGACCTGTCATCATAACGATCCGGCGCTTCGGGAACTGACACAGCGGTTTGTGGAGGAGAAACCGGAACGGGATTCCTGGCTGTTTTACCTCTGGGGGCACAGCTATGAATTTGAGGCGGACGATAACTGGCAGGTGATTGAGGCATTTGCGCAGGAAACCGGAAACCGCAGCGATATCTGGTATGCCACCAACATTCAGATATATGATTATGTGCAGGCCTTTAAACGGCTGGAATTTACGGTGGATGGCAGTCGGGTATACAACCCTTCTGTGCTCACGGTGTGGTTTGTGAAGGATGGGCGCATGATCGAGGCGAAGCCGGGCGTGATGACGGCGTGCGCGTAGCGGCATTCGCCAAAAACGGAATGACCGCGGCAGGATATTGCACATCCTTGCCGCATGGAGAAGCGGGCTATTGCCGTGCATTTTTACGCTTCGCATAAATAAAAAAGAATATTGATATGTGTAAGGAAAGGAACGGCTTTATGGGAAAATACAGAGAAAGAGCGGCTGCGCTGGTGGCGCAGATGACGCTGGAGGAAAAGGTGGGACAGACCCTGTACAATGCGCCGGCCATCGAGCGCCTTGGCATTCCGGCATACAACTGGTGGAATGAAGCGCTGCACGGCGTGGCCCGGGCGGGCACCGCAACGGTGTTTCCCCAGGCGATCGGCGTGGCGGCGACCTTTGACGAGGAGCTTGTGGGCAAAATGGGAGAGGTGATTTCCACGGAAGCCCGGGCGAAATATAACGCACAGCGCGCGGCAGAGGACAGAGATATTTATAAGGGACTGACCTTCTGGTCGCCCAATGTGAATATTTTCCGGGATCCCCGCTGGGGACGCGGCCAGGAGACCTTTGGGGAAGACCCTTATCTGACCTCCCGCCTGGGCGTGCGCTTTGTAAAAGGATTGCAGGGCGATGATCCGGATTATATGAAGGCGGCGGCGTGCGCCAAGCATTTTGCGGTGCATTCCGGACCGGAGGGGATCCGCCATTCCTTTAACGCGGTGGTGTCGAAGCAGGACATGTATGAAACCTATCTGCCCGCTTTCAAGGCGTGCGTGCAGGAGGCAAAGGTGGAAGCGGTCATGGGCGCATACAACCGGACAAACGGGGAACCCTGCTGCGGCAGCAAGACGCTGCTTTTGGATATTTTGCGGGAAGAATGGGGCTTTGAGGGACATGTGGTCAGCGACTGCTGGGCGGTGACGGATTTTCATGAGTTCCATAAAATCACAAAGACTCCCCTGGAATCGGCAACGATGGCGATGAATAACGGCTGTGATGTCAACTGTGGCTGTATGTTTGCCAATCTGCGGGACGCGGTGCGCGGCGGCTATGTGGATGAGGCCCGTCTGGATGAGGCGGTGACGAATCTGATGGAAACACGGCTTAAGCTGGGCATGTTTGAGGAAGAGGGGAAGGTATCCTTTGACAGCATCACCTATGATCAGGTGGATACGAAGGAAAACAGAGCGCTGAATCTGGAAATTGCCAGAAAGAGCCTTGTGCTTTTGAAAAACGAAAACCATATGCTTCCGCTGGATAAGGCGAAAATCAAAACGATCGGCGTGATCGGTCCCAACGCGGATTCCAGAAAAGCGCTGGTGGGCAATTATGAGGGTACGGCTTCCCGCTATGTGACGGTGCTGGAGGGCATCGAGGACTATGTGGGAGAAGATGTGCGCGTTTACTATGCCGAGGGCTGTCATTTGTATAAGGACAGGACCAGCAATCTTGCGCAGGAAAACGACAGGATTTCCGAAGTGAAAGCGGTGTGCAGCGTCAGCGACGTGCTCGTGCTGGTGATGGGACTGGACAGCAGCATTGAGGGCGAGCAGGGAGATGCGGGCAACGAATTCGCAAGCGGTGACAAGCTCGATCTGAACTTCCCGGGACTGCAGCCCGAAGTGCTGCGCACGGCATGCGAAAGCGGTAAACCGGTGATTCTGGTTTCCATGACGGGCTCCGCGATGTCCTTAAACTGGGAGGATTCAAACATTCCTGCCATCATTCAGGCATGGTATCCCGGCGCGCAGGGCGGGCGCGCGGTGGCGGAGCTGATTTTCGGCGCATACAGCCCGGAGGGCAAGCTTCCCGTGACCTTCCACCGCACCACTGAGGAGCTGCCGGAATTCACCGACTACGCGATGAAGGGCAGAACCTACCGCTATATGGAACAGGAAGCCCTCTATCCCTTCGGCTTTGGTCTTTCCTATACCACCTTTGAACAGGGAGAAACTACGGTGGACAGGCAGGAGATCGAAGCGGGCGGTAAAGTGACCGTGCGCACAGCCATCAAAAATACGGGCCTGGCGGCAGGCGGGCAGGCGGTACAGGTTTATGTGAAAGCCCTGCGCCCTGATACGCCAAACGCACAGCTTAAGGGGCTGAAAAAGATCTATCTTAAGCCCGGCGAGGAAACATCCGTAGCCATCACGCTGGAGGATAAGGCCTTTGCGCTCTATAATGAGGATGCGGATTTCCTGCTGGAGGTCGGAGACTACGAGGTCTATGTCGGCATGCAGCAGCCCGACGCCCGGAGCGCAGCGTTGACCGGACAAAAGCCGGTATCCTTCAAAATCACCTGTGGCAAAACGCAGCGCGCATAACGGCTGTGCAGGAAACATTGAGATAACGGAAAGCAGTCCCTGGCATGGGGAGCCGGACAGAACCGGAATCCTCATGCCGGGGACAATTCCGTTATTTTTTTATGCACATTTTAACATTTTGATATTGCTTTTTGGGGTATAACGTATAAAATGGAGAAAGGAATGATGAGATTGGCTGCCGGGAAACGGCGGATAAAATGCAGGAGGGTATGGTATGGCAATTCGGGTATTGGAGCAGGAGCAGATTTTTCAGATCAATACGAAACATACGACCTATTTGATGGGCGTTGCGGCTGGAAAATATCTGGGACACATGTATTACGGAAAGCGGATGGAGGATGCGAAGGGCTTTCATTTGCTGCGGCTGGGAAAAGCGGAAGAGGTGGAAGAGAAGCACCTTAAGAACAAGGTTTCCTTTATGGACGGCTTTCCCTTTGAGTATTCCGTATGGGGAACCGGAGATTTCCGGGATACCTGTCTGCGGGTACGGGACGAGGGCGGTTACCGGGTCTGTGAGCTTTTGTATGATGGTTACAGGCTTTTGGAAGGAAAGCCGGCGCTTGCAGGCATGCCTGCCACCTTTGCGGGAAAAGGAGAAGGACAGGGCGCGCAGACGCTGGTGATCACCTTAAAGGATGCGCTGCTCGGGCTGAGGGTCGAGCTGCGTTACAGCATATTTGAGGATTCCGATGCCATCATTCGCAGCGTTGCAGCGATCAATGAAGGGGAGAAAAAGCTGTATCTGGAGAAGGTGCTGAGCGCCTGCCTGGATATGGACAATGAAAATTTTGATCTGATCACGCTGCATGGCTGTTGGGCGCGGGAGCGTCATATGACAATCAGAAAGGTGACGGAGGGGAAGCATATCGTTTCTTCCCTGCGGGGCGAGACCAGTCATGAGGTGCAGCCCTTTATGGCGTTGACCACCGCCGGGACGAGCCAGAGGGAGGGCGAGGTCTATGCCATGAATCTGGTATATTCCGGAAATTTTCTGGCGGAAACGGAGCTGGATTATCAGGAAAGCGTCCGGATGAGCCTGGGGCTGCATCCCGACGGCTTTGAATGGCTGCTGGAGCCCGGAGAGCGTTTTGAGACGCCCGAGGCGGTGCTGGTATACTCCGATGGAGGGCTCGGGAAAATGACGCGCACTTTCCACGGACTTTATAAAAATCATCTGATCCGGAGCAAATACCTGCATTCCAAACGCCCGATCCTGATCAACAACTGGGAAGCGACTTATTTCAATTTTGATGACGATAAGCTGGTGGCGATCGCGAAGGAAGCGAAAAAGCTGGGCATCGAGATGCTCGTCATGGACGATGGATGGTTCGGAGCGCGCAATGACGACAGCTGTGCGCTGGGCGACTGGCAGGTCAATGAAAATAAGCTGAAGGGCGGCTTAAAATCCCTGGTGGACCGCGTCAATGCAGAAGGGCTGAAATTCGGCATCTGGTTTGAGCCGGAAATGATTTCGCCCGACTCTGACCTGTACAGGGCGCATCCCGACTGGGCGATTCAGGCGCCGGGCAGGAAGCCGGGGACGGCACGGAACCAGTGTGTGCTGGATCTGACCCGGCAGGAAATCGTGGACTATGTTTATGAGGCTGTTGCGAAGGTGCTGCGCAGCGCGAATATCGAATATGTGAAATGGGATATGAACCGTGCGCTGGCGGATCTGGGAAGCTTTACGCTGGGGCGTGAGCGCATGGGAGAATTTTCCCACCGCTATGTGCTGGGCGTATATCAGCTGCAGGAACGCCTGCTCGCAGAGTTCCCCGATCTTTTGCTGGAAAACTGCTCCGGCGGCGGCGCGCGCTTCGATGCGGGCATGCTATATTACAGCCCGCAGATCTGGACATCGGATGATATGGACCCGGTCGAGCGTCTTTTCATTCAGGAGGGGACAGCGCTCATTTATCCGCTGAGCACCATGGGCGCGCATATCTGTGTCTGCCCCAACCACTCTGTCGGGCGCGTGACGCCGATGGAAACGAGGGCCCATGTGGCGCTTGCCGGAACCTTCGGCTATGAGCTGGATATCACGAAGCTTTCCGAAGAGGAAAAGGCGAAAGCGGTGATTTTCAATCAGGAATATCACAAATATAATGAGCTGGTGCGGGAGGGCGACTATTATCGCATTGCCTCCTACCGGGAAAACAATATGTACGACTGCTGGCAGGTGGTGAGCACGGATAAATCGGAGGCGCTTGTGACCTATGTGCAGGTGCGCTTCGAACCCAGGCGCAAATCCCGGCGGCTTCGTCTGGAAGGTCTTGAACCAAAGGCGGATTACCGGCTGGAGGAAACCGGCGAAATATATTCGGGTGAAATGCTCATGCAGGCAGGATTTTTGCAGAACATGATTTTTGGCGATTATGGCAGCAGGCTTCTGCATTTTGTGAGAGTGTAGAAATGCGCAACAGGGGGAAAAGGGATGAAAGCAGCGATTGTCGGATGTGGAAATATTGCGGCGGTGCATGCCGCCAGTCTTGCCGGAATGGAGGGCTGTACGCTGTGCGGCTTTGCGGATATCAAAAAAGAACGTGCTGAAGGCTTTGCGGCGCAGTACAATGGGAATGCCTATGCTTCGCTGGAGGAGCTTTTAGAGCGGGAAAGACCGGATGTGCTGCATATTTGTACGCCGCACTATCTCCATGTACCCATGGCGGTTTGTGGATTAACCAGCGGTGCGCATGTTTTTATGGAAAAGCCCCCTGCCATTTCCCAAGAACAATTGTCCGAATTGAAAGATGCGATACGGCATTCTGAAAAAAGAGTTGGTTTTTGCTTTCAGAATCGTTACAATCCCTGCGTGCAGCTGACACGCCGCCTTTTGGAGACGGAGGCGGGGAAAATACGCGGCGCGCGGGGACTTGTGACCTGGAGCAGGGATGAAAAATATTACACGGAAAGCGGCTGGCGGGGCAGCCTTGCAACGGAAGGGGGAGGCGCTTTGATCAACCAGTCCGTCCATACGCTGGATCTGCTCGTTTATCTGCTCGGGAAACCGCTTTGGACTGACGCGGGCATGAAAAATCATCATCTGCAGGGCATCATCGAGGTAGAGGATACGATGGAGGCGATGGTGCGCTTTGCGGACAGCAGCGCCTGCTTTTATGCCACAACGGCATATTGCACGGATGCCGCGCCGCTCATCGAGATCGTCTGTGAAAATATGACGATTCGGATGGAGGATCCACAGGTGACTGTTTTTTACCGCGACGGGCGGGTGGAAAAGCCCTCTGTGGATGCCCAAAGGCCTATGGGGAAAAGCTGCTGGGGCAGCAGTCATGCGGCGTGTATTGCGGCATTTTACCGGGCGATCCGGGAAGGAGAACGCTTCACGGAGGATCTGGACGGCGTGATGGATACTGTACAGCTGATGCTGGCGGTTTACGAATCCGCACGCGGCGGCATGCCGGTGGAAGTGCAGGGGGAATGACGGAAGCTTCGATCCTGAAAAGTTACTGTTTGCGGCGATGCCGGATATAGCGTGTCGGCAGTCCTGCCCCTCCTGATCTTTCTTCCTCCCCATGAAAAGTATCGGTAGAGAGGATAAAAGAAAGGAGACAGGGTTGTTGACACGTAGCATCTGGCGGCATCGTGTCAGTAACGCTGAGAGCATAAGAAAAGCCCTGAAAATCAGGGCTTTTCAGAGCGACAGACGGGGCTCGAACCCGCGACCTCCACCTTGGCAAGGTGGCGTACTACCAACTGTACTACTGTCGCACATGTGATGCATTTCTGTGAAACGGAACTTCATCCCGCCAACAAAAATTATATTAGCATATATTTGGACGTTTGGCAAGTACTTTTTTTATTTTTTTTATGATTACACTTCGCAATCACTTTTCAAAGGGTGGTGACTTTGAAACATGCGCCCATAATGATTGACGTTCTTTTTTTGAAATAATATAATGAAGCATATAAGCGAACGGAGTGAGCTTATATGCGCTACTTCTCAAATGCGAAGCAGTTGAGAAGGTTCAGACGGGCGAACGGAGTGAGCTTATATACGCTACTTTTCAGGAGGAATAAAAGCTATGATAATCGCGGACAAGCGGGATTATGGAAGAGGATACAGGAAGCATTATGAGGTATATAGGCGGCTGAAACAGGAAAATTCGGATGTCAACAGCAGGAGACTGCTATTGACCTATTGTGTGGAATGCGGATTGAAATATATGGTGCTTGACAAATGGCATGAGGAAAATCCCAGGCGGATATTGAATGGGACAGATGAAAAGAAAAAAGGTATTTTAAAATCCCATAATCTGGAAAAACTGTTAAGAGAACTGGGGCAGCAGGGGAATTTTAAATTTCCGCAATTGGAAACAGTACATAAAGATATTGTGGATTCGGAAGTGTTGCATCAGCTTTATCGATATAGCATTCGATTGCAGGAAAAAGAGCAGGAGAAGGGAGAAAGGCTGGAGGAGACGTTACAGAATGTAGCGAATTGGATCAGAGAAGGGATGTGAGGGTGTGTTTTTATATACATGGAAGGATGTAGAGAGAAAATTACTGTTAAACAAGAAAAAATGGGGCGAAATCATTTATGATATTGAAACATATACGAACGAGATCATCATTTATTTGAATGAGGAGAAAACAGAAAGCTCTGCGGAGGCCATTCTGGATGAGATATTTGGAAAAAAGTATGATGGCGTTCAACGGAAAATCTGCATGGATTTGCCGGATGAATATTTAAAGGTAGTGTTTGAAATTGGGGAGACCGGGAGGGAGGAGGAACCGGCAATTCCACTTTTTAAAAATGTATTATATCAGCAATCTGCGTATTATGGAAAGCTGATCAATAGGAAACTGCCCGGAGCCCCTGTACTTGCATTTCATTCCTATAAAGGCGGTGTGGGACGCACTTTGTCGTTATTGGCATTTGTCAAGGCGTGGTCTTCGCTGAAGGAGTTAAAAAATCCGCAAAAGCTTTTAATTGTAGACGCGGATATAGAAGCGCCCGGGATCACATGGCTCACATGTGGACAGGAGGAAGCGGCGTGTAGCTTTCTGGATTTGCTGGAGATTGCGCAGGAAAAAGACAGCGTCGATGAGGTTGTTGCGCTGGTAGAGGACAAAGTATCAGAATTGACAGTCAGGGTTGAGACAGAAAAAAGCAGGGTTGAGCATATTGTCTTGCCGACATATCGATATATAGAGCAACTGCTGGACATGTATGCGAGTCCGGAAAGCCTTGCGCTGAGCTACCAAAAAAAATACATTCTGGCGGAGGTGCTATCCAGACTGGGTGAACGGGTGAATGCGGCGCTGGTGTTGGTTGATTTGCGGGCTGGCTTAAGTGAATTTTCTGCGCCTCTGCTCTTTGATCCGCGGGTTAAAAAATATCTGGTGACATCCACGTCTTATCAGTCTGTGAAGGGAACGGAGATATTACTCCACCAGTTAAGCAAGGGGCTGCCCCTGAAAGAAAATTCGACAATTCCGGAAATTCTTCTGACGATGGGGCAGGAGGGCGTAAACACTACAGATATGATCAGTGAGTTGGTTGCGGTTTATGATCAATATGTTATGGATGAAGACATTTCCATAACGGATGACATTGTGACACAGCTTCCGTTTTCGGGAGATCTGGTACATCAGGGCTCGCTGCAGAAAATTATGAAAAACCTGGAAGGAAAGGACTTTTATAAAAATATTTTTGAGATTGTCCGAAACAGCTATGCCATGCAGGGTGAAACGCCCAGGCGAGAGGACGCGCCCAGACGGGAGACTGTTATAAAATGGATTCATGATTTTGCGGCAAATCAGATTACAGCGGAAGGGAATGGTGCATTTGAGGTGTTGATGACGGATTCCATTCAGAACCTGATCAGGAAGTATAGAAGTGCTGTTCCTGATACGGTGGTCATGGGTGCGAAAGGATCCGGAAAAACCTTTTTATACAGAGAAGTATTGCGCAACCAGTATTGGGAGAATTTTGTTTCCTGTATGGATAAAAGCAGAGAGAAGGGCGACACTGAAAACGGGGAGAACAATATTCTGGCAATTCCTTTGCTCGCACCGGGCAATGCCGGGGAATTTGGTGAAATCATAGGAAGAACGATCGAAAATTTGAACCAATGCGGTTTAAAGGGAAAAATGAAAAATGCCGTTTATGCGGAAAACAGAGATATTTTGTTGAAGCATATCCGAAAAGAGCAGGATATATTGGGGTGGAAGGAAATTTGGAAGGGGGTTATTTTGAGCGCCTTTGGCGATGCATATCAGTCACTGGAGGAGCTGGAGGAGGACCTGGGCAGAAGGAACACCAGGCTTGTATTTTTGATCGATGGACTGGAGGAGATTTTTCAGCATACCATATCGTCTGAAAATGAAAAGAGGGCGATAGCGGCTTTATGCAGGGATCTGATTGATGAGGTAAAGATCAAATATAGCAATTTTGGTTTTATGATATTTTTGAGGAAGGATATGGTGCGGGACTCGTTGACCGTTAATTATGAGCAGTTTTATTCCCTGTATCGTTCCGTGGAATTGCAGTGGAGCAGTATGGAGGCGCTACGCCTTGTAGTTTGGCTGGTCAGCCAGGTTGTTCCGGATTTTTATCAGGAGGAAGTGGCTCTTGAAATGGCGCCGAAAGACGTAATCGACAGGACACTCAATAGATTGTGGGGGGTCAAACTGGGAAAACCCACTTCAAATGAAGCGAATTCCTCCAGATGGATTTTAGCTGCACTGTCGGATTTTAACGGACAACTGCAGGCCAGAGATATCATCAGGTTTTTGGCAGAGGCGACAAAGGATACCGGTAAAGAGATCTATCAGGACCGGTATTTGATGCCGGTAGAAATAAAAAAAGCTGTGTCAGAATGTTCATATGCAAAAATCAGTGAGATCAGAGAGGAAATCAAGGCGCTTGCCCCGATTTTTCACAAGCTGGAAAATGCGCCTGCGGATAAGAAAATCCTGCCTTTTTACAGTGATACATTTGATCTGACTGCGGGCGAAGTGAAGGTTATGCGGCAGGAGGGCTATCTGCAAATTGAAAACGACAAATATTATCTGCCGGAAATCATCAGGCATGCATTGAAATTCAGGTATGGAAAGGGAGCCAGACCAAAAGTGCTTTCGCTGCTGTTACATTAGAGCGGTGAACGGAGTAAAAAACGGCGGTTTCGGAAATACTGAAAGCAGATCAGCGCAGAATGGAGGTTGGCATGGCAAAGAGACTTTTAGATTGTACGGCATCGGAGCTGGCAGCGTATTCCGCAAAGGAACTGCTTGCAGCGATCCAGGGCAGCGAAGGGCGGGCGCTTGCCGGGGAATGCATCGGCATCACCCAGCCGCTGTTGACGGATGTCACAAATGCAGAGGTGGTGGCATCCATGGGGGCAGACATCCTTCTGCTGAACATGTTCGATGTGAAAAATCCGGTGATCCAGGCGCTTCCGCCGGTTGCGCCCACAGAAACGGTGCGGGAGGTGAAAAGGCTGACCGGCAGAATGGTCGGCATCAATTTAGAGCCGGTAGAGGATACAAAAACGGCAAATGACGACACCATCTGGCAGATGTCGGAGGGGCGCAGGGCGACGGCCGAAAATGCGCGGCTCGCCGCAGACATGGGAGTGGACATGATCGTGCTCACCGGAAATCCCGGCAATGGCGTGAGCAACCGGGCGATCACGGAATCCCTGCGCACCATCCGGGCAGCGGTGCAGAACAGGATGATTTTAGCCGCCGGGAAAATGCATGCTTCGGGGATCCTCGAGGAGGCGGCGGAAAGCATCATTACCAAAGAGGATATCCGTGCCTTCCGGGAGGCGGGAGCAGATATTATTTTGATGCCCGCGCCGGGAACCGTGCCGGGCATCACGATGGAGTATATCCGGGAGCTGGTGGGTTTTTCCCACAGTCTGGGCGCGCTGACGATCACCTCGATCGGCACCTCGCAGGAGGGAAGCGATGTGGCAACAATCCGTCAGATCGCCCTGCTTTGTAAAATGACGGGGACGGACATCCATCATATCGGGGATTCCGGCTATGTGGGCATGGCGCTTCCGGAAAACATCATGGCGTATTCCGTCGCCATCCGGGGTATCCGTCACACCTACCACAGAATGGCGCAGTCGGTCAACCGCTAGGAGAAAGCCTTTTGGGAGCTGGCGGCGGTGAGGCCAGGAGCTGAATGGCTGCGGGGGATTCTCTCAGGATTGGGCAGCACTGCAGATATACCATGCGGGAGTCGCATTGGCAGCGCTGCAGCTATACCATGCAGGAGCATAATCGTATGGAAAAAGCATATAAACTGGAATTTGGCAGGGGGCGGGACAGTGAGCTGTTTGTGACCTGCTGCGGCTGTTCCCAGACGGAGCCGCTGCACAGCTTCGGTCCTGCCATGAAGCCCCATTATCTGATTCACTTTGTGCTCAGCGGCAAGGGGATTTTCCGTGCGGGCGGCAAGGAATATCCGCTGGAGGGCGGCTACGGCTTTTTGATCGAGCCGGGACAGCTGAGCTTCTACCAGGCGGATGAAACGGAGCCCTGGACCTATATCTGGGTCGGCTTTTGGGGCAGCCGGGCGGAGGAATACATCAAAAGCATGGGCATATCGGCGCAGCATCCGGTGTTCCATTCGGAAAGCTCGGATGAGCTTTATGGGATCGTGCGGGATATGATGGATCACAATACCATCGGGATGCAAAATGAACTGCGCAGAAACGGGCAGCTACATATTTTTTTGTCGGTGGTGGCGCAGAGCGCGCCGCTTGTCGAGCGGGATGAGGCGGACAGGGCGAACCAGTACGTGCGCCGGGCGGTGGAATTCATTCAGCGCAATTACTGTAATCCCATCCGCGTGACGGATGTGGCGGACTATGTCTGCATCAACAGGAGCTACCTGTATACCCTGTTTGAAAAATCCATCGGCATGTCGCCGCAGCAGTTTTTATCCACCTACCGGCTGACGAAGGCGGCGGAAATGCTGATGATTCCGGATTTGCCCGTGGAGAGCATCGCGCTTTCCTGCGGCTACCAGGATCCGCTGACCTTTACCAAGGCATTTCGGCTGATGAAGGGGGTCGCTCCTTCGGTCTATCGAAGGCAGGTACAGCAGGATGAAAACCGGGTGAACCGGGAGCATCTTCGGCAGGTGGAGGATTTTATTGAGAAGGTTGGCCGGCTGGATGCCGGTGGGGAGCCGTGAAGCAGACCAACGGGCTTGACGCTGACAGCAAGCGGCGAATGGCGATCATGGACCTGTGGTCCATGATATAACATTTTGACAGGTACATATAACATCTGTGTCTTTTCCGGAAAAGGACTTTATGACAAGATAGAGGTATGAGGAAAATGGTTGCCGGTCATGGAGTGGACCGTAACCAAAAACGGTTATTACGATCGCTGCAGATCGTAACGGCATCCAGAATGTAGGAAGCATTGCCTGCCCGGCGCGCATGCTGTGTCCGTGGCGGCATAAAAAGAGACAGGGCAGAATGCCAAAGGAGGAGAAGGTATGCGGGAACAGTTATTAGAGAAATTCGGGGAGCTTTTCGGTGGAAGCGCCGGGGCAAAGGTATATTTTGCGCCGGGGCGCGTGAATCTGATTGGTGAACATACTGACTATAACGGCGGTCATGTATTTCCCTGCGCATTGACGATCGGTACATACGGGGTTGCGAGAAAGAGAGAGGATAAGAAGCTGCGCTTTTATTCCATGAATTTTGAAAAGCTGGGCGTGATCGAATCCAGCGTGGAGGGCTTGAAGCCGGAAAAGGAAGCGGACTGGACCAACTATCCCAAGGGCGTGATGTGGGCGTTTGGAGAAAAAGGCATGGAAGTGACTTGCGGCATGGACCTTTTGCTGTACGGCAATATTCCCAACGGCTCCGGACTTTCCTCTTCCGCATCGGTAGAGGTGCTGACGGGTTTCATCCTGCGGGATATGTACGGCTTTGCAGTGACCAATCAGGATCTGGCTCTGATCGGACAGTATTCCGAAAATAAATTTAACGGTGTAAACTGCGGCATCATGGATCAGTTCGCCATCGCCATGGGCAAGAAGGACAACGCGATTTTTCTGGATACGGCGACGATGGAATTCGAATATGCGCCGATCCGCTTAGAGGGCGCAAAGGTCGTGATTTCCTGCAGCAATAAAAAGCGCGGGCTGGGCGATTCCAAATATAACGAAAGAAGAAGCGAGTGTGAGACCGCGCTGGCGGAGCTTAAGAAGGTCACAGATATCCAGACGCTGGGCGATTTGAGCGAGGAGCAGTTTGAGGAAAAGAAGGACGCCATCAAGGATCCTGTGCGCGTACGGCGGGCGCGCCATGCGGTCTATGAAAATCAGCGCACCATGAAGGCGGTTGCGGCATTAAAGGCGAACAATATCGAAGAGTTCGGCAGGCTGATGAACGCTTCCCACGTTTCTTTGCGGGATGATTATGAGGTGACCGGCATCGAACTGGATACGCTGGTGGAAGAGGCCTGGAAGGTGGAGGGCGTGATCGGCTCCCGAATGACGGGCGCGGGCTTTGGCGGCTGCACGGTCAGCATCGTGAAGGATGAAGCGATTGAAGCCTTCAAGGAACAGGTCGGTAAGGCCTATCTGGAAAAGATCGGCTATGCGGCGGACTTTTATGTGGTGGAAATCGGCGACGGTCCGGTGATTTTATAAGGAGGCATAAGCATGATTCAGGAACGCATTCGTGATCTTGTACAATACGGCCTTGTGACCGGACTGGTGGAGCCGGAGGATGAAATTTATACAGCCAACCGTCTGCTGGAGCTTTTTGATCTGGACGAGTATGAATTTTCCTTTGGAGAAAGAACAAAAGAGAGCGAGGAAAGTCTCGTGGCGAGGCTGCCGGAAATTCTGGCGGATATGCTGGACTATGCCGTAGAGCAGGGCATTTTAAAGGAGGACGGCATCGTATACCGGGATCTTTTCGATACGAAGATCATGAGCTGCCTCGTGGGGCGGCCCAATGAAATTATCCGCAGGTTCCGTCAGGAATATGAAAAATCCCCGGAGGCGGCGACGGACTATTTTTACAAATTCAGCCGGGACACGGATTACATCCGGCGTTACCGCGTCTGCAAGGATGAGAAGTGGATCGCGCCGACCAGATACGGGGATCTGGATATCACGATCAACCTGTCCAAGCCGGAAAAGGATCCCAGAGCGATCGCGGCGGCAAAGCTGGCGAAGCAAAGCGGATATCCCAAATGTCTTCTGTGCGTGGAAAATGAGGGCTATGCGGGGCGCGTCAACCATCCGGCGCGGCAGAACCATCGGATCATTCCGATCACGATCAACGACAGCAGATGGGGCTTCCAATATTCCCCTTATGTTTATTACAATGAGCACTGCATCGTGTTTAACGCGGAGCATACGCCCATGAAGATCGAACACAACACCTTTGTGAAGCTGTTCGACTTCGTGAAGCAGTTCCCGCACTACATACTCGGCTCCAACGCCGATCTGCCGATTGTGGGCGGTTCCATTTTGAGCCACGACCATTTCCAGGGCGGACATTATGAATTCCCCATGGCGAAAGCGGCGGTGGAGAGAACCTTTACGGTGAAGGGCTTTGAGGATGTGAAGGCTGGCATCGTGAACTGGCCCATGTCCGTCATCCGCATCTGGGGAGAGGATGCCGACAGGCTGATCGCTCTGGCGGACGTGATTTTACAGGCGTGGCGCGGCTACAGCGACGAAGCGTCCTTCATTTTTGCGGAGACAGAAGGAGAGCCCCACAACACGATTACGCCCATCGCGAGAAAGCGCGGCGGCAATTATGAGCTGGATCTGGTGCTGCGCAACAACATCACGACGCAGGAGCATCCGCTGGGCGTGTTCCATCCCCATGCAAAGCTGCACCACATCAAAAAGGAAAACATCGGTCTGATTGAGGTCATGGGCCTTGCGGTGCTGCCCGCCCGCTTAAAGGGTGAGATGGCGGCGCTGGAGGAAGCGATTCTTTCCGGCGCGGATATCCGTAAGGATGAGGCGCTTTCCGGGCATGCGGACTGGGTGGAGGAATTCTTGCCCAAATACAGCGATATAAACGCCGGAAATATTCATGACATTATCCGTAAGGAAATCGGACTTGTGTTCATGGAGGTGTTGGAGGATGCGGGCGTTTACAAGCGTGACGAAAAGGGACAGGAAGGCTTTGACCGCTTTGTGGAAAGCCTGAACGAGTGATGACATGAAACGGGTAGACGATTATAAAGTGGAAATCGTGACCGGGCAGCTTTGCGCCGCTTCCGACGCGGACCGGGAGATGGTGGAGGGGCTGTTCGGCGCGGATGCCGCGCTCTGCTTTGAGCTGTATTTTCACTGGTATAATATCATCCATGAGCTGGGGCATGCCATTTATGATTTTCATTGCCCGCAGCGCCATCATAATATTGAGGAAGAGCAGTGGGTCAATTATTTTGCGGTGGCCTATTGGCGGCATTATGGAGAACCCCAAAAGCTGGAGTGGCTTGGCATGTTTGTAAAGGAGACTTTAGAACGCTATGCAGTGCCGCAAGAGTATGAAGGGGATCTTCTGAAATACGGGAAGGATGCCTGGGAAAGAGGAACGCTTTACAGCTTCAATAATTACGGCTTTTTCCAGTTTGGCTGTGTGGCACAGGCGCTTTCGGCGAATGTGACGTTAAAACAGGTCTTGTGGGATATGGGAATTGTAAACGTGCAGGAGCAGGAGAAAGAGCTGCTGTCCTATCCGGTGGATGCCGCTATGCCGGGACGGGTTCTGGCAGATGCAAGGAACCGTCTGGAAAGATGGGGCGTCGCGCTGCCGGAGGAAATGTCGGTAGTATTGGTGGATGATCCGAATTGCCATATGTGCAGGGTTGAAGAACGGTAATTTTATAGACAAAGAATGAGCCAGGCAGCTGCGTACGTGCAGCTGCCTGGCGACTGCTGTGAGGGTTAATGACCCCGCAAACTATGAAAAAACGTAGTGGCATCATGAGTGGTAATATTTGATGACTGGTAACAGTTCAGCCAAGTCTGAACTGTTACGATGACTGTACTTTTCCTGCACCAATGCTGTTGAAATTCCTGTCGTATTGTGGTAGAATCCATTCACGGAACCCATGACAGGGGTGGTAGCCTCCCGAGCCAATGACCGGCTTACCGGAATACATAGGAAGGGAGGTGGCGCCAATGACAGCTGCAGATATCATTTTGATATTCATAGGAGTGGTCGGTTTGCTGATCGCTTTTGGAAGTTTTGTCATAGCGTTGCTTGCCTTTCTCGACAGAGACAAGGACAACAAGCGAAAAAAATAATGCCCACCCTGTTAGCACCAGGATGGGCGCCTCTCACTGAGAGGTAAGATACCACCTCGGGAAACTCCACCTTTGGAGTGAGGCTCCTAAAGGGCGTCTGTTGGAGCAGGCGTCCTTCTTAAGTTAAAGGATAGCATAAAGTGACGGAAAGTTCAAGAGGGTTCTTCTGCCGGGCAGTCTGTATTCGGGGGCAGCGAAATCAGATGATCCCCGGTTTCCGTAGCCCATTCCCGGAGCATGCCGCGCATTTTGGCAAGCAGCGGGGCAAAATCCGGTTCCACAGCCAGATTGCGCTGTTCATATGGATCCAGGCACAGATCATAAAGCTCATCCAGCTGATTCTGGTTATAGACATATTTGTAGCGCTGTGTGAGCAGCGCCCTGCCCTGATGCTCCTCCAGATGTCCGTGGGTTTCACACACGAAGCAGGAACGGAAGGCGTTATCCATTCCGGCTCCTGCGCCGAGGAGGGACTTCCCGTCCACCTGACCCAAAAAGGAGCAGCCTGCCGCATCCAGGACGGTGGGCGCAACGTCCAGATTGCTGACCAGCGCATTGCTGACAAGCCCGGCGGGCAGTCTGCCGGGATAGCGGACAGCCATGGGCACGCGCAGCATTTCTTCGGGCATGTAGGAGCGCTTGTCGAAGTGTCCGCCATGGCAGGCGAGGGCATCGCCGTGGTCCGTGGTCCAGATCACCAGTGTGTTTTCCGCAAAGCCGTATTGCTCCAGCGCGTCTAAAACTCTGCCCGCCGCCTCATCCAGCTGGGTGATCTGGGCATAGGCTCTCGCCATCACCTCCTGCCAGACAGTGAGGGGCACAGGATTTGGGTAGATCAGCTTATCATTTTCCGAAATCATCCGGTTTCCCTCGGAACGGTAAATTTCCGGCTTGTTATTATGCGCCACATCCTCGCGAAAGCTCGGATATTCCGGGATGTCCTGTGGATTGTAAAGGTCGGCAAATTCCCTGCTGGGGAAATAAGGCTGGTGCGGTCCCCAGAAATCGACCCGGAGGGAAAATGGCTTTCCGGACTTGTTTTCTGCCAGCTCTTTGAGCTTTTCACAGGCCAGATCGGCGAGGAAGAAGGACTCATGGGTTTCCTTCGGGGTCAGCATCACGCCGGAGGCGTGCTCGTTACACCAGTCCCGGTCCTGTCTGTATACGCTTCCCTCTTTCATATTTTCGTAGGGAAAGTAGGAAGTGAAATTGTGTTCGATGAAAATTTCCGGCTCCGGCAGTCCCTTTCGCTCCAGATAGGCTTTATACTCCGGCTTATTGTAAGGATTGTTGTAGCTGGGATAGCAAAAGCCCTGGCAGTGATGATCCAGCGCCGTGCCGGAGCCCGCATGCCACTTTCCGAAATAATAGTTTTCGTAACCGTTTTGATAAAGCGTGTCCAGATAGACCTCTTTGTCGAAGGGATAGTCCCGGTCATTGATCGTTTCTCCGTGATTGTGCGGGTACAGGCCGGTCAGAATGCTGCGGCGCGTCGGTCCGCACAGGGGACAGGCGGAGTAGGCGTGCTCGTACCGGACGCCTTCCAGGGCGAAGCGGTCAAATCTGGGACGGCGTATCCGCACGCCCTGCATGCCGTGCCCGTAGTTTGCCTGATGGTCATTTAATAAAATCAAAATGTTGGGTCTGTTCTCTTTTTTCATGGCGATTACAATGCTCCTTTCGCGGTACTATAGGAAACGACAAAAAGATTGTCGTTTCCTATAAAAAGATATGATTTATGCCGGTATCCGCAGGGCATGGGACCATGCGGGGATTTACCAGTAAGCGCGCCGGATGGGAAGGGGATCGCAGGTCTGCACCATCCTGTCGCACAGCATTTCCAGAAGACGCAGCTTTTGCTGCGCTGCCCCGGGTACAGCATATAGGTTATGATGTTCTCCGGGATCCTGCTCCAGGTCATAGAGCTCTCCGGTACAATCCTGAAGGTCATTCGGATCGTGTACCCGTACCAGCTTATAGCGCCCGTCAAAAACCATGCTGGCGAAGGCGAGCGGGTTTCTGTGGTTGATATTACAGTTATAATACTCGCTGTATACGCTCCTGCGGTGGTCATGCAGCGGGCTCTTCTGGGTCAGGAGATTCCACAGGCTTTTTCCCTGCATGCCTTCGTAAATGGGAAGCTGCGCCGCCTCACAGATGGTTTCCGCCAGATCGGTGAGCTCCACCAGCGCATCGCTGGTCCTTGCGCCCGGGATGACGCCGGGCATGGCGATCAGCAGTGGGACATGGACGTTGTGCTCATAAAAATACGGACCTTTCAGGTACATGCCGTGATCGCCCAGGTTTTCGCCGTGATCGGAGGTGAAAATGATCAGGGTGTTTTCCAGCTGTCCGTTTTTCTCCAGCCAGTCCAAAAGCCTGCCGACCTGTTCGTCGATCAGATCGATCATGGCGTAATAGGCGGCCCGAATGAGACGGTGGTCGCGCTGCGTCATTTCGTCATAGACGAAATTGCCGGGCGTGTCATAAGCGCCTTGATGATCGATGCGTTGGAAAACGGGCTTTTCTTCCAGCTCGCCCTCTATGTAGTCCGGCAAAGGCAGCTCGTCCAGCCTGTCCAGATACCGCTCCAGATATTCCGCCGGCGGGTCGAAGGGGTGGTGGGGATCAAAATAATTGAGGGAGAAAAACCAGGGCAGATCATAGCGCTGTGCGCTTTCCATAAACTGCAGCGCCTGATCGGTGCACCAGGTCGTCTGATGCAGGCTGGCAGGCATGCCGGTCTGGACGTAGCGGCAGTCGGTCCGGTCGGGCGTTTTATAATCCCGTCCCTGCTGGGCGAGCCACATGCTGTATTCGTTCATCGGCCAGTTGGTTCCCGCAAAGGGGGCGGGGTGATGGGACCAACGGAAAAAGTCGTAGCCGTCGTTGATCCGTCTTTCCGTGATTTTGCAGGTGGAATCATGGCAGGCGGAGATGTGGAGCTTGCCGGAAAGTCCGCAGAAATACCCCTGTTCCTTCAAAAGACGGGGCAGCAGGACCGCTCTGTCATCGATATCCTGTCCGTTTTGCCGAACACCGCAGGCGCGCGGATAGCGTCCGGTCAGAAAGCTGCCCCTGCTGGGCGCGCAGACCGGGCACTGGGAATAGGCCCGCGTAAAGCGCACGCCCATGCGGGCCAGCCTGTCCAGATTCGGCGTATGCACGTAAGGATTTCCGTAACAGCCGAGGGTATCCGCCCGCTGTTGGTCCGTACAAATCCATAAAATATTCATATGATGTGTCGCTCCTTTCGAAGCCGGAAGTCTCTATTCGGCCATCATCAGGTCATAGTATTTCTGGTACAGCTCGGCCCAGCGGTCGCTTTGCAGATCCTGACATTTTTTCACATACGCGTTCCAGGAATCATCCGTCACGCCGTTTGTGATGAACTGGGCGATCTGGCTGTCCACATATTTGAAAAGGTCTGTTTTGATATTCAGCGCTTCCCGGTTTTCCGATTCCTCGTATACAAGTTCAGGCAGACCGGGAGCGGCGCATTCCATATAGCTGCTGTTCAATGCGCCCTGCCGTTCCAGCGCCGTATTCGCTGTGATTTCCTTCTGGGACCAGAAATCGCCGAAGCACCAGTACGGAATGCCGGTTCCCCAGGTGCAGTACAGCGTGGAATTTTCCATCGTTCTGGGTTCACCGGAGGGAATATTTGCGAGCTCCGTCCATTTTCCGTTTTCCAGATAATCCCAGGAATAACCCTGCGGTCCGAAGCGGTTGATCAGCGCATTGTCGGAGTTGTCCATCCAGTAGTCGATGAAAGCGAGCGTTTCTTCCGGATGCTCATTCGTAGAGGTGATGAAAAACTGGTTCGCGCTGTAGCCCGGAATCATGCCGTTGCGCCTCCAGACCTGATTTTTGTCGGGACCCTCCGGCATGGGCATGACGCGATATTCGTTCAGTGTTTCATCCCCGTCGTTCAGATCCAGATACCAGAAGACGACGGATGCGCCGACGCCTTCCGTTTTTGCCTTCGCCTTGAGCTGCGTTCCGTTCTGTGTGAAATTTTCCGGATCCAGAAGTCCTTCCTCATACCAGCCGTGGAAATATTCCAGCGCCTTGCGCGTTTCCTCCATGGTAGGGGCAAATGCCAGCGAGGTTGTGCCCTGGCTGGAATGCATATAGCTTTTGGTGTCCCAGGATACGCCGAACAGGCCGAACAGATAGGTGTACTTGCTGGGCTGGAGCGCATCAAAGCTTAACCCGTATTCGTTTCTGCCGTCGCCGTTCAAATCCTTTTTTGTCACGGCGCGCAGATAGTCTCCCAGCTCGTCCAGGGTTTGGGGCATTTCCATATTGAGCTGATTTAAAAAGCTCTGGTTGATATATAAAATGTTGTCCACCCGGATATTCTGGTTTTCATCGATGGAGGGCAGCGCGTAAATATGTCCGTCGGGATATGTGGAAAGCGCCCGGAATTCATCGTATTCGTTCATCCACTTTTTGATGTTGACGGTGGAGCTTTGGATGTAGTCGTCCAGGGGCACGATCAGCCCTTCCTGCGCGTATTTATAAATGACGGACGGGTCATAGGCGAAGGCGGGACCGAACGCGTCCGGCAGGTCCCCGGAGGCCAGCGTCAGCTTGTACTTTTCCGTATATGCTTCCGAAGAAACCTCCTCCCATTCTACATGTACGTTTGTTTTTTCTTCATATTCCTGAATCATGTCCAGCTCCGCCAGCGGCTTTGCCTGAGAGGCGGAAACGGGCACCATGATCCGGATGGTGATGGGCTCCTTCGAAATGGGGAATTCACCAGGAACAAAGTCTGCCGCAGGCGCTGCTTCGGCGGCCGCGCCATCCTCCGGTTTTGCCTCTGCGTTTTCCTGTGCAGAGTTGTTTGGTGTGTCCGCCTGGGCGCCCTCCCCGCCGCAGCCCAGGATTGTTGCTGTGAGCATTGCGCCCGCCAGCAAAGTGCTGATTGTCCTTTTTTTCATGAGTACTACCTCCTTTTTATGAATGGTGTTGGGTCACTCTTTTACAGCGCCCAGCATGACGCCCTTGGTAAAATATTTTTGTACGAACGGATAGATACAGAGCACGGGCACGGAAGCCACCACGATGACGCCGTATTTGATCAATTCCGCATAGCGCTCCCGGCGCAGAAGCTCCAGCATCATGGATTCGTCAAAAACCTGCATGGTCGTGGAATTCTGGATCAGAATTTCGCGCAGCACCATTTGCAGCGGACGAAGCGTATCTCTGGAAATATAAATCAACGCGTTGAAATACTGGTTCCAGTGCGCGACGCCGTAATATACGACGAGCACGCCGATCAGCGCCTTGGAAAGCGGCAGCACGATCGCCCGGAAAAACTGCAGCTTGCCGCAGCCGTCGATTTCCGCCGCATCCATCAGATCTCTGGAAATGGTCCCTTCAAAGAAGGATTTCGCAATGATCATATTATATACGTTCAGTGCGCCAAGCAGCACCAGGACGAAGGGCGTATCGTACAGATGCAGAGATTTTACCAGCAGAAAGGTGGGAATCAGTCCGCCGTTGAAAAACATGGTGAACATGAAAATACCCAGAAAAATTTTTCTGCCCGGCAGCTGCTTGAAGGAAAGCGGGTAAGCCGTGATCAGTGTCAGGCAGACGTCCAGCGTGGTGCCCGCCAGCGTATAGAGCAGCGTATTGCGGTAGCCGAGCCAGATGCGGGAATCCTCAAACAGCTTTTGGTATCCTTCCAGGGTGATGCCGATCGGATAGAGAACGACCCGCCCGGCATTGACAGCCTCCGGCGTGCTGATGGAAGCGATTAGAACAAAGTATAAGGGGTACAATACGACCAGAGAGAGGCATCCCAGGAGCAGATCGCTGCATAGGTCGAATATGAGATCGCTTCGGGAGCGCTTCACCTTTGTGCCGGTATGTTTTTTGGGTTTCATCCGCTTCACCTCCTTTAAAATAATGAATTTTTCGTAATCTTTTTCGCCGCTTTATTGACCAGGAGCAAAATGATCAGATTGATCACGTTGTTGAACAGTCCCACCGCGGCGGAGTAACCATAATCAATGTCCAAAAGTCCCTTTTTATACACATAGGTGGACAAAATTTCCGAAGCGCCTATATTTAAGTCGTTTTGCATCAGATATGCTTTTTCAAAGCCCAGGCTCATCACCGCTCCGGCGTTTAGGGTCAGGATGATGGCGATTGTCGGCACGATATGCGGCATATCGATATGTATGATGCGCTGCAGCTTTCCGGCGCCGTCCATCCTGGCGGCTTCGTATAGCTCCGTGCTCACGCCGGACAGCGTCGCGAGGTAAATGATGGAGTTCCAGCCTGTGGTCTGCCATACGGCGGACAGCACAAAAATGTGCCGGAAATATTTTTCTTCGCCCATGAAAAGCTGCGGCTGACCGCCGAACCAGGCGTAAATTGTGTTGAATACGCCCCGGGGAGCCAGCATGATCATCATCATGCCGACCAGAACGACGACGGACACCAGATAGGGGGCGTAGGTCACGTTCTGCACGAATTTCCCGAATTTTTTGCTGTGACAGGCGTTGATGAGAAGCGCCAGCACGATCGGCAGCGGGAAGGTGAGAGCCAGCTGATAAAGGCTTAAGCTGAGCGTGTTCCACAGGATGGGAAGAAAATCCGGGGAGCGGAATACTCTTTTAAAATGCTCCGTTCCCACCCATGGGCTGCCCAGAATTCCCTTAGATGCATAAAAGTCCTTAAAGGCGATGGTTACGCCATACATGGGAACATAATTGAAAATGACGATGTAAATCAGACCGGGAAGCAGCATCAGATAGAGCGGCCACCATTTTTTCAGGATATGCGTTTTTCTCTTCATTTTTTCTCTCCTTTCTGAACGGACGGAGCCGCTTTTTCTTGTTGCTTTATTTTGTCACAATCTCCCGGAAGAGTAAATGTGCTATATTTCAAAACTGGTTTTTGCTTCACTTTTGGATATATTTATTATTTCACTTCTGGTTAATTTTTCACTTTACATATTTTGGCGCTTGTTTTCGGGAAAAATTTGTTGATTTCTTCTTTTCCTTCTTCTATACTGACTAATAGATTATAGGTGCTATGAATTTGGAGGTACGGGCTATGAGGCTATCCAGAACGTTGTGTCGCAATTTCCTCAAATATTTGCTCTTTTTTTCCGTTCCTACAATCAGTCTGCTTTTTTTCACTTATACAAAGCTGATTCAGCAGTTTCAGGAGACCACCTGGCAGCTGGAGCTTTCTTATCAGAGCAACCAGATGAACGATTTTGAAAGACAGGTTGAAAATCTGGAGGATATGGCATCCCAGATCTCGTTTTCCAGAAGGGAGCTTGAGGAAAGCGTTCCGGCGCGAATCGAGCTGATAGAGCAGCTTCGCTATTACATGGCTCTGAACGGTTCTCTGAGTGAGGTGATCCTATATTTGCCGGACAGCGAACTGGTGTATACGGCAAAGGGAACCTATACGCAGAGCACGTTTCCGGTGCTGTTTGAGAAGGAACTGTATTCCTGGCTTTTGCAGACAGGAGAGGAACGTTTTATGGCGGCGGGCAGCATTCCGCTGGTGACGGAGGATCAGTTTTATTTGATCGCGCCGTATCCGTTCAATTCCATATATCCATACGGATATCTGGTTTTCATGGCGGATGCAAAGCGCCTGTTTCCGTTTGCCGGGCTTTCCTATGCCTTATACTGGGATGAAAAGCTGCTGTGCAATCGGACCGGGAAGCCGGACGACTTTTTGGAGGAAATCCGGGAGGAGGACAGCCTGACGGTGAATCGGAAATATTCCTGTCTGGAATCTCAACCGAAGGGAAGCATGTACCGTTTGCTCACCGTCCGCAATAACCGGGAAACCTTTTCGGATTTTTATGATACAAGGCAGGTTTTTGTTGCCCTGAGCTTTTTTGTCTGCGCGCTGGAGATGCTTTTGCTCAGCTACATGAGCTATCGGGATTATCTGCCCTATCGCGATTTAAAGCACGCGCTGCTGCGCACGGGGATGATCACGGAAAATCCTGCTCAGTCGCGCCCGGAAATATACCAGGCGATCCAGACGCTTGACTTATTATCCCGTCAGAACCGTCTGCTGGATCACAAAATATTGCGGGAGCAGTATATTTCCAGAAGCCTTTTGCTGAGTCGTCTGATGAACAATCAATACGACCGGATCGAACGGGTGTGCAAAAGCCTGGAGGGCTATCAGGTGTGCCTGCATTCTGCCTGGTATGCCGTCTGCATTTTTAAGCTTGACCGGTCCCTGCCGGACGATTTTTATCTGGACCATCCGGCTTACTATATTGCCTGGCCGGACTGGCAGCTGTTTACCACCACGGAAACGGATCTGCGTATCGCCGCCATCCTCGGCTCGGATAACAGCTCCAACCGCCAGCTGGAGCCGTTGCTTGCCGCCATGGTGGAACGGATCAACCAGCAGGGGTGTCATGCGGAGGCTTATGTGGGCGCCTGCTATGCGGACCCGGATCAGCTGCACAATTCCTATGTGGAAGCGCTGTTTCAATATAACTATGATTTGCCGCCCAACGATAAAATTCATTTTTACCGGATGGAGACGACGGCAGGGGCGGCGATTTTGTATCCGCAGCCAGAGCTGAACGGCCTGCAGCAAAGCCTTTTGGCGGGAAATACCGCCTCAGCGGTGGCGATTCTGGAAAGCATTCGCTGCCAGATGATGCAGGATTCCTTCACCTGGTCGATGACGAAGACCATCTGCTATGAGACCTTTCATCTGGTTTACGATTATTTTCGCCGGCGCGCCGAATCGCATGCGGAAAAAGCGGCCTACATTCATGACAATAAAATTCTGGCGGAGGGAGGCTCCTACTGCATGTCCAGATTGTCGAAAATCAAGACCAGAAAGGATGCGGACGCCCTGTTTTGCCTGTTTATGGAATCCTTCGACATGGCCTGTGATTCTCCCGGGAGCGGACTGGAAGCTTCGGTCAATGCGAAAATGGAAAAGGTACAGGCGTACATCCGGGAAAATTATTGTGATCCGGATTTCTTCATGGGAGCTGTGGCAGACCGCTTTGGGATTTCGCCCAACAATTTGAGCCAGCAGTTTAAACGCTATGCGGGCATAAGCCCGGCGAAGTATCTTACGGTTCTGCGGATGGATAAGGCGAAGGAAATGCTCACAAAAACGCAGGCATCCGTGAAGGAAATCGCGTCGATGGTCGGCTATGCGGACGCTTCCGTATTTGTGCGGAACTTTAAAGCGACAACCTCCATGACGCCCGGACAGTATCGCAGCAATATGCGTCAGACGACCCCGGAAGACAGAATATGAGGTATTACTGTTCACACATTAACAAGCTGCAAGGTGTTTTCGTGCTGAAAGCGCGAAAATCCGTTACTTTTCACGGGGTGGAGAGAAAGACCGGTCGGACAGACGGAACAGGAGGACGCGGGACGATGGGCGGGCAGAGGACACAGGCTGTTTCCAGCCGCATTATCCAGAGCGGGAAATTCCACAAAATGACCGGCTATTCCTGAACGGGACAGGGCGCAGCCAGCACCCTTACAGGGTACTGGCTCTCGCGGCAGTCGCCAAATGTGCATGCAAGCATGCCCGTTTGGCTCGTTGCCCGCGGAAACTCACTTCGTTCAGACAGTTTTGCGCCCTGTCCCAGGAATATCCTGCCATTTTGGGAATTTCTCCGCTCCGGATAAAAGCGTCAGGAAACAGCCTGCGTCCTCTGCCCGCCCATCGTCCCGCGTCCTCCTGTTCCGTCTGTCCGACCGGCCTTTCTCTCCACCCCGTGAGAAGTAACGAAAATCCCGAGGATTGTAGCACAAAAACTAAAAGCGGATTGTAAGTTTAGAATTGATAGGGTATAATATAAACAGCAGGAGGATACATTGGATGACACTGATAAAAGAAAAAGCGGTTGAAATGATTCGGCGCATGCCAGAGGATAATATGTTGTATGTAGTGAATATCCTGCAAAGCTTAGAGGCAATGACTGTGGACAAAGAGAAAGATAAGCAGAGAGCAAAAGCGGCGCTCGCAGACATCCTGAGCATGGAAAAAAAATTGCCCGGGGATTTTGATCCCCGGAAGGAGCTGGAGGAAGCGAGGACAGAAAAATATGATCATTTTAGTTGATACAAATATTATTCTGGATCTTTTTCTGGAAAGAAAACCGCATGCTGATGCGGCGCAGGTTATCATAACGAAATGTGCGGAGCGGGAGGTTATTGGATATTTGGCAGCGCACAGTATCCCTAATCTGTTTTATATTCTGAGAAAATACTATACCCAGAAAGAGAGACGGGAGTTAATAAAGAACTTGTGTAATATTTTTCGTATTTCGGTTTTGAATGTTGAGAAGATTATATCGGCGCTTGACAATGAGGAATTTGCCGATTTTGAGGATTGTTTACAGGAGGAGTGTGCTGTAGAAGCAATAGCGGATTATATTGTAACGAGGAATCTGAATGACTATAAAAAATCAAGAGTGAAAGTGATTGAACCTGATGAATTTGTAAAGCTATTGCAGAATGATTCAAATATCTATAAAAGAGTTTAAAAAGGAGTGTGACAATTACAGGTAATAAGCATCAAGCCCGGAGGAGAGTGATGAAAACTTTCTTGCCGGGTTTTTGTATAGGGAATCTATATAGTAACACCGTTTCACAGAATGTTCACACAATTTTAGCACTCTCCCCTTGACGTGGCTGATAATAAATGTTATATTACATCTAGAACAAGAGAACAGAAGAAAAGCTTCTGCATATACTTATTCAAAGAAGCGGGCGCCGCATATTTCCAGTAGCGCCAGAGCATAATCATAGTAGTGTTTTATATCAAAGAAAGGAGAGAAGACCTATGTTATTACCGAGCATTTTTGGAGAGAACTTATTTGACGATTTTATGGAGGATTTTGGATTTCCCGCGTTTCCGGACGTGGACCGGAAGCTATACGGCAAGAACGCCAGAAACATGATGAAGACTGATGTGAAGGAAACGGATGCCGGCTATGTGGTGGACATCGATTTGCCGGGCTTTAAGAAGGAGGAGCTTTCCATGCATCTGGAGAATGGCTACCTCACCGTCAATGCCGCGAAGGGACTTAACAGAGACGAGAAGAACGAGGAAGGCAAATACGTCAGACGGGAGCGCTACAGCGGCAGCATGAGCCGCAGCTTCTACGTAGGCGAGAATATCAGAGAAGAGGACATTCATCCGAAATATGAGAATGGAATCCTGACATTCACGCTTCCCAAAGAAGTGAAAAAGCCCGTGGAAGAGAAGAAGTTCATTGCCATCGAAGGATAAGAGATGTAAAGCGGGTAACGGTACAGAACTGCCTGAGCCGTTACCCGTTTTTGCCACGATGTCCGGTTTAGATGCCATGTCATCCGGGCTGGCATTACCCAGGAAACTGTCTGTCCCCTCCCGCCTGCCCGCGTCTGTGTCCGCTGCCGGTTTTCCATTCCCTTCCCGATTTGATACCGGGCTAAATGATATGGGCTCAGACCTTAAACCGGTACCCCACCCCCCAGATTGTTTCGATGTATTGGGGATTGGCGGTGTCGAATTCCACCTTCTCCCGTATCTTCTTGATATGGACGGTTACGGTGGCGATATCGCCGATGGAATCCATGTCCCAGATCTCCCGGAAAAGCTCCTCCTTGGTGAACACATGGTTCGGATTTTCCGCCAGGAAGGTCAGAAGATCGAACTCTTTGGTGGTAAATGCCTTCTCCTCCCCATCGATCCAGACGCGGCGGGCGGTCTTATCGATTTTGAGCCCCCGGATTTCGACGATATCGTTTGCTTTCTGATGACTGCTGGTGAGGCGCTCGTACCGTGCCATATGGGCTTTGACCCGGGCCACCAGCTCGCTGGGGGAGAAGGGCTTGGTCATATAGTCGTCGGCGCCCAGACCCAGTCCCCGGATTTTATCGATGTCGTCCTTTTTGGCGCTCACCATGAGGATCGGCACGTTCTTCTCATCGCGGATGCGGCGGCATACCTCAAAGCCGTCCATGCCGGGCAGCATCAGATCCAGCACGATTAAGTCGAAGTTGCTTTTCAGCGCGCGATCCAGACCGGAATCGCCCGCGTTTTCGATTTCCACCTCAAAGCCGGAAAGCTCCAGATAGTCCTTCTCCAGATCCGCAATCGCTACCTCATCTTCAATAATCAGAATTTTACTCATTTTCTTTGGCCTCCCTGTATTTTCTGATCACGAAATGCAGGCATGTACCCTCGCCCTCTTTGCTGGTCGCCCAGATATAACCGCCGTGATCTTCTATGATTTTTTTCACAATAGAAAGTCCGATGCCGCTGCCGCCCTTCGTGGAATTGCGGGAAGCATCCGTCCTGTAAAAACGTTCAAAAATGTTCGCAAGATCCTTCGTGGCGATTCCCTTGCCGTTGTCTTCAATTTCCACGCGGATGGAATCTACCTCGTCCAACAGGCGGATATCGATTTCGCCCTCCGCCTTATCCATATATTTGATGCTGTTGCCAACGATGTTGTTGATGACCTTTTTAAGCTGTTCCGGATCAGCGATGATCCGCGTGCCGGGACTGACCAGATTGGAATAATCCAGGCGGATGCCCTTGGATTCCAGATCCAGCCCCACATCCTCCACGCAGTCCTCAAAAAAATCTGCCACAAGAATCCGTTGGAAATTATAGGGGATCCGGTTGTTATCGATGCTGGAGTAATAGGTCAGCTCGTTGATCAGCCGGTCCATGTCATTTGCCTTGGTATAAATGGTGCGCAAATACTTCTCCCGCTTTTCGGGTGTGTCCGCCACCCCATCGATGATGCCTTCCACATAGCCCTTGATTGCGGTGATGGGGGTTTTTAAATCATGGGTGATATTGCTGATCAGCTCCCGGTTTTGTCCCTCGTTGACCACCTTTTCTTCGGTGGATTCCTTCAGCCGCAGGCGCATATCCTCATAATTGCGGTAGAGCTCGCCGATCTCATTTTCATCCGTGGACTCCAGCGTGTAATCAAAATTGCCCTCTGCGATCTTCTGCATCGCCAGATTCAGCCGGTTAATCGGCGCAAAAACGCTCATATGAATCCATTGGGTCAGCAAAAGGCTGGTCAGCACCAGAATCAATACGATCGCCAGAAACATGTCGATCATGAAGGATCTGGAAAAGATGCTGGTGATCCGGGTAACGATGAAAGCGCTTCCGGGGCTTTGGTCCAGGAATAAAAAATCCACCTGCTTGACCAGCTTGCGCAGGTCGCTGAAATAAACGCCGGCATCCGCCCGTTCGTTTTCCTGTCCGTAATCGGGCAGCCTGTCAAAAATGATGTTTGCGGCGGAAAGATTGCCCGTATAGTATAATTCTTCCCCTTTTCTGACAATAATATAGGAAGATTTATTGACAGCTGTGGAGTTGAGTCCTGCCAGATATTCCCGGTCCTCCAGCCGCCCCGGATCGCTTCGTGCCTTTTCCAGGATCATGTTAAAAAGGTCATCCGTTCCGTGGCTGAAAGCGTCGATGGAATCGGACATCATGCTGTAATCCGTCGTCTCGATTCCGTTGGCACGGTCCGCTGTCCGTACGAACAGGGTTCCGAGCGCCAGAAAAGCGATCAGAGATAACAGGACAGGCAACAGGATAATGGTAGCGAAAGTAATTGCAAGCTTTGTCTTGAATTTCATGGGTATGCTCCTGTCTGATTGCGAGCTTATCCTTCTCGCTAACACTCATTATATCACAGACGCAGGCGTCTGTGATCATCATTCGCCGCTCGTCGAACATGCAAGCATGCTCTCCTCACTAACACTCATTATATCACAGGCAAAGTTTTATTTTATAAACTGAAAAAAATATAATTCTTAAATATTTATAAATCGTTTGACAAGCAGGTAGTTTTTGGATATAATTCTTAATAGAAACAGGAATTATTACTGATATGAAGGAGGGAGTACAGGATGTCTGCGTTAAGGTACAGCCGCCAGCGGGAAGCGATCAAGAATTTTCTTATGACCCGCAGGGACCATCCCACAGCAGATGTCGTGTATCAGTCTGTCAGGAATGAGTTCCCCAATATCAGTCTGGGCACCGTATACCGCAATCTCACTCTGCTGGCTCAGCTGGGGGAAATCTCCAGGCTGCGTTTCGACGACGGGGTGGATCATTTTGATTATGATACATCTCCCCATTGCCATTTCATCTGCCGGGAGTGCGGAAGCGTACTGGATATGGAAATGGACATTCTGCCCGGGAGTGCGGAGCTGGAAGGCAGATATTATGACGGAAATTTGATTGCCGGTCATGTTACATGGTTTTATGGAAGCTGCGCACAATGCTGCAGGACACATCATGATCGCGGCAGCCGGTGACAGGGCAGCTTATGGCAACGCTGCAGCGCCGCGTGTTTAAAATGTAAACCGCTGGATTTTCCAGTAGGAATATAATGATAAGAAAAGGAGATCAGAACTATGAAATTCGTATGTCAGGTATGTGGTTATGTTTATGAAGGGGAGAAGGCTCCGGAAGTATGTCCGGTCTGCAAAGCGCCTGCCGAGAAGTTCACGGTACAGGATGGAGCGATGACATGGGCGGCTGAGCATGTGGTAGGAGTAGCGCAGGGCGCACCCGAGGACATCATGGCTGATTTAAGAGCGAACTTCGCGGGCGAGTGCTCTGAGGTTGGCATGTATCTTGCGATGGCGAGAGTCGCACACAGAGAGGGCTATCCGGAAATCGGTCTGTACTGGGAGAAAGCGGCTTACGAAGAGGCGGAGCATGCTGCCAAGTTTGCGGAGCTTCTGGGCGAAGTGGTGACGGATTCCACGAAGAAGAATCTGGAGATGAGAGTGGAAGCCGAGAACGGCGCAACCGCAGGTAAGTTTGATCTTGCCAAGAGAGCGAAAGCCCTGAACCTGGATGCGATCCATGATACCGTGCATGAAATGGCAAGGGATGAGGCAAGACACGGAAAAGCGTTTGAGGGGTTATTAAAAAGATATTTCGGTTAAGGAAAAGCCCGCAAAATCAAGGGTTTAAGCAATTTTAAGGGGATCGGCTCATATGGGCTGATTCCCTTTTTTGGCTTCAG
Source organism: uncultured Eisenbergiella sp. (assembly GCA_910585455.1). Taxonomy (GTDB): domain Bacteria; phylum Bacillota; class Clostridia; order Lachnospirales; family Lachnospiraceae; genus Gallintestinimicrobium. The sequence goes on along the minus strand of CAJUEL010000026.1, from coordinate 18,745 downwards.
TGGCTGTGTAAAAAACTGTGTAAGGTTTTGGGCGTTCTGTGTAAACTGTGTAAGAAAAAACTGTGTAAACAGAAGGTAAGAAAAAAGCCCTCTTTCGGGGGCTTCTTTCCTTAGTATACGGTTATATCTTCATCTTCATTCTTTCTGCTGTATATTCTTATGTGGAAATAGTTTATATTTTTCTCTTCTATATTTTTATTATATTCTTTAAAAATAGGGGGTTTCTCGTATCTTCTGTCGTATTCTAAATAATCATATAATTTGTTTTTTAAATAATATACTGATGTATTACTTTTTATCAATATAGAAACTGAATAATATTCATATCCTTTTTTATCTCCTTTATACATATATCCTATTATTAAGTCATTTGTTATATAATCAGTGTCTATACCTATGGTTTGTATAAAACCGTTTTGCATTAGCCACTTGTGCCAGTCAATAAGCGGCGTTCCTGTTTCTGGTAATCTATCTATAAGTTTTTGAAATCTTTTTGTTTTTGCCATTTTGGGCTGTTCTCCCTTCTCTATAAATTATTTATAAAGTATACCATATTTAGCGTATATGTGCTAGCCCTCTTTTAAAGACTGTAAACTCGGCGGCTGTCAAGTGCTAGGGTGGAGATTTTTTTGAATGTATTTCTCAAAAAAATACTACCCGATCTTGACTGCCTTACAGTATAAAAATAATGGGTAAGGGTGGAATAACACGCTCTTTGTTATTCCGCCTTGGGTGCGCTCTTTTTCTTTCCAGTCTGGCAAGAAAGTATATTTTTTGTGTCAAATGATGATTTTTTAAAAAAAATTGAAAAAAGCGGGATTTTTTATGATTTTATAAAAACCACTGGGTAAACTGGGTAAACTGGGTAAATTTGTTATATCACATAACTTAAAACCTTAAAAAACCCTGTAAATACGGGCTTTTTCACACCCTACATAGCCAACACTGGGCTTGTGTTGGCTATGTAGGGGTCAACTGGGTAAACTGGGTAAACTGGGTAAAAATTCAAGCCCTTGCAAGTGTTCCTTGCTCTTTTTCTATACGGAATACCCAGTTTAGACAGTTGACCTCATTAACATAACAAAAAAGCGGCTGCTACGAAGTAGCAGAAGGCTAACCCGCCCGCTTTTTTGGTCGTAGATTTTCGGTAGAAAATCGAGCGTAATAAAAATAATAGGCTTTTCGCTTGCGAAAAGAATACTCGCCCTTATAAAACAAGCAATAAGAAGTATATTCACATAAAAAATACCCAATAAAATATAAATACCCACTTTAACATTACTATAATTATTTATAAAACTGGGTAAAATACACAATTATAAAAAAATACCCACTTTATATAAAAATAAAACTGGGTAAAATACCCACTTTTAAAAATTAGAAGTGTTGACAAAACTGGGTAAATTTTATAAAATTATATTATAGAAAATTAAATAATAAATCTAACAAGTATAGATTAAATGGAAAAATTGAAGGGCTGAAAAGTCTTTTATTTTCTGTTTAATCTATTTTTTTATTTTATAAGAAAGGAAGGAAAAAAATATATGAATAAAGATAAAAAAATAACAAGATTCTCACAATGTAGTGATCCTGAAGGTTATAAAAAGAAAGATAGAGAATGGATTGATTTATATAAATTATTATATAGCGGTTATACCCTTGATGAACTTATAGATATTGATAAAAGCGTTTTTATGATGGCTGATAAAATAAGGGGAATAGAACAAAAAATAGAATTTCTTATTATGATTTATGAGAATAATGTTGCTTCATTAACTGCTATTGATGAACTTATACAAGAAAAGGCTGAAAAACAAAAGAAGGAAAGGGGTAATGTCTAATCAACGAAAAAGAAAAAAAAGAAGTCGTTGCAAGGGTTTTCAATATCGCTCAATATTCAAAAAACCCTGCAACTGGTGAAGATTTACATTTTAGTGAAAAAAATATAAAAGATGGATTAGATCATAAAAGCATAAAGCGTTATGCTTGGATAGAACACAATAAAGATACATTTACGGAAAAGGAAGAAGCAAAAGGCAAGGGGAAAGCGGGTGAATTAAAAGGTAAACACTGGCACATTGTTCTTGATTGTCCTAATAAAGTTTCTTTGAGTGCTGTTGCTAAATGGTTTAATGTTCCTGAAAATATGGTTGATATTCCAAAAGGTAGGGGTGCATTTTTAGATTGCGTTCAATACCTTACACATTCAAGTGATAAATGTCAAGATGAAGGAAAAACTCTATATCCTGATGATGAAGTTTTTTCAAATTTTGACTGGCAAAAGGAATTATTAGAAAGAGAAGAAAACAAGCTAAAATATGGCGGTGATTTAAGTAAAAAAGACCGTATGCTATTTGATGTCTTGTATCTCGGAAAAACTTTAAAAGAATGTCAACAAGAAGATAAATTATTATATATGGCTAATCTTGAAAAACTTAAAAAATTTAGAGTTGAGTATATAACAAATAATATGGAAGTTCCAAAAACTCGTATAAATATTTATATCACTGGTAAAGGCGGTGAAGGTAAAGACACGGCAAGTCGTGCTATTGCTAGGGCTTTATATCCTGATATAGAAAATGACGAAGATATATTTTTTGAAGTAGGGGCTGACAATGCAACATATGAAGGTTATGACGGACAACCTGTTTTAATTTGGTCTGAATATAGGGCTTATACCCTACTTGAAGCCTTTAAGGGTAGAGAGAACCTTTTTAAAATTTTTGATACACACCCTCATAATGCTAGGGTTAATATAAAATTTGGCTCTGTTAAACTTGTTAATACTGTTAATATCGTCAACAGTGTTGAAGATAGAAATGTATTTTTAGATGGTTTAGCGGGGGAATATGTAGATAAGGCGGGGAATTTGAGAACCGCTGAAGATAAAGGACAAAGTTATAGAAGATTCCCTATTGATATGGGGTTATCTGATGAAGAAATAACTATAAGGTTAAGCAAATATTTTTCTGGCGAAAGTGATGATCCACAAGAATTTGAAATCTGGAAAAAGATTAAAGGAAATTTTAGAAAAGTAAGGTCATTATGTAGGGGGAATGAAGAAAAAGCCCGCTTCTATGAAAATAAAATATTAAAGGGTTTACCTGAAAAAATAAAGGAATTATTAGCAAACGAACAAGATTTGACTGACGCTGAAATTGACGCTTTACTTGCTGATTATGGCGAAGAAATAACAGACGAAGAACCAAAACAACAAGAGCCACAAGAACAAAAAGATATTGATTTATTAAAAATGGCACAAGATGATTTTTATAATGATCCTGTTGATAATAGTTTTTTTGGTTAAAAGGGGTGAATACTAATGAAAGAAATAAACGAACAAGTTTTTAAAAATACATACTTATTATTTTATGATAATTATAAAAAAGGTAATTATATTATAACTGCTTATGTTGATGAAAAATTCAATAAATTTTTAAATATCTTAGATTTAGATTTAATGGAAAATAGTTATTATATTGAAGAATCAAATTATAATACTGATACAAAAATATAAAAGAAAGGAAGAACAAAAAAATGAAAACAAAGACAATAAATGAAAAAACATTTTCAAGTAAGTTTTTAAAACTTGACGGAAAATATTATGATAATAAAGGCAATATTACATTGTTCTTTTTAGATAAAGACAATAAAAAATATATGTTAAATTTCAATGATAAAACTTATGTTTTTAATTATTCAATAATTGAGAAAGAAAAAACAACAGATGATATTTTAAAAGAATGGATCGGTAATTCTTCATCTGTTGAATTTTAAAAAAATGGCTTCTACTGCTATAAGGCGGTAGGGGCTTTTTTTGATCTGTTGACTTCTGATATGTAAAAATTATAAAATCAAATTATAAGTTATTTATATATATCTTTATACAGATATTAAAAGTTTTGATGAACTAGCGTTCCTTAAGTATTCGCCTTTTGTATATTAGGTAATAAAAAATATATATTCTTTTTGGGAAGTTATGAATTAAAAAACAAACTTGTAAGTTTAGGAATTGGTATTTATTACATACCATTAAGAAGTAAAAAAGAGTATAAAAGTTTAGGTAATATGGCAATGTAAAAGTTGCTAATATTTTTAAAACTTAGTTATATAACAACAAGAAGAAGTTGTTATTTTTTTGGTAGAAAATCACTCTCGTAATAGGGGGTCTTGGTTTACAAAATGCTTTGTCATTTTGGTTTAAAATCTCCTTTTATTACAAAAAGAAATCTTATGATTTTTATAATATTTAAGACAGTGAAGAAAACACTTTATCTAAAAAATTACAAAAAGGAAAAAAACCTTTTAAAAAAATACATCTAACTTTTTAGAATTTTAGCGTATTACGCTTTAAGAGAAAAAAGCAAAAAATACGCTTGATCGGGTTGTGGTATCTGATAGCAAGATGAAACCGCCGATCCTCTTTTGCTCTGGCTATTGTAAAAGCCTTTGCTAATTCTAATGCTTATATTGCTATATGTAACTAATAACCATGTGATTAATTATAAGATATAACATAAATAACCGTGTATTTGATGGCGAAAACGCCTTTTTTTCTTACCTGCTGATGTCTTTTATCTACATTGAGGGGAAAAACTTGTTTTTCCCCGCTCAATGTAGATAAAAATGGGGCTGCGTAAGATTAAAAAAGGTGATCTATTTCTTGATTAATACGTATTAATTTTGCTAATACGTATTAAATTGCTAATACGTCTTTAATACGTATTAATTTGCTAATACGTATTAATTTTGCTAATACGTATTAATTTCTTGGAAATCTTAAAAAATAATACGTATTAAATTGCTAATACGTATTAAGCCGCTAATACGTATTAATTTTATATATAGCCCGCCTACGGGCGGGGGCTGAAAAAAGATTATGAGAATAAAACAATAAGAATAAAATTTTGATTTGAAAGGAGAACAAATAATATGAAAAAATACTTTTTAATAATACAACCTGATAATTTTAAAAAGCCTGAAAGGGTTGAAAGAATAATTATATTTAATGAAGATAAAGACTTAATTTTTGATTGTGAATTGACACGAATTTCTTATATGTATGTAAAAAAATTAATGGTAGAAAACGCTTTATTTATTACATACAATGGGGAACTTTTAAAAAATATGTTGTGGCAATTTTTTGGCTTTTGTGAATATAAAAATATAATTGATTTAATGGAAAACTTTGCTGTTATTTATGGAAAATATAAAGACTGGGAAACAGAAGAAGGCTCACTTTATATCTGGCAAAAATTAGAAACTGCTTTAAATTATTATAAAGATAGGGGCTATAAAATACCTAATTGTAAAATTAATATTTATGAACCTCTGGACGTTATAAGCGGAACAATTATTCTTTATGACTGCATTAAAGATTATGAAGAAAAACAACTACAAAAAGAAATTAGAAAGGGGGTGATTTAATCCGCAATATAAACCAACAACTTAATTATGCTATAAGTAAATCTTTAAAAATTGGTGAAAGTAAACACTCTGCTAAAAAGAACGGCACTTATAGAGAAGGTAATATTTATAGCAATAATACATTACAATCTTATAAAGATACTGCTAAAAATTTAAGTAATTGGCTGAAAGAAAAACACCCTGAAATAAAAAATGTTGTAGATATAAAAGAATCTCATATTCAAGAGTGGATTAATGACAGGGGTAAAAATTGGTCTTTAAAAACGCTTGAAAATCATATGACAAAAATAAAATATCTTGAAGAACAATCTAAAAAAGTTTTTGGGCGTAATAATGTAAATTTCTATAATAAAGATTATGAAAAGCCTATTACAAAAGAATCAACAAGGGATAAAGCCTTTACTCCTGATGATTTAAACAGATTAAAAGAATCAATGAAAAATAGCCGTTCTTTTGCTAAAGAAGCAATAGAAATAACTAGCCGCTGTGGGCTTAGAATTGATGAAGTAGCACATTTAAAAAGAGAAGATATAAACATATTTGAAAAAACTATATATGTTGATAGAGAAGGGGCAAAAAATGGAAAGGCTCGAACTGTTCCTATAAGAGATAAAGACATTCCATATTTTAAAGAATTATTAGAAAAATATCCTGAAAGGGGCTATTTTACAAAAACTGACGCTAAAAGCATAAGTAAAAGCATAAGGCGTTATATGGATAAAACACAAGATAAAGACGGCTTATTATTATCTAAAAAATATGAAAAAACAACTGATCACGCTATAAGAAAATTATACGCAACTGAAAGAATGAAAGAATTAAGGGGTAATGAACCTTTAAGCAATAACAAGGAAGAAATGAAAAAATGGAATATAGTTTCTAAAGAATTAGGACACGGTGAAGGTAGAAAAAATTTATATAATACATATTGTAAGGGATAATATAAACCAACTGGAAGATGAAGCAAGCCCTGTCTTTGGGCTTGGTTCATCTGTAAGGCGGTAGCAAGCCGAAAGGCTTGTTTTTTTTGACTTTTTTATAATTGCTTATTATTTTATACATATGGCGTATGTAATCTATACATAACTTATGGTGTATAGAATATGTATAAAACGCCTTAAATGCGCTGTAATTGATTTTAAAATCCTTTAATGACTGTTTACCCTCTGGAAGTATTTAAAAATGATTCTGGGGCATTTTACGGCTTTTGTGGCGGCTCTGGCGGCTGATCGGGTAGGAATATAACAACGCTTTCGGCTTGGCACTGTAAAATCTGACACAGTTTTTCTAATGTGTGCATTGTGATAGATTTGTTCCTTTTTAGGTTCGTAATCGTATAAGGGCTGAAATTGTGCTTGTATATAAGCGTATATGTTGTTATGTTCTTCTGCTTCATAGTTTTCCACAATGGCTCATAAGAAATCACAAGATCGCCCTCCTTCCTACTGTTTTTTTGAATATTTTTATTATCTTATATAAACAAATACTTGTATATTAACAAATCTTTGTCTATAATAGAGTATGATGCTGTTTCTAAACTCTCATACAAGAAAGGACAAAAAATGGACAAATTTGTAAAAAAACTGGTGAAGAACCACTTAGGAACATTTATGGACAAGAGTATAGACGCTCTGGCACTGGCTGATGAAGATTATAAAAATGATCTGGCTGACAGTGAAGAACTTGAAAAACGCTATGAATCTTTGAACTTGGAAGATAAAGACAGGATTATTATTAATGATTACATAGCTTGTCTTATGACAAGGGAACACAAAATGCGGGATATTGCGTATCTGGCGGGTGTGGCTGATAGTATTAAGCTGTTTAATGAGCTTGGGGCTATTAAAGATTTAGGAGCGTGATGTGACACAAGAATTATTTGAATTTCTTCTTTTTCACTTAGTTGATAATATAAAACTTTATAATTTATTATGTAATGCTTATCCTGAATTGGAAAAAAAGTATATAGAAAAAGAAGAAGCAAAAAACAGGGCGGTTTATATACCACAGGCGGAACTTGACCGTATGACACATAATGTCTGGCAAGGGCTGTGTGCTAAGTTTCCAGAACTAGACAAGGATAAGTTTTGATTAGAAAGGATTATAAAAAATGAATGAAACAAGTTTCACGACAAAAGTTGTAATTGGTGCTGTAATTGCTGTGTTAATTTTTATATTTGTGTTATCACAAGGGGGACATCCAGGCGGTTTATTTGTTTTTGCATATTCTCTTTTAGCGTTTTTCTGTTCTCCGTGGGGGTGGTCGATTCCTAATCGGATTGTAGCAAAATGGAATACAGATATTATTATTCCAATTCCTTTATACATAGCAATTAAGGTTTTATGTGCGGTGTTCCTTGGGTGGATAGTATTTTTATATGATATATACAAAATGTTTATAAAAAAATAGAATCAAGTTTTTAAAAGGGCAAGGGGTTTCGATCCCTTGCTTTTTAAATTTTTATATTATATAATTTATTCAGAGAGAAGGAAGAAGAATTATTTTTCCTATTTTTTCACTTAATGATTTTTGTATATACTCCCTTAATATAAAAAAAGATTGTTTTAAAAATTGAATATCGTGTAAAAAGATTAGCCTTGTAGTGTGCTAATCTTTTTTTGTTAATAACCATAGGTTATTGACTGGCACAATTTTAATATAACTTATGAAATTAAGTTATAATGAATATGTTATGTTATAAAACATTTGACAAAAATCTCTAATGGGGGTATACTGTATATACAACTTAATAAAAAAGAGAAAAATACTAACTAATTAAAGAATAAAGAATCAAAGAATAAAGAGAAAAGGATAATTTTAAACAGTTTTTTTATAAACTGTTGTTTCCTGTTCTCTTTTTTATTTTGTCTAAATATGAAAAATCTATAAGAAAGGAAATAAAACACAATGAAGAAAATAATTATAAAAATTACTGAAAGACCTAAAAAGCCCTTATATGGTGATTATCCCGTTTTGTATGGCTTAGGTGTAGATAATGAAAGAACCATTTACGAATTATATTTTAATGATGAAGGCGGCGGCAAGATTGGAAAACTTGAAAGCGTTAAAAACTGCATAGATGGTAAAAATCTAGCCGTTGATACTGTAATTATTAGGGGGCTTGAAAAATGGCAGACAAAAAGAAAATAAATTTTAATATCAATAAAAATGTTCTGGCTGATCTTGATAAAGAAGCAAATAAGACTGGATTAACCAGAACGGCAATTATAACAACTTTAATAACAAATTACTTATATAAAAATGAAAGGAAGATAATTAAAAATGAAAAATAATAAATTAAATAAAAAAATTATGATCCCTATGATTATGGGGGCTTTAACAATAGGAAGTTTAACCAGTCCAGTCCACGCCGATCCTTCTGGCTTAGACAATGATTATCAAATAATTGTTATAGAAAAAGATCCTGCTACTGGAAAATATGTTCAAAAAATTACTTATACAGAACACGCTTATTTCGGAACTACTGGATTTTGTAATATCTGCAATATGACAATCAATGAAGGAAATCATACAAACAAACTTGTAAAAGATGAAGATAAAGGCATTATCATTGGTAAAGATGAAGAAAGCGGAATACCTGTTCTTCCAGAAGATGATGAAGATAAAGGCGTTGTTCTTCCAAAAGATCCAAATGAAGGCGAAGGGATTCCTGAAATACCAGAAGCTGATGAAATAGAAAATGATAAAGGCGTTGTCCTTGGTAAAAATGAAGAATCTGGTATTCCTGTTATTCCAGAAGATAACGGCGTTGTTCTTGGAAAAGATGAAGAAAGCGGTATACCTGAAATATCTGAAAATACTTTAACCGTAAAATGTAATGGTGATGTTTTTACCATTGATTGTGCAAGCGGCACTTATAAAGAAGTCTTTGATTATTTTAAAAAACTTGGATATAAAGATTTTACAGTAAGAAATTATTGGGGAACTCAAGTTTTTCATTGGTATAGCTTTGATAGTAAAAAAGTGTGTTCAGTATTTTTAAAATAAAAGAAAGAAGTGATTTAAAATGAAAAATAATATAAATAAAATAATAACACTAGGAATGGCGGGGGCTGTTGCCCTCTCCACTCCTATAAGTCTTATTTATGCAACTGATGATATTATTATAGTTGATAGTTGTGATGAAGATCATATTGAATATCCTTTTGTGGATTTAGATAATGACGGTTTTTGTGATAACTGTGGGGCTGAAAAGAAAGAAAACACAGAGAACACAGAAACAAGCACTGAAACAGAAAGCACTGAAACAACAGAAACAGGAAGCACAGAAACAACAGACGAAAAAGAAGATATTCCATTTCATCACACTTTTAAAATTTCAAAATATGGTTATGAAGATGATCTCGATTATATATCTTCTAAATTAGAAAAAGACGGAAAATATGAAGATTATTTTTATTTATCTGATAGAAACTTACAAGTAAAAGTTGATATTTATGATAAAGACAATAGTTTAATAAATAGCTTTATAATTCCAGATGGTAGCGAGATTGATGTTGATGTTTTAGATAGTTATAAATATCAACTTAGTTTTATAGGTGATAATGTGAAAGAAGTTGAAGGATATGGAAAAGTTATCTGTGATTATATAAAAGGTATTCCAGTCTTAAAACAATATACTCTTGATTTTTGCAAACGAACACATAAAGAGATTGAGATTGTAGAAGAAAGAATTATAAAAGTTGACTGGGAAAATCCAGATTTTGATTTAAAAGAATTTTTTGAAAATAATGAAGAAATAGCAAGATCATTCTTTCCTCATAAGTTTCAAGGCTCTGGCACTGTTCTCGGTAAAGATAATTGCCTTATGAGTATGCCTTTACCTATAATACCAGATTTGCCAGAAACAAGCGAAACAACAGAAACAACGGAAAGCACAGAAACACCTTCAACAGAGGAAACTCCTAGCACAGAGGAAAAACCCTCAACAGAGGAAACTCCTAGCACAGAAGAAAAGCCCTCAACAGAGGAAACTCCTAACACAGAAGAAAAACCTTCAACAGAGGAAACTCCTAGCACAGAGGAAAAGCCTTCAACAGAGGAAACTCCTAGCACAGAGGAAACACCTTCTACAGAGGAAACACCTTCTACAGAGGAAACACCTTCTACAGAGGAAACACCTTCTACAGAAG
>CAJUEL010000026.1:0-8064 GCA_910585455.1 uncultured Eisenbergiella sp. | reverse complement strand
AACACCTTCTACAGAAGAAACACCTTCTACAGAAGAAACACCTTCTACAGAGGAAACACCTTCTACAGAGGAAACACCTTCTACAGAAGAAACACCTTCTACAGAAGAAACACCTTCTACAGAAGAAACACCTTCTACAGAGGAAACACCTTCTACAGAGGAAACACCTTCTACAGAAGAAACACCTTCTACAGAAGAAACACCTTCTACAGAGGAATCTACAACAACTATAACAACTATTCCTGAACCAGACAAAACAGAGGAAATTGTAACAACTATGACTTCTACTCCTGCTTTAGATGAAAACAGGGGCAAGGCTGATCCTAGTGAATCAAAAAATGAAATGGTTCAGACTGGGGATATAGGCACTACAACCTATTATGGCGGCTATTTCCTAGCAACTGGATTTGCTGTTTTAGGTGCATTTTTCAAAAAGTTTAAAAAATAAAAATTTATAGAAAGGGGGTATAAAAAATGATGGATGAAATAATGCTTTTTTTTAGAGAAACATACCCTTTATATGTGCTTTTTACTCCTTTGGCTGTTGTTTCAATAAGTGTCTTACTTGTTATGATGATGATAACGCCTTATGATAATGAAGCGGCAAAATATAAAGAATATATAAAATATGTTTGTTGGGCGTGGGTTATCCTTCAATTTGTTCCAACTTTTATGATATTGTGTTTCAATTACGCTGTTGACAATAACGCCTTTACTTGGGCTGTTGACAATGCAATTCATTAATTTTTAAAAACTAAATAGCGTATATCTTAGGTATGCGCTATTTTTGATCTATTGCTTTTTATAAATAAAAAGTTATATAATTATTGTATAAGTTATTTATTTTATAAAAGTATAGTGTTTAAAAGTTATAAGGTGGCGGCTTAATCTGCGTGATTATGTAAGGCGTCCATTACAAAAAAAGTTATGTGATATAACAAATTATATTGCTTTTAAATAGAGAAAAATTATAAAATGAATAACATTTTTTTATGACAACTAAATACAAAATTTAATATAGAGTAATTCAAAAAAACAATAAAAAATTATAATGTAAAAGGAGAAAAAATATTATGAAGAAAGAGATTTATAATGAATTAAAAAAGGAACTATTAAACAATGACAGAATAGAAAATGTAACCAAAAAAGGTGATTACATTACATTGGAACTTAATGCAACTGATTATCTTTATACGCCTAATGAAATAAAATTTATTTTACATATTGCTCTTATGAATCTGAACAAAGATTTTAATTATTGTGAGTATGAAAATGAAGAACTTCCTACAAAATATGGTAAGTTTAAATATATTAAGCACGAACAAGGTAATAGCATAAGTCTTAATACTTTTATTGTTTATAGCGTAACCTATAAAATCATTTAAAATTTAATCAAAAACTTAATATTGAAACTAAGGGATCATCTTTTTTCGAGTAGAAATGAAAAAGGTTGATCCCTTTTTTTATTCTAAAACACAAAAAAATTATAAAAGGAAGGTAATACAAATGAAAATAGAAGAAGTTTATAAAACAATGAATTTATTAAAAAGGGATAAAAGATATGATGTATTCATTGATTTTGAATATAGCGATATTGAAAATGATAAAAAGTTATTTATGATTTTAGAACATAACCCTAATCAAGCAATTAATGAATTACGCTTACAAGGTTTATATTTTATGGGATTTGTTGTTGAAGGTTATTATCATATTCGTAAAAAAGTATATCCTATTGAAGCACTTGTATAAATAAACAAACTAATTATAAAAAACTTTTAAAAAGAAAGGGTAGAGATTATGACAAAAAACTATTTTGTAAATGTTGCAACATTAGAAGAATTAAGAAAACAGTACAAGAAACTTATAAAAAAGTATCACCCTGACAATGCGGGCGGCTCTGATGAAGATATGAAAGCAATTAATACAGAGTATGAGCGGCTTTTTAAAATCTTAAAAGACAAGCACACTAAGGAAACAGAAGAAACAGAAGCGGCGGGCGTTTATCAGTCTACATATTCAAAAAATATGTATAACTATGAAGATGATTCCGTTTTGCGTGAAATGCTTACAAGAATTATAAATTTTTCTTGTGATATAGAAATTATAGGCTCTTGGATTTGGGTTTTTAATTCTTATAATTACAGAAAAGAGTTAAAAGATTTAGGCTTTAAATATGCAAGCAATAAAAAGGCTTGGTATTTTCATACTGAAGCATTTAGAAAGTCAAGCAATAAAAAGTTATCTCTTGATGATATAAGGGCTTTTTATGGAACTACTAAGATAAAAGAAGAAAAACGGCTATTAGAAGCCTAAAAAATTATAGGGATTATTTTTATAAAAGATAATCCCTTTTTATGAAAAAAAGCACAATAAAACACAATAAATAATTATAGAAAGGAAGAAAAAACTATGAAAAAACTAATAATAACAATAACAAATATTTTAATGAGCCTTGCTTTAACTTGCGGCTCTACAACTGAATATATAAAATTTAATAATGTAAATGATTTAATGAGAGTAGATACCTTTTTATATTCTGCTCCTATTATTGGAACTGATGAATCAATGACACAAACGGCTTATACTATTATAAAAGAAAAGAAGGCTAAAAAACCTGAACCAGTAAAGGAAGAAAAAACTCCTACTCCTGAACCAATAAAAAAAGACGATTCTAACCAAAAAACTGAACCAGTCAAGAAAGAAGAAACTCCTACTCCTGAACCTGTGAACCCTGAACCAGTAAAGGAAGAAGAACCACAACCAGAACAACAAACACAAGATACAGTGGCAAGCGGTAATATTATAGATTTTTACAATAATATTAATAAGCGTAATGGCGTGGAAACTTTACCCGCACACTTACAAGGTTATGCGGAACAAATTATAAGAGTAGTTTTAGAAAATGATGAAATGACACATTGTTTTAAGTGGGGTGAGTTATCTTCTGCTGATATGGAAATTATAAAACAAGCAATAAACAATACATATTTTTCTTATTTTGAAGATAGAATTATTATAAATTGTTTTAATGAAGGTGAATATTATTTAACTGTTAATAACAGTAGAGAAAGAAGAAATAAAAGTCTTGAAATTGAGTGCAATGTAGGAAATATTGTTAATAATGTTGTATTTTCTGGTATGACTGAAAAAGAAGCAATTAAGGCTATAAATGCTTATGTATGTAATTTGATAAGTTATGAAGAAGGACAAAAAAGCCCCTATATTGCTTTTCAGACTGGAAAAGGGAACTGCAGAACATATGCTTGTATCTTTAAAATGATGTGTAATCAAATCGGGATCGAGTGTGATTATATAGAAGGCTTTGCAAATGGCGGTTATCACGCTTGGAATAGAGTTTATATTTCTGGCGTTCCTTATTGGATTGACTGCTGTTGGAATAATGGCGGCACAAATGAGTATTCTTTAAGTGCTGATTTATGGGGCGATCATTCTGTAAGCACAGTTAATCAATTCTTTTATAATGATGAATATTAAAAAAATAATAGTCTTTACTGCTTAGAGTAGTAAAGGCTATTTTTGATCTGTTGACATTTAAGAGTAAAAAATTATATAATTATAATTGACAGAGAAAAGAACCCTGTTAAAAAAGTTTTTTATGAAGTTTTTACACTTCTATAAGTTTATTGTGTTTTAGACTTTTTACATTATAAAAATTTTACTCTAAAATATTTATGAATAAAAAAATGTTATTCTATATTATAAGCCGTATAAAAACGGCTTATTTTTTTGGCTTTTTTGTAACTGCTTATTATTTTATACATATGTTATATGTAGTCTATACATAACTTATGGTGTATAGAATATGTATAAAAAGCCTTAAATGCGGTAGGATTGTTTTTAAATTTCTTCAATGAGTGTTTACCCTCTAAAACAATTTTAAAATGATTCTGGCGTATTTTTTATAAAGTTTCGTGTATAGTGCTATGGACTTTTACACAGTTTTGATCTATAATATAGTTATAACACATATGCGCTAAAATTTAGAAAGGAAGGTTTTTAAAATGGCTAAAACAAGTGACACAGGATTAAAACAATTAAAAAATGGTAATTGGTCTTGTAGAATTTTCAAAAAAATTAATGGCGTTCAAATTGATACAACTTGTAGAATTGATGAAAGAACGGGGGCGGCTTTTAAAACTAAAACAGAAGCAAGAAATTATAGAGAATACAAGATCGAACAATTACGGAAAGAACCCGCCGAAAGAGAAATTCAGAAGCGGCAAAACAAAACGGTTAAATTCTCTAAGATTTGGGAATTATATCTAAATGGTGAAGCAAAAGAAAAAGCGCCCTCAACTGTTGTTAAATATACCAGTCTTTGGGAAAATCATTTAAAGGCTGAATTTGGGAATAAATATATTTCTGGTGATGAAGCCGTTTCTGTAAATGAAATAAATAATTATTTAAGAAATTTATATTATGATACTGATTTATCACACGCCTATATTACGGGCTTTTTAAGGCTGTTTTACTGCTTGTATGGGGTAGCATATAGAAGCAACCTTATAAGCCTTGAAATGCTTACACAGTATACAAAAGAAAAGAAAATGCGTATTTGTATGCCGCCCATGACTGATGAAGATGAAGAAGAATCTAAAAAAATTGAAACATACGATCAAGGTCAAATATCACAAATGGCTGAAGTCTTTAAAAATACAGATTTAGAACCCGCCTTTTTAATTGCTATATATTGCGGACTTAGAGAAAGTGAAATATTCGGGCTGATGTGGGATGATATAGATTTTAATAATAAGACTTTAACAGTAAACAAGCAATTAATTTTTGTTGAAGGTGTTCTCACTCTTTCAAGGCTTAAAACCTTGGCGGCTACTCGAACAATAGAAATGCCTGACAACCTTGTTAAATTCCTCTTAGAGCGTAAAAAGGCAACTAACAGGGAAAAGGTCAACAAGGCATATAAAAATCGTTGTATAGAGATTGTAGAAGATATAAGGGGTAGAGAAACGGTTAAAATTGTGGGCGGTGATTTTGTCAACAGGAAATTATACAATGGTTTAGGTGGAAAACTCTTGACAACTAATTCTTTAAAGGCTTATAGTAGAAAAATAAAAAACTTATACGGCTATTCCTTAAAAATGCACGATCTTCGTAAAACACACTTGACATTTTTAGCAAATAGCGGCTATCCTATCAAGGCTTTAATGGAAAGGGCGGGGCATAGAAAACTTGAAACTACTATGAGATATTACATTCATAAAGATGAAACAATGAAGGAACAAGAGCGGCGGATCATTAACACTATTGTTCTTGACGATCCAGTAATAACCATTGAGATTGAAGGTAGGAAGATAGAAGTTAAAAAAAGTGAACTGGATAAGCTGAAAAACGATCAAAAGTAGCTGTGTAAAAAACTGTGTAAACCTTTTTGATAACCTTGAAAACCCTTGAAAATAGCGCATATGTGTGTAATGTTCTATGACGAGGCTCGACATGGAAAGGCATTTGAAGGACTTCTTAAGAGATATTTCGGCTAAATAGAAATGCCGTAAAATCAAGGCAAGGTTTTTTAAAGGCATAAGGGTATGTTGGAGCAATCTGACATACCCTTATTTTTGTCCGTATGCCGCGGCAGCAGCAATATTTCCCTGTGAGCCCGTATTACACAAAGTGTTTTCGCTCCATTGCGGCGTAATTGTTGTATTGCTGAAAACCATACCGTTCATAAAAGGGAATCGTTTTCGGGTCGGACGGCATGACCTTTACATACAAAAGGTCTTCAAAGCAGCTTATAATCTGTTTCATAAGTTCATCGCCAATATGCAGCCCTTGATATGCCGGGTCTACCAAAAGATAATGTAAAAAAGCAACTGTTTCCCCATCATCCAATGCACGGACAAGACCTACCAGTTTATTTCCATCCCATGCCGAAATTACATGAGAGGAATTTTGCATAGCACGAACAAGTTTTTCTGGATAATTTCCGGATTCCCAGTTGACAGACAAAAATAATCTTTGCAATTCTGCTGCAGTAAAAACTTTTGTTTTTTTATATTTGATGCTCATAAATTGACCTCTTTCAAATTCCGCTTTATTAACATAAATTATACCATAATCTTTTTGATAATACCACTTTTTAAAATGATGCATTTATCTGGAAAAAGTTACTATTCATGGCGCAATGTCATTAAGTTTAGCGGCGGGCGTCTGGAACAGAACGGGGGAGCGGCAGCGGACACAGGGCGGGAGAACGCTCAGGAGGGGACTGACTGTTTCCGACCGCTTTATCCGGAGCGGAGAAATTCCCAAAATGGAAGGATATTCCTGCCACAGGGCGCAATACTGTCCGAACGCAGTGAGTTTCCGCGGGCAACGAGCCAAACGGGCATGCTTGCATGCACATTTGGCGACTGCCGCGAGAGCCAGCACCCTTATGGGATGCTGGCTGCGCCCTGTGGCGCTCAGGAATATCCTGATATTTTGAGGAATTTCCCGCTCCGGATATCGCGGCCGGAAACAGTCAGTCCCCTCCTGAGCGTTCTCCCGCCCTGTGTCCGCTGCCGCTCCCCCGTTCTGTTCCAGACGCCCGCCGCTAAACTTAATGACATTGATTCATGGTGCTGCCGGTTTCGAGATAGGAGTTGCGCAGGCCCGGGGAGATATATTATAATGCAGACATACCATAATGTCACGGAGGTACTGAAGATGAAGTACGATTTTACAACAATCATGGACAGGGCAGGAAAGGATTCCATTGCGGTGGATGTGATTCCTTTTCCGGATGCCGGAATACAGGAGGGCTTTTCCAGGCTGCCCATGTGGGTCGCGGACATGAATTTTGCGACCGCCCCGTCCGTTCTACAGCATATGCGGGAGCGGATAGAGCATCCGGCATTCGGCTATTACAATCCTTCGGAGGAATATTACGACAGCATCATTGGCTGGCAGGAGCGGCGCAACGGTGTGACCGGCCTTACCCGGGAAGCCATCGGCTATGAAAACGGGGTGCTCGGCTGTGTGTCATCCGCCGTGCAGGCGTTTACCGCGCCCGGAGAAGCCGTACTGTTACATTCCCCCACCTATGTTGGTTTTACCGGCACTCTGGAGAATATCGGCAGGAAGATTGTGCTTTCCGATTTAAATCAAGACAGCGACGGAATCTGGCGGATGGACTATGCGGATATGGAGCGGAAGATTAAAGAAAACGGAATCCATATGGCGATTTTCTGCACGCCTCACAATCCCACCGGAAGGGTATGGGAGAAGGAGGAAATCGAAGCGGCGATGGAGGTCTATCGCAAAACCGATTGCCTGGTGATTTCCGATGAAATCTGGTCTGACCTGACGCTGGAGGAACATCGGCACATTCCCACACAAAGCGTGTCCGAGGATGCGAAAAACAGGACGGTTGCGGTGTATGCGCCGACCAAAACCTTTAACCTTGCAGGACTGATCGGTTCCTACCATATTATTTACAACGCGTATTTAAGGGAACGCGTACAGAGGCAGAGCTCCCTTTCCCACTATAATACCATGAATGTATTGTCCATGCATGCCCTGGTTGGCGCGTATAGCCAGGAAGGCGGGGAGTGGGTGGACGAGCTGCGTATGGTCCTGACACAGAATGTGCAGTATGCATACGGGTTTATTCAGGAGCATTTTGAGGGAGTGGAGCTTGCCATGCCACAGGGCACCTATATGCTGTATCTGGATTGTGAAAAATGGTGCAAAAAGAAGCAAATTACGATGGACGACCTGATCCGGTCCGGGATTTCGGTGGGCGTCATATGGCAGGACGGGCGTCCCTTTCACCGCCCCTGGGCGATCCGCATGAACCTCGCGCTGCCGCATTCGCTGGTGATAGAAGCCTTCGATCGGCTGAAAAAGCATGTTTTTTGTTAAAAGTCGATAGAAAATTTGCGTATATTGTGGATCGGCAGGGGAATATTCCGCTTCGGTCCCTCGTGCAAAACGGCGTTTATCCAGGAAATATAAAACCCCTCCGGCGCGCAGCGCCAGAGGGGTTTGGCATGGTGTGCCTGGCGGCGCACGTTTCCAACGGGTGAAAGTCCCGAATCCGCCCGG
>CAJUEL010000025.1 GCA_910585455.1 uncultured Eisenbergiella sp. | reverse complement strand
CGGGCGGATTCGGGACTTTCACCCGTTGGAAACGTGCGCCGCCAGGCACACCATACAAAAGCCCCCGCGACCTGCCGCGGGGGCTTTCTCATTGCGATATGATAATATTTATTCTGCCGCTGTCACGGACGTGATGTGGGGATTTACGCCCTCATACCAGTATAAAAAGCCTTCCATATCGATTTTATCACCGACCTTGAGCTCCTTCACCGCTTTGTACACGTCGGTAGTATTGTCGCACAGATAGGACTCCACCGTAAAGGTGTAGGTATTTCCATCCAGGGAAACGTTAAAATACAGATCATCGCCGTCCTGGCCGGAACCATCCCAGTTGTACAAAAACGCTGCCTCGCTGTCCTCTTCGCTTGCCGGCTCCACCGTCATGCCCTTAAAGGACACAAATTTGTTCTGGTGATCGATCAGCTCGTCCTTACCCAGAAGCGCCGTCACGTCCATGGCAGGCGCAACATAATTGCCTTCCACGATTTCAAAGGTCGCATCGATGATTTCCACCTCGCCGGACCATTCCGCCTTAAAGCCTGTCACCCTGATTTTGGTTCCGGGCGTCAGCTTTTCGTAATCCTCTTCGGAACACGCCATGTTGTAAAGGAAATATGCGCCGTCCTCATCCTGCGCATAAACGGTGGCCTGATCCTCCCACCAGGACTGCTTCGCCTGTACGTAGGCTTCTACCACGACCTCGTCGTCAATCGCAGCCGCCACATACTCTTCATAGGTCATGACGCCGTCAGCCTTTTCTTCTGCATCTGCATTGGCATCTGCATTGGCATCCTCATCGGCTTCCTCCGTGGACGCTGTAACGATTTCAGGCGCAGACTCCTCCTGCGCTGCGGGCGTAGATTCCTCCTCTGCAACAGATGCCGCCACGGTCTCTTCCCCGCCGGAAACGCTCTCTGCAGGCGCATTGTCATTGTTTGCACCGCATCCCACAAGGGCAAATGCCAGTGCCAGGGTTAACAGGTACGATGTAATTTTTTTCATTTTCTCTCCTCTTGGACGCCCCTGTGGGCAGTCCGAAAAACATATTTGTAAACTTCGAGATTATTATACACAATATTGGCAATATGTCAATAACCTGTTTCAAACACCCAGCGGCACCGTAAGCAGTAACAACTCACCTTAAAGTAAATCCACAATGACACATTGATGCTCTTTTCTATTCGTATCGTAGCTCAAACCAACTGCGAGAATCTTTTCAATTTTCTTTGCTCTGAGTTTTTCGTCATACTCTTTATTTTTAATCTGGGCAATTGCCGCCAGGGGCGTATCATTCGCTTTACATTCAAGAATAATCCCCGGCAGATTCTTCTTTTTCGGATAAAAAACAAAATCCGCAAATCCTTTCCCGCTTTTTTCCTCCCGCTCAATTCTGTATTGATTCCGCGCGGACAGATAAGCGAGCGTCACCACACAGGATAAGCTGTTTTCATCATTGTATTTCAAAATCGGGATCTCGCTGTTATGGATATTATGAAGATAGGAGGCCACCGCATCACCTCTTTTTTCCAATGTGGCATCCAGTACCTTCTCAGATTTTCGGACAAGATCAGCCACATAGCCAAAATCCTCATCCTCCAAAGCTTCCTCAAACTCCAGCATGAGTTCCTTATTCGGAATACGAAGCTCTCCATCATGATATGACAGCAAGCCATATATGACCATCGCGGAATAAATATCCTTTCTGTTGGCCGGACTCTCCTGCCCCGCCGTATATTCCTTTTTGATGTCAATTCTGACGGGCATTCCATTCACCATCCGGATAACATCGTCACGCACTTCGCCAATGTTATATTTCAGGAAAAATAATACCTCATCCATTTTTCCGGTTCTGGTCCAATAGCTCTGACACGTCGCATCTTCCAGCGCACACACCACCGACCTGGGATTATACAGCCGCGCGCCGGTCCTTGTCTGATAACCGTCATACCAGTCACTGATTTCCTCCATCGTCAATGCAGACTGCTTTTCACTAAGGGCCCGGACCTCGCTTTCCGTAAACCCAAAATATTCTTCAAAATGCGGGTCCTTCAGCATCGTATATTCCTTGAACATATTCAATGCGGAACCTGTACTGTACTTTTTAATCGGCAAAACGCCTGTCATATAAGCGAGGGCAACATAGGACTGATCCTTCAAAAGATTCCGCAAAAATTCCAGAAATTCTCCCTGATGCTCCGGATATAATTCATGGCTGAATATATAGTCCCATTCGTCTATGATAAAAATAAATTGATCCTCTGTTGCGGTCAACATATCCACAAGACTTCCCCATTCTTTATTTCTGGTCTTTGGATATGCCTCCTGTATGTCTTGCCTGATTGCATCTCTGATCCCGTTCACATAGTCCTGGTATGTCCCGTCACGATCGGGTAAGCGATTCAGGCTCAAATGGATCACGCTATACCGGTTCAGATGTGTCCGCCAGGTGGCACTCATACTGATCCGCAATCCGTCAAACAGGGCGGCGGTATCATACGCCTTACAGTAATATGCCCCCAGCATATTGAGCGCCGAGGTTTTCCCAAAACGGCGGGGCTTTGTGACACAAAGATATCGGTTCATGGTATTGATCCTGGCATTCACAGTTTCAATCATGCCGGATTTGTCAACAAAATACTTATCATGAACCATCATGCGAAACATTTTATTCGCAGATTCTGTGTTAAGACATACGGCCATAGGGCTCCTCCTTTACACAATGGACGCGTTCTCTATCATGCTCCCGTTTTGTGTTACTGATCACTCCGTGACCAGTGATCCCGTTTTCCCTTCTGTTATAAAACGGTGTTCCTTCGCTTCACCACGCCCCAGGCAACATAAAGCAAAATCACTACCCACGCCGCCGCCAGCGACGCAAGCAGCGCCACCGCCGTCCCCGGAAGCTTCCCAAGCTCTGCCTTGCCGCCGGAAAGCGCGGCATCGGCGCTGCCCGGCTGGTCCAGACGATACAGCGAAATGGTATCGTCATAAAGCGCTTCGATCCAGGCATCATCCACCGTCTGTTTGCGCCGGACGGATTTCACTGTGGTTTCGATCAGCTGTCCCGCCGCGTCCCGCAGGGAAACGGAGCCGTTGAACACCGGCGTCACGAAGGTGTCCCCCACATGGGAAAGCAAAAGCTGTGCGGCTTCAATTTTGGCCGCATAATGCAGCTCGTTGTCCTTCCCGCACCGGGACAGATACTCCTGATATTCCGCCGATTCCTGCGCCTTTTTCGTCACGGGCACATACCCTTCCGTTTCCGCATAGGCGATCTGCACCTCATTGGACAACAAATACTGGGCGAACAGCCAGGAAGCGAGCACCTGCTGAGGATCATTCTTATTGAATACACAGACCGAAGGTCCCTGGGAAATCATCTTCGGCTGCTGTACATCAAACTGCGGAACGGGCAGCACCGCAGTTTCAAAATCCACGATCTTATCCGCGCTGATATCGATCAGCGGCGCATCCGTCCCCATCCAGGTGGCGCCCGCCGTGGAATCCACCGCGAAAATACACTGTCCCGCATTCAGGAAATTGGCCGGATAGCTGGAAATTTTGAAGGTGGAAAAGGCTTCCGATTCCGCGTGCTTTGCGATCTCAAAAAGCAGCTCCTTTGTGGTATCGTTAAACAAAAGCACTTCTCCCGCGTCGTTGGAATAGCCCGCGTCCCTTTGCTTAAGCATCTGGATCATCATATTATCCGTGGATTTATAGATAAACGGAATCAGCACCTTCTGTCCGTTCACCTTGAAATTCCCCTCTGCGTCCTTCTCCATCGCCGCCTCGGAAACCTCCCAGACAAAATCCCAGGTGAGCGTCTCAGGCAACGTATAGCCCAGCTCCTCCACAAAGGTTTTGTTGACGTAGCAGGCCTCCGTGGAGCGCATATAGGGAATCGCGTAGTAGTGCCCGCCAAAGGCGCATTCCTCCAGAAACTGGGGGATGATTTCCTCCTGCCTGGGGGAATCGAATAATACCTCGCTGCCCCCCAGACCGTATTTCTCGTCGGCAAACAGCCCCTCCAGCGGGACGACCAGATTCGTGCCCGTCAGATAGGTGGCGATATGGTCCGGGTACGTGATGCACACGTCGGGCGTGGTATTCGTCGCGATATTGGTGATCACGTCATTATAAATTTTGCCGTAGTCCGTATACAGCCGCATGTTCACGGTGATGTTGGGATACAGCTCTTCAAAATCCTGAATCGCCTTTTCATAGATCGCCGTCTGGGTTTTGTTCGTATCGTTTTTCGCCCAGAAGGTGACCTCATAACTTTTCTTCGTGTCAAACTGTTCCGGCATGGTAAATGCGCCAAGTCCCTTCGACCCATGGCAGCCGGACAGCAGCATGAGCATGCCGCAGAATAAAGCCGCAAAAAGCGCCGTCCTCCCTTTTTTCATCCCTTGGTCCCTCCTCTGGATACGCCTTCCATCACCTTTTTGCGGAATAGTAAAAACAGGACGATCAGGGGCAGCGAAATCACTACCACCGCCGCCATCATCGCCGGAATATTTTCCCGTCCAAAGCCGTTCTCCCGGATTTCCTGAATGCCGTTGGACACAAGGAAATAATTCGCATCATCCGTGATCAGCCGGGGCCACACATAGGAGTTCCAGCATTCGATCACCTTCAAAATCGTGATGGTGATGAGCGTAGGTCTGGCGATCGGCACCAGCACCCGCAGCAGGTATTTAAAATCCGAGGTTCCGTCCACCTTCGCCGCATAATACAGGCTGTCCGGCACCTGCTCAAAATTTTCCTTCAACAGATAAATGTAAAAAACCGAAGTGACGGAGGGCAGGATGAGCCCCAGGTAGGAGTTGCGCATGTCCAGGTTGGTGACCGTCACAAAATTGGTGATGACCACCAGCTCCGTCGGAATCATCATCAGGGAAAGAAACAGAACAAATACCGCATTTTTCCCTTTAAATTCCAGACGCGCGAAGGCGAACGCCGCCAGGGTTGTCACCACCAGCATGATCGCCGTCGTAGCCACCGTAAAAACCGCCGTATTGAAAAAGTACCGGGCAAGAGGCACCGCCGTGAAGGCATCCGCATAATTTTGCAGGGTGGGCGACAGCGTGAAAAACTGTGGGATATATTCCGAATTGTACGCGCTGTAGCTCTTCACGGAGGTGAGCGCCATCCAGTAAAAGGGAAAGAGCACCATGAGCGCCCAGAGCGCCAGCCCTGCGTAGGTGACTGCCCGCATGACTGTATCCCGGCGCTTCACTTTCTTTTCGAGGATTTCATAATCTGTCATTTTTTTATCCCCCTCAATAATGGACTTTCTTTTTGCTGACCAGCAGATTGATGCAGGTGATGGTCAGCACGATGGCAAACAGAATGATCGCCGCCGCGGAGGCATAGGACGGATAACCGCCGCTGTCCCCATAAAGCATGTCGTACACATAGCCGACGATGGTATTCATTTCCGCCGCGTTCAGATTCGTCCCGAACAGGGCGACCGCATCGCTGTAGGCCTTGAACGCGCCGATAAAGCCCGTGATGACCAGATAAAAAATCATCGGCGAAATCATCGGCAGGGTGATTTTTCTGAAAATCCGGAATTTCGAGGTGCCGTCCACCCGCGCGGCGTTGTAATAGTCCCGGTTGACGGACGCCAGAGCGCTGGTCAGAATCAGGATTTTAAAGGGCATGACCACCCATATGGTGTAAAAGCACAGCACGAACATCTTTGCCCCCCAGGGACCGTCGATGAAGTCCACGCTGCCCGCGCCGAACCAGGAAAGCAAAAGGTTGACCAGCCCGTCCGAATAGGGCGTCTTTTGAAACAGAATCATGAACACCAGGCCGACCGCCAGCGTATTCGTCACGTAGGGCAGAAAATAAACGGTCTGGAACAGATTCCGAAGGGGCCCGATCGAGCTTAGCCCCACCGAAATGAGCAGGGCGATTCCCGTGGAAAGGGGCACCGTGATGATGACCAGCACAAAGGTATTTTTGACCGCCTGCAAAAAATAGGGGTCGTGCAGCACATAGGAATAGTTGTAGGTTCCCGTGCCGAAATAGGTCTGGGAGGCGAAATTATACCCCTCCTCAAAGGAATAAATAAACACGTCGATCAGCGGGTACACCATAAAAACTCCCAGAAACAGGATCGCCGGCAGCAGATAGAGCCACCCTCTGGGGCTTCCCATATCCGATTTTTCTCTTTTCATATGATGCGAAGCCTCCGTCAAAATAAAATTCTCTGTTCTGTCGTTTTATCGAACAGGCATACCTTCCCGGGCTTTAAGGAAAAACGCACTTCCTTTTTTGCCGTATCCACCGGGACCTCCGCGCTGATGATCGACCGGACGGAAGGGCCAAGCGCCGCCGGATTGTGGGAAACCACGCTCACATCCCGTCCCGTCACCTCCACGCCCTGCAGACTGCATGTGAGAGGACCATCCTTTTGCAAAAGGAATCCCTCCGGGCGGATGCCTGCGTACACCGCTTTGTCGGCGACGCCCTTTACGGGGAGCACACCGTCCTTTCCGATATAGAGCATGCCGTCCCGGACCTGCCCATCGAACACGTTTATGGGCGGCGTGCCCAGAAATTTTGCCACGAACAGGTTGACCGGATTGTCATAGACCTCCTGAGGCCTGCCGATCTGCTGCACGACGCCCTCCTTCATGACGACGATCTCATCGGAAATGCTCATCGCCTCCTCCTGATCATGGGTCACAAAAATCGTGGTGATGCCCGTCTCCTTCTGAATCCTGCGGATTTCCTCCCGGGTCTCAAGACGCAGGCGCGCGTCCAGATTGGAAAGCGGCTCGTCCAGCAAAAGCACCCTCGGTCTCTTCACCAGCGCCCTCGCGATCGCCACCCGCTGCTGCTGCCCGCCGGACAGCTCCCCGGGCTTTCTGTCCAGCAGCCCCTCGATCTGCACCAGCCCTGCCGCCTCCAGCGCTTTTTTCTTCATCTCCTCTTTGGAAAGCTTCTCCTTTCCTTTCAGGTTTTGCAGCGGAAACAGGATGTTTTGCAGCACCGTCAGGTGGGGATAGAGGGCGTAGTTCTGGAACACCAGCCCAATTCCCCGGTTTTCCGGCTGCAGATTGGTGACATCGTCCTTCCCGAAAAATATTTTACCGCTGGTGGGCTTTAGCAGACCGCTGATTAAATTGAGCGTGGTGCTTTTGCCGCAGCCGGACGGGCCCAAAAGCCCGATCAGCTTTCCGTCCGGTATTTCATAGGAAAAATCATTGACGGCAATCACATCCTCCCGGCGTTTTCTGTCTCTGCCCGGAAATTTTTTGGTCAGATTCTGTAAAATGACCTCCATGTCAGTTTCCTCCCTCTTCTATATAAACTTTTTTTCCTTCAAAGGCAAAACCATATTTTCGAATTCTCTTTTGGGAAATTCCGCGGGCTTCCAGGGCTGTTGCGTATTGCAGCCTTTCTATCTGCTCAAGCGCCCTTTGGGCGGTATCCCGAAGCGTCCCCTCTTCTCCCGGATCATGCACCTTAAACTCCATGATAAAGGCGCTGTCCTGCTCTCTTTTGGGCTCCAGCATCACATCGCACCGGCCGAATCCGCTTTCCCGGTTGGAAGTGATCACATAACGGTCCGCCAGCTCCACTGCCAGCCCCAATACAAAGCCATGATAGAACCGTTCCGGCTCCGTTCTGACGGACGGCTTTTTTCCGCTGTCAAAACAACTGAAGGATGCCAGCGCCACCTGATTCATATAAACGTTCATCGCTTTGACATCATTTAGCAGCATCGCCCTGATAAAACCGTTGTATGCGGTCCCGGCATCCAAAAACCATCTCTTGATCAGCTTCCGGAACGTGATCTGCACTTCCTTATTCGTCAACGATAATTCATATCTGTCTTCTCCTGATCCTTCATCCTGCACATATCCTTCTACTTTCAGATAACCGCCCGCCAGAAGCAGGCTCCATATGGCATTTTCATCCTCACCAAGCTGCTCAAATATGATCTGCTCTTCAATTTCCTTATACAGATGCTCTCCCTTTAGAAGGCTTTCCATGGATAATTTTATTTCCGCGTTTCCTTCCCTGATCAGCTTGCTTACCAGCCCGTTGCTGCTGGTATTGGCCCAATAAGCCGAAAATCGCTTCTTATCCAGGTAATTGATGATGGACCAGGGGTTATAAATATCCCTTTTTTGCCCGAAACAGAATCCGTCATACCATTCCTTCACCGCCGCCCTTTTTTCAGACAGGCCACATTCTGCAAGCGCTGCCCACACCTCTTCCTGCGTAAATCCAAAACAGTCCGCATATTTCTCCGATGTGGTGGTAACCACCTCCAGATTGTTCAGATCCGAAAAAATGGATTCCTTACTCACCCGCGTAATTCCCGTCATAACCGCCCTGTCAAGATAAGGATTGGTCTTAAAGGACGAATTCAACAGACCGCTGATCAGATCCGCCATTTCCTGCCAATAGCCATATACCCAGGCCTCCTGTAAGGGCGTATCATATTCGTCCAGCAGGATCAGCACCTTTTTCCCATAATAGCGGGAAAGATAGCCGGATAAATTTTTGATGGAATAAGCGAGCATGGAATCCGTCATTTCCGTAAAAATCCCACGAAAAAATTCCGCTTCTCCTTCCTTAAGCGTTCCGCCGGTCAGCAAGAAGTCATATCTGCCATACAATTCTTTCATCAGCATGCATATCTTTTCCCGCGCCTGCAAAAAGGTGTTTGCCTTCACATCCGCAAAGCTCAAAAAAATCACCGGACAACTTCCCTGCAGCTTTTGGTATTTTTCCTCTTTCCAGATGGACAAGCCTTCAAATACCGCTCCCTGCCCTTCATATTCCAGCGAAAAAAAACGTTCCAGCATGTTCATGTTCAGGGTTTTACCAAATCTTCTGGGGCGGGTGATCAGCGTCACGTCGTCGCCGCTTTCCCACCATTCCTTTATAAATCCGGTTTTATCGATATATAAATATTGGTTGCTTATCAGCTTTTCAAAATTCTGAATTCCAATGCCTACATTCCTCGCCATATCATCCCCCGCTATCGGATTGCCGTTCAAAGCCACTGGTGCCATTATATCCGAAAACAGTTTGAAAGTAAAGGGCACAGCTCTGATCATCGAGCTGTGCCGTCTTTTTAACAAGTATCAATACAAATGTTGCATTTACCGCCGCATTCTTTGCCAGATGCAGCATTAAACATCTGGAATCAAAAGCACCTGTCCTTTATAAATATATTTCGGATCACGGATGGAATCGTTCGCATGGAGTATCCTTCTCCAGCGCCATCCCTTTCCATAAAACTTCACGGCAATTTTCCACAGGTTGTCTCCGTCCTGTACCGTATAATAAGTAGCGTTCGGATCCATGTCTGCAACGCCCGTTTCCGTGTCCGCTGCTGTATCCGCCTGTCCGTCTGTCGGCGATACAACATTTGTGTTCGCTGTCAGGTAAATCAAGAGCACCTGCCCTGCATAAATCCTGTTCGGATCCTGAATGATCTGCGAGTTATCCTGATAAATCTTCTGCCAGTAGCTGCCGGAACCATAATATCTTTGCGCAATCTTCCACAAAGTATCGCCCTTTTGCACTGTGTAGGAAATTGCTTCTGTTCCCGTATTTTCCGGCAACGGAATCTGCAATGCGGCATTCGCATCCAGACCTGCTGTCGGCTGTTTCGGCGCTACCGCGATCGTACCAGGCACAGCCGCGCTATCTGCACCGCCGTCCTCATCACTGCCGTTATTGCCGGAGTTTCCGCCGTTGCCCCCATTTCCATTATTCTCTGGCGTATCAATTGTCCCAGGCGTATTCCCAATGACAAGATAGTTCTGGGCCGCACGCCGTAAAGTCTTTTCGTCTCCTGTTCTAAACTCAATTCCCAATGTATGGGTTCCCGGCGTATTAGCTGCCCTCAGCGTCTGGTTGCGAAGCGTAATTCTCGTGCTTCCCGACTCCGCCTCATAGTCCACATTCTGTACTAATTTGTTACCGTCAAGGAAGATATCTACAAATTCATCGAATATGCCCTGTGATACCATCAGCTGTGATCCGCTGAAGGTATCCGCTGCCGCCAGATAAATATTTCCCACGCGTTGTGTCAAATCGTAGCCCTGATCCGTCGCTCCGTCCACGTTAGCATCTGTATTTTCCAATACCGTGAGAGTAAATTCCCTCGTGCTGGGTAAAAATGAAGCGTAACTATTCTGCATCGTTACAGTAAATGTAAATTCGCCGGTTTCTGTAGGTACCCCGTAAATCTCACCGTTTTCGCGTACCTCCATTCCTCCCGGTAATCTTCCGCTCACCAGGCGATAGCTCACTTTGTTCTGCCTGTATTTATTATTGTTCTGGATGATCGTCCCATAAGGAACATATTTAACCGCTGCAGGAATTTCTTTTGTCGTGATAACAGGATTGCCGATCGTACCTGTTAGGTTAAATACCATCAAATCAGTTCCATCAGAGCGGATGGTCAACGTTCCGGTGACTTCTGTTCCTTCCTCTACGCCTGCTTTGGCCTTCAAACGGATTTTAGCTAAATTGGATAAATCATCATTTCCGGTCAATGTGGAAATTCCGTCCAAAGCATTTTTCCCGCTCAACGTCCAGTAGGCATCCAGCGCAACAGAATCTGATACCAATTCCACCGATAATCCGGGAATCGCTTCTGTCCCTATATTGGCCAATAAAATATCATGCCTGCCGTCATGATTGTCATCCAAAAGGAGTTCTCTGATCGAATACGTTACGCCATTTTCGATATTCGTCTTCGCTTCACTGTCTGCCAGACTGTTCACATAAAGCTTGCTCACTCCGCTTTCTGCACACACCACCTGCAGCCAGTAATTTTTCGAATCTTTCCCGTTTTCTGCAGCGACAGTATATTGTACCGGACCATTCAAAAAATCATGCAGACTTTGTCCGCTGACTTCCGGTGTGCTGCTGCCGCCCGTGTATAGCCTTCTGCCATTACTTTCAGTAAACAGCGGTGCCAGGCTTGATAAGTCAGTCCCCTCATTGACAAAAATAGTCCTGTAGCTATGTTCGGCATAGGAATCTTCTTCTGCGGCTACTACATAACATGGAATATCATTTCCATTCTTATCCTTAAGACCATAGAAGTCTGCAGATGTATTGCTACTCAGGTATTTCTCGCTCTCTTCTGTTTTAACATTGTAATGATAAATTTCCTGCTCTTTATTCCCGTCAGCTCCCACGAAAATAGAAAATTCAACTCCTTGACTGTAGTTAGCCGGATATCCTCCACTATCATAGCTTGCATTAAATAACTGATTTTTAATATCCGTTGCACCTTTGGATATTGCCTCTCCTATAGAGCTATAATTTCCTACGAAAGCGGCCGTCACATCCGCTACACTTTCTGCACCCCCTTTCCAATATTTCAATACCAGATAATATTCATTATCAACTGCATATCCATAGTCAAGCCTTTGTGTAATATAATAGCAACCATCCTTAATTTCACCATACTTATCATTATCAACATTACGGCTATACCCTTGATTTCTATCATATATCGCATCAATATATATATGATTACTCTCCACTGAATAATGCACGAAAAATGGCAAAAATCCTGTTACATTTCCCACTGTATCATAGGTCACCAATGTAATGCTTAAGCTACTCGCTGTAGGGTTGATTGGAGGAATAAGATATCCCGCATCTTTCTGTCCCATATTCGCATTACAGATGATATCCGTAATATTCCTACCTGTCGGAATTTCTGAGACTGATTCAAGTATTCCCTCATAAATTTCAAAATGATCCACCTGCGTATTCTGAAAACCCGCAAAATTAATATCAAAAGCTAAATATGTATCAAAAGCTAAATAAGTCTGTACATCATCCCCAAACTCTTTCAGAGACACATAAATATCCTGCCATCGCAACCATAAACTACTGGCATCATCGTTATATCTGTTTACTGTCACATCGATTGGACTGCGATTTCCTTCCTTATCCTGCACATACACAGTAGGAAGCAGCCAATCCTCAGATCTCGTCGTTTGAATTCTTACATCATAACGTTTATTCGTATCCGTCAGCTGATCTCCATCACCGACAATCATCTCCCATGTAGTGCCCCCCGAATAAGTATAATAGCTTAAATCGATTTTGTCTCCCGATGAGCTTATTACATAATCGTCGTCAGAACTATATCCCCAAACCACCTTATCCATATCCGTCAGCGCTGTAGCTCCGGTAAAAATGGAATCGAAAGAAACCATCGTCAGCTCCGCCGGTGTATACCCGGACAGATCAACCGTCAGATATTTATGGTCCAGCGGCAGCAACGACAATGCCTCTATCCCATCCCCATCCGTAAATTCCTTCTTCTCGGGATAAACGACCACCGTATTGCCGCCCACCTTCAGGCTCATCTGTGTCACAACCGTTCCGTCGAAATATGCGGACACGCGGAAGGTATGTCCCCCTACCGTCACGCTGTCATCCGGGGTCATAAACCATTCATTTGTCACTTCCCCCTTATAAGTAAACTGTACCTCATAAGGGAAAAACGGGTTGTCCTCCGGAATGTTGATCGTATAGCTTCCGTCCTCTTCGAAAGGGGCATCTCCCAGCTCATTATCAAAAAAATCCTCTCTGCCGACCACGCTGAACACACAGCTGCCTGTATTAAATCTGACTTCGTCGGACGGCACTGTGGATTTCTCCTTTTCCTCTTCCGTTTCTGTTTCTTCTGTTTCCGTTTCGTCTGTCTCCGTCTCCGTTTCGTCCGTCTCCGTTTCCTCTGTTTCTGCTTCGTCCGTTTCCTCTGTGGCGTTTTCCTCTATAGAGCTTTCTTCCGTATCACTCGCCTCCACAGAGCTTTCCTCTTCAAAACTCTCTTCCTCAGAGCTTTCTTCCACAGATTCCTTTTCCACTGGACTTTCCTCTACAGAGCTTTCCTCTGCAGGGCTTTCTTCTGTTGCCTGTGTCTCCACTGTTCCCCCAGTCTGGGGCTCCGTCGCCATCGCCGATAAGCCTTGCATCAGCAACAGCGCTGCCAGCAATACCGCCAGCTTTTGTTTGATGCGTTTCATGCCATCCACTTCTCCTTTCATTCTGCTTTTTGTTTTTCCTCTATATGGATTTCCTCTCCGAGAGCGATCAGCTCCCGGAGGGAATATAAGCTGCACTGCCGCAAATTCCCGGATTTATCGTCGAATACCGCCATACCATCCGATATATCACACAGCTTCGGCAGATATGCCAGCGTCTGCAGGTTTTCATTCAGCAAAAGCCCGTATCGTTCTCCTGCTGCACTGATATATTCCGTCATGAGATTCTCTCCCACCTGCGTCACATAGGTCAGGTAGGAATCCTCTTCCAGCTTTCCCACAGATTTACCTGTCTCCAAGTCATAGACCTCCGGCGTTCCATGAAGAACGGATGCGATCCGGTAACGATCAGTAAAAAATTCTTCATACAAATCCTTTGCCGGCGCTTCTTTCCTCTCTTCCTGGATCAGGCTTCCGTCCGCCGCACTGTAGCAGCGCACCGTTCCATCATACCAGATCACCTCCAGCCATGAACGATCTTTGTCCTTCCGAAACTGTTGATCATAAATCTGTTCTGCATCGGGCAGCTTTTCCTGTGCCACCAGCTTTCCGTCCATGCTGTATATCCGAAAATCCTGATAGCCAAAAAGCATCGCTGTCTTTTTGTCTGCGCTGATTCTGGCTTCATCATGGGAATAATGGGCATCGTAGGACAACAGCTGGGCTTCCCTGTGGTCTTCCAGCTTTAAAATCCGCAAAAACGGTTCGCTGCGGTTGCCAACCACCGCATATTTTTTTCCCAATATAACAAAATCACTGTTCTCTGTGCCATTTTCAACGGACATTCGATTCGCGCTGCTGTCATAAAAAGAAAACTGATTCTTGTCCGTCGCCACCAGAACATGATTTTCTCCCACGGCAAATGCTGTGATATT
This sequence comes from uncultured Eisenbergiella sp., assembly GCA_910585455.1. Classification (GTDB taxonomy): domain Bacteria; phylum Bacillota; class Clostridia; order Lachnospirales; family Lachnospiraceae; genus Gallintestinimicrobium. Next base: position 53,932 of record CAJUEL010000025.1, on the reverse strand, counting down.
CGCGCCATCCGCATAAGCCAGCTCCGTCTCCCGCAGTTCCTTTCCGGAAAGCCTGACCAGCAAATTTCCATCCGCCAGACAGATGCCGTTTCCATCCGCAGTCATCAGCAAACGGTTTCTGGAGCGATACCCTTCCATATAAACAGCTTCCACCGTATCCACGATGCCAAAAAGGGATTCCCCGCTCTGTTCTGCCGTAAAGGCGAAATCATCTCCATAAAATCCGCCCTCAAAATGCACATAATCGGAGGTTTCATATATGATCAAATCCTGCTCCGGTTCATGCAGGTCAAACAGCATAAGCCCTCCGTCCGAAAAACTGACCGCCAGCATGCTCCCATCCCGGTTCAACACAAAAATACTGTCCTTTGGATCCGCAAAAATATCGTTAACGGCCACAGAAAGATGTTTTCCCTCGAAAAAGCATTCCGCCCTTTTCCTTCCGTCATCCGCATCATAAACTGCCGCATGACTTTCGTCCCGGTTCACCGCAGCCACCACACTGTGATCCTCCGAAACCGCCAGTGTGGTGGCTGGCTCTTGCGTCCATCGGGCTTCCTGCGCTTCCATATCATAAGCCGTTACCCCCTGTATACCCGCATACACAATGCAGTTTTCATCCAAAAATACCACATCGGACAGTGCGGATTCCTGCATCGGCAGCGTCAGGATTTCATGCCCGCTTTCCAGATCGAAAACCATTACCTCATATGCGTATACCGCCGCAAAGCGCGTGCCCTCCGGTGACATTGCAAGCTTCATCGGCGCTCCCGGCAATTCGACAGTTTCCAGCGCTTTAAATCCATCCGACAGGTCATAAACCCCTAACGCATCCGTCAATGCCTTCTGCGCCTGTGCTGTGACAGGAGCTTCCCAGATGCTCTTTCCCTCCGGAATCGCCTGTAAGGACAGGGAAACCGCCTCGAAAACATCCCCCTTCGCCAGCGCATTTCCGGAATATTCCGCCAGCGCCAGCGCTGCCTGGCGCTGTTCAAGCTGTTTTAGTCCGATAAAAGCACTCACGCCGCCCGCCAGAAACAACGTAGCAAGAGCGGCTGCGGATCGCCGGATCCTCTTTTTATGCCGGATGGTCCTTTCGTCATTATCATATAAACCCAAAAACGCATCCAGCATTTCCTGGGCGGTCTGATAGCGCATGGCCGGATCCGGCTCCATCGATTTCTGCAAAATTCCGGATACCGCAGGGCTGCAGATATCCGCTCCCAGCGGCGCCACAACCAAAGCATCCTGTGCCGGCCTCTGCCCCGACAGCAAATGGTACAGCGTTGCGCCGAGACTGTAGATATCCGAACGGACATCCAGCAAGACGCTTCCCTGACCTCCGGTGCTGCTACCACCGGATGACTGTGAACCGCCGGACATCTGTAGCCCGCCGGATAAATGCCGATCTGTGGATTTCCAGGCAGCGCTTGATGCTGCCCTGTATTCTCCCATCATTTGCGGTGCTTCTGCAGCCATCGTTTCCGTCGCTCCCGCAAATGTCCCTTCTGTCACTTCACCTGGCATCGTCTCCGTCACATCCGCTGGCAACACCTCTGTCGTTTCTGTGACCATCGCTTCCGTCTCTGCCGCCGCCCCGACGCTCATCGTCTCGCAGACTTCCTTCGATTCCGCCTTTTTCTCCGGGAAATTCTGCCTGGACGCCCTCATCGCCGTAAGGCTGCTCTCCGATGTGCCCCTCTTTCTGCCCGCATACTCGATTCCGTAATGCTCCGGTGAAGCATATCCCCGGGAAAATCCGGCCTTGACCGCACCGTTTTCTCCCAGAGCAAGAGCGATATTATAGTCGATCAGGCAAATGTCCCCGCTGCGCCGCAGCATGATGTTGGCCGGTTTGATATCCCCATGCAAAATGCCGTGAGGCGGTCTGCCATGGAGATAGACCAATGCCTCCAGAAGCTGACACGCCCAGCTGATGACCTGTGGCTGTGTGATGGGCTGGTTTCTTTTCAGAAGCTTATCCAGACTTTCCCCTTCGATAAAATCCATGACGGTGTACACCACACCATCCTCCTGCACAAAGTCATAGACCTGCGGGATATATGTGTGGCTTAGCCCTTTCAGCATGTCCACCTCCCGTCGCAGCGTCTCCGGCTTTGTCTGCAGAGTACGCCTGTCCGCTTTCAGTACCACCTGCTTGTCCAGCCGCAAATGACGGCCAAGATATACGATTCCCCCGCCGCCCTCTCCTATTTTGTTTTGTATCTCATACACACCCGCAATCACCCGGGACATGCTTTCTCCTTCCCTCATCTGTCAACATTACTGTTCACTCCGTGACCAGCAACCTGTCAACCCTTATTTTCTGGCAGGTCCATATTCCTGATCCAGTTGCATCTTTAAATTCTGCCCAGTTATTGTAAAGACAACAGCGCAGGCAATTCCACCGATGGCTGCCGTTATCATGGCGATAATGCCGCCGTATAATAAAAGTTCGCTGCCGGACATTCTCTCCTTCCTTTCTGTACTTACATCACATGCCTTCTCTGACACAATTGTCATGGTTTGATTTTTCTGCTGTATTCTCATCTACACTGCAAAATCGCGACTGAAATATTATCTTTTTCGCCCCTTGCTTTGATTCGGTCAATCCAATCCTTTATTTCCCTGCCCAGTTCATCCGTAGAAGCATATTTCCTCTCGCCAATTTTTTGTATCAGCTCCGCTTTTGTCATACAATGATAAAACCCATCTGTACAAACCAGGAAACTCGTTTTCTCGCATATCCTGCCACTATAAAGTAGCACATTAACCTTTCTTTCAGCCCCGACGCTCTGCAAAAGCACATTCCGCCCCGGCGCCACCCGCGCCTCATCCTCCGTCATTAGTCCTCTTTTTACCATTTGCGCAACGTTGGTTTGATCCTCTGTAAGCTGTTCTACCGTTTCTGCTATTTTGTATATACGGGAATCCCCGACATGCACAATATAATATTTTTTTTTCGCCAACAGCAATGCGCTCACTGTCGTTGCACAGCGTATTCCCGCTCTCTTTCCATATTCATATAAACTATCGTTTTGAAGCTCTACCATTCTTCGCAAGCGCTCCATCACGATATGATCATTCTGCCAGTTTCCGGCAATTTGCGGATATTCGAAAAAAAACCATTGCTCCAGTCGCTCTTTCATACAGCCACTGGCATACTCGCCCTGCTCTAATCCACCCACTCCATCGCAGGCAATCGCCATATAGCACCTTGCGCCGTCCACAATTCCGGTTTTTATAGAAATCGTATCCTGATTATTTTTCCTTCCCGTACCAATATCCGTTCCACAGCAAGCAACAAATTCCACAATTCACTCCCATACTCAGTTCTCATGAAATTCAAAATCTTCTTTCGCCAGGGTGAGAATAAATCCTTCCTCCAATGGAACCAACATATTACCTGTCACCATCTTCCCGTTTACGTAGGTATGATTTTTGGATTGATTGTCCCTGACAAAAAAATGGTTTCCGTTTCGCACAATTTCCGCATGATTTCTACCTATTTGCAAATTATCTCCTATGTAAAAATCCACATATGCGCTTTCACGTCCGATTTTGGTGACTTCCTTTTCCAGATACATTCTCTGCCCATTATTACGACGCAAAAGATATGGGACCCCTATTCCCTGTCCTCTGCCGTCTCCTACTACTGTCGCTTCCTCCTCCGGCTGCGAAATGATCGTTTCCCCAAAGTTAAGCGACGGGCTTACTGGCATTTCCATAGCAGGCTGTACCGGCACATTGACCTGTGCACAGCTTTTTTCTGTAAGATTTTCCTCTTTTTTCTTTTTTCTGGAACCGAAAAAGCCCTTTTTCTCGCTGGACAAAACGATAGCTTTTGGCGCTTCCCCTCTTTCAAAAGACTCCTTACGGGCACGCTCCGGCTCTACGCCAGGGATTGCGAACCCCGGTGTCAGCAATACTTCCCCTTTCTTTTTATCCTTTTTAGGCTTTGATTTCTCCTTTTCTTTTTTTCCACCCCCGAAAATGCCATGGTTTTTTTTCTCATTCTCTGTTTCTCCACACTTTATTTCCGATACCTGCGGGATTAATTCCGCAACAGGAGGAACTTGCGTTCTTTCTGAAAACGCAATCTTTTCCTGCGATATCTGCTGAGGCACTCCCTGCCCTTTCTTTTCCCAGTATGTTGACCCAGACCCTTCCACGGATTCCTTCGCAATTCTGATCGCATCCAGCAATTGCTTAAGCCCGGCAATTTCCCCGCTGTTGATATCATTGGATATTTTTAAAATGTTGACCGCGTTTTCTGGTGCTTCATACTGCACCTTACCCAAAAGCCCTCGCAAAAAACCAAACACATCGGCATTTTCTGTATGACACACCGGCAAATAAATCAGCCTTGTCTTTCCCGTTCTGATCTCAACATACATGTAGCCCATATCCAAAACAATTCCGTTCGTATAGAGCATATATTCCTCCAACTCTAATGCCGCTTTCGCAATGCTCTCCAGCACATTAAAAATATTAGCGAGGGATAACGGTCTTCGAATATAGGATTCCAACGTTTCATAGGATGTAATCGCATACCGTACTTTTCTGTTACCGTTTCCGAGGATGCTCGAAAACGGCAGAATTCCTTCTATTTCATTGTATTCCAGCATTTTTAGCGAAAATTCGTCAAATATGCCGCTATCCGCCATATAAGTCAAAAAAGTATTAGTTCCTATCGTTTCATACGTAAATTCCATCTCTGATTTCCTCCTACTTATATAGCCCCAGCTGAATCAGTTTCCAGACGTTTTCCCGTCGAACCGGCGCCGTTCCCTTATTGTTAAAGCTTTTCGCCTCATCATATGCATATTCAATTAAGAGGGAACCATCCATCCCGATAAATCCCCACAACCCATCGCTTTTTACCGGCGCATATCCAAGGCGAAAGGAACCGGCATCTTCCGCATTACAGGAAATCACGAGCTGTCCCTGGGTATCTACAAATCCCCATTTTCCACTCCTGCATACCGCACAGGGCTCTTCCGCCAAAAACGCTTTCACATCTTCAAAGCTTCCCTCCCCCACGGCTTCCAATTCAGCATTTATCAACCGATAACTGCCATTTTCCTTCACCCAGATCAAACCGTTACGGGAACAAAAATTATGCTCATCTCTCTTCACATCTTCATACACATATTCCGTCAAAAGCTCACCGCTGCGATTCATCAGCGCCCACTTCCCACCGCTCTTCACCGCCGCGATTTTCATATGAAAATTTGTCGCGTCCTCCCAGATAAACTCCGTTTTCTCCGACATTTTTTCATCCAGATAGCCGTACTTTCCATTTTTTTTGGCGAGAATCCGCTGATCCGCTAAAACACCCAGCTCCTCGAAGTTTCCCTCCGGCTGTGCAATCTTATAGCCGTCCACCGATACCATATAAACCTGATTTCCATAGCGCACCGGAAAGCCATCCTCTCTGTTTTCCGGCACTTCTACCGCATCATAAATGGCTTCCAGAATCACTTCCCCGGCAGCATTGACAATTCCCTTTTTTCCCTCATGCTCATACATAGCATAGCTGCCATAATACTCCCCTAATCCCTGAAAGCTGTGATACAGCTCAAAATAATTCTGTTGTGCCAGCTTATAGTGTTCCTCTACCACCGCATTTCCCGGATACTTTTCCCGCAATGCGGCAATATATGTAATCGCCTTTTCCTCACGGTTGCTTTCCACATAAAACTGAAAAATCTCTCTTACCGCCTCCTCATTTGGACCGTAAGAAGAAACCACGCTTTCAAGTTGTGCCACATACGATTCCGGATCCCCCATTTTCTGATAGTCATGCGCAATCTTCATCATGATGCCCTCATGATCTTCGCTGTAATTCATCGCCGTCTTATATTCCGCTATCGCATCCAGATACAGTTCTCGCTCCTCAAAGGATTCCGCATACGCAATTGCAGCCTTATAGTTCTCCTCTTTTTCCATCCAGGCTCCCACCGTCACATACCAGCACAAAGCGATAAGAACCACCATCAGTAAAATCATGTTCTTTTTCATTGACTTCTTTCCTCTTTTGTAAAGATCAGTTCACGATTTCAAAAGCCCAGCAGAAGCAGCGTCCAAAGGCCGGCCGATACAAAAGGACCAAAGGCGATTTCATCTTTCACCGTTAACTTTTTTCTTGCCATATTCCACAATGCGTACACTGCCGCGTAGAAAAGTGACAGAAACAGTACCAGATAATTCAAGGAAAAACCCAGATACAATCCTGTTATCGTAAAAAGTTTCACATCCCCAAGACCGACCGCCTTTCTGGAAATATAGTATGCTGCCATCATGAGCAGAAAGCTTCCGGCAGCTCCACTGAGCGCATGCAGGAAAAATTCCTTCCAAAACACTGTGTATGCCAGAATTTCACCCGCTAAAATGACGCATCGAACACTGCCCAATACGACAAGTAGCCTGTTCGGGATTTTTTTTTCCTTATGATCAATGCAGGCAATCACAGGAAGAGCGTACAGCAGGATCAGGTAGCGCTCCGTCTTCCAGAAGGAATAGCCATAGCTTTGCATAAAAAGAAATGCAATGCCCACAAAAACCGGCATAGTGGTTCCCCAAAGCAGCATTCTTCTCCTGTGCGATATGCCGGACCGCTTTTCCAACACTGTGCACATATAAAACCCAAACATTCCTGCCGCCATAATTCCGCACAGCGCCGTAAGCCCAAATATTTTCACCATACCGCAGTCTTTGCCCTCACTTTAAATGTCTTCTCCTGTGTTCCCAAAACGCCAAGGTTATATTTCATCCTGTAAGTCATCACAATGTCGATCTCCCTCCCTTTGTCAAACCAACTCGTCCCCCAGAAGGAAATATCACTCAGTCCGTTTTGTAACCCCAGCTTCTGTAAATAGCGCTGAATGGCCGCACCGTCCATTTTCCCACCGTTCATCGCCGACAACTGCTTTTTTAAGCTCCCTTTACAAATCTGTTCGATCAGTAACGTTTTTACGGCATTACCCGCTCCGTTTTTTACAAAAGACACGATACCATTCCACAGCTCGTCGCTGTTCTCAAAATAACTTTCTATGTTCTGACCGGTGACTTCTACCTGCTGTATGACATCACCGCTCCCACTTTCCAACACATTGGCCAAATCTATGACAGAACCTACCATTTCCTCTGTCCTGGACTGAAAAGCTGCCGCCTTTTGCCCGGTCTGCACGCTTTTCTCCACAATTCCGGCCTTGGTCAGGATATACGTGCTCTGCGCCAATTCCTTCACTGTTTCATTCAGCGCATATTGAAAAATCATCTGCGCTCTCCCGACCTGTACAAGATCCATAAACGCGAGATAGGCGAATATGAACATTGTCAGAAATACAGCCGCTTCCAGCGTAATGCTTCCGCTTTCCCTTTTCATCCTCAGTACCCCTGCATTCCGTTGTAATGAATGACAAACGCATTCTCATCCAGTTCCCAGTTATTCTGTCCGGCAATCCGCTGTAAAAAGAAAGTCTCCGTCTTCACATCCGCCTGAATCTGCACCATAGTATACATATCATGCAGCGTTTTGTCCGGCACTGCCTTGCATTTTGTCCGGTTCAATTCAATACAGTCTGCCGTCCTCGCCAACACTCCCTGCTGGTTTGTCAAAGTTGTGATAAACAGGATCAGCCATAAAAAATCATCATAGCGCATTTCAAGGCCTCCCCCTTTATCCGGCCCTTTTCTAATCAGCCAAGTCTCCCATCCACCCTTTTTCTTTATGAGAGGAACCGCCTCCCCATCCACTGTCAGCTGCTTTAAATCTTCTGTCGTCTCAATAATCGTAACGACAGAAAGCAATGCTGTCTTAATCGCCGTTTTTGCCAAAGGTCCCACTGGGAAAAACGCGGCAATCCTCGCCGCATCCTCAGTCAGAGGCTTTTGTGTAAACGCATAAATGGCATTACATACAAATTGAATGGCAAAAATCAGCGCTTTTGTTTTCGTCACATTATCCCGGCTATTCTTGCTCCCCCATATGACATACTCCACCTCCGCCCGGTAAACGGCATGATCCTTTAAGGATACATTGCTCAGGGACAGTGGGTTTTCAATCACATTACCGGAAGCATCCCGGTTCACCGTATAGTAAGAAAGCATGCCCAGCACATATTCCACAATATAGACATCCTCCGCCGCATGCCATACCTTATCCCCCAGTCCGCTAATCAGAGAAAGTGATGCATTGTTCGTATTCATCGCATCGCTTGCGCTGTCGCTTGCTTTTTTCCGTCCACTCTTTTTTGACATATCGCCCTCTGGATTCGCTGTATCCACACTGCTTTCCAGGCTTTCCGCATGCAACCATACAGACGGAATATCGTTCTTCCCCGCTTCCGGGATATTGATTTTATCGATATCATCCGAAGTAAACAGCGTTTTGTAATCCTTTAAAGCTTCCCCCAGCTTTTCATTCCACTCTTTAACCGTTGCGTTCTTCTGCCCCGGATCCCCTTTATTTTTTTTACTATTCGCATTTTCCCTCAAAAACTCTACGAACTTCGTATCCTCTAAAGATACCTTTTCTGCTCCCACGCTCAATTGATAGTTTCCTGCCCAATTCGCCATAAAATAGGTTTTGGCTGTAGTGGATAATTCTGCCTGGGAATTCACATTGCCCGAAGCCGACTGCGCCACCGGATCAATTGCCTTTTTTCCTTCTGTTTCCACTGCTTTCTTTCCCGCAAAGCTCAATTCTTCCAGCTGGTCGCACACTGCCTGATAATAATTTTTATTTATTTCCAACCTGTTCGCAAATTCATCTGACTTCTGATCATCAAACAGTGTTTTATATACTTCTTTATCCACTTCCTCCTGCATCGGTGTTTTATATTCAGAATCGCTTGGCAACGCCGCCACTTTTCCCTTCCATTTCTGATAAAGCGCGCTGCACTTTTCCAATCTTTCCTTCAGCTCTGCAAGTTTTTCCTCCGCTTTTTCTGCAGAATCAAGCCCTTCCATGGCATCCGCATAAATATCCACAAGCTCACTTTTGGTGGATGCCGACAGCTCCTTATATTCATTTTCAATTTTAAGCACCTGATCGGCCCACATCTCCATATTTTTTTCGTATTTGTTGATTTCCGTAACCACTTCTTTATATTGATCAGATTTTGGATCCAGTCCCTGTGTCAGCTTATTGGGATCTCCATTCATCCCATTCGATAACTTTTCCATTTGTAAAAGCGAAGCAAACCCGTCCAATCCCTGCCCGCAGCTTTCCGCTTCAATATTATAGGACTTTATGAGCCCCAGTAAATCCCCCTCTATCGCTTCCGGACAATTGCACAGACGATCATAGGCAATTCCCAGCATGACCATCCGCAAATAATTGTCCTTTGTTTTCTGCATCTGGCTGCTAATCTGGGGCGTAGTTCTGATTCTTCTGTAAACTTCCTCCTGTCTTTCTACCTCATCCAACAGTCCGTCAAATTTTCCTTGAAGCTCCTCCAGCTCAGATTCAAATTTTATCTGACTATCCACCGCTTCCTTTTCTTTCTGTATATTTTTAAATTTATCCAGCTTGGCTATTATTCCGCGATTGACAAGTGTAACCGGCGCACGGTATTTCATATATTCCAGCACTTCCTGTTTCATGACCGCTGTCTGATAGACTGCAGATTCCTTCACATCCATCACTTGGAATTTTTCCTCCAAAAGCTCTAACTCAATCAGCGCTCTATTGAAATCCTTCGTGGTAAGCCCATTCGCATTCAGAGATGCTTCAAAGTAGTCCTGGAGATTGCTGCTCAACTCTGTCGGTGTTTTTGACATGGCGATCAGCCCATACGCATCGTTTAAACTGCCGTCATAATTTGCTAACGCGCCGTTCATCGCCATCCCACCCGCGCCGGATATGATATTTTTACTTCCGAAAATACGCACACCATCCACCACCACACCCCCGAACAGCAGGGTCGGTATCAGAATTAGCGTCAAAAATACCGAAATTGCACCATCATGCTTTCTGCAAAATTCAAGCATATCCCCTCATCCCTTTATCAAAACAAAATTGTTGTCACTTCATTCATTATTGAAATCAGCTGGTCCAGTTTATCCTTCAATCCCAGCTTTTCACATCCCAGCACAATCGCATCTGTTGCCAAATCCGTATTCCTCATAAATCCAGCCGGATTTATCGCTTTGCTGTACGCCGCCTGTTTCCAGCCTATGCTCTCCGGAAAACCAAAATAGCGGAGAGCCGCTGGTGTTCTCACCTGGAACCCGATCTCCGCAACCACCGTGATACCCCAAAAGCTTCTATCCATGCGCACGGTTTTATCAAAATAGTTTCCCAATGCCAGCAGAGATATGGTGTCAAGAACCCTGCTCCCATATTGCTCCAGATCAGAGCTGCTCACCCAGGTGCTGCCAAAAATCTCCCGGTACAGCACTGCAAAATTTTTATGATAAGCATCGTAATAGCCGTCTATATCAGAGGGAAGCAATTCCCAGTCAATGTCCCGGGCATCCAGCTCGCTTCCGTTTCCGGCCAACTCCGCATAGCCGGGACTGGCCGCTATCAGGCTCCCCTGAGACGCGGCGCGTTGCACCTGATAGAGCATCGCTGTTTCCTGTAGCTTAAACAGCCCCAGGTACAGCAACGCCATCACAGCCATCAGTACAATTGGAAATATAATGGCTGCTTCCAATACCAGCGTTCCTTTTTCCCTGTCATTTTCATGCATAATTACACCTGTCCAATCATGGAAAATGCCGTGTTATCATACGCTTTTTTACAGCACAGCATTTTCCATTCCAGCTCCAGTAATATTTCACATTATCATCTAAACATCCATTTACTTCGTATTATCGATGAATGATGTGAAATTGCCCATAACCTTCTCTATCGCCAGCTTTAACTGATCCCTGAACACTGTAGCAACCGCCAGAATAATGACAATAATAACAATGATAGAAACGAAATTCGTATCACCATCCTCTTTTTCTGCCAGTTCCCTCAAATAACTTTGCAGCTTCCATCTCAACCCTATCACTTTCCCGTCAAAAAAATCCCTCATTGCTTTTTCCTCCTGCTTTTATTAAAATTTTAATGTTTTCTCCCCATCCTCCATCCATTCCGGGGAATCCGATGCCATCTGCTGTCAGGTCAGCACCGCAGTATTATAAACTCCCCAGCAGAGGAGCCATAATCATGAATAAAATCCCTATGAAAATTAACACGATCGGAAACAGCAGTTTGGAATTCGTCTGCTCACTCTTGCGCTTCACCATGTTTTTTTTCATTTCCCACATTTCATCCGACATATCTTTCAGAAAAAAGCTCAAATCCCCGCTTCCCTTCGCCAGGCTCTGAGAAACCAGAGACGCGAATTTCCGCATCTCCTTCAGCCCACAACGCTCTGCAAAGTTATGATATGCCTCCTGCTCCGAAATACCGTTTTTCAACTCGGCTCCCGTCTGGCGCATTTCCTCATAAATCACACCCTCTCCGCCGTCTGACACCTTGTTCCATGCATTTCGCAACACCATGCCCGAATTAACCAGAAGCGTCATCTTCGACAATACCTGTGGAAACTCGGATAAAAGCGATTCCCTTCTCGCCGTGAGCTTATCCTTAAACGCCTCGCTCAAATACCATACAAACAACACTCCCAGAATAATGCCAAGCAGCAACGCTTCCGGACTGTTCGCAAGAATAGCCAACGCAAACACAAAGGGAAGAATGGTGACGATATAAGTCGCCTGTCCTCCTAACTGCACATAATAATAATATTCCGCGTACTTCCTGCCGTACACCTCAGACATCTCTTTCACTTTTTTGCGGGAATAATCAGATTTTGTATTAAAATGCACCAGCGACAATACCTGAAATCCAATATAGAACAGTTCCGCCAACGGATACTGATCCTTGTTCAGGGTGGAAGTTATCGTCTCAAATTTATGTTCATATCCGGCGGCAAGCCAGATCCATACGAGCCCGAGCAAGGTGGTCGGCACAAGCAAAATCATTTGAAATGTACTGCTCACAATCCTTTCCCCTTTCTCAGACCTTAATATCGGTCAGTTTTCTTCCAATCATATAAGCTGCTCCAAAAATGCCAATCGCGATCAGTTTAATCACGATATTCAGCGGAGAATTACTGGTCATGCTTCCTCCCAGTCCCTCCATGCTGAGCATAATGATGAGCGGCATGACCATCATTATGTTTAACTCGTTTTTATTACCCGCAAGCATCGTGCCTATCTCCAGTTCAATCTCTATTTTGTCGTTGATGATATCCCGTGTGGCTGAAATAATATCCTTGATGTTCGCTCCCTGCTTCACGCTCACTTCAAACACATCCGCAAAGCTCTCTATATCTCTCTGCTCACTCCGATCCGCGAAGTCCATCAACATTTTTTCGACATTAATATTGCTGTTGATTCCTGCCAGAATAATTCCAAGCTCTTTCGCAATATCCGACTCTTTTCCATAGATCTGCACCATATCTCCATAGGCATCCTCAAAGGCCCCTTGTGTGTTTTTTCCCGCCGAATAAGAGGATGCCAGCGATTCCAGCATATCCCTGAACTGCATCAACAGCGTTTTTTTCCTTTTCTCACACAAGTGCCCACAATACAGCGGCTGTACCAGAATTCCTGCCAAAACGCCCGCTATAATACTGAAAACAATGCTTTTAAAAAAGACATAAACAATAAGAGCTCCCGCTCCCAGCCCTGCGAGGAACGCAAGCAGCCTATCTTTTTTCTGCATATGATAAATATGGTAATCATCGCCCACACCGATCAGACCTTTTTTTTCCACATACACTTCTTTTTTGGGTTTCGGTTTCTCACCCTTTTTCGCCGTCTTTTCCTTCCTGTTTTTCATCCTTCCGTTTCCTCCGGCTGTTCTCAAACCTCACCCCGATACCCCATCAGGCGAAGCTTATGATAATTCTGGAACGGTTTATCCGTCCGTACCAGATTCCCTCTCACTTTTTCCAGTGTGCTGTTTTCGTCCTCTTCAAACTGATAGATCGGGTTCAGGACAATTTCTCCATTCTCAACTCCCAGCACCTCGGAAATCTCCATCGTCCTTCGGCTCTTATCGCGAAGTCTGGAAAGATGAACCAGGATATCCAACGCAGATGCGACCTGCTGTCTCACCGCAGGAAGCGGCAAGCCCTCCGCCCCTTGCAGTACCATGGTTTCCAGCCTGCTCAGCATATCCTTATTAGAATTCGCATGACCAGTGGACAGAGATCCGTCATGTCCAGTGTTCATAGCCTGTAGCATGTCCAAGGCTTCCGCGCCCCTGACCTCACCTACCACAATCCGCTCCGGACGCATACGTAGTGCGGACTTGATCAAATCCTGAATGCTAATCTGTCCCACTCCCGCATTGTTCGCATTTCTTGTTTCCAGGCTCACCAGATTATCAATACCGGCAATCTGTAGCTCCGCAGAATCCTCAATCGTGATGATACGTTCATCCCTAGGGATGAAATTTGTCATCGCATTTAAAAATGTGGTTTTCCCGCTCCCCGTACCACCACAAATAAAAATATTATATTTTGCATGTACCAATAAGCGCAGGAAATCCGCCACTTCCTGTGTGATAGAACCATACTCCAACAACTTTTCCACCGTCATCGGTTCCTTTGAGAATTTCCGAATCGTCACGATCGGTCCCTTTAATGAGATCGGCGGCAATACAACATTCACCCGGGAGCCATCGGGCAGCCTGGTATCCACAATAGGATTCGCCTCGCTTACTTCCCGTCCTGCCAAACCTACAATTTTCCGAATGATATCAACCAGCTTTTGTTCACTCTCAAAATGATCATCCAGTTTCATCAGCTTACCAGATTTTTCAATGAAAATATCATTCGCACCGTTGATCATCACCTCGGTTATGTCATCATCCTTTATGATGCTGTCCAAAAGTCCGAAGCCCCGAATGGAACTGAATACCTGATCCACCAGTTCCGCTTTTTCTCCGACTGTCAACCGTTTATCGAAAAACATCCGTTCCACTTCGCCAACTATGCGCTCATCCAATTTCCCATCGGACAGCTCAGCAAAATTGGAATTGGACATCACTGCATCCCTGACTTTTTCCGCCCATTCCTTATTCATACCCTTTCCCCTCCCCCGCTCTGGCAAACCTTTCTTCACCACTGGGAAATACCCCTGCAATTTTACCAAATACCGTCTTTTTCAAATACGTCAGCTTCCGCCATTCTTTTTACGATTTCCCTTTCTCCAATGCCTTCATAATAGGGACTACCACCTATCACTTCCAAATCGCAGTTGTCAACCGGTTTTCCCGTCCTGCTTCTGTATTTGTTATAGAATATTTTCATTTTGGGTCGCAGCCGCAATTGTCCTTTTTCTTCCCTGTCTGTAATGAATTCCTTGAACTTTCTATATTTTATTGCGGATTCCTCTGTTCCGTCCGCAATAAGCCAGATTTGGTCAGCCTCCTTCAATGCTGCCATCATCCATGCCGAAGGAAAAATATCCATATCCAGCACGACCACATCGAACATAGCACTCCTTTTAATTTCTGCTGTCAGCCTTAAAAACTCTTCTCCCGTCAGCTCCACAATATCCATCGGATTTACAGAAGGAGCATAGTAATATATGCCGTCCCTGCTCTTCCTCAGCGCGCTCTCCAGTTTGATCGCAAGATTTCCCCTGGTACTCTTCAATGCATACACAATCTCATAAAAGGAAAGATCACCTTCACCTTTTATGACATTTTCACAGTCTCCAAAAACTTCCATATTCAAATATAAAACCCGCTTGCTCACCGCATTTTTCCGCGCATATGCTTTTGCCACTGTGGATGCTCCTGCTCCTCCGTTTATGGGGAGGAACAAGTGAATCCGAGGCTGTACCCCCTCCTGATTCTCTACGCGCATCAGCATTTTCTCTTCTCCTGACGCATACAAATCCAATATTTTCTTATAAATCAATTCTCCTTTCTGATATTTAAAAATACTCACCTGTCTATCTGTAGGAATCGGAGAATTTGTTAAATACGCCATGACTGTATGAGAATCTTCAATACCAGATATAATCTCTTCTTCGGTATCCAACAAAATAACGTCTGCTTTATGCGCAATCTGATATTCCTTAACTGCTCTTTCTTCATCAAAAAAACTCAATTCTATTTTGTCGTTATGATAAATATCAAGATAATTCACCAGATGTTCCACATATTTTCTGTCTTTAGAATATATTAAAAGCTTTATTTTCATCGCAGCCTCCACTTCTATCATTTTTAAAGTTTATATTTTTCCACAATCTATCAAAATATTGCTGTAATTTTTTGTCGAATATTTTTATATATTGTATAAAAGATTGTTTTATTAATTTTATTAACCTTAGCATGAATTTCCAGTAAAATCAAGATTTTTTTCACAAAAAACCAAATATTATGACAAACTTATACCTGCAATCTGTTTTTACTACTATATACAAAATCACATCCAAAATTTAATTGTATTTATCTGCCTTGTAGCGCTACAGAACGCAGCATATTTTTTGTATAGGTCATATGTTTATTATTCCTCCGAATTTTACCCCATCTCCTAAGAGAATTATCCACATAGGCATGATTGCAAAAACACTAAAAAAAGCGCCTCCCTAAAGGGCGGCACTAATAAAACAGCATAGGAATGATTTTGGGGAAACGGCATAGCTTCAGCTACGCCGTTTCCCCATTTTGCAGATCGTTTAGTAAAGTAGCAAGGAAGATTCCTGCTAAGTCATAGGAAATCTGTATCCGCTGGACTTATCCGGCGCATTGTTTACCGTTGGTTTAATCGGTCTTACAGGCGCGAAAACGCCAAGGGTAAGAGAATTGACCCTCAAAAATGGCGTTCTACTGTGTAACATTGTACTTCCTGCATTGAGCTAAATTCGCTTGTCTGCATTTTTCAATTCTTCTAATTCTGTTTCATATTGTTTGATTGCATTTGTGAGTAACCATTTACGATTTTCGCTTTTCCACGTTTCTAAGTGCTTTTTATTATAAAAAAGGGAAAAATCATGTATTGTACAAGCGAGCTTTTCGTGTATCTGTACCCAATCACGTAATTCTTTCTGAGGTATTGGCAACTCGTTCTGCTTAAAGTACCATTTTGAAATTTCAATATTAAGGGGATCAACTCTATCTATAAGTTGTTCTTCCGTTATAGTGTTGTTAAGATATTCTCTAAATATTTTAATATATTGCTCTGCCGCAGATATAATATTTGCAGTGTATTCACGCGTAATTTTAATTAATTCATCTTTGCCTATGACATTTTCGTTAAAGCTCTTAATTAGCTCGTATGAACTATGTATATCAATATGAACCCCTTTTACAACAACAATATTCTTTGAAATTCGATACCACCATTTTTTGTCCTGCGAATCATCTATCCATGTGGTGTGACAAATATAATTACCATCTACCATATCGTCCTCGTCATATCCAAAATAGCACCAAACAATATTTGCTGCACGACCTTTATAACGTGCTTCGGCAATTTCATTCTGATATACTTCGCAATAAAGGACTTTGTTTTTAATTTCTGTTGCAATTTCGGCAATTTGCTCCATAGAGCTTTGAAAGCGCAAAATTACTTTTACAGATAGCCGTTTTGCTTCAGCGTGATGTACTGGTTCAACACTATAGATGATATAATTATCTGTTTCCTCATAAATCCTTGCGACTTTGTATGGATTATATTCTTCGACATCAAAGAATATAGTTCCCCCTATGCTTGAACGGAAAATCGGTTGTTGCACATTACTTGTTCCATTTCTATTTGACATTTCTGCGAAATGAAAAATAGCTTCATTTATTGCTTCGAGAGATTTTTTCCCTTTTCGAATCAGGAAACGCGATGTTAGTGCATCGCACACAAAACTTGTATATAAACTTATTTCCCGTTCCTTATGAAATCCGGAAACCTGATCAGCCCCACAAGAAGCTAAGACAGCAAAACCACGTCCCGCAAAGTGTTCAATAGTTTCATCAACATCCATTACCGGAACATTATCAAGAGAAAACCCGCCCGAATGACAGCTATCTAAAATTGCTATTTTGCTCTTTGTATGTATCTTATCCATTATATTAATCAATTCTTGTAAATTAATTACTCCATCGCTCAATACTAAGCAATTCTTTCCGCCATGTCCAGTAAAATAGAAAATAAAAGTATCATCGTTTGTCATATCTTTAAGCACAGTTTGTATTGAGAAAATAAGATTTTCTTTTTTTACAACCCCTGTTTCACCGCATATATGAATTTTTTTTGAATTAACGCCTAAGCCTTGAATAAACGCATTTCTCATAGCATACAGGTCGTTTTTACATAAGGGCAGTGGAGGACATTCGATTGTTAAATACTGACAGACACCAACCAATAATGCTTTTACTACTCCCATATCTACCTTCGTCCTTTCAAAGAATTTTCAAAAAAATTCCTTTATAAATTTTCCATACAAAAAACTTTGTACATTCATTCATTTTTATCTCTGCTGTTTCCCTGAGCATTTTTCTCCTGAATCCGCCGCTCCAGTTCCTCTGGCACTTCTCTATCTTGCATAATCAATATCGAAGCTTCCAGCTTATCCATATCCCCCTCACATTCTTCCTCCTTACCGTCCAACATATTAACATTTATCCCCAGACTTTTTAACCTTCTGATACGAATCCTCCTCTTTTCTATCTCCTCCTGCGAGGGACGCTCGGTTTCAGATACGACTCTATAGGGACTGGACGGCTTTTTAATTGTGTCACTATATATTGTTCTCTGTCATTTTTTCTTACCTCCATGCTTATACAATAAATTGAACTCATCCGGGTGCTTTATCATGTATTTCATAGCCATAGTGCCATTATTGCGATGCCCACTGTTTCTATACTCCCCAGCCAGCCTGGCATATTTCATTTTCTCTGATTGCCCCTGAAATTCGTTGCTTTTCTCCATAATTTGTACAGAACCATCATTCCCCACTATCGTGATAACAAATATTGACTCATTATCCCAATTTATAATATCGATTACTATAGCTACCTCTTCGCTATCATTATTTTCTTATGAAATTTTTAACAACCGGCGGTGCTGTTCCTGTATAAACCTGTTTTCATCTCTGTAAATCCGAAAACTTTCGTTTTTTTACCTTTTGTATTGCTACATCTGTAATTTCCAAAGGCCTATTGCTAATCTTCAATGTCATTTCGCTTAGCGGCGAAGCATAGAGCACCGATGGTGGATGCAGGAGCGTGGAAGTGGGCGGAAAAGGGCAGGAAAGCCGCCGGGCGGCAGATACAGGATGTTTCCACCCGCTTCCACGCTCCTGCATCCGCTGCCAGTACTCTACGCCCCACCGTTAAATGAAATGACATCGGTTTATAATCCTTGCATAAATGCAAACGCCCCTCTTGTCTAACCGCATAAATTCTGCTAAAATACAGTATAAAGCTGTCGTCCTGCAGACCCATGCGGCGTATCTGATGTAGCGCATGCTGTTTTTATGTGTTCCGGCAGCAATCAACACTCCGTTGCTGGCAGCGGAGGCTATGACCCTCACGACAGCCGCCAGGCATCCGCACAGGAGGAGACTGCCCGATCCGCTGTCCGCAGGAATCAATACTAACACAAGGAGGTTCTCCCATGAGACCATGGACAATCGTATTGCTCGTGATTCTTATCGTGCTGATCGCCGCCATCGTCGCGCTCTACATTTTCGGAAGGAAAGCGCAGAAGAAGCAGGCGGAACAGGAAAAGCAGATGGAAGCCTACAAGCAGACAGTGACCATGCTGGTCATTGACAAAAAAAGAATGAAGCTAAAGGATGCGGGGCTGCCCCAGGCGGTGCTCGACAACACGCCAAAGCTTCTGCGCAGCTCCAAGCTGCCGATCGTCAAGGCGAAGGTCGGTCCGCAGATCGTAAGCCTTGTCTGTGATGAAAAGATCTTCGACATCGTACCGATCAAGAAGGAAGTAAAGGCAACCGTCAGCGGCATTTACTTAACCGGCGTCCGGGCGCTGCGCGGCACGCTCACCCCTCCCGCCGACACCAAAAAGAAAGGCTGGTTTAAGCGCAAGGTGGAAGCGCTGCAGGAAAAGGCGGGCGCAAAGCCGATTAAATGAGCGGTTCTTGCTTCAACCCGGTATGTAGCTGCTTTCCCGCATACCGATACATACAAAAGCAATGTTTCAGGCAGGTCACAGACCTGCCTGTTTTTTTAATCCATGGAGACGGCGCACCGTCTTTGGCGCCGCTGTCAAAAGCAGCAGATAAATCCTGTTTTTCCACGTCAGATATGGATTTCTCAGCGTGTCCGCCACATGACCGCGGAGATATTTCTTCACATTGCGGTAAAAAGCGTCCGTATCCCGCATCCGGTCCACCGGAATATGCAGCATATAATCCAGCCGCTGAAACAGCCCGAAGCGCACCGCCTCTGCCGCAAGCTGCGGGCAGCGCTTTTGCACCAGCGCCTCCGCATAATCCGCATTGTCCACAATGTCCATGAACACTCTGGAAAACTCGTTTTTATCCTTTTTCCTCGTATTGCTGCCGATCCGGTAAAAAACATGGTACATCTGGTCCGGCAAAATGCAGATGCCATCCACATCCCCGAGCATGTTTAAAAGCAGATAAAAATCCTCGTTCAGCTTCCCCTCCGGGAATTCTCTTCCCACAAAAAGCCGCCGGTCCACAAGCCTGGTGCAAAAGGAGCAGTCGCCCCGATGCAGCAAAAGCTCCCGCAAAAAATCCTGGGAAGGACAAAAGCAGGTTTCCTTTGGCGGCACACACACATCCGGCCGGCGTTTTCCCTGTTCGTCGATTTCGTCCCGGGAAGCCTGCACAATCCGCGCGTTATGGGAGAGCGCCGTTTCCAGAAGCCTTGCGTACATATCCTGATCGATCCAGTCGTCGCTGTCCACAAAGCCCAGCCATTCTCCCGACGCCTGCCGGATCCCGAAGTTGCGGGCCGAGGACGAGCCGCCGTTTTCCTTATGGAAGACCCGGATCCGGTCGTCCTTTTTTTCATATGCATCGCAAAGCGCTCCGGTTCTGTCCGTCGAACCGTCGTCCACAAGAATAATTTCCAGATTCCGGTAGGTCTGATAACAAATGCTGTCCACACAGCGTTCCAGATATTCCTTTTCAATATTATATACCGGCACAATGATGCTCAGCAACGGATACTGTTCCATAAGATGTTCCTTTCCGGAGTGTAAGATGCGTGTCACGTCTGGGAAGAGGGCTGCCTTTCGTAAAATGCGGGCTTTTGTCAAAGCGGCATTCCTGTCACAATTCAGACATCAAAATCCCAGGCTTTTACGGACTGCAGCGAAATTTTTGTCCAAATCGTCCGCGCCGTTGAGTACGATCAGCCTGCAGGGAAGCAGCTTTTGCCAGGCGTCATGTTTCGCCCTGCTGCGCATGCTGCAATCGCCGTCGTCATAGCCCATTGCCCAGTCGATGAAATCCTCATGTATTTTGTACATATCTCCGCCGGGATCTATCCGGTTTCCGAACTGCTGCCTTTCCCTGGCCCTCAGCCTGTGGATGCGGATATCGGTTGACGTTTCCAGCCGGATCGCCAAAGTAAACAGGGGAATCAGCGCATCGCCCCAGCCCACAAGAGAGCCGGACAGCACGACGTTTTCGGCTTCCCGGATATCATTTTGTATGAGGCGCAGGCGTTCCTTCGGCTCCCGCTTCGTCGTGTATTGGGGATCCGTGGGCAGCCAGAAATAGTCGTCCACGTCCATAAAGCGGTAGCCTGTCTCCGAACAGATTTTTCTGCCAAGCGTGCTCGTTCCTGATCCGGCTGCTCCAAATATATGAATGATATTTTTTGCCATGTGTGTTCTCCTTTTCACCGTTTGGACAGGTCCGCCCAAAGGTCACCGTCTCTGGCGTCGCCGCCGGAAACGGACCGGGACGTCCGCCCCATATGCCCTTCTCCTTTTAAAGCCTGCCCTCATCATAGCGCCAGCGGGCACAAAGCCGGGGTGCGCGGGAAAAGGGACCGGTTGCCGGCAGGTCAGGGGCGCCTTTTTTCCAGCTTTGATAAAAGCGCAGGCATTCCTCTGCGGCGTGCTCCGCGTTCCATTCCGACAGGATTGTTTCACAGGCCGCTCTGCCGAGGGCTTCTGCCCGGGCGGGATCGGCGAACAGCGCCTTCACCCTTGTAGCGAATTCTTCGTAGGTCCTCCGGTAAAGCATGCCGTTTTTGCCGTCCTCTATCAGGAAAAGGGCCGCTCCGGTCTGCACGTTTGCCACCACGCAGCAGCCGCTGTTCATGGCTTCATTGACCACAGATCCCCAGCCCTCCAGATAATTGCTGGTAAAGAGCATCAGCTGACAGGCCTCCATAATGTCCCGCACCCTTTCCGGCGGCAAAAAGCCATAAAAGGTGAACTGTGACAAAAGCCCGGACCTTTCTGCTTCCGCATGCAGATCCTCTTCCATGGGACCGCTGCCGATCATATGGATGTGAAAGCTTTTTTTCTCTACCGCAAGCTCCTTTGCCAGGCGTACCACGAATTCTGGATGCTTTAAGGGAATCATACGGCCCGCCCATACGATCTGCATGCAGGCTTCGCGCCCGCCGCGCGGCATTTTCCCTTCCGCATTTGCCGCGCATGCCGCCCGTCTCTTTTTTTCAAACAAAGCATCCATATCATACCGGCGCAGCGGCGGAAAATAGCCGAATTTCAGCTGCCTGCCGGGATAAGCGCCGATCAGGGAAAAATCGGAAGAGACATAGGCTCCCGCACACAGAAGATATGCCGGCTTTTTGCGAAACCGCACATGCTCCCGGTATTTTGCCAAAAGGCCCCGGGGAGACAGCGCTTTCCACTGTCCCTCCCGGTAGATCCGTTCGCTGATCCGAAGCGTCAGCTTCCCGGCGGAAAGCCGGGGCAAAAACAGATCCGTCCGCTCCGTCCAGCCAGCCAGCACCAGATCCGCCTCTTCGATCAGCCTTCTGCAGCGCGCTTCCTCCTCATAGGCGAGCACCACATAGGGAATCTGAGCGGCGTCCAGCGCCCAGCCCATTTTCACCCGTTCCTCCTCCATGGGCTCGGTCTGGATAAAATGATACCCCTCCCCCAGCCTTTCATAGAGCGCGTCCGAAAAGGGAATCTGATGATGATTGATGTAGTTGGAAATAAAAACCGCCTTGATCATGCCAGTATTTCCTCATATATTTGAAGCAGCCTGCGGAAATTGGCTTCGCCGTCATAAGTCTTTGCAGCCGCCTTTCGCTCCCCGTCAGAAAGCCGCTGCGCCTCCTCATCGGAGGAAAAAATCCGGAGAATCCTCTCCGCCAGCTTCTCTGCGTTTCCCTTTTCAAACAAAAGCCCGCTGACGCCATCCTCCACCACGCTGAGAATTCCGCCCGTGCGGCTGGCGACTACGGGCACGCCCAAAAGCTGCGCCTCCGCCACGCTGTTGGGAGAATTTTCCATCGCGGAGGGACAGACGCACACATGGGCCGAAAGATATGCCCGCTTCATCTCTTCCTCCTCCAGCCTGCCCAGCACCCGGATTTTTCCCTCCAGCCCGTTTTGTCTGATGAGCCTTCGCAGGTATTTTCCATAAGCCGGAATTTTCAGGCGGCTTTTTAGACCACCCGTGCCCATGACGCTGTTTCCTGCCACCGTGACCGCCGCATCCGGATAGCGCGCCAAAACCGTCCCCATCGCCTGCAGCACATAATGAAAGCCTTTCAGCGGATAATCCGCCTGGCCTGCAAAAATCTCATGGCGGCGGCATTGGGAAAGCTGCCAGCTTCCCGCATAAAAGCCCTGCCGCATGGTTTCGTTCATGAAATGGTATACCGCATCCGGATTGATTGCCGCTATCTCCTCCCGGTCGAAATCTGTCCGCCCGGTGATGTGCCCTGCCAGCCGCAAAAGCTGTTTCTCCGTCTCCGCGCGGGCATAAAACTTTTCCTGCTGCTGCCGCATGCTGTCCTTTCTGATCACATCCCGCAGCGTCCTGCCACCAAAAACGGCGTCGGGCAGATCCGCCTGATAGGACCGGGCGATCGCGCTGCACAGCCCCTGAATGCCCACCAGCGTCCTCTCCGGACGGTTCCACGCCTTCGCACAGGCACAGGCATGGGGAAATTCCGTCCCGAAAATATGCACCAGCTCCGGTTGAAAATCCGATAAAATCTCCTCAAACCAGATTTCCAGACTCGTGTCATACCATTCCGGATGCTCCAGATCCTCACTAAAGCCGTAGCAGGAAACCTCCCTCCCGCCCAGTGCCAGCCTTTTTTGCAGAAAGGCATGCTCTCCATTTGCCGGAAAGCAGATGCCCAGCTCCACTTCTGCATCTCCAAATGCCAGAAGTCTGTCCAGAATGCCGGACAGCCACCCCTCCCGCACGCTGTATGTGCAGCCCAGCTTCTTTGCGATTGCCGGAAGCATGATGTTGCAAACCCACAAAACCTTCATAATAATCCCTCTCGCAGCGATTTCCATCACCGGTCACAGCATGAACGGTGACGATTTCCTCACCTGCGGTTTTCCTTCAACCGGTAAACCGCTGTTTTCACCTTATTATAAAGAGAAGCGTACCGGGCGTCCTCCGCCAGCCTCGTGCGCAGGGGCGCCAGCGTCAAAAGCATAATCAGACGATATCGAAGCGCTTTTCTGCATCCCAGATAGCGCGCTGTAATCTCCCGGTGCTCCCTGGCGGAAATCCTGCGGTTTTCCTTCGTTTCGGAAAATCCGCCGCCCTCATAGTCCGCCACCAGCACATCCACAGAAATCGCCCGGACCTTTTTTTCATAGATGCAATATAAAAAATGCTCGTAATCCGCCCGCACCCGGTATTTCGTATCATAGCCCCGCTCCAAAAACAGCCCGGCGTCATAAAAACAGACCTGATGGCAGGGCACGTTGCGGTAACAGGTGAAATCGTTCACCTGAGGAGCGGAATATACCACGCTTTTTTGCTGTTGATTGTACTGATTTCCGTAAAAGATATACTGTTTTGGCGTTCCCTTTCGCTCAGCCTCTTCCTGCCCGATGCGCTTTTCCATTTCGGAAAGCACGCAGCCGTCGTGCAGCACGTCCCCACAGTTTAAAAACAGCACATACCGCCCTTTCACGTGAGGCAGCGCCTGATTCATGGCATCATAAATGCCCTTGTCCTTTTGTACATACAGCCTGATTCTGTCATCCTTTGGCATCCTGGCCAGGGAGCCGTCCACAGAGCCCCCGTCCTTCACCACGATTTCATAGCTGCCGCATTCCTGCATGAGCACGCTCTGTATGGTGGGCATGAGCTTTTCCCCGGGATTTAAGCAAACCACCACAATGCTAAAAAAGATCCGATCCATCGATCCATTCCTTATCCGTAAAAATCCAGCTCCGGTAAGGCAGCACATTGATGCCGTTTCCGGACGCCATTCTCATAAACCAACAAAAATAGCACAAACAAAAGCCGAGCGTCAGCGCTGTCACAAGGCCCTTTTTGCGCCCCCCAGTCCCATATAGCCCCCTAAGCAGCCCCGGCGCCAGCAAAAGCTGCGGCGTGACCACATAATAGGAAAGCCGGGAAACCAGCGGCAAAAAGGAACCGCAGGTATACAGCAAAAAACCGATAACGGAAAGCTTCAGATAAAACCGGTTCTCCCTGCTGTCCCTGACGCTCTCCCGCCAGCAAAGGGCGGCAAGCAAAAATACGAACAGACACCGCACAATGCCGGAAGCGTTTGCCGAAAGGCCGATATCCTGTGTCAGATAAACCGTGTCCCGGAAGGTGGGATAGAGCCGCAGCGCGAGCGAAAGAATCTGCTTTTGAAACAAAAACACTCCCGCCGCCCCGATGCCGCCCGTCACCACCATCCATTTTTTCCACGGCAGATACGCCAGCGGGTAGAAAAGGAGCACCACCAGCACCGATTTGTGGAACAGCGCCGCAAACAGGGTCAGCAGCAGAAACTTGCCAAATTCCTTCCTTTTCACATATTTCAGACTGTAAAGCGTCAACGCCAGCACGAAATAGTAGCGCACTGTGGTGAAGGTGCGAAAATATAGTCCCAGCAGCAAAAACATGGCGAGGGACAGCTTAAAATCCACGCTCTGCTCATACATCGCCCGCAAAAACAAAAACACCGTCGCCGCCCCGAACAGGGCGAATACCAGCAGATAATTTTCATAGCCGGACAGGACATAGACCGCCTTCACCACAAAATTAAAGCCCGGCTCCGTCACCACATAGGCGCTGTCCGTCCCCTCATAAATTTCATGAAAAATATCCACATATTTGCCGTAGTCATTGCCCACCTCAATGCGCAGCGCCGATACCCCCGCAAGAAGCAGAAAGATTCCTGTCAGGCACAGCCAGGAGAGCGCCTGCTGCCGCGTCAGCTGCCCGCCGTTTCGGATACCCAAATCGGACCGGTCTTTTTCCTGCATCGGACGGCTTGTCACGAAGCAGGCAAGCGCAATCGCCAAAGCAGTGATCATTCCATAAAAAAACATTCCCAAATCCTCTCTGTCCGTCCAACCGTCCGCACCATAGCGCTTCATAGACACCGTTTTCCGACCGCCGGACGCGGACTGCAGCTCACAGCCCTTTTTTCCCATCCCGGATGCCCTGCCGCAGAAACCGAAGCGCATGAGCAAAATCAACCTCTCCGGCGCACATTTCCCCTTTATTTTTCAGAAGGAACCGGTATCCCATCAACAAAGCGGCCCTTCCGTAAAGCACATGATAGAGCACGCCCCGGTCGTGGAAAAATTTTTCGTCATACCCGAAAAACCAGGTGGAAGGTCTTGGCGCCTCCTCCCCGATATTGACAGGAACCGCATATACCTTAAGTCCTGCCCGCAGGCAATCCCGCAAAAACAGGCTGTCCTCTCCGTTGGCATACTTCGCGCCGCCGCCGAAATACAGAGAATATGACAGGTTTTTCTCATGCATCCGCCGGGTACGCAGCCCGAAGCTGTAGGCTGGATAGCGCCCGCAGTTATACCAACGCACCCGATGATATTCCCGCGTCCAATAGGTCCGCCGGGCAGGCTGCACCTCCACGTTAAACAAAAGCACATCCGCTTCCGGATGCTCTGCAAAGGCATCCTGCACCGCTTTCGCCGCGCCGTCACAATACACGATGTCCTCGTCCGCAAACAGGCAAAGCTCCTGATCCGCCCGCAGCAGGGCGTTGTTGCGGGACAGTCCCACGCCCTTTTCCGCAAAATGATAGCAGCGCATCCGGCTGCCCCGATACTCAAACTCTTCGTATCGGTTTTCGCCGCACTGATTGATGATGATGCTTTCCGCCTGCAGATTCATCTTTTCCGCCAGCGCGCGCATCTCCTTATCCACCGCCGAAACCAGAAATTGAAGCTTCATTCCGCTTTCCACCCTTTTCCATAATACATCCGTAAAAACTTCCCGTCCGCTTCCGTAATGACAATCCCCAAAAGCCTCACGTCCTGCAGGATAAGCGTATGGATCACATGCCCCAGCATCCGCAGGCAGGGCGTGCCCCACTCCACCAGCAAAACCACAGGAGTCTCCCGCAGCGCGTCATAATCGGTCCCGGGTCCGTATGCGTCGGACAGTCCGATCTCCCGGAACGCGCCCTTTTGCGCCTGTCGCTCCAGATTGGCACAAAGAGAAGCCTCTATGGCGGCATCCGGCTTTTTCGTCCGGTAACCGAGCACGGGATAAGGATAGCGCCGCTCAAAATCGCTCTCCAGCATGACCGAATCGTCCAGCACATACCGCGCCGCCAGCGCCAGAATGCCCACAATCAGCCCGATGATTGCCCCCAGCTCCATCGCATACAGTGTCCGGTTTTCCACAGCCACCTTTACCGCAGGGACGGTTTTCCACACCTCGATGGCGGTAAGCCCCCTGCCCTGCATGGTTGTGCCGAAGGCCTCCATCGCTGCGCTGCAGGCTGTTGCAATCCGATTGGAAAGCGTTTCATCCGCTGTCGTAAAATAAGCGGTCAGAAATTCCGGATCCGCCGCAATCCCGGTGCTGATGGAAGCTTCAATCTCGCAGCGCTCCACATCCGGCAGCGCCTCCGTCACCGCAAGCATCACCCTGTCCGACCGCATCATATCGCCCCAGGTATAGGCGTTATACTCATTGATGAATTCCTTTAAAACCTCGTCCTCCTCCTGAATGTCATACCGGATGGCATACAACACCTCCGCCCGATACTGCGGTTCCCCCATGGTGAGCCGGCGGACAAGCAGATACATCCCTCCGGCGAGCAATGCGCCCGCAAGCCCCGCCGCAAAAGCGATCCATATGGTATGACGCATGCAGAGGACAAACCGTTTTTCGTCAATGCCCTCCTGCAAAAATTCTCCTTTATCCATATCCGTCTATTTCTCCTTTTCGTGCAGCTCCTGCTTCATCGCCGTCACCTGCGCAGCGTCCACCCCTTCCGTGCTGTCGGGCGTGAACAGAATTTTCAGTGTCAGAAGCATCAGCTTCAAATCCAGCCAGACGGAATAATTTTCGATATAAAACAGATCCAGCTTCAGCTTATCATAGGGCGTCGTATTGTATTTGCCATAAACCTGCGCATAGCCCGCAAGCCCCGCCTTCACTCTCATGCGGAAGGCGAATTCCGGCATTTCCTCCATATATTGTGTGATGATCTGAGGGCGTTCCGGACGCGGACCGATGAAGGACATTTCTCCCTTTAAAATATTGAAAAGCTGGGGAAGCTCGTCAATACGGACCTTTCGGATGAATTTTCCGATCGGCGTGATGCGGGAATCATTTTTGGCCGCAAGCCGTGCCACTCCATCCTTTTCCGCATCCACCCGCATGCTGCGGAATTTCAGGATTTTAAATTCCTGCGCATTCCTGGTGCAGCGCACCTGCTGATAGAGCACCGGACCGCCGTCATAGAGCTTGATGATCAGCGCGGTGATCAGCATAAAGGGCGATGCCAATACCAGCAAAAAGAGCGCGCAGACGATGTCGATCAGCCGTTTGACCAGACGCTGCTCCACGCTCAGGGCATATTCCCGGGTCAAAAGGATCGGAGTGTCAAACAGATGCAGCTGGGTGCTGCCCTTCACGATGACATCCGGAATTTTGGGCATCATATAGACGCGGATGGAACGGCTGTAGCAGTACTTGAGAAGCACATTGCGGTCCATCGTGTGGATGTCCCAGAGCACGATGGCGTCATAATCCGCCACCACCCTTTCCACCGCCTCATAGCCCTCCGCGATGTTCATGCAGCGCGCCACATAATATTTGTCCTTCCGGCTCGCCAGCTTGTTTAAAATATCCTCCACCGGGCGCTCACCATGCACCAAAAGAAGCTGCCTTGGCGGAAAAATCCTTCGATAGATCATGTTGCACAGCCAGATCCAGCCCGCGGAAACCAGAACCTGCCAGAAGGTCATGGAAATCATATGATGCCCGCCCAGCATGAACCAGCCGTACATCAGGGAAAGCTGGGCATAAGAAATGACATTCACGCACAGAAGAGAGAACAGCTGGGACAAAAACAGATCCAGCGGCTTTAAATAGCCGATTTTCAACGCGCCGTAGGTCTGGGAAAAGAAAAACAGCAGGACAAAATACAGCCCGATAATCAGCTGATGTCCCCGCAGCTCGAAGCGGTTCATGGTCTTATTCGCAATATGCTGATAATAATAATGAAACCATCCATACGCATAAAAAGAAGTCAGAATACACAATCCCGCCAGTGAAAGAGCGAGAATAAACAGCCTTTTTGCCGATTCATTTCGTCTCATGTTTCTTCTCCATCCGCCGTCTGTGACAGCTTTTTCTGATATGTATCGTAACAGCCTGTCCTCTCCTGGCTGCAATTATCTATCATAATCTGCGCAGCGTTGCCCGCAGCGCCCAGAAACAGAAATACCAGGCACTCTTTGGCACAGAAAGTCCCTCCTGCTTCCGGTATAAATTCCAGATGCGCAAAACCGCCTCCGCCTTGTTGGAGGACAGGGACTTTTTCGGACGCCTGTATATGACCAGATTTTCATCCAGTCCAAATGCCGTATAGCCCGTCCGCAAAATCCGCCACCAGGCGGCCGTATCCTCGCTTTTTACGTCCGGCATATACAACAGCTCTTTTTCTATCTTAGAGAGGTCAAAAAGCACCGTGCTCGTGAAAATGACGGTTCTCGACAGCGCCTCCCGATAGAGAAGACGCTCCGGCACGTGTACCACCTTTCCCGTGCCCTGCGCATTCTCATCCCCAAACTCATAAGCGGTAAAGACAAAGGCCGCATCCTTTTTTTTCAGAAAATCCAGCTCCTTTTCCAGCTTATCCTCCCGCCACACATCGTCCGCATCCAGAAAGGCGAGATAGCCGCCGGACGCATGCCGTATGCCCAGATTGCGGGCGCATGCCGCTCCCTTACGCCCCTCCTCCTGCTCAAGCAGGACGATTCTGTCCTCCTTTTCGGCAAGCTGCCGCAGAATAGCCGGGCTTTCATCCGTAGAATGGTCATCCACAAAAATCAGCTCCCAGTCAGGGAAGGTCTGCCGCTGTACCATGGCCGCCGTCTCTAAAAGATACGCCGCCGCGTTATAGACCGGCACGATGATGCTGACGGTCTTTTTGCCGGGCTTTCTTTCGGAGTCCCTCTCCCGCTTTCCGACAGCCGCTTTCTCTCCACCGCCGGCGTCCTGTATGCTTTTCTCCGCCCGAAGGGCTTTGCTTTCGCTTCTTTGGTTATTTCTCTCCATCTCACAGCTCTTCCTTCACCAGATATATCGGACGATGCTTCACTTCCAGATAGGTTTTGGCCAGATACTGCCCCAATATCCCGACACAGAAAAGCTGCACGCCGCTGACCAGCAAAACAATACACACCAGCGACGGCCAGCCCGCCACCGGATCATGATAGATCAGGTTTTTGATGATCAAAACGATGATCGCAATAAAGGCGCACAGGCAAAACAGCACTCCCATGACGGAGGAAATCGCCAACGGCACGGTGGAAAAGGCGGTGATTCCATCCAGGGAATATAAAAACAGCTTCCAGAAATTGAACTTCGTCTTTCCGTGCGCCCGCTCCACATTTTCATATTCCAGCCATTTCGTCTCATAGCCGACCCAGCCGAAGATTCCCTTTGTAAACCGGTTATATTCACACATCGCTAAAATTCCGTCCACCACCTGTCTGGTCATCAGCCGGTAATCCCGCGCGCCGTCCACGATCTCCGTTTTGGAAATCCGATTCATCAGCTTATAAAACATTCTGGCAAAAAAGGAACGGATTGGCGGTTCCCCCTTGCGGGTCACACGCCTGGTCGCCACGGAATCATACCCCTTTTTCAGCCAGGAAAACATTTCCGGCAGAAGGGATGGCGGATCCTGCAGGTCCGCATCCATCATCACCACATAATCCCCCTTCGCCTTCTGAAATCCGGCATAAATGCCCGCCTCCTTCCCGAAATTTCTGGAAAAGGAAATCAAATGCACACGGGAATCCCTTTCATGCAGCCTGCGCACCTGCCCTGCCGTGGCGTCCTTCGAGCCGTCGTCCACATAGATGATTTCAAACTCCAGACCCTCGCTTTCAAAAAAAGGGGTATTTTTTAAAAATTCCTCATAAAAGGCAGGTACATTCTCCTCCTCGTTATAGCAGGGTACCACTACGCTCAATAACATGTCCGCTCCTATCTGTACATCGTGCCTCTCATGCGTCCATTCTTACTTTATCCGCAATTCTGGCAATGTATTCACTGTTTGTAGGTCTCGCAGACCCGGTCAGGCGGCTGAATCCGAACAGCTCCTCAAACACATCCGGATTGCCTCTCTCCCAGGAAACCTCGATGGCGTTGCGGATTGCCCGCTCCACCCGCTGCAGCGTCGTTTTATATGCCCTTGCGATGACCGGATATAAAAGCTTGGTCACGCTGCCCACCAGCTCCATATCCGCCGCGGATAAAAGCACCGCTTCCCGCAGATAATAATATCCCCTCAAATGCGCCGGAATTCCCAGCTCCAGCATGAGCTGTGACACATAACGCTCCATTTCCACCGTACTTTTCTTTTCTGCAACCATGATGTTCCTCCCTTATGTTTTGATGTGATAAGAAACGCCATGAATCGTTTCCTATCTGTCACTCTCCGTCCGTTTTCTGCAAAAACCCATTCACGGTCCGCTCAGATCGCAGCCGTCATTTTCATTTTTCTGCATGCATCGACGATATATTTATAGTGTAACATCCAAACATTTCCAGGGAAACGAAAAGCCATCGAGAAATTTCGCGCTTTTTCGCGTCAAAAGCGCATTCCTTTACAGGAAACGTTCCCCGCCGCTTTCTGCGAGGCGTTCAACAATTTCCTTCACCCGCTGCGCCTCCCGCACGGGGCAGACCAGCACCGCGTTCTCCCCCTCCACCACGACCAGGTCCTTCACCCCGATCGTGGCGATCAGCTTATGCTTTCCGTAAATCACACAGTTTTGGGTATCTAAAAGCTGCGCCTGACCCGACACAATATTGCCTTTTTCATCCTTTTGCCGCACCGCATCCAGCGTATCCCAGCTTCCCACATCGCTCCAGCCGAAATCCCCCTCCAGCATGAGGACGCCCTTTGCCCGCTCCATGATGCCGTAATCCACGGAAATCTTCGGAATTGTGGGATAGATGCGCTGTATCACCTCCCGCTCCTTAGGCGTTCCCATCGCTTCTCCTATCTTCGTAAGACAGGCATAAATGTCCGGCAGAAGCTCCGCAAAATATGTGAGGATCGTGGACGCCTTCCAGACGAACATCCCGCTGTTCCAGGCATAGCAGCCCTCATCCAGATAGGACTGCGCCGTCTCCTGATCCGGCTTTTCCACAAATTCCTCCACCCTGCGGTAGGGCTTGTCCGCTAGCGGGCTGTTTCTGATATATCCATAGCCCGTGGAAGGAAAGGTGGGACGAATGCCGATTGTCACAAGCGCGTCCGTTTCCTCGACGGCGCGCACCGCCTCCCCCATCACCCGGGTATATTCCCGTTCATCCCGGATATGATGATCCGCCGCAAAAATGCACATCACACCGTCCCCGTATTTTTTTATGATCTCCATCGCCGCATAGCCGATGCACGCCGCCGTATTGCGGGCGGCAGGCTCTGCCAGCACATGATCCTTTAAAATGCGCCCACCGGTACAGGAAAGCATCTTTTCCGCCTGGCTTTGGTTTGTCACGATGAAAATATCATTCTTATCGATCAACGCGCTTTGGCGGTCAATGGTTTCATTCACCAGAATATCCCTGCCGGAAAGATTCAAAAACTGCTTCGGCTCTGCCTTTGTGCTCAGCGGCCAGAACCGGGTGCCGCCGCCGCCCGCCATGATGACGCCATATGTTTTCATAGCTGTCAATTTCCTTTCATTCTTTTTTTCGAAAACCGGATTCCAGCCCTTCTCCCCGCAGCTCGATTTCCTGTACGATCGGTGAGGACGGAAATTTGTCATAGCCGATCTGCCCCCGGTCCGTGGGAACATAAATCGTAACGCCGTCCACCTCATAGGTCACGGCCGGGTATGTGCCATAGTCCTGCTGATAGATATAATAAGGCTGGTCACACAGCTCCAGAATCATATTACATAGATTATACCCCCGATAGAGCAAAAAAGCTACCAATATCAGCACAAACAGGTAAAATCCACCATTTCCGGCGCCGTCCGCCGCCGTTTTAGCGCCCAAAAAGCGCGAATATTTTCTTTCCCGCCCAGGAAAGGAAAAACGGAGCCGTCCGGCATATTCCGTATACAAAGCGCCGAAAACGGTGAGCGGTAAGAACAGCACATAAAAATATCCGTAGCGCACCAGCGGCGCGCCAAACTGCCAGAATAAAAATCCCAGCACCGCCGTAAATTCCAGCAAAAGAAATGCTCCTGTCCGTATTCCCGCCATCCGGCCGGCAGAGGCGGCCTTCTGCCTGACTGCCGCCTTTCCGGCCGCAACCGCCATGGATATTGCCGCAACTGGCAGTGAAAGCCAGCCGGCTGCCACCAGGAGCTTATCCAGCCCGTTTTGTGCGGAAAGCCAGTGCGGGAACCACTGTCCAAAGGGCTGGTTTTTCTGATATACGTCAAAAATCTCCTTCGCATAAACCTGAATTTCCGCCGCATCGCTGTCCGCGTAGCCCTTCGACAGCTTCCAGTCCACCGGGAAAAAATCAAAGAAGGTGAAGGGATAAAACAGCCAGCCGGATATCAGCACATTCCGCGCCAGATAGGGGAATGCGATCACCACTCCCAAAAGAATATATCCGGCAATCTGCCCCCATTTCTTCTGCCTGATCAGACTGATCGCAGGCTGCAGCACCAGCACCAGAATCACCGCCGTAGACAGCTTGACCGTCGCCCCATACACCAGGCACAGACACAGCAGAGCATAGGGCACAATCTCCCGCTCCTGCCGCTCCAAAAGCTCTGTCCAGCACAGCAGCACGAAAAACAAAAGCAGCATTGCAAAATAATCGGAGGCGGGCGCAACCAGCTCCCGGAACACCGCCACCAGATAAAAAATACAGCCTGTCCGCAAAAAATCGGTCAAACACACCCGTTTCCTTTTGGGCAGCTCCAATAGCGCCGTGCATTTTACGGCGCACAGCAGCGCAAAAAAGCCCTGTACGCAATGCATGGGATATTTTGTCAGCCCGGCGCCTCCAAACAGGGCACAGAGGGCGAATGCCGCACTGTTGTAGCCAAACCGGCTGTGCAGGTTGGCAAGCCCCGGCGCCACGCCGTATTCGGCAATCCACCGGATGCTCTGGGCGTGATAGAGCCCAGTGTCGTAATGCATATAACCCCGGGAGGAAGCATAGGCGAACAGGAGCACCAGGCCCCCGCAAAGGAGCCATTGCATGCGCCCGGTTCTTTTCTTTTGTTCCCGCATAAAAAGGAGTAGCCCGCGCCGGCAAAAAAAAGCGGCAACGCAAACTGCCGCCGTCATCACGAGGTTTGCGGTCAGCCCGACACCTGCAAACAGGCTGAAATACTGGGCATATACATTCTGCACCAAAAGACCTGCCATCAAATATGAGGTTCCATACCGGACCTGATACCCGCCCTTTTTCTGAAAGGGCAATAGCACGGCAAAGCCTGTCACAAAGGCGGTCGCCGCCATATAGCCCCAAACCAGTAACACCATCAACATATACAATACTTCCGTTTCCTGTACATCAAAGCATATGAGCTCACTTTCGTTCGCTTCGGGTCCCTTCTCAAACGCTTCGCATTTGAGAAGTAGCACATATGAGCTCACTTCCGTTCGCTTCGGGTCCCTTCTCAAACGCTTCGCATTTGAGAAGTAGCGCATATGAGCTCACTTTCGTTCGCTCATATGCTTTATTATACTACATCCCCCGCATAAAATCACCCTTTTTCCCCGAAATCCCTTGCTTTTTCGGGGTGCAGCCGTTACAATGCAAGCAGGGTTGGAGGCTTTTTGTGTACTCCGGCTTAAAAATGACAATGACAGGGAGGCTTTTTATGCATGCTCTTTTTCATAAAAAAACGAAAAAACACCCGGAAATCCAGGAGCTGATTTTTTATCTTGTGCAATCCTGGCTTGCTGCCTTTGCGCTTTGCAACATAGGAGGCATTTCCACAGCCAATATTTTATCCGTTCTGATTTTCGGCATGATGCTTCTTTTGTTTTCCTGCTCCCGGCATCTTCTGGATAACAGCAATCCTCCCCGGGGCTTTTTTGTCACTGGCGCGCTGCTTTCCGCGCTGTATGCCGCTTTTTATATGGCAGCAGAGCATACCCGGCTGACCGGCGGCTTTGACAGCAGGCTGTTCCGTTTCAGCTATGTCCTTGCCACGGCGGCGGGGCTGTTCTTTTTATTTTTTTGCTGTGTGCGGATCCTGCTTTTGCTTCTTTCCGCCCACCAGCCTGCCCTGAATGAAGCGCCGCTTTCTTTTTTTCATAAGGCGCTTGTATTCTGTGCCCTCCTGTTGGGCTGGCTGTTCTGGTTTCTTTATAACTATCCCGGCGTCATGACGCCGGACAGCATCAGTCAGTTTTCCCAGATAACGGGACTGATTCCTTACAGCAGCCATCATTCCCTGATCCATACCCTGCTGTTCGGGCTGCTTTACCGCATCGGCTTTGGAATCACAGGCAATGTCAACGCAGGAATTGCCTGCTATATTCTGTTCCAGATGTTTGTTCTCGCCGGTGTGGAAACCTGCTGTGTTTCCCAATTGGCAAAAAGTGGCATTCCCAAATGGATGCTGGCGCTCTGGGTCGCTTTCTGGGCACTCATCCCCTATAACGGCATTTATGCCGTCACCATGTGGAAGGATATTTTATTTTCCGCCTTTGTACTGCTCTATGCCATCGTTCTTTTCCGTCTGCTTTCGGATTCGGACTGGCGCATAAAAACCCACTGGGGCGTCCTTGTTTTGCTGTTTTTTTCTGGCTGGCTCACCTGCATGCTGCGCTCCAACGGGCTGTATGTATTTCTTTTCATGCTGCCCTTTGTGCTGATCACCTTCCGGCGGCGCATAAAAATCATGCTTCCCATGCAGCTTGCCATCCTGCTTTTGGCTTTATTGGTAAAAGGGCCTCTGTTCCATCATTTCAATGTGGCGGACCCTCATTTTACAGAATCTCTTTCCATCCCGCTCCAGCAGGTGGCAAGAGTCGTAACCGAAGGGCGCAGTCTGACCTCCAAACAGGAAGCGCTGATCAATCAGGTTGTCGATATTTCCCTGATCCCCGACTACTATGACCCGGTTATCTCTGATCCTGTCAAAGCGCTTGTCATTTATAACAACGCGGATTATCTTGCCGATCATAAGCCGGAATTTTTCCGCCTGTGGGTACAGCTTGGAATGACTTATCCCCGGGATTATCTGGAGGCGTTTATCGACCAGACGAAGGGCTACTGGTATCCCGCTCCGGCGGATCTGCGCACCTATGAAGGCATGTCTCCCAATGAGGCAGGTCTTTCCTGGCCACATCTGCTGCGCGGACAGCTTCCGGTCAAGATCAGTGAGCTTTTGTTGAAAATGCCCGACATTTTCCCCGTGTACGGACTTTTGTGGAGCATCGGGGCTTTTACCTGGCTGATGCTGTTTCTCGCTGTTTTCCAGTTTTTATATGGGGAGAGGAAATATCTGCTTTTATTTCTCCCGTTCATCGGCACAATCCTGACGCTGCTTCTCGCAACCCCGGTAGCATCCGATTTGCGCTACGCCTATCCGATGATCCTGGGCATGCCCTTTCTGATTTCGGTCGTCATTCTGGGCAGAAAAAAGGAGGAGCGATACAGCTTTTCCAGATAATAACGTGAGCAGATCATGGTTATATGGTCTGCTTTTTATATTCGTTCATGTATTTCTGTGCTGCCTGAAAAGATATGTTCAGCTTTCTCTGCAATCGTTCCCGGATATCTTCCTCAGAAAGTCCGAATTCAAAACAGGACTCTATGATTCCTTCCGCTTTTCCTTCATTTATCGCATCCTCAAACACTGAATACATCCCTGCCCCTCCATTCTGAAAAATATTATAATCAATCCTGGCATTCGCGACTCCTGCCACCGTCATGATGACAGAGCGGTCCGTTTGATGCTCTTTGCTGTACTGTATTGCTTTTTCCCTGGCTTCTTTTCTCGAAATGCCTCTGTCAAGAAGAATGCCCAACAGCTGGAACAAATCAGCATTATCCCCGTTATGAAAAAAAAGATCATTATTCCTGGCTTCCACGAGCAGAATTTTGTAATCATTCACGTACCCCTTTAATTCCGGTGGAATCTGAAGCATGCCATGAAGCGTTACCGCTGCGTCCCATGGTTTTTCCCCATAATAAACCACTACGGTTATAACCGGCGCAAATTTATCATTCTTTTTCATTCTGGAGAGGTATTCGTCGTCTTCCATACCATCCCTGGTGCGGCGCTTTTCTGCATTGCTGTCATATTGCTTTTTGTAGGAACCATAATCATATCCCATGACCCGCATGGGCATTGCGTAATGAATATGCTCCTGCCCTTCGTTCCCCAGCATCACAAATTCCGTTCCATATACCGTTGATCGCTTCCTCACTTTCATGTTATCTCTGACCGCCTGTATGCTCTCGACATGCTTTCCATGTTCCATCACAGAAGACTCCACCGTATCAACATCCTCAAGCTCCTCCGGTCTGATCACCTGCCGTCCTCCAAACAACACCGCATTAAAAAGATCGGCAAATCGCCCATTATCGCGCCAATATTTTTTCAGCACGACATCCGGCTTTAATTTCTGTTTTGCTTTGGTCATCCTGTCGCTTTTACCCTGCAGATTTTTCTGCAGGATGCTCCTCCCTTCGTAATTGTCAGGAGCACGTCCTTTTTGGTCGCTCCTGCATTATAAATTGGACTGTAAGCATAGAGTTTCCGAAAATAGACTGTAGAAAGACATCCGATCACCTAGAAAATTTATGCTTGCATTAAGTCTAGCATAGAGCAAGCCCGGATGCAAATAAAAACTTTCTTAAATAAACCAGGAAAATCCCCCATTGTGCCTTGACAAACGGCCATTCTATGGTATAATTTCCGAAATTGAACACAAAAGCGATGATAAGAAACAGTAAGCATCCTGAATTTTCAGAGAGAAGGCGGGCGGTGCGAGCCTTTATTGGATGGATGCCCAACCCCTCTTTGAGCTGTGAGCCGAAATTTTCAGTAAGCTTCACCGGGTGCTCCCGTTACCGGGCAGCGGCATCGGATTTTGGTCCCGTGCCTAAAAGCGCGGATTCTATCCGAATTCAGGTGGTACCACGGACTTAAACAGTTCGCCCTGGGCTGGCAACATGCCGGTTCAGGGCTTTTTTGTGTTCAAAAAAGAAGAATGGAGGTATCATTTATGAAACTGGAAAAGCTTGTGGGAGATCGCTTCCGGGAAAAACCGGCAGACTGTATCGTGGACAGCCATGCGCTCATGATGCGCGGCGGCTACATAAAATATGTGGCAAACGGCATCTATTCCTCTTACATGCCGCTCAAAAGAGTGACCCGGAAAATTGAAGAAATTATTCGTGAGGAAATGGACGCAATTGACGGACAGGAGGTGCAGTTTCCCGTCGTGATGCCCGCATCCCTATGGCAGGAATCCGGCAGATATGAAAGCATCGGCAAAGAAATGGTGCGTTTCCATGACCGCAGCAACAGCCCTCTGGTCCTGGGAATGACACATGAGGAGGCGGCTGTTTCGCTGGTGCGGGAATACGGACAAAGCTACACAAAATATCCGTTCATGATTTACCAGTTCCAGACCAAATTCCGGGATGAAGCAAGACCGCGGGCAGGACTGATCCGGGTCCGGGAATTTACCATGAAGGACGCCTATTCCTTCCACACAAATCAGGCGGATCTGGAGGAATACTATGCCCGCTGTCACGATGCCTATCACCGCATCTTTTTCAGAGTGGGACTGCCAGACGTCATATCGGTCGCATCCGATTCCGGCATGATGGGCGGCAGCATTTCTCACGAATTTATGCTGCTCACCCCGGTCGGAGAAGATTCCATCGTCATCTGTAAGGAATGCGATTACCGGGCAAACATGGAAGCCCACCATGCCGGACCTGATATGACCTGTGATGTCCGGAATACAGATTTGCATGATTCTGCCAAAGTACAGGAAGGCGACATCTGCCCACACTGCAAAAAGCCGGCGCTTTCGGTTTCCCGGGGCATTGAGGTGGGCAACATCTTCCAGCTGGGAACCAAATACACCAGATCCATGAACATGACCTTTACCGGCAAAAACGGAGAAACACAATATCCGGTCATGGGCTGCTACGGCATTGGCATCGGCAGGCTCGCCGCCTCCATCTGCGAAGCCCACCATGATGATCATGGCCCCATATGGCCCCTGGCGGTGGCCCCCTGGCAGATACATCTTTGCGCCGTACGCGCCGATGCTCCCGGGGTAAAAGCCTGTGCCGACGCGCTGTATGGGAAGTTGCAGAGCAACGGCATCGAAGTCATCTACGATGACCGCCCGGTCAGCACAGGCATCATGTTTTCCGACGCCGACCTGATCGGCGCTCCCTTCCGGGCCATCATAAGCCCCCGGAACATCCGGCAGAATATCGTGGAAATCGTTTCACGGGACAAGAAATTTTCCACCGCCGTTCCCATAGAAACGGCTGCGGAACAGATCCGGCTAATCCTGACGGACGCACAATAGTTACGGCTGCAGAGGGAGAAAGGACGGGAGGGATATACGGGGAAACGGGCGGAGGGAGGGCGGACGGGCGGAGGACACAGGCTGTTTCCAGTCGCTCTGTCCGGAGCGGAGAAATTCCCAAAATGGACGGATATTCCTGGAACCGGGCGCAAAACTGTCTGAACGCAGTGAGTTTTTTGCGCCCGGTTCCGTTCAGGAATAGCCGGTCATTTTGTGGAATTTCCCGCTCCGGATAATGCGGCTGGAAACAGCCTGTGTCCTCCGCCCGTCCGCCTTTTCTCCGCCCGTTTCCCCGTATGTCCCTCCCGTCCTTTCTCCCCATTCCGCCAAAAGTACCACGGGCAATCGCATAAAAATCAAATTTATTTCGCCTGTTCTTGTAATTCCTCCAAAAAGAGGGTAAAATAGAAACCACAAATGAGGAGAGGTTTCGATATGAACTTTATTAATGAACTGGTACACAATACCGTTTTCATGGCAGCTGTCACGGGCTGGTTCGTCGCCCAGGTGCTCAAAACGATCATCGACACCTGCATCAACAAAAATTTCAGCCCGGAGCGCCTGACCGGCAGCGGCGGCATGCCCAGCTCTCACTCCGCAACCGTATGCGCCCTTGCCACCTCCACCGGCATCCTCTACGGCGGCGGCAGCTTCCAGTTTGCAGTCTCCGCCATTCTCGCCATCATTGTCATGTATGATGCGCGGGGCGTACGAAGAGAAACCGGACTACAGGCACAGGTCATCAATGAAATGATCACATTTTTCCAGAATATGGGAAAGCCCCTTTCCTACGAGGAAAAATTAAAAGAATTTATCGGGCACACGCCACTGCAGGTGCTCATCGGCGCTATCCTCGGCATCGCCATCGGCACCTGCTACTGCCTGTTTTTAGGATGATTTTCTCATGCTACAGCCTATAGAACCCTTGCGGCATTCGCCAGCTGTCCGTGCAGGCACGGCCGCCCGGCTCCCTGTTCACAAAAATAAAACGTGCGTCAGACAGCTGGCGCACGTTTTTGGTATTCTTATTCGGTGATTTCGTACAGATCACAATACAAAAGCTCCCGCACCTTTTCTGCACGTTTTCCCTCACGGAGCGCTTCCTTTGCCAGAAAAACCGCTCTCTCCTGCTCCTCCCCCCGCGCTACATAGACAAGCAGCCGCTGCGCTTCCTGCAGCACATCATCTGTAAGCGGAGACAGATCCGCTATGTTCACAAAATAAATCCGGTCATACTGCATCAGCTCCAGAGATTCATCCCAGATCATCCACGTCAGGTTTCCATTATAAAAATAAACCACGGGAACCGCATGATTTTCTTGTGCAAGGGCAATGTTTTCCGCATCCTCTTCATACAAAAAGAGCACTCTGCGGCGCAGAAGTCCGTTTATTTCCCCCAAAAAGGGCAGCACAAGCAAAAGCCCCGCCAATGCCCACATCAGGACATTTTTTCTTTTTATGGGATCAGACAGCAGCACAATTCTGCCGGCAAGCAGCACCGTCATCACCAGGAACAGCATCAGAATCAATCCATAGACCGGGAGCTGATAGCGATTCGCCTCTTCCGCTGTCAAAAGCGCAGTTTTCGTAACCACCGCAAAATATCCTGCCACCGCAGCCATCAAAATCCACAACGCGCTATACTTTCCCCTCTCCCTTTGCACGCCCTTTCGTCTTTGCAGCATTTTCACCGTCACTCCCAGCAGCAGAAGCAACAGAAGCAGCAGGGGCAACGTAGAAGAAAACACATATTCATTGAGCAGCCCTGCAAAAAAGCGCAGACGCCCCATGGTATTTTGCAGGTTGAAAAATTCTCCCATCGCCTCCGTCCCGCGATATCCCCGGAAAATATGTCCCAGACAGGCGGGATAGCTGACTATTGCCGCTATCATGGCGCCTGCCACCGCAAAGCCATAAATAAAACAATTTTTCCACCGCTGTCCCCAGGCTTTCTTTTCCAAAAGCAGATGCACTTCCATCGCTGCCGCCAGAAAGAAAAGATAAACCGCGAAATAATAATGGGTCAAAAATCCAAGATATACCGTAATGATGACCGGCACATAAAATTTCCATCCGCGCCTGTTTCGGATAACCGCCCGGACATGCAGCCAGGAAAGAAACAACACCAAAAGCTCCAGCAGCATATACATCCGCACCAGCATAATGCCGCTGATCACTGCGGGATTAAAGCCGTAAAGCAGACAGATTGCCAAAGACGCGATGCGCCCGTTTTTTTCTCCCTGCGTGCTGCACACCAGCGCAAAGGTCAGACGCGCCAGGACAAACCAGCCCGCCGCAAAAAACACCAGATTCAAAAGCAGTCCGGACCATTTGGAAAATACATCCGGCGTCAGGGAACACACCGCGTGCAGCAATAGATAGTAAAAAGGCGGATGCACATCATAGGTCTGCATGCGCACCACATCCGAAAAGCGAAACCCTTCCCCCCTTTTCACCACAAATTCGTCCAGAATTTCTGCGCCGCTCTTCCACTCCCGGTCCGTCGGCACAAGCCCACGGCTTACATTGGAAGAATAATAGGAATAATACTCATCATAATGAAAGCCTGTTTTTTTACCGCAAAAATATAAAATCACCAGCAATTGCAGCAAAAGAATCACGCCCATCATGAAATACAGCCGTGTCCTGCCGTCCGCCTTTTGCCGCTGCCACTTTTTTCTATGTTCTCCCAAAATCTCCGCCTGTTTCACCTTAGCTCCTGTCTGTCCGCCCTCACGGATATCTGAATCAATCCTGTCACAACAAAAGGTATCCCAAAAACAATTTGAACAAGGGCTAATATGCCGTTAATATCGAGTAACAGATTTACACAAGCCATAAGACAAAATACCACACCAATAACGGCCATATTCAAATATTTTTTTCTCATCCCGATGCTCCTTTGCAAATTCAGATCTATTGAACCATGCAACACTGTTATTTTATCACATCCCTGTTCTCAATTCCATCAAATTTTGCGCAATCTTCTTTTGCCGGCTTTCCGCCCGTTACTTTTGACGGGGTGGGGAGAATAGCCGGGAAGGGCAGGCGGGGTAATGGGCTGCGGATATATTTTTCCGGAAAAAACGCGAATAAATAGTGACAAACTTTTCCCGTTACGTTATAATCAATAACATGGCGCCGGAGCTTGTCCGGACTTGTCGTTATCAATGAATGGAAAGAAAGCGAGGATATTGTTACATGAAGAAATTAGCTGTCATTCTTCTGACCGGTCTGACCTGCATGACTTTGCTGGCCGGCTGCGGGAAAGAAGAGGCTCCTGTTGAAACGGTTGCGATTAACGAATTGGAATCTACCCCCCAGGAAACAACGCCGCCTCCGGCAGAAACACAGCCTGAGACGGAAACCGTCAACGAAGACCTTCCGCCCGAGGAAGGCATGGTAAAAAGCACTCTGACCGGAGAATGGATTTCGGGCGATCTGGAAAACCAGAGACCGATCGCGGTCATGATTCCGAACGAAAACGCCTGTCTGCCCCAATACGGCATTTCCAATGCGGATATTTTATATGAATGCAGCGTAGAAGGCAATATGACACGTTTAATGGCAGTCTTTAAGGACTGGAGAAATATGGATCGGATCGGCAATATCAGAAGCTGCCGCGACTATTACGTATACTGGGCAAAGGAATGGGATGCGGTTTATTGCCACATCGGCGGTCCCTTCTACATCCTGGATATCATTAACGATCCTACCACGAACAATATCACCGGCGCTGTGCTCGCATCCGACTCCTCCCAGAAAAAGGGACTGGTGGACGCCGCCTTCTACCGCACGGATGACCGGAAGGCGCCGCATAACGCCTATACCAGCGGGGATCGGATTTTATCCGCGATACAGAAACTGGGCTATTCCGAAACCTATACGGAAAATTACACAGGCGATCATTTCCAGTTCGCCTCCGCCTCCTCTCCCAATACGCTGGAGCAGTACAGCGGTCTGATCAGCGCCAGCAAAATTGATTTGTCAGGTCCTTACCCGATGACCAAGACCTACTTTGAATATAACGAATCCGACGGTCTGTATTATCGCTTCCAGGGCATGCAAAGCGGCGACAAGAAGCACATCGACGGCGCGAACAACCAGCAGCTGGCTTTCAAAAATGTCATCGTGCAGATCGCCCATTATGAGAACCGGGATTCCAATGGCTATCTCGGCTTCCAGTGCCATGACGATACCAAGGACGGGTACTTTTTCACAAACGGCAAGGGCATCCATGTGAGATGGAAAAAAACGAGCGACTACGGCGCAACCAGGTACTATGATGATGACGGCAACGAAATCGTCTTAAATCCCGGTAAAACCAACATTTGCATCATCAAGGATGGCATTTCCTTTGATGCCGAATAAACTGATTTTTGCCGGCAAGCGACAGGATGGCATCCGGATGTTTTCTCCCTTCGCCCTCCTGTCTGCCGCTCACAGAATGAAAACGGGCTTTCGCCTCTGCAATATTCTGCAGGGCGAAAGCCCGTTTTTATATTCTTCACACTATGCGCCCACACGCCCCTTGATGAGGAAGAAGTAAACCAGCACCAGCGCGCCGAGAACGATGCGATACCAGCCAAAGGCCTTGAAATCGTGTTTTTTGATATAGCCCATC
Source organism: uncultured Eisenbergiella sp. (assembly GCA_910585455.1). Lineage (GTDB taxonomy): Bacteria > Bacillota > Clostridia > Lachnospirales > Lachnospiraceae > Gallintestinimicrobium. Next base: position 10,152 of record CAJUEL010000025.1, on the reverse strand, counting down.
AGAAACCGGATGACTGCCACGGACACCACAAACGCCACCACCATGCCCACCAGCAAAATCATAATCTCATTTCCCTCAAAGGCAAACCCAAACTTCACGATCTTTAACAGGCTCGCCCCCAGCATGACCGGAATCGCCAGAAAGAAGGTAAATTCTGCCGCCACGGTCCGGGAAACCCCGATCATCAATCCGCCCAGAATCGTCGCGCCGGAACGGGAGGTGCCGGGAAATATCGCCGCGATCAGCTGAAACAGACCAATGATCAGCGCGTCCTGAAAGGTCAGCTTCTTCAAGCTGCGCACCCGGGCTTTCTTCCCCTTATTGCCATTCTCAATGATGAGAAATCCGATACCGAACAAAATCAACATGATCGCGACCGTGACCGGATTATATAAATATTTTTCCAGAAATTCATCGAAAAAAATACCCACCACCGCCGCCGGAACGCACGCCGCGACAATTTTAAACCACATCATGAAAATATCCGTGCGAATGACGCTTTTTGCCTGTCTGGAAAAATCAAAGGGAAAAATCTTATTCCAGTACAAAATGACCACGGCAAGGATCGCCCCCAGCTGCACCACCACCAGAAACATATCCCAGAATTCCTGCCGCACCTGCATATGCACGAATTCATTGAGCAAAATCATATGCCCGGTACTGCTGATGGGCAGCCATTCCGTGATTCCCTCCACGACGCCAAACAGCACCGCCTTTAACAGCTCTATCAAATTCTCCAATGCTGAAACCTCCCTTTATTTTTCACCGCTTTCTCCATGACCGGTGACATTTATTTTTCCAGAAAATCAATCAGTTCCTCATATCGCTCCGCCGCCTCGTCATAGCCCTCCTGATACAGCGCAAGCAGCTTATCCCGGTTCTTCTCCACTCTTCCCACATCGCTTTTGCGCTTTGGCTGCAGCAGAAAAACCTTTCCGCCCTCCGCCTGCGCCCGCAGATAATCCAGCGTCTGGTTATAGGCGATATGGCGGTTTTCCATGAGCTCATACACCTTCGGGTAGCTTTGGTATTTCGCCCGGATCAAAGGAAGCATCCGGAAGGGCTCCCTGCGATACCCGACTTCTTTTGTCATAACCACCACATTTTTCCGGTTTCCATCCGTAACGGCATGCAGAATCGGGATCGGATCCGCCATGCCGCCATCCAGATACAATCCGCTGCCGATCGGCACATTTCTGGAAACCAGCGGCATGGAGGCGGAGGCGCGCACCGCTGCAATATCCTTATGCATATCCCGAAGCGGCATATATTCTGCAAGCCCGGTCACAATATTGGTCACAACCGCATAGCCTTTGCCTTCATTTTTGTTAAAAGCGTCATAATCAAACGGATTGAGCTCATCGGGGATTTTGCGGTAGCACATATCCACATTGAACAAATCCCCCGTCCACAGCAGGCTGTAAAGACTGCAGTAATTTTTATCCTTCAGATAATCCACCGTTACCGCCAGTCCCCTGCCCCGCTGTCCGGAAAGATAGCTGCACAGCGTGCATGCGCCCGCCGAAACGCCATAGCTCTTTGCAAAGTTGATTCCCTTATCCAGAAAAAAATCCAGCACGCCGGAGGTATAGACGCCCTTCATGCCGCCGCCCTCCAGCACAAGTCCTGCCTGATATAGCATGTATATGCCTCCTGTTTCTATTCAATGCCCAAACGGTTACGCTTTTCAGCCTCTGCCGTACATTTCCCTTGCAAACCTGCGCAGCACGGGAAGAGAGCGTTCCACCTTCTGCGTATCCACGCAATATGCCATCCGGAAATATCCAGGGCATGCAAAGCTGTCCGCCGGAACGAGCACCAGATCATACTGCAGCGCCTTTTCACAGAAGGCTACCGCATCCTCCTCCAGCGCTTTGGGGAAAATATAAAAGGTCCCTTCCGGCTTTACCACCTCAAACCCGATATCCGTCAGACAGTCATAGAGCAGATTCCGGTTCTTTTCATAAATGGAAAAATCCGCGGTCTGATCCAGCACCTTCGCCACCGCAAGCTGCATGAGAGAGGACGGGCAGTTGTGCCCGATCCCTCTGGAAATCTGCCCGCACATATTCACGATCAGCGCCGCATCCGGGCAGGCGGGATTGACCGCCAGATAGCCGATTCTTTCCCCCGGCAGGGATAGCGCCTTGGAGAAGGAATAGCAGGCGATCGTATTGGCATAAAATCCGGAAACATAGGGCTGCTTTTTCCCGTCAAACACGATTTCCCGGTAGGGCTCGTCGGAAATCAGGAAAATGTCATGTCCGTAGCTTTTGCTTTTTTCCGTCAGAATCCGCGCCAGCCTGGTCAGCGTATCCGCAGAATAGACCGCGCCTGACGGGTTGTTCGGCGTGTTGATGAGCACCGCCGCCGTTTTTTCCCCGATCATGCTCTCAAAGGCTTCAAAATCGATCTGGAATGCCTTCGTATCCGCAGGCACCACCTTAAGAACCGCTCCCGTCAGATCCACATAGGGATGATATTCCGGGAAAAAGGGTGCAAAGGTCAACACCTCATCCCCTGGCGCCGTCACCGCCCGCAGCGCATGGGCGATGGATGCCGCCGCCGCCGATGTGGGAAAAATATGCTCCGGCCCGTAATTCATGCCAAAACGCTCATTTAAGGACGCCGCTATCGCTTCCTTAACGGACCAGATCCCCAGCGTCGGACTGTAGCCATGCAGCGCCACCGGCTCCTCCTTCTGCAAAAGCGAAAGCACCGCTTCCGTAAAGCACTGGGGCGCCGGCACGGACGGATTGCCCAGACTGTAGTCAAAGACATTTTCCTTTCCGATCAGGGCAGCGCGCTCCGCAGCCTTTTCCGCCAGCGTACGGATCACCGACTTTTGTCCCAGCATCTTTCTGTATTGTTCTGCGATCATTGTTCTTTCCTTCCTTTTATGATTTCATTTGAAAGCGCTTCTATCGTAGCGGCTCAGACAGGTCTGAATTTTCCAGAATTTCCAGCAAAACCTCCGTCTCATTTCCCGTCAGCTCCAGAACCGTGTCCATGCCCTCGATCGCTGCCGTGTTGGATGCGATCACAGCCCTGCAATTCACAAACCGCACGCGGCACCCTGCGCCCCCCGTCACATGACCGGTAATCCTGCTGCCCTTTCTTTCGAACGCAGCCTTTACAACCACCGCTCTGTCCTGATACACGACGGTTTCCGCTCTTTCATGCAGCGCAAACACCTTAAGCTCCAGATTTTGATCAAAGCGGTAATCCACATGCGCATGCCGGATTCCCACGGGAATGATGCTGTTTTGGGGCGCCCAGAGCGGAATGGACAAATAGCCGTGCTGTTCCTGCCGCCAGATGCCGCCCCCGGCAGTCTCTCCGGTCAGATAATTCACCCAGGTCCCTTCCGGCAGATAATAGCGCGCCATGCTCTCTTCGTTAAAAACCGGCGCAACCAGCAGGCTGTCCCCCAGCATATACTGCTTATCCAGATAGCGGCAGTTATAGTCCCGCTCAAATTCCAGCATCATGCCCCGCATCATCGGCACGCCAGTGCGGGCAGTATTGACCGCACTGCTGTAAAGATAGGGCAGCAATTCCAGCTTAAGCCCTGTAAAAAAGCGCACCACTGATACCGCTTCCTCCCCGTACAGCCAGGGCACCCGGTAAGAGGAGCTGCCGTGCAGTCTGCTATGGGTGGACAAAAGCCCGAACGCCGCCCAGCGCTTATAGACGTCGGGCGTGGAGGTACTTTCAAAGCCGCCGATATCATGGCTCCAGAAGCCGAAGCCGCTGGCGGTCAGCGACAGTCCGCCCCGCAGGCTTTCCTCCATGGATTCATAGTCCGACCAGCAGTCGCCTCCCCAGTGAACGGGGAATTTCTGTCCGCCCGCCGTAGCGGAGCGCGCAAACAGCACCGCTTCTTCCTTTCCACGCTTTTCTTCCAGAACTCTGTAGACCGTCTGATTATAGAGATAGGCATAAAAATTGTGCATTTTCACCGGATCCGCGCCGTTATGGTATACCGCGTCTGTGGGAATCCGTTCTCCAAAATCCGTCTTGAAGCAGTCCACGCCCATATCCAGCAGCATTTCCAGCTTTTCCTGATACCACCTGCACGCGTCCGGATTGGTGAAATCCACAATCGCCAGCCCCGGCTGCCACATATCCCACTGCCAGACGTCACCGTTTTGCCTTTTTAAAAAATATCCCTTTTCCATGCCCTCATCAAACAGAGACGATTCCTGCCCGATGTAAGGATTGATCCAGACGCATACGCGAATCCCCTTTTCGTGAATTCTGCCCAGCATTCCCGCCGGGTCCGGAAAAACCCGTTCATCCCAGATAAAATCCGTCCAGTGAAATTCCCGCATCCAGCAGCAGTCAAAATGAAACACCGAAAGAGGAATTCCCCGCGTGAGCATGCCGTCGATGAAGCTCATGACCGTCTTTTCATCATAATCCGTGGTAAAAGAGGTGGACAACCACAGCCCAAAGGTCCACTGAGGGGGCAGACCGGGTTTTCCGGTCAGGTCGGTGTAGCGCATCAGCACCTCCTTCATGGAAGGGCCGTCAATGAAAAAGTAATCCAGGCTTTCCCCTGCCACACTGAAAGCCACCTTGCTCACATTTTCTGTCGCCACCTCGAACTCCACCCGCTCCGGATGGTTGACGAAAACGCCATAGCCCCGGTTGGACAGGTAAAAGGGAATATTTTTATAGGACTGCTCCGTGCTGGTGCCGCCATCCTCGTTCCAGATGGAAACGGACTGCCCGTTTTTGACAAAGGGCGTAAACCGCTCGCCCAGGCCGTAAATCAGCTCATCCACGGATAAGCCCAGCTGCTGGCACAGCCAGGCTTTATCGCCCTTGTCATATGCAAACCCTTTCCAATCCTCCTTTATATATGCCAGGTCCTGCGCGCCGGCCTTTGTCAGAAGTCTCCCCTCCCGCTCAAACCGCATGGCAAAATGTTCGGTGTCGATCACCAGAGCGAGCGCGCCGCTTTTTATCGTAAGCGTTTCGCCCTCCTGCACGATCTCAGGTCTTATGCCGGAAAAATGCAATTCAAATTCCGGCTTCTTTTTCGTCACGCCTTTGTGATGGAAGGTCTGTATCCGCAGTACGCCCTCCATGGGCGCACTGATGCGCAGCGTCAGATTGATGCCGCCCAGCGTATCCCCTTTGTGGGCAATCCGCGCCGTGGGCGCACACAGCGTCACCCCATCCTCATCCGTTTTTACCTCGTACACCTGCTGCGGCGAAAAGCTTCCCACGCCCTCCCGCAGCAGCCAGCAGCCATTATGATATTTCATTCCCACAGCCTCTCTTCCGCTCTTTCATGGAATCCTGCTCCCGCAAAACCCCTTCTCCCATCATACCATATATCTTCGCCAAAAAAAACCATAAAATCTGACAGGACGGGGAAAGCGCTTTGCGAACAGGGGAAGCGTACTTTACCGGCGGGGCAGGAACAGACCGGGCAGAGCCACAGACAGCCAGGCGGCGGACCGGAGGATCGGGGACGGCACAGGCTGTTTCCAGCCGCGTTATCTGGAGCGGGAAATTCCGCAAAATGTCCGGCTATTCCCAAACAGGACGGGGCGCAAAAAAACTCACTGCGTTCAGACAGTTTTGCGCCCTGTCCCAGGAATAGCCTGCCATTTTGGGAATTTCTCCACTCCGGATAAAGCAGCCGGAAACAGCCTGTGCCGTCCCCGATCCTCCGGTCCGCCGCCTGGCTGTCTGTGGCTCTGCCCGGTCTGTTCCTGCCCCGCCGGTAAAGCACGCTTCCTGCTACCCGAAAATTAATTTCCAGACCAACAGATGAAATGCCAACGCGACAATGCCGGTAACACGTTCCGGAGCTTAGGAACCTTCAGAAATAACTCTTTAAGAATTATTTCTAATTTCAGCTAATTGCGAAGAAATTTGCAGGATTTGTTAAAAATCATTTTTTTGCAAGTCCCTATTGCCTTTTCATCTGTCTCAAAAAGAGCAGGATGGCTGCAAGCAGAATGACCGTTCCGTAGCCGGTCACCCAATACAGATGTGGAAAAATGTCGCCGCAGCGTTCGCCGAGCACGGCACGTTCCAGCTCCACCGCATGGACGAAGGGCAGGATATAGGCGATCTTTTTGAAGGAACCGCCCACCAGATCAAGATCAAACCACACGCCGGAAAGCCAAGCGGTCAGATTTGTCAATAGCGCGCCACAGATACCGCCCACCTGCTTCACGTTAAAAACGCTTCCGCAAAGCAGTCCCAGGGCGACGAACAGCAGGGAAACCGGCAGGACAAACAGCACGGCATAGACAATCGTCACCGTCACCGGCAGCCCGAGAAACAGCGCAATCGCATAGCAGATCGCGCTCTGCGCCACCCCGATCGGCAGAATCGGCAGGACATATCCGCAAATGAAGTCCAATGCCGTAAGCGGCGTGGTATAAAGCCGTTGCAGCAGGGCGCTTTCCCTGTCCCGTGCCAGCAGCGTGGCGGAAAACAACGTCATGAAAGCGAGCCCGAACACTGCAATGCCCGGCGTCAGGTTTCCGATTTCAAACAGGCTGACCGGAATATTTGCCTGAATTGCGGAAAGGAGCAGAAGCAGAATCACCGGAAACCCAAGGCCAAACCCCAGATTCAACGGATCCCGCAGGATTTCTTTGGCCGTTCTGCCCGAAAAAGCGCGTAATCTCATGTTGCCACCCCCTTTACAATCGCCACAAAGGCTTCCTCAAACTTCTCTTTCCCGGCTTTCTCCTTCAGCGCATCGACCGTTCCCAGCGCAAGAAGCCTGCCGTCCTTCATGATGCCGACCCGGTCGGAAAGCGCTTCCGCCTCTTCCATATAGTGGGTCGTCAATATGATCGTAATTTTGCCCTTCAAAGCGCGGATTGTGTCCCATAAATCGCTCCGGGCGAGCACATCCAGCCCCAGGGTCGGCTCGTCCAGAAACAGAATCTCCGGTTCTCCAATCAGCGCCATGGCAAGGCTCAGCCTGCGCTGCCAGCCGCCGGACAGCCTGCCCGCCTTTTTGTGCCTCACGTCAGTAAGCGCAAACTGCCCGAAAAGCTCCTCTGTTTTCTGTCTTCTCTTTTCTTTCGAAAATCCGTGTACGCCGCACATCAGCTCCAGATTTTCCTGCACGCTCAGATTCGGCGCCACGGCGGTTTCCTGCGGGGAAACACCGATCAGGGCTTTTACCACCGGCGCGTCAGTCAAAACGCTTTTTCCCATCAAAAAGGCATCTCCGCCGGTGGGCTTTGTCAGGCAGGAGAGCATTTTGATTGTGGTCGTTTTTCCCGCACCGTTGACCCCAAGCAGAGAAAACAGCTCTCCCTGCCTGATCTGCAAATCCAGCCTGTCCACAGCGGTCAGGTTTTTGTATGTCTTCGTCAGTCCAACTGTCTTAATCGCATCCATGCGCATCCTCCTGCATCATTTCTCACGGTTTGCGCGGTAAACGCGCAGACCTGTCTGAAGCTGTTATCACCCCATGGCAGTTTGGAAAAAAACGGGCTCTCGCTACGCCTCTTCTGCGGATTGCATGCCGCTTTCCGATACCGTTTCTCCGATTTTGCCATAGCGGCATTTCAGCCCTTCATATCCGTCCGTCAGCACCCTGCTGACAAACTCTATATCCCATTCCAGATAAGAGGTCGCAATCATCGTGGCGATTCCATGCACGTAGACCCACATCTCCATATGGAATAGATAGGCCTCCTCCTCAGAAAGTCCCGTGTTTTTCCGGATCAGGGCCAGCAGCTCTTCAATCTCCGACGTGTCCTTTTCCTGCTTTTCTTTGGAGCGGTCGCGCATAAACAGCAGCTTAAAAAGCTCCCGCTCCTCCCGCGCAAAGCGGATATACGCCATGCCGCTGGCTTTGTAGGGCGGATATTTCGCACCCGCCATTTCTTCCTGAATATAGCTTTGATACAAGAGGTTTGCCGCCCGTAAAACCTCCTGCTCCACTTCCTCCATATTCCGAAACAGCCCGAAAATCGGCTTGGCAGAAGACCCAAGCCTTTCCCCCAGCCCGCGTGCCGTGACTGCCGCAGTTCCCCCCTCCCGCGTCAAATCCAGCGCCGCCTGAATGATTTCTTCCCTTGTAAACCTGAACTTTGGTGGCATTTTTTATCCTCCTCCGACAAGAAACATATGTTGCGCAATCTATGTTTTTTATCATACCAAAAAAAGAGAGACAAGTCAAGGATCATTTGCAATTTAACAAAATCAAAACGGAGCTGAGCGTTACTATTCAGACAGGTCTGCGCGTTCACCGCGCAGACCGTGAAAAAACGTGGTGGCAACAGGCATCCGCCCCATCGCGAAGCGATTTTTATGGGCGGATGCAGTAACCGTTCAGACGGGTCTGCGCGTTTGTCGCGCAGACCGGGAAAAATCATGCTGTAACCGTTCTGCCTGTCTGCACGATTACGCTGCGCGCAAACAGCAAAAAAGCATCTGCCCTTGATATGATACCTCCAAAGCAGATTTTGGTTATTTAACCTGTCTACTTTAGAGGTTCATATCACCCCGTGCAAATGCTTTTTCATAAATCACTATGAAGCTCTTCCCGTTCCGATGTGTGAACCAATGCCCTGTAGCCCAGGGGCCGGTGCGTGAAGCCGCAGCCGGTTCATTTCCACTCGTCCCGCAGAATTCCGTAGAAATACAAATCGGCCCAGTTTCCATAGAGGTCCTTCGTCTGCCTGCGCTGGATACCCTCCCGCTTCATACCGATTTTTTCCATCACCCCCGTCGATCTGACGCCATCGATCGTCTCCGCAAAAATTTTATGCGCCTGTAGCTTGACAAAGGCGTGCTCCACTATGGCATGGCAGGCTTCATACGCATAGCCTCTGTGCCAATACTGCCGGTTAAAAAACCAGCCCATCTCATAAACGCCTGCTTTCTCTTTGTGCTCCTCCTATCTCGCCGATGCTTTTAAAATCGGGCTGAGCTTTTTATATACCAGCATTGTCAGAAGGGACACGCTGGCTCCCTTTAACAGATTCAGGGGCGCCACACACATGACCACCAGTCCGGTCAGGCTGTGAATCGAAGGATGAATCGCCGTGCCCAGCCCGATGATCGCCTCCAGCGGCATGCCGTACATCTGGGCGAACTTCGGGATCAGGTAAATTGCGTTAAACCAGGTTCCGAACGCGCTCATGAGCAGCGTGCCCGCCACAGCGCCGATGATCGCCTGCTTCCGGCTCTTCTTTATCAGATAAATCACGGAGGCCGGAAGCACCAGCATGCAGCTGATCACGAAATTAGCAAGCTCTCCCACAAACGCCGTGCTGCTGGGTTTTAAGAAAATTTTGATGATGATTTTACAAAACTCGATCATCACCCCCGCCACCGGTCCGTAGGCAAATGCGCCGATCAGCGCCGGAAGCTCGGAAAAATCAAATCCGTAGAAAAAGGGGGCGAAGGGAACCGGGAATTCCAGCACCATCAAAACGGCGGCAATCGCGGAAAACACGCCGATCACGGCGATCTTTCTCGTCGCCAGCACGCGCTCTGTATCCCCCGTTTTTTTCTTCACCGCTTTTTCTATGGCATAGGCAATCAAAAACACCAGTGCCACCAGTCCCAGAAACTGCAGGACAAATACCAGGTTTTCCGATACGGTTACAAATACTGCGTTCATTTTTTCTTTCTCCTTTCCGATTGCGAAGGAAAAGTTCCCGTAACAGTTCAGACAGGTCTGCACTGTCAAGCCTCTCATGCGCCGGTTCCATTTTAGCCGCCGCGATCCGGCGCTGCCCTGTGGCAGTCCGGCATGTCGCTTCATGACGCATAAAAGCCCGGAAGAAATCTCTTCCGGGCTTACAAAACGGATTCCGATACAGAAAGCAATACAGGCATCGCTGCATATCCTTCCTGCGTATAGGCTTCCATGACGGCAAAACGCCGCCACATTCTTCTTCCATCCAGACTGTACTGTCGGCTTCGGAGTTACACCGAATCATGCCTTCGCCAAAAAACGGCATCGGCTCGTGGGCTATACCACCGGTTGGGACTTGCACCCGACCCTGAAGAACTTTTACCTTATATTGTTTACCTGCCTATCATAACGCTGTCACTGCGCTTTGTCAATGACTTTTTATGCTCATTCCTGGTCCATGTTAAATGAAAAATTAAATTCCACTCCCCGCTGAATTTAGTCTTACAATCCAT
>CAJUEL010000024.1 GCA_910585455.1 uncultured Eisenbergiella sp. | reverse complement strand
CGGTAAGCACGGTGCTGTGAGAGGACGGCGGCTAGTCACCGCCTCCTACTCGATCCTGCACCGAATCACCATTCGGTTATCTGTCAGATAAATTTACTTTAATGCCTCATGATCCTTATAGTAGTTTCTCTCAAGAAGCTTGAGCATCCGGTATTGTCTATTGGCATCGTCATCATGCTTCCACCATTCCAGGCAAAATACCGGGACGCTATATTTCTCACAAAGCTCCATGAACCTGCCAAAGACATCCCAGTCACGGGAGATTGTGGACGCCTCCAGGGTTATAATCACTCCTACCGTTCCCTCTCTGATTTCATCCTGAAGACGGTTCAGTTCATTCCTGCCTGCCCGTGTTTCCCGGAATATCTCCATCCCCCACGCATCCATGCCAGGGTAGCTCTTAAGCAGCTCAGCCGCCCTTGCAAGGTAATATGAACAGCTGCACGATGTATGGAACATATGGCAGTAAAAGGCTGCTTTTTTCTGTTTTTCCATTCATTCTCCTCCCATTGAAAGCCCGCGGAAAGCTCCACGGGCTGTAAAGTACCTGCAGCATATTTTAGCTGCTTATTTTTCTGGCATTACCTGGATCTTTGTCCCATCACGGAAGCGGAAGACGAGGGTCTTATCCTGTAATACCGTTACGGTATCAACCATGGCATCCCATAAATCAGCATCAAATTCTTTCAGGGGGTTGCTGCACCTATGCAGGATTTCAAGCGAACGCCGGATCTGTTCCTTCCGTCCAAGCTGTTCAGAAATCTTTTTCTGGATATCCGCCATCCGTTCTTCAGCGTCCTGGCAGGCTCTGTCCATTTCCGAGAAGCGGCGGTTATACTCCGTCTGGTCCTGCACCTGCCGGGTGTTTTCTTCCATATAGCGGCGCAGGCCGGAGAGTAAACTGGCGTGCTCCGCTCTGGCATTCTCCAGCTGACACTCTAAAGCGCCCGTATCAGCCAGCGTGCTCCGGAGTGCCTTCATCCGGGCGGTATGTTCCCTTTTATGCGCAAACATCCGGTTAAATGCCATGACAAAGGCGTCCCTGATTTCTTCCTCGTCCAGGTTTGGCGTTGTGCATGGAGTGTCATTCTCATATTTGCAGTTGCAGCGCCAGATGCTTTTCTGATATTTACTACTGCTGTGCCAGACTTTACGTCCATAATAGCCGACACAGCGGCCACAGATAATCCTGGCATTGAACGGGCTGCTTTTATGGAGCTGGCGCCGGTCCGGACGCCGCCGTGCAATCTCCTTCTGCACCAGGTTGAATGTTTCCGGGTCAATGATGGCAGGATGGGAATTCTCTACATAATACTGCGGTAGTTCCCCTTTATTTTTCCTGACCTTCTTAGTGAGAAAATCCGGAGTATAGGTCTTCTGAAGCAGGGCATCCCCCTTATATTTCTCGTTTTGGAGGATACTCATAATAGTAGAAACGCTCCAGATTTCCCTGCCTTTCGGGGTAGGTATGCCCTGGGCAGTGAGATGCCCGGCAATCTTCCTGACTGTCCAGCCTTTAAGGAAAAGGGCGTAAATTTCCCGGATAATCCTGGCTTCCTCTTCAACGATTTTAAGCCGTCCATCTTCCCCTTTTTCATAGCCAAGGAAATTCTTATATGCCAGGCTGAACTTCCCTTCCTCCATGCTCCGGCGCTTGCCCCATGTGATATTCTCACTGATGGAGCGGCTTTCCTCCTGGGCAAGGCTGCTCATGATCGTGATCATCACCTCGCCTTTGGCATCCAGTGTGTAAATGTTCTCTTTCTCAAAATAGACCTCTACACCGTTTGCTTTCAGCTGGCGGACAGTAGTCAGGGTATCCACAGTGTTACGTGCAAACCGGCTGATGGATTTGGTGAGGATCAGGTCAATTTTCCCCTCCATGGCATCCGCGACCATGCGGTTAAAGCCCTCGCGTTTTCTGGTGTTAGTGCCGGAGATTCCCTCGTCCGTATAAACGGAAACGAATTCCCATTCCGGCTGGCTTTTGATATGCCGGGTATAAAAATCCACCTGGGCTTCATAGCTGGAAAGCTGCTCGTCCGAATCAGTGGAGACACGGGCGTAGGCAGCGACACGTTTTTTACGGTATCCTTCATCCTGAACCGGCCCGGTCAGGCCGGAGCGGCTTTCAATCTTCTGTACGATCCTGGTCGGTGCTGTCATGGTTTTCTCCTTTCTTCAATGATTTTCAGCTGGTGTTCCCGGGCTTTCTGCCGCATTTCCTCCGTCCAGCTTTCGCTGCGGGATGGGTTCCGCCAGAATACATCCTGTTTATGCCCGTCCCGGAATACATATACCAGATGGTTATGTTCCGGCACCTGGATTTCCACAACAGCCTCCATAAGTTTTTCACGGTCCCAGTCAGCAGTGCCCAGTATTTCCGATGTCCTGGCAATGAGGATGTTCTCCGGGATCCTCTGCGCCGGGCAGGCATCTTTGCCATAGTTCATGGCGGTCTTGCAGATCCAGACAGGCTTCCTGGCATACTTTTTGCCGGATGCAGTGTATTTTCTGTAAAAATGCCTGCCACAGCATCCGCACAGGACCAGGCTGGTAAATAGATGCGGCCCCGCCGCAGGCCGGTAATCACATACCTCCCTGCGCCGCGCGATTTCCTGCTGCACGCGCTCAAAAGTTTCCCTGTCTATAATCGCTTCATGGCTGTCCGCCACATAATACATGGGAAGCTCACCATGGTTCTTCATCTGCTTTTTGCTGATATGGTCTTTCCGGTATGTCGTCTGCAGCAACAGGCTGCCAGTGTATTTTTCCTGCCGGAGGATATGATAAATTGAGTTCCTGCTCCATTCAGAATTGCGCTTGGTCGGGACACCCATACGGCGGAGTTTCTTTGCTATGGCGCTGAGCCCCATGCCGGAAAGGTAATCATCATATATCCGGCGCACGATCTCTGCTTCTTCGGGTATTATATAAAATACCCCGTTTTCCAGACGGTAGCCGAGGATGTTGCAGGTGGTGGAAAGCCCCTGCTCAAACTTTTTGCGGATACGCCATTTCTGGTTTTCCGAAACCGAGCGGCTTTCCTCCTGGGCAAAGGACGCCAGAAGCGTCAGCATCAGCTCGCCTTCCATGCTCATGGTGTGGATGTTCTCTTTCTCAAAAAAGATATCAATGCCAAGGGATTTAAGCTCCCGTGCTGTCTCCAGCAGTGTGAGCGTGTTACGGGCAAGACGGGTCACAGATTTGGTGATGACCATGTCAATCCTCTTATCCCTGCAGTCCGCCAGCATCCGCTGGAACTGTGGGCGGGTATCCTTTGTACCGGTCATGGCTTCATCTGCATAGATCCCGGCCAGCTGCCAGTCGCCCCGGCTGCCGATATAGTTATTGTAATAACTGATCTGGGCAGACAGGGAGTGGAGCTGGGCATCCTTACCGGAAGAGACACGGGCATAAGCCGCCACGCGTTTTCTCTGGACAGGGGTAAGTGCCGTTTTCTCCAGTTTTGTGATTTTTATCATGATTCCCTACCTCCATTTTTGTGTGCTTAAGGGGGATTCCCGGAAGAATCCCCCTTTTGTAAAGTGCTATATCCTGCGTATCCGGTCAGTACCGTAAATAACACCGAGGCCGGAGCCACAGTCCCAGCTGACAAATACCGTGCCGGTATCGTCCACTGAGTTTACTGTTCCCCTATCGCCAGGTTTAAGGCGGCTGTACGGGTCATCCATTTGTAACAGCTCCACCCGGCAGCCTTTTGGATACATTTTCCGTATCCGCTCTACTGTTTCCCGGCCGGGAAAGTTATTGCTGCCCGTCATCAGTCTCACCCCTTTCCATTTCTGCTGGCGCGTTTCCCGGTTCATCTGCCTTACTGACAGCATCTTCGGACGCAGCAGGGCGTTCCGGGGCATGCCCGGATTTCCAGCTGCTGTTGCCGGTAAGGTTTTTAAGCAGTATCTTCCGGGCGGCTTTATACCCGTCCCCGATAAAGCCCAGCTGTACCAGGAAGAGGCGCATGCTGAACCTGTCATTTTCCGTGTCGCGTTCCCTGGCGGTAACACGTTTCCGCTCTTTTGCCATCTTACAGAGGGCGGCGATGAGACGGCTGTAGGCATCAGCCTCACCATTCAGCCCGTCCAGGTTAAACCATGGGAACCTCAGGGTTTCTCCCGTATCAATGACGGGGATCTTATCAGTCCCAAGGGCTCTCTTTAACAGGGACTCCTTACTGGCGATAATCTTATGCAGGTTTTCCAGCGCGGTATCGGTAAAACCGGCTTTGGGGATCTCTATGGTCAGCGTATTCTCTTCATCAGCGTTGTCCGCTGTCTCCACGGAATCGGAATCCCCCTTATCCGCAGAACCTTCAAAGGTATCTCCGGCAGTATTTTCCGCAGGAGTATCCCCATTGCTCTCCGGTATGTATCCCCGCTCCTGCAGGCCGTCAACCAGCCGGGCGGTTTCCTCCGGGGCTGTGCCGTCACTGACAGTAAGTACGCCATTTATATCTATGGTATATCCCCCGACCGCATAGGCAAATGTTGGCGCCCCCTGATATACCGCAGGCTGACCGGATATCTCACTGACCGCCTGCACCAGTGCTTTCCGTTCAGTGCCGCTTTTATTGTAATTGTGCTGCAAGCTCATTTTTGCTCCTTTCTTTTGTCCGCACACCATCTATCACTCAGAGCGCCGTAAAAAGCAAGCCCCAAATGCAGATAAATGCGCGGAAATATGCGGATTATTCGGCTTCTCCGGTAAGGATAAAGTGTGTATACTCCTTCCGGTGGTCTTCCAGATAGAGCACCAGTTCAAAAAAGCATTCCCGGTTGGCGATATACTGGACCGTACGGATGTCGAACATATTTGTCTCACCCGTGTCACGGACCGCCAGTATCTGGTTTTTAATGGTTTCCGTCATTTACTGTCACCCCTTTCCTGTTTATCCTCTCCACGCTTTTGGACATAGCCCCACCGGGAAGTATGTACCGGATGATCCGGGATTCTTCTGCCGCGTTGTGGAGAGTATCCCTGTCAAACCCGGCTGTGCGGTAACCCTGGCGGATGACTTCCAGGTAGCCGGCAGAGGGGATACCGTAGGGATGCCCTTCCTCATTCATGATGTAGGCCATGGCGCTGCGCTGTTTCCCATTCACCGTGACCCTTAAGGTCTCCTTCCGGTAAAGGTGCGGCCAGCCCTCATACCTGTCGAGGGTCCTCTCATCTTCGGGCTGCAGCCTCCAGATGAGCACCGGCACCTTATATCCCGGGCAGCGTTCAATGGTGGCGACAGCTGTGCCGTCCCCTCCCCGGAACATCAGCCGCCATCCCCTGAGCATTGCCGTCCCGGCGATCTCCGCCGCAGGGCAGCGCAGCCCCATCTGGGCGGTGTTAAGGTTGGAGCCGTAGGCGATATAGAGCCTTTCCTTCCTGTTTCCGGTTACTGCTGGTTTCCTGTCTGTCTTCATAACTGGTTCCCTCCGTTTTCTGTGTTGTGGGTATTTACATGGCTCCTGACATTCTCCCGGGAGCCGTAGCGCCAGGCGGCATTGCCGTCCAGGTGCTTATACAGGTGCTCCCGGCAGCTTTTGAACTCGTCCCCGATAAAACCGATGCGGTTTAAGTAGACCCTCATGGCAAACTTCTCATTTTCTTCCTGCACCTTGTGGTAACGGGCACATTTCTGGGTCAGCGCCTGATGGTTCAGGGCAAGGGCGAACACAACGTAAGCCCGTATCTTCCCTGCATGGAGTGTACCGTTAAAGCCCCGCAGCTCCACGGTATGGTTGCCGTGGAAGAAGCTGTGCAGGTTGAGGAAATGGTAGCGGCTGCTGTGGTAATGGCCGCTGCGGCTGCCGGAATACTTCTCATACCAGATATCCTCGACCTGTTTCATGGTCTTTGGCTTTGCCTGGTTCATCTGCTCTACCAGCCACAGGTCCATCTTCTGACAGTAGCGCATCCTTTCCGGTGCGATCTGCAGTGCCTTGTAGAATAAATCATTATGGCTGGCGATGATGTTGATAAAGTTGCGGATGCTGCGAGGGGTATGTGCCTCCCCGTCCAGATGGATGTGGAGGCCGCAGGATTTATTGGCAAACCCCCCGGCCCGGCGCAGGCGTCTTGCCAGCCCCTGCAGGGTGTCGATATCCTCACGGTAGAGCAGGACGGGCGTCACCATCTCCACGCTGTAATCCTCACCCGCGTATACGGTACGCCGCCCCTCCTTTTTCTGGCAGCTGATGCTGCCGTCATACGTGAACTTCCAGACCCTCCCGTCCGGAGCCCTGGTCTCGTAGGTCTTGTAGTAACCGCCGGAAAATACGGCAGTACTGCCAAGGTAGTCTGCGGCGGCCTCTGCCGCCTCCTCCCGGGTGATCCCGGTGAACTCCACCTCGACACCGAACTTTCTGGTAAACATCTGGCATCATCCTCCTTTCCCGGCGGCGTACTTTTACGCATTCCGTCATATGAAGGGGGCATCCACGGATGCGCCCCATGAAAGAACGCGCTCCGTGCCGCCGGATGTTTCTGTGTTGTGGTTAAAGATATTTACTGCTTTATTACTGTAAGGCCTCCTTTCCTGTTGCTTTATTTTATCCGGGTCGGGACTACCCTCCCGGCAGGCAGGCTGTAAGTCGGTACTCCCGGACAGGTACTGCTGCGAGTATCCAGCCCCTGTTCCGGGACAGCCCGTCTGCGCTGGCAGGATGCGGCTGGCGGTGCCGCAGGTTCCCGGCAGGTTAGCCCTGTCTTATGGCAGCCCCTCCCCGTAACGGCTGCGGAGGTAGCATTCCCGTCCGCAGTACTTCCGGTTCCTATTCCCAAAGCTCACGAACTCCCGGCCACAGCAGCAGCACACCAGACGGTAAGGCTCAAGCCCCCGCTTTTTATTCCACCAGGCATAGCGGCACCGGTCGCAGCAGAAAATCTTTTTCTTTGCGTGGGGGCTTTGAGGCATGGGCGTACCGCAGTTCTGGCACAGCCCTGCCTTCTGTTCCTCTGGCTGCAATGGCCGGGGGCCGCTGCGGCGGCAGATGGATTTGACTGTATTGGGGGATAAGAGCAGGGTATCTGAGATCTCTTTATATTTCCGCCCCTGGCGGTACATGATAAGGACTGCCTCCTTCTTCTTTACCGGTATCATGCCTCCTCCTTCCTGCCCCCTGTGGTCATGCGCCCTGCGGGCGCCGTAAGGGCCGCGTGGGCGGCTTTGAGGCGGAGAGCGATGGCCTGCACCACGTTTACCGTAACGGCGTTCCCGGCCTGTCTGTAGGCCTGGGTATCGGAATCCACTGAGAGGAGTTTATCAATCTGTTCCTCGGAAAATCCCTGGAGGCGGAAGCATTCCCGCGGCATCAGCCGACGGATACGGACCTCCCGGGTGACTACCCCCTGGGAGCAGCCGGTGCCAAGGGTGTGGGCGATATCCTTCCCCACACGCCCGCGCCGGGTGTTCCGGCCGGCAAAGCTTAAGTCCACCGAATCACCGGGATGTGCCGCCCTGCAGCCGGACTTTGTGGCTTCCTTAACCATCAGCACGGCATTCTGGACATTGTGGCGGTTCAGGCCGCGGTAGCCGCTGGCGGTCAGGGTGTAGGCGGAGCGGATCTGCCCGGTGACTCCTTTCCCCCGGTCGCATCCGACAGCATAGAGGCCGGTCTTCCCACCGGGACTGCTGCTTTTGGCAAGAAGTGTTTTTGAGAGCCCTGCGTGGTCATAGACCCTTAGGTCCTGCCTGCCGTCTGCGATGCATCTAAGAGTTTCCGGGTTTTCTCCCCGGAGAGGAAATACCTTTCCGGCGCATCCTGGATCAAGATATCCGATAAGATACACCCGGCGCCTTGACTGGGGGACGCCAAAATCCTTGCTGTTAAGCACCTGCCATTCGACGCTGTACCCCAGCTGGCAAAGCGTATCGAGGATGGCCGCAAATGTCCGGCCCCGGTCATGCGATAACAGTCCCGGGACGTTCTCAAGGAGAAGATATGCAGGCCGTCTTTCTCCAGCCAGTCTGGCAATGTCAAAGAAGAGAGTGCCTCTCTTATCTTCAAATCCTTTCCTCCTGCCAGCGACAGAAAACGGCTGGCAGGGGAACCCTGCGCAGAGCAGGTCGAACCCCGGCATGGTTTTGGGGTCGATAGTGGCTGCGTCTTCATAAAATACCTCGCTTTCTTTTACATTATGTACCGCACGGTAAGCCCGGTCGGCGTGTTTATCGATCTCGCAGTGGCCGATGCATTCAAAGCCCCCGGCTCTCTCCAGCCCGGCGCGGAAACCGCCGATGCCGGAGAACATGTCAAAGAACCTGATTGTATTTTCCTGTGCCATAAAGTGGCCTCCTTCCTGTGGTTGGTTAAATGTTTAGTTACTGCGGCTGTTCCGGGATCCCGGCACAGCTAAGCGGGCAGTGCCGGATACCCTGTCGGTGGCAGTTTTATTCTGTGCCTGTTTTTTCTCCCCCCGTTTCTTCTGACAGTGAAATCAGACGCCTAAGCAGATGTGACGCCTTCCGGGCGGTACCGAAATCCTTCTTTTTTGTAGCTTCATGCAGGATTTCCCGTAAGAATACATTTGTATATTCACAGTCCAGTACAACTTCCACGGAGGTATACAGCACGGTGCCATATCTGGCATGCACAATGAGTAACCCGGTATCACAAAGAGCACGGTACCCGTCATTCAGGTAACAGCCGTTAAGGAACGAGATGATATCTTCATTGAGCAGCGCAGCCGCAGCAAGCAGGGCCAGCGCTTTGTTGGTTGTCAGTTTCTTCATAAATAACCTTTCTGATAAGTTAACGGTTGATATAAACCTCGCCGGAATAAAGCCTGTTCCGTCCCTGTTCCGCCACGCTCCTCAGCTGTGCCGGGATCCCGGAAAATACCGCAGTGCGGCTGACAGAGAAACCATATGGTCAGCATAATGTCCTCTCATCGCCGCCATATCTGATGAGGTGCTCCAGCTCCTCCCCGGTGATGACCGCGAACAGCCGTGGCTGTTTGTCAAAGGCAGTACGGATGGCCGCGGTGAGCCGGGTTTTCCGCGCCTCATCCGGCACCACCCAGACGGTGAGCGGGAATACCCCGGATTCTTTCTGCTCCAGCCCGCTGCGGTAGTACCGGTGGTAGCGCTGGCACTTTTCCACCACCTTTGCCGGGGATTCCGTGTCAAGGTCAACCTCGAAGAACCAGCGGTCTTCGTATTCCCCGGAAACAGTGGCGGCATAAAGGTCGGGCTTTAAGGAGACATGCGCCCCGTGCTCGCTGTAGGAGCGCCAGCATTCCGGCTCCGTTTGCAGGGCGGCGAGAGTTATGCCTTCCTTCCGGCAGAGCTCTGCCAACTGGATGGACAGTTCTGCAACCGCAAGGGTATGGGCAAGAAAATAAGGGCTCGGCTCAAAGAACCTTTTCACCGGGGCCGGCTTATGGTCATGGAGCCGTAGCAGCCGCTCCCCTGCATGGGAAAGATACCAGACCAATGACGCGGAGCCTGCCCTCACCCCTCCGATCCGCCGGGACATGGTACAGATAAGCCCCAGCTCTTTCAGCTTTTTCAGGCAGCGGCTGGCAGCCCGGAGGGCGGCGGAAGGCGTGGCGGCATCTGTAAACACCAGGCGCCGCACCTGCCCGGTCATCAGGTACCGGTGCCGCTGGATGGCCAGGAGCGCCTCCCGGTCACGGCCGCTCAGGTGCTGGTCTGCTTCCAGAAGCCGGCGCCGGGATAAGCGATGCTGTTCCGGGGTGGCGCCGCCGGGAGGAGCGGTATCCGTAATGGGATTACAGTAGGAATCGCAGACCGGGAACCGGGCAAAGCCGGGTATCCCGGGCGTTTCCGCCTGTGCTTTTTTGTCATGGCCGGTCGTCCGGTTCGTCATAAGCGTTTCCTCCTTCCGATGGCTGCGTCCTCCCATTCATCTTCGGGGATGCGGTCATCTGCGAACATTTTTAAGTAGTCTGCCTCCACCTGTTCTGCCGGCGTGCCATAAGTTTTCTGGCTGTGGGCTTTCAGGTCTGCGGCGTCCCGGAGGGCAGGGGGAGGCGGCAGTGTCCGCCCCTGCACCCAGCCGGTATTCCTTCCACCGGACTGGAATGCGGCATAAATCTGGTAGCGCGGCAGACCCATGAAGTCTTCAGCGGTAAGTTCCGGGGCCATGGCAGCCGCCGCTTTGGCATCGGTGGAATTAAGGCCGAACATGATCTTGCTCCTGGTGTTGGCATTGATGCCGGAGCGGATACCTGGTGGAAGCTGGTCGAAGTACTGGTGAGCCAGTGTCAGGCCCAGCCCCAGCCCACGCGCCTGTGCCAGAGCGTCAGATAAGTCCGTGGGCAGGCTGAGATAGTCCTGGAGCTCATCGATATACATTTCTACCGGGAACCTCCGTTCCGGCGGGAGCCCCGCACGGGACAGCGCCAGCGTCCAGGTCAGGCCGACAATCAGGCTGCCAAGGAGGCGTGCCGACTCACTCCCGATCAGGCCTTTATTGAGCGGCACTAATACAATCTTCCTCTTATAAAATAAATCCGTAAGGTCAAACTTTGGCTCTGCCTGCCCTAAAACATTCCTGAGCCCGGGGCGGAATAACAGCTGGCGGAGCTTATTGAGTACCGGCTCTATCCACTGGCGGCGCTCATGGTCTTTCAGGGCATCAAACTGCTGCCAGAAGGGCTTCAGGGCGACTTTATCTTTTACCTTACCGGTAATCTTCCGGCGGAACACATCATCGGTGAGCAGCGCCGGGAGCCATAAGAGCGAGGCTCCTTCCACCTCCACCAGTGTCAGCAGTGCGGCACTTAACATGTCCTGAATCCTGACACCCCAGCTGTCGCTCCAGATTTCTTTGAGGACACCGAAGATGGCATCCGCGATCAGTGACGGGGCTTCATAATTTTTAAACGCCAGTGGGTTGAATCCCACCGGGCAGGGGTCTGAGGGGTCGATAACCACTACATCATCTGTCCGCTGCTCCGGAATCCTCGCTAAGATGTCGTTCACCAGATCCGCCTTGGGATCGATCACAAGGACACTGCGTCCGGCTCTGATATCCGCCAGTATTAAATGCAGCATCACAGTTGACTTACCGCTGCCGGTTGGCCCGATCAGGTGAATGTGCTCCAGTGAATCAGTGACTGGGATACTGAGCTTCTTCGGGTTTACCGCATCCATGCTGACAGCAAAGCTGCGGTCATTCCGAATATTGGCCGGGCTCCGGTACCATGCCGGGGGCAGGGTGAGCTTCGGATGGAGGCCTGGTGTGCCAGGCAGTTCCTCCTCCCCAGCCGGGAGCAGGAGGAAATTTGCCAGTTCCCTGACAGACAGCTGCAACGGGAAATGCCAGGGTACATGAGTGATGTTCAGGCGCTCCGGAGGAACCGCCTCATCATGGATGCGGACACCGGCAGACTCCAGCGTTTTTAAGGCGGCCAGCAGGCTCCGTATCCGCCGGGCAGCGCCGTTCCCGGAAGCCCCGATGCGGATGGCTGTCCGGAAGACATGCTGCTCGGATTTTTCCCGGACATTTTTGCGGCTTTCTGCCGTGGCTTTGCTGACATCACCCAGAATGACCTGCAGCCAGGTGGCGTGTGGATCAGGCAGGTCCGCAGGGACCGGTGACGGGGCATAAGCCTGCCCGAGTACAACCTGCAGGACGGTCTCCGTACCGGTCTTATCCCCAGCCATCGCTGCCAGCCCGGCACGGATCACTGCCTCTGTAATATCTGTTTTAAGGGACAGGGATGGATGCGTGACCTTAAGCTGCCGGGCTGTTATGACCGGATACCGCGCATCCATGGAAATATCATGGAACTGGATATCTCCATGGGCGCGGAGGGTTTCCTCAATGCTGCCCATATATTCCTGTCCTGCGCCCAGCAGATGGGTAATCCGGCCGTTCCGGCCGCGGGTTTCCCAGATGACGGCGCCTCTCGGGGAGAGGGCGGCAAGGTGGGAGAGAGTCTCCCACACCGCTGCAAGGTCAAACGACCGGTTCCAGACCACCTCCCTCCAGGTCAGGTTTTCTATCTTGTGCTTTCTCATAGCCCACTCCTTTCTGTTACTACCATTGTCCTGTATCCCGCCGGTGCCTGTATATACGCCAGAAAATAAGGGCGAGGAAAGCGGTAATGGCAATGAGTACCAATGCCGGCCATACCTCTGCCAGATACCGGACGGCGGCCCTGATGAGCCAGGCGCTGAGGGCAAAGATAAAGGCGCATTCGAGAAGCCGGGTTAAGAATCCTTTTGGCTCCAACCATCACACCTCCTCCCCGAGGGCTCTGGCGCTGTATTTGGGGACAGGATAGCCGGGGATGATAATGTCCGAGTCTATCTCGTTGCCCCAGACATCCCAGCCCGGCTGACGGCGGCGGGCAAATAGTTCCAGATATGGGCCAGGTGAAACCCTCTCAATAATTTTGTGGCATTCTTCCGGTTTGTGCGAATGTTCCTGGAGTGGGAAAATCCCATAATTTATCTGATTGTTACACAATACCGGAGCTTTGCCACGTGTTCCGAGCAGGATATGCTCCGTACAGTTACGCAGGTATACGCCGAGCCCCATACGGAGCTTGATCCACGTAAAAATCGAACGTTCTGTAAACCCCCATGCCTCCAAAACCTCAAAACCGACTTTCATGGTCGCATTCGTGACCCACAGCCAGCAATGTGCATTCTCTTCAGCTAAATCTTTTACGGGCAACGCTTTGATGCGCTCCAGTGTCATAAGGTCATAGTGCTGTGCCGCGCCTCTTGCTCCTTTTTGCTGAATATCCCATGGAGGATCGGCAAGGATTGTGCGGTATTTTTTAGTTGCGGCTGCTTTTTCCATAAATTCTCCTTTCTTTTGTCTGGTGTGGCTTTTGTCAGAAATTTACCGTAAAACCGCACCAGATGAAAACACAGGCATTAACACTTTTCTTAGCGGTAAGACATGGTATAACAGATGTAAAACTGTCAATTAGATGTCATAAAAAACGCCGTTGTAATAAATACGGAAATCTGTTGACAGATGCCTAATATTCCCCATACCCGTCATTTTGGCTGACATCTGCATCCTCCCAGAAACCGCCCTCACGGCAGGCCTCGCGGAGCATGGAGCTGTAGGCGTCCAGGCTGTCCGCCTGCAGGATAAACTGGCTTTCCAATGCATGGCCAAGCTGCTGGTTTTCCTGCTTCATATGGCGGTAGTCACTGTAGCAGACCAGAAGGAAAACAGCCAGCAATGCCAGGCAGATACTGAGGATAAGCAAGATGATAATCTCCGTCATAACTACCACCTCCTGATCTGCTCAATGGCTTTTTCTGCATAGGCATCCAGGATGGCCTGGTAATGCCGACGGCCATGTGGGGCAATGCTGCCCAGGCGTCCGGCCGTCATAGCAAGCGCCCCGGTGTGCTCCATGGCCGTGTGAGCCAGCAGGGCATGGCAGTGGTCATTCCCTGCTTTGAGCATGGCGTCCTGCAGCATCAGGCTCCCGGCACGGGTTGAGAGCAGCATCCCGAGGCTGCGCCGGGCAGGTGAAGGGTCGATAATGTCGCCCGTCAGGATGGTAGTTGCGTCATCATTAGAACTGTTTGGATTACTCATGAATTTTTCCTCCTTGTGGTTTAGTAAGGGATTTGCCCTTCTACTTAGTAGTCATTGGAGAGTAGGGGAATTTAACAGGTGGATAGAAAAAATTTATGAAAAGTTTTGAAGGTGGATAGATATAGGACAGAAATGGGATATTTTTATGTACAAAAAGGAGGCACTATGGGAGCGCCTCCTTGTAGATTTATTTGCGTTATATGGCAACATTTTGACTTTTTATCTCAAAGCGATTTGCCTTTATCTAAAATTTTGTCTCCAGTGATACATCCTATAAAGTAATACACAGATAAAAGATAAACATAACAAAAGCGCTGTGCCAAGTACAATAGTAATAATTATAAATAATCTCATATCTCTTTTGATCTGAATATGAACTCTTGCATAATCTTGTAACGTGGTTGAACCAACACCAGCCTGCCCCCAGTTAACCAAAGTATTTGAACCTTCATCCAAACTATTATTAATGACCTCTGTTGTAAAAATAATTTTAGCATTTGCGTCCGGAGCATAATTCCCAATGTTAATCCCATTAAGAATATCATTTGGTTCACCATCGGCAATATTGAAGCCATTTGGATAAGTCGAATTCTTCAATTTGGTTGAATTCTCAACATAGCGCAAATTGTTAGGCAGAACGTCACGAATCATGACATTGTTTTGCTGAGTTTCGCTTGTGTTTTTGTAGGTCAATTGGAACTCTACTTTATCGCCAACCTTAGCATCTACGGTGTCTTTCCAGGTCGCGTCCTCACTATCTGTTGAGCGAACTTTAGCTTCTATAGTGAATTTATAATCATAAACTACTTTTACTTTAATTGATACAAAATTATCATACTGGTAGCATCCCGGAATACGGCCGTCTAGAGCGTCATATCCGATTAGCACGCCACCATTTTTGGCTTGGACAACCTCATCACTAAGAGTCAGGCCGCCGAGACCGATATCATTATTTTCCAGCAGGGCAGAGCCAAGAATATATTCTAGGTGGAACGGAGTGCCATCTTCGCTGTTAAAATTGATATAATCCCAATATTCTGACGGTACAGCGTTCGAAGAGCTAATAAACCCATTCACTTGGATCATAGTATCGGAAGTGTTTGGGATACTGAAGCAGACCCTAGTATCTTCCGCTACAGCATCCATGCCATTTGGATTATTGTTGTGGACATAGAGGCGGATGATGTAATAAGCTCCATCAACAGCAGTGATGTCATTGCCGCGCCATTCTTTTTTCCCAGGGTCGGCCGGCTCCGCCCTTCCGTCATTTCTAAGAATACACTGTCTGGCACCAACAAAGTTTTTCTCGTCACCAATCACGCTATCGCTGATGGTATTGAAGATAATTTGTCCTGGGTAA
Organism: uncultured Eisenbergiella sp.; assembly: GCA_910585455.1. GTDB lineage: Bacteria > Bacillota > Clostridia > Lachnospirales > Lachnospiraceae > Gallintestinimicrobium. The sequence continues at coordinate 54,229 of CAJUEL010000024.1, read as the reverse complement.
TTTGCACTGTTTTTGTAATCTTCACCGTCAGATTTTTGTGTGGCACCAATGGCACCATTGTTAATCTGTTCGATGGTATAGCTAGGCCGCATACCGCCATTATCGCCCCAAGCCAAAGCCGTTGTCGGCACCAGAAATATTAGAAGCAGACTTGTTGTGATAGCTAAAATTGAAGACAAAGTTCTTATATATTTGTGCATAGGAAATACCTTCTTTATATTTAAAATTACATCTAAAACAGTATACTGTATCAGTCAATGAAAAGTGGACTCTCAGTTTTCGCTATTCGGGAGCCTGTCTTTAACTCTGTCTGCATAGATCCCCGGGTTTATTACTGTAACTTCTACGGGGAACTTCTCTGCTCTGCCACCTTGAACATAAATTATGGCCGTATGCTCCGTTTCATCCTGCCATTCCTCTGAACCTTGCGCTCTGACATCATAATCATTTTCTATCCATACAAGTTCTGGATTCTCACTGATACATTTTATACTGTTCCTGTCAGCATCAGGAGGGCTGGGCGCTATATCCAAAGTTTCTTTTTCTCCGACTGGGAGGTCGAATTTGTTATTAAAAACATATATTTCTTTAACGATGGGCACCTCTTCAGTATTTACGTTCGCCTTTGCAGAATACAGAAACTGTAGCATAAAAATAAGACCACACGCTAATATCGCCCCAAAAGCACCAGCTGCAATAAGTTGTTCTATCCATTTTTTTGGTATGTGCTGTTGGCTACTCTCTGTTTTATTCTCTGGAACTGTCTGTGAAATATCGCCATCCTCTGGTGTAGAAGTAATATTTTCAATTTTTCTCGGTTTAGGGAATTTCAGTTCTTTTGGGACTTCTTCAATCAATCCCAATTTGTTATTATTCTCCGATTTTATCCGAGAGGTTTCCACATCTAAATTTCCGACGATTATCATATGATGGTCTTTTAATTTGGTTAAGGCAGTTCCTGTAGTTGTCCAATCGCTGGAAATAAACTCATGTTGATTATATCTACGAGCGTATTTCCAGTATTCTTCCGTACGTTTTCCCATCTGCTTGTATTTTTTACGTTCAAACCCATCCAAAAAACCATACCGGGCAAGAGCCAACTCGCACTCATCAGCACTGCAATATTTCTCTAAAAGTTTTATTACATAGGATATACAAAACTCACGGGAATAAGGCATTGGGGCATCAGAAGATATGCCCTCCAAAAGTTTTACGACCTCGTCAGCCTGTGCGTCATCGATACATATCCCATACATACATTTATAGAAATCACTGTCTTTATTTACGTCGTCCACTTTGGTTATCACTGCACTACCACCTCTCAGGAAAAATCAATGCGTAAAAATTATATCATAAAATGGTACATTATGGAAACAGGATTAGATATCTAAAATAGGGAAAGTCCGCTCATAATATTCATTGAGCGGACTTATTGATGCATATAACCTTTGACAAGTGTCCAAAAGCTACTGCTTGGCTATGTTTTGCACCTGTTAACCAGCATATTCCGTAATAGCAACATAGCGACCTCTATCTGGGTCATCATCGCTATCATAGGTAAACTCTAAATCACGTCTGATACCATTGATCTGCTCTATTACACGTGTGTAACTATGTATCACGTCACTGCCAGGGTAAGGGCTGCTACTCTGCCGAATGGTATACTTCTCCACGGAACCTTCACGCCTTCCGGGAACACTGAATTCCACTTGAAGAACTGTTGTACAAAGAGCTGCCATCCCAAGGGCTACCGAAACTGATTCGTTGCTATCTGGCCTATAGTATTCCAAGATAATGCACTCTGCACAGACTTCAAAACGAACCAAACGCCACCCTAGATAATCCCCAGAGAATATTTCTTCCAGATGCTCCCGAAACTCCTTTTCCACTCTCTTTTTTGCTTCTCCTGAGCTGCCAATGGCATCAATACTGGATACCAAATCGCCACCACGGCGCTCCAGAATTTTCATTTCTATCGGGCGCCCTTTGTTACTGAAAAGGCGCACAGATTCTTCGCTATCGCAGCTGGATACATAATACCCGGAGCCATTATCTCTGTTCAGTTTTAGCGAATATTGCATCATTCTCATGATTTTACCCCCTTGAATAAATGTGATTTTATTGGATTATTGCGTCATCGCCCATCTTCTTAAGAAAAGGGGCGAATTTCGCAATAATCAGGGGTAGATAAATATGCCCAGATATGCTGTTAGAAACATTAATGTACATAGATTAGTTAGTCTACACTAACTATAGTAGCACACATGTTCTGATTTGTCAATACTTTTTATGCTATATTGGATATTTTAGCAAGTGTTACGGTTCGAATTTTAAGAATTTTCTTCTGTTGCTCGCGATTAAAAATCTTCAAAACGGGCATTTCCCGTTCGAATTCATTCGAACGCATTCAAATTCTCCCTACGATGTCTTTTAGGTGTACGGTTAGATTGTCACAGAAACCAAATATACTAATGAAAGAGAGGCGCATTATGAAACAAACATCTAAAAACGCAGCAACAGAAATCCGCGACAATGCAGGCAGGCTGGTGGCCAAATATTATCCTGCCATGGGCTGGATAGAAATCTGGCAGAAAGGTGAGCGGACAGTATTTACCGTTCCCGCTGGGACACCTGTCCAAATCAGCCATGGGGATAGTACCCCCATTAAGTAGGCAGCAAGAATAGTAAAAACTTAACAATCCCGTGAGACCGCGATTCTAGGTTCACCAGAATTTTGAGACGGCAGTGCGGAGAACATCGCAACGAATGTTCGGTGTTCCGCCCTGCCGTTTTCGCGTATTTACGGAATTTGCCAGAACGGCTCCAGCGGAACATCGCTAATCAAGAAAGGAGCTTAATATGGCAAAATCAAAAGGATTCAAGGGATTTAATTATGGATACCACAGGGATAAGATGGAAAAAGAATTCGCTCAAATAGTAGCAACTTGCCGGGCAGAAGGCGTGTCGGAGGATACGATTGAGCTTATACACCGCATTATGCTGGACGAGCTTAATAGTAACAGACGTTATTATAATCATGCACAATCTTATGATGGTATGAGGTTTCTGGATGACAGCAGCTCCAGCGTGGACAAAAATCCGCTTCTTGAGGACTATTTAGAGCAGTTTAGCACGCCACAGGTAGAAATCAGCGAATGGTCATATATGTCCTGGATTGAAGACCTGGATACTCCGGAAATCATAACATGGATCAGGACTTTGAGTGATGAAGACATTCTGCTACTTACACTGTTGGTCGTAGATGGTCTCAGGCAGACTGAGGCTGCAAAAATATTAAGGAAACATGATTCCGCTATTTCTCGGAAAATGAGAGTGCTCCGCGAAAGCCTGACTAAAGTTTTGTGGAGAGGTTAAAAAGAAGTACATGGGATAACTATTCTTTAGAAACAGACCGGGTGCTGGTATTGCCAACACCCGGCAATATAATTCAAAATACCAGGAGGTAGCACTATGAAGTTAATGACAAAGGAAATTGAGCGCAGACTCATTAAGTGCCCGTGTTGTCCAGATGAAGAAAAAGGGATCGGAGGTCATTGTGAAGTATTTCAATCCATATGGAGCAGGGACATGGTTAATCATCTAGGGCGAGAAAATGCAGGACGGCGATTGGTTGTTATATGGTTATTGCCACATTTTTGAATGGGAATGAGGATAATAATGCTGAGTGAGCTGGAGACGTTCTATGTCCATCCGTTTGGAGGCATAGAACGGGATTTACACGTTAGAAAACATTCCAAAGTTAAAGGATTTGCTATAGTTTTAGTGTCGTGCGCAGTGGGTATTTAGACATAGCTGAAACCAATGGTAGTCCACTAAAGATTGCCGGGTTCAATGGAAATTATTGGGCTCTGCGAGGCGCCAATTATACTTCTGGCGTTTTTGCTGACGCATACAATCTCAGCTTTCGCGCCAGTGATGTTAAAACCTCGGATGTAGATGCTCGTTACTTTGCCTTCCCCCTCCGCTGCCTTAGTACTGTGTGAGATATATGAAAGTGGATATACCCTCAAAAATCTCAAGCCGCACTCCTCATCTTTTTGTTGGAGGCGGCTTGAGATTTTTGGAACAAGTTGTGGGAACGAGCGTGGAATCGTGAATACCCTTGCTCAGAGGCTGACACCCAGAGTTTTTGCGAGATTATCAATCTCCTGATCATGTGTCGCGGAGCGTTGCTGAAGGCTCATTGTCCTTGCTTTAGCGCTATTATTTTCTTTTTCAACAAGGTCATTAATATTCTCTTCAACTTTAGCCAGAGGTTCACTGAATATTTTACCACGTTTAATAATATTTGCTATTTTGATAAAGTTATTCATGCTCCACGCCTCTTTCATAAGTTCAAACGGGGGCTTTTCGCCAGATTGAATCCTCTGGGTGATTTCATTAAATTCTGCCTGATGCTTATCGCATAGAGGTATGCTCTCCCAGGCCAACCGCTTAGAGCAAATTTTGCACAAACTCATAACCATCCCTCCTTTCTTAATGTGCAAAAACAGTAAGTTGCCCGTTTCTGCTATAGAAACGGGCTTTAGATTTTGGGTGAATAGGTGGAACTAAATTGACGATTCCAACACTATTCGGGCTTAAGGATAAGAAACGCAAATTCGCGCTGAAGACAAGTCTCCGGCTATGGTAATTAATGTGGCGTCCAAATGCCGTAAACTTTCCTGGCTTCTTCGTATTCGCGGCGTTTTTGGGCCTCGGCCTGAGCTTTATCTTCTTTAGCTTTTTGAGCGAGTTCCTTCCTACGTCTGATTTTTGCATTGATCTCTTTTTCTACGAGCTCTTGCCATTGCCTCTTGGCTTCGGTGTCAGAAATCTCCCCGGCCTTGCGTTTATTCTCAAGAAGATGGAATTCCTCCCAGTGCCACGGTAGATAATACTCACAGTTCTCCTGATTGATACCAGGTGGAAAGTCGCCAAGTTCTTTTTCTCGTTTTACCTCTTCGGCACAACGAGGGCATTCTTTGCTTATACCCCGAAACCAATAGTTATGATAGTTACAATACCACTCACTATTTTCTATTCGTGTTTGAAATTCCTCTGGCGTTTCTCGCTTCTTCTCGTCCTGCATCCGAAAATAATCTCCTGGCTTTACAGGCTGCAATAGATCTACGATAAATCCAAAAAGAGACATTTATCATCACTTCCTTTCTAAGATAGTAAGGTGCGGTTGATAGCTGAGATTACTTCCATGCTATTAAACATGATGACCAAAATCCACGCGAAAAATTTTCATAATTCACGCGACCGTCAATATAAAAGTCTGTAGATACTTTAGTTGGATCTCCTCCGCTAATTGGAACCGTATATAAATATGGCGCTGTATCCGTCCCCTCAGTTAGTGCAGATAGAAATGCAATCCTGGATGCATCAGGAGATACAATAATACTCCAGTTATTTCTCCCCTTTATGTCTGGTATGAGCGCTGTTTTTTCATTATTCCACGTAAAAAAACTACGAGTTGTTTCACTAAGGCTATACTTATAAATTACATTACCCTCAATGCCAACACACTCGGATGGTGAAATCCAATCAGCGAAGCAGTCGCCTCTTGCCGGATAAGTCATTTCTTCATCATAGTAATACCATTTACTATTAGTAATATCATCTTCAACGGTCCCGTCTGGTAAAGGAGATAATATAGCTGCTTTATAATGTTCGTTTTCAATCAGCGTTTCTACGGCCGATACCGTTAAATTATCAAGCGGGGCCCGTTTTACCTGAACATTTGAGCTTGTCTCATCCCTAAAATAAAAGTAACCACCTGGTCCAAAGCATGGATAAGAGTGATTTGTGAGACCGCCAAAATCACCGGCATCAGCTGTAACCAGCGCAGAGACATCTGTAAACTTACCATTTTCCTCTATCCAGCCAACATGGACAGAGCCATCCTCAAGGGTTGCCATTGCGGTCATTTGGGTAAAATCCGAATTAAAGTGCATACGCGCCTGAGTTGCATTAACAGACAATCCATTAAATGCCGGATAACATCTGTTGGCATTTTCAAAATAAAAAGTTCTCAAATGCGAGACATATCCATTATCAGGATTTATGCAGTCCAAATTTATTGTGACCGTTTCGCCCTCCTTATATGAAAAAGCAACATCCGAACCATTATAGGTGAATACGATAATCCCCTCTGGCTCAACAGGTGCCGTTACAATTTGTCCGTCCGCACATAATTGATTAAATATGTTAAGCGCATCCGGCCCTTCTGTAATATACATTAATTCTATGAGGTCATTGATGCTATCTTCATCAACTATTATCATACCCTCACGTTCCACATAGCTCAAAACATCATTTAGCACTTCATCCAGTGTGGGTTCAGCAACGGGGATTTCCTCCGTTTCCATATCATCCGGTGCTTTTGTCCATGTTTCATCCTGGCTTTCCAATGACTCATCATAAGAATCATCCATCGTAGCGCTATCTGTTGCAGCGACAGTACCTGCAGTTGGTGCCGCTGTTTCTGTGGAACTATTACCCGATGTGCCGCATCCTGCCATAATCATACATGTTGCCATAGCTAATAAAACTGTTATGATTCTTCTTTTCATAGAATCTCCCTCCTTGTTGTTCAGTGATTGGTGGCATCAATATCTTTATACAATGTGACCACCAAAAATAAGATGTAACAGACTTAGAAAGTATGTTACATCCGTATTTTCTGTACGCCCCGAAATAGCAACCAAAAGCACCCACTGTATCGATTTTTATTTTTATAAGAATCCCGGAATTTCTTGATATTATACATTTCCAGTGGTAAAATATGTAACAATATTTCTAAAAACGTTAACAAATCCCTCTGCCCAAGATACGCCGGTTCCGACAGTATCATGAACAGGGGGTAATTTTATATTATGGCAGCAACAGAACCAATCAGAGACAAGAAACAGTTTAAGGCATTAGCAGAATATTTCCTGAAGAAAGGACAGCTCCGCAACTACACCATGATTATTATGGACGCCTATATGGCGCTGAGGATTGGTGATCTGCTGCGGCTGAAATGGGAAGATGTATATGACGAAGAGCAGCAGGAATTCCGTACTCATGTAACATTGACAGAAAAGAAAACTGGAAAGACCAACACGATTGCCCTGAACCAGCAGGTGACAGGCGCTCTCCGGCAGTGCTATCAGCACAGAAAAGGTGAATATATCTTTACCAATAACAGGAAAGAGGCAAAAGCGATCAGCCGGGTACAGGCATGGAGGATTATCCATGCAGCAGTAGTAGCGCTTGGGATTACGGGCAAGGTATCATGCCACAGCTTAAGAAAAACGTGGGGATATCATGCATGGAATGATGGGATATCCCCGGTTGTGATTATGGCTGTTTATAACCATAGCAGATATGAAGTTACAAGGCGATACTTGGGAGTGGCACAGGACGATAAAGACAAGGCATACCTGGAGGTAAAATTGATATAAACAACTCTGGAAACTGAATTTATAGTTGATAATCAGGCGTTGGAACAAAGCAATTGTTCTATACGCTGTTTTTCTCGTGCGCAGTGGGTGGATCTACTTACCTACGATTACTGGCACCTTGAGAAACACTGGTTATGTCGGCTATGAATGGTCATCACGTGGAACATCAGATTCTTCTACTGCGTCATACTGGATCGAGTTTACTGCAACCGAAACACGTCCATCGTTTGGTCCGAATCCACGTCGAAGTGGTCTCCCCCTCCGCTGCCTTAGTACTGTATGAGATATATGGATTGAGCGGTTGTTAACTCCAATCGGGTGCAAGTGGGTGCAAATCTTTTCTGGTGGGTGCATCGTGTAGAATGGCGTTGCAATTTGGGAATTTTGAGCAAGCAATATTAGTTACTATTTGGGCAGTTCATAAGGGCTATTTTATCCATTAACCAGTAAAGAACCCCTATAAGTCAGGGGCTCTTTACTGGTTAATTTTGTATCAAACGTGACGTCTAAACTTGTATGTCAGGGGCCGCCCAAAGTCATGGAAAAAGTTCAAGTCGAATCTAAAAATCCTTTCTTCCCGAAGGAGAGTACAGAGCATTAAGCCGGGCTTTGAGAAAATCAAGGTATATGCAGAAGGCTGGCTGAATTATTACGGAACAGCGAGTATGAAGAACAACTTAGGCGACATTAGTGGCTGGCTCTATCACAGGATACGTATGTGTATATGGAAACAGTGGAAGAAACCGAAAACGAAGCTGCGGAACTTAATGAAAATGGGAGTGCCAAAAGAATTGGCGTGGAAAGCGGCAATGAGCAGACGTGGTTACTGGTTCATAACATATACAGTTGCCGCAAATATGGCAATGCTAAAAAGAAAGACTGATAAACAGCGGCTTTTATGATTTAGCCACTGCCTACCAGTCATTGCGTGTCAACTATTGAAAGCGCCGTGTACCGAACGGTACGCACGGTGCTGTGAGAGGACGGCGGTTAGCCGCCGCCTCCTACTCGATTTCTCTTATGACATAGCAGGACTGTCTGACCCGTAGAGGGCTTTTTTCTTCCGCATGGCAAAGAAGTAGCAGGTCAGATGCACGGCTGCGGTTATGCCCCAGCTGATGGGGTAGGAAAGGAAAAGCGTTTCCAATGAGCGGGACCAGGAAAATACTGTGAAAATCCACAGGATACGGATTCCGCAGGCGCCTGTCAGGGAAACGAACATGGGCATGATGGAATATCCCATTCCACGCAGGGAGCCAACCATGACGTCCATGAGTCCGCAGAGAAAATAGGGAACGCAGACATAGGCCATTCTGGTCAGACCGTAGGAGATGACTGCCGCGTCCGAGGAGTAAATGCCAAGCAGCTGTGTCCCGAAGCAGTAGGCCAGATTGCCCATGCCAAGTCCGACGGCAGCAACGCAGCTTAAACAGAGAAATAAAATCCGGTTGATCCGGTTCAGCTTTCCCGCGCCGTAGTTCTGGCTTGTGAAGCTGATCGCCGTCTGGTGGAACGCGTTCATGGAGGTGTACACAAAGCCCTCGATGTTGGATGCCGCCGTGCTGCCCGCCATGGCGACCGAGCCGAAGGAATTGATGGAGGACTGGATCAGCACGTTGGAGATGGAAAAGATTGCCCCCTGCATGCCGGCGGGGAGGCCGATGCGGATCATTTGCTTTAACCTTTCCGGATAGATTTTCAATTTGGAAAGCTCAAGCCGGAAGCAGCCCTCGCTCTTCATCAGCGTGCGGACCACCAGTCCCGCGGAGACCGCCTGGCTGGATACGGTGGCAAGCGCTACGCCCGCCACGCCGAGATGAAGCTGCGTGACAAAGAACAGGTTTAACAGCACGTTGATGATGCCTGCCAGAAGCAGAAAATACAGCGGGCGGCGGGTATCCCCGATGGCCCGCAGGACGGCAGAGCCGAAATTATAGAGCATGATGATGGGCATGCCTGCAAAATAAATCCGCATGTACAAAGCCGCCTGGCTCAAAACATCCTCCGGCGTTCCCATCAGCGTAAGGAGCGGACCGGCGAGGAACACCCCGAGAAAAATGAGGGCTGTGCCGCAGACCAGGCTGGTCAGAATGGAGGTATGCACGGTTTCCCGCACCTGCTCATACCGCTTTGCCCCGTAATAATTGGCGACCAGCACATTGGTGCCGACAGACAGCCCGATGAACACATTGATCAAAAGATTGATCAGCGACCCGGTGGAACCCACCGCCGCCAGCGCCTGATGTCCCACAAACCGCCCTACGACAATGATGTCCGCCGCATTAAAAAGCAGCTGCAGAATGCCTGACAGCATCAGCGGAACCGCAAACAGCAGGATCTTGCCCAGTAGCGGTCCGTTACACATATCGATTTCATACGATTTCTTTTGTTTCTTCATGATTTTTCCCCCTCCGATACGACAAGGTCACAGGATGGCAGCCGGTAAAAAGCAGGGGTTTCTGCCATATGCCCTTGTCTGATACGATACCCGGTTATGCCCAGGCCATACATATGGGAAACGACATAAGTCGCTTCGCAACGGCACGTATTCTTATATTGTATGCCTGTTTTGCTCATTATTCAAGAGAGGATTGTTCAAAATCATGGAAATCAATTCCCATACGGTGTGGGGGTGGTTTTCCGGCAGAGACAGGCATACAGAGAGGGGAGGGCGGGGCTGGTCTTAGTTCAGACAGGTCTGGACTGAGACTGCATCCGCCACGTTTTTACACGGTTTGTGAGGCAGACGCGCAGATCTGTCTGAACTGTTACCAGCTCTGTTCATAGATAAAGCGCGAGTCCGGCTATGCCGCTTGCCAGCAGAATTACAACCGGGCTGATTTTGCGTCTTCGCAGCAGGAACAGCATGACTGAAAATAGCAGGAGTGCGGTCCAGTTGAGTGACCGGATATTCCATTCGGGGTGACTGTTTCCGTATAATGCCAGCAGTATCATCGTAAGCGCCGCCGAAATGATCAAACCTGTTGAGGCGGATTTCAGCCCGTTTAGCACTTCCTGTACGTAATCGGATTTTTCATGGGTTTGAAAAAACACATACATGGTCAGGGAAAGGAGAATGCCGCACAATATACAGCCGATCGTTGCGGCCAGCGCGCCTGCAAGCTGGCCGATCTGGAGTCCGACAAACGTAGAGGTATTGACGGCCAGCGGTCCTGGCGTCATTTGGGAGATTGTGATAATATCCGTAAACATTTTTTCACTGATCCATCCGGATTTTTCCACAACCTGCTCCTGAATCAGCGGGATAATTGCATAGCCGCCGCCGATGCTCATTAACCCGATTTTGAGAAATGTAAAAAATAGCTTCCATACGGTATTCATATCCGTTTCCTCTTTTTATAAAGCGCCCACAGGATACACATGAGGCAGCAGACGACGAGTATCAAAGCGACATTGATATCCAATACGAAATTCGCAATCAATGAAAGAGGCACCATGGCTGATAAAAAGAAGGACTTTTTCCGGAAAATCAGGGAACACATATCCGTGACCAGATCAACCATCAAAGCGGCAACCCCCGCCTCCATTCCTTTTAAAATCGCAGCGATAATCGTATTGGAAACGAATATTTTATAAAAGGCCGAAACGAATGAGAGGATAACGAGCGGAGGGAGGACAGCGGCCAGGCAGCTGATCAGAGCGCCAGGGATTCCCGCCACCCGGTATCCTGCCAGCGCAGAAAGATTCACTGCGATCGCGCCGGGGGTTGACTGGGCTATGGCGGCCATATTTAACAAATCCTCTTCTGAAAAGTATCGCTTTTTACCGACAAAAAGACGGCGGACCATCGGCACCACCACATAGCCGCCGCCAAAGGTAAAAGCGCTGATATACAGATTGGCGGCGAAGAGCCATATATATTTCCGGATATGTTGTTTCATAACGTGTTCCTCCCATGGGGTAACAGTTCCGACAGGCCTGAACTGCTACCCCATGCCTGCATTCCCCGTTTTCTGCTGCGGGTCCAAAGTTACTGCTCACGGTACCGCCGAATGCGGACTGAGCCGCTGGCAGTCCGCATTCGGCGGTACCGTGAGCAGTAACGACTCAACATTGATTTCTCTGATTGATTCATTATAATGCTTGCCATACGATCTGTAAAATGCTATTATTTTATATAATTCATCTATTTTTTTCATGTTGTTTTTTTACGGTGGGGAGAAAGACCGGGAGGGACAGATGGGGCAACGGCGGCGGGAAGATGGGCGGAGGACACAGGCTGTTTCCGGTCGCTATATCCGGAGCGGAGGAATTCCCAAAATGACAGGATATTCCTGGGACAGGGCGCAAAACTGTTTGAGTGCAGTGAGTTTCCGCGGGCAACGAGCCAAACGGGCATGCTTGCATGCACATTTGGCGACTGCCGCGAGAGCCAGCACCCTGTAAGGGTGCTGGCTGCGCCCTGTCCCGCTCAGGAATAGCCGGTCATTTTGTGGAATTTCCCGCTCCGGATAACGCGACTGGAAACAGCCTGTGTCCTCCGCCCATCTTCCCGCCGCCGTTGCCCCATCTGTCCCTCCCGGTCTTTCTCCCTGCCCCGGGAAAAGTGAACTCACAGAAAGGAGAAGGCATGGTCATACGGTATTTGGAAATTTTAGAAGCCATAGCGGAAACAGGGACCTTTACGGGCGCTGCCAAAAAGCTCTATATGACGCAATCTGCAGTTTCCCATGCGATCGCCGAGCTTGAAAAGCAGGCGGGAACAGCTCTTTTTGAGCGTCATCCCAAGGGGGTTGTCCTGACCCGCTGTGGCAGCTCCCTTTTGGAGGAATCCCGCAGCATATTGACGGCTTCCAGAAATCTGGACAGGAGAATCCACCATCTGGAAGAAAATACCCCGGTCAATATTGTGTCCAGCATTACCATTGCTTCCTTTTTGCTTCCCGGAATATTAATGAAGCTAAAGGAAGCATTTCCGGAGCTTCATACATCTGTCCGCGTCGCGAGCGCAAACGTCGCGATCGACATTTTGCGGCGCGGGAATGCGGACATTGCATTTTGGGAGGGGACTGCGCCGCAGGGCAATTTTCAGGCAATTTTTCTGGGCTCGTATCGATTGTGCGCTGTATGTGCGCCGGACTTTTGCTTATCGGAGCGGACCATCACCCTGCGGCAGCTCTGTCAATATCCGTTGCTGCTGCGCGAGCAGGGAAGCGCCATCCGTGACACGCTGGATCATGTGCTTGCGCTCGCCAATGTAAAGGCTGCGCCTGTGTGGGAAAGCGTGAACTCCTTTGCTTTGATAAAGGCCGCGGAAGCGGGGCTGGGCATCACCATTTTGCCGGAAAAGCTGTTATCGGATTCGCTGACGCTGCATAAGCTGCGCCTGATTCATCTGGAAGGCATCGAAATGGAAAACCAGATGCTGGCGCTATATCACAAAGAAAAGTATATAACCAGACCTTTTCAAAAACTGCTGGACAGCTTAAAAGGAAATGTCCCTGGTTTGTAACAGTTCACGGCGCCGCTGGATGCGGACTGCCGCAGTCTGGTCCCACAAATTATTCATTTATGGGTTGACAGTGATGTGGGATGTTGCTATACTGGAAGGGTCGGTAATACGGTAGAAAATATGATCAGCAATGAAATTGAGAGGAAAGGAGGCAGCGTCATGACGATCAGATTGAATCACGGTAATTTTATAGCGGTAAAGCGTACATGTAAGGCAGTCTCCCCGGGATATCATAGGTCAGGTTTAGAGGTATATGTGAATTCTACATATATGGAACAGGACAGTTGATGCGTCACGGTATAAGAAGCCGTGGCGCATTTTTATTATGACGGGGGTTCGTAAGTGTAACAGGGAGGTACAGGAAATGCAGTTACCTGGAAGTTTTTGTAAAGTGATAAAGAAATATGGAATTGAACAGGAGGATATCCTGTTTGCGGCACAGGGGGATTTTGACGAAGAGTACCGGTTTGCGGATTCTGTGATCGCGTTGACGAAGGATCGTCTGCTGGTGGCGGCGTATCCCTATGTGGAAAAAAGAGAGTTTCGCTTCGGCGGTTATACGGGATGGCAGATGAAGGAGAACGGCGCCTTTGGGGAGGAGCCGGCGCTGTGTATCTATGAGCTTGCGCGGGTGGAAAAGCTGGAGGTGCTGCGGCAGGTCAGCGCAGGCGTGCTGCTCGCTGTCATAGACGGGAAGGAGCGCAATCTCTGCCATTTTTCCAACACCAGAATGTCGTATTTCATGCAGATGGGGCGGATTCTGGATAAAATGAAAAAGGGCGAGGAAATTCAGGCGGAGGATCTGGATGTGGAGAAGGGGAAGGAGTGCTGTCCCAAATGCGGCATGCTCTATCCCGATCAGGGGCGGAAGGTTTGTCCGAAATGCATGGACAAGGGCTCCATTCTGCTGCGGCTGTTTTCCTATTTTATGCCTTATAAGGGAAGGCTTGTGCTCATGATGCTCTGTTATCTGGGAACGGCGGCGTTAAACCTCGCCTGGCCGTATTTGAGCGGTACGGTTCTGTACGATCAGGTGCTGGCGAAAAACGAGGGCTTTTTAAAGCTGCTGCATTTGCCGGCGGGAGAGTTTTTCCTGGCGCTGGGCATTGTGGTGTTCGCGATGATTTTTACGAAGGTTCTGCTGCAGACGCTGGGCATTTTGCAGGGCGTGATGACGGCGAAGATCGCGCCGGAGGTGGTGGGAAAGATCAAAAGCCAGGTGTTTTCCTCGATGGGGAGGCTGTCCATCAGCTTTTTTACCAGAAGGCAGACGGGAAGCCTGATGAACCGGGTATCCAACGATGCGGAGGAAATATCCAGCTTTTTCATAGACGGAATTCCCTATTTTTTCATCAATGTGGCGACGATTCTGGCGACCTGCGGCATTATGCTGCGGTTAAACTGGCTGTTGGCGGTAGTCTGTATCGTGCTGATGCCGGTGCTCATGATCGCCAATTATCATATGATGCCCTACATGTGGTATGCTTACGGAAAGCTGCACCGGGCGAACCGGCGTTTAAACGGTCTTGTGAATGAAAATTTCACCGGCGCGCGGGTGGTAAAGGCCTTCGGGCAGCAGGAGCAGGAAATGAGGCGTTTTTCCAAAAGCAATCTGCGTCTGCGCAATGCGGAGCGGGAAGCGATCGGTCTGGACGTCAGCTTTTGGGTGATATACAGGAGCATGGAGGAGCTTTTGAGCTTTCTGGTGTGGGCCGTGGGCGGCGCGCTTTTGATTTCCGGTTCCAACATGGAGCTGGGTATCCTTTTGACCTTTTCCGGCTATGTGGGACAGCTGAAGGGACCGCTGGATTTCATGTCCCGTCTGGTCCGCTGGTATACCAACTGCATGAACTGTGCCCAGCGTCTGTTTGAAATCATGGATGCGGTGCCCGAGGTGCAGGAGGTGGAGAACCCGAAACGTCCGGAGAGGCTGCGCGGGGAAATCGAGCTGAAGAATGTGACCTTTTGCTATGAGGCGAACAAGCCGATCCTGAAAAATGTCAGCTTCCATGTGCAGGCGGGAGAGGTGTTCGGCATTGTGGGGCGCAGCGGCGCGGGAAAATCCACGCTGGTAAACCTCATTTCCCGTCTCTATGACGCGCAGGAGGGCGAGGTGCTGGTGGACGGCGTCAACGTGAAGGAATACGGTTTTCGGGAGCTGCGCAAAAATGTGGCGATGGTATCCCAGGAGACTTACATATTTATGGGAACCGTGGCGGAGAATATCGCCTACGCCAGACCGGACGCCAGCCGGGAGGAAATCATCCGGGCGTCGATCGCGGCAAACGCTCATGACTTCATCTGCAAAATGCCGGAGGGCTATGACACGCTTCTGGGTTCCTCCAGCCGGTCGCTTTCCGGCGGGGAGAAGCAGCGCATTTCCATCGCCCGGGCGATTCTGGCGGATCCGAAGATCCTGATTCTGGACGAGGCGACCTCAGCGGTGGATACGGAGACGGAGCTGTCGATTCAGAAATCCTTAGAGCAGCTGGAGAAGGGCAGGACGGTGCTTTCCATCGCCCACAGGCTTTCCACGCTGCGAAACGCGACCCATCTGATCGTGCTGGACGACGGCAGGATCACCGAGTCGGGCACCCATGAGGAGCTTTTGGCGAAGAAGGGAACCTTTTATAAACTGAGCGAATTGCAGACCAAGGCGCTGGCGATGCGCGGGCTGGAATAAGGGAGGACAAAATGGAACAGGAAAGAATGAACCTGCTGGATTTGCAGGAGTTTGACGAAGAGGCGATGATCCGGGAGTCGGAGGAGCTTTTGACGATCCGGGTTTTAAACGATAAAAACGCGACATTTAAAAGGACGGAGGGCGGCTTTGTGGCGCTTGCAACACAGGAAAAGGAATATGACCGGGTGGGAATCTATCTGACCTTTCCCCTGACCTGTCCGGAGGAATTCATTTCCATCCGGGAAGCCGATGAAAAGGCGAAGGAGATCGGCATGATCGAAAAGCTCTCCGATCTGGCAAAGGATCAGCAGGAAATGCTGCGGGAGCAGATCCGGCTGCGGTATTTCATGCCCGTGATCGAGAAGGTGCTGGATGTGAAGGAGGAATACGGCTATGCCTACTGGCATGTGGAGACCGGGTTTGGCGTGTGCCGTTTTACTACGCAGATCAGCGGGGACGCGGTGGTCACGCTGGGAGAATCCAGGCTTTTGGTGACGGATATCGACGGAAACCGCTATGAGATTCCGGACTTTACGAAGCTGGGCATCGGGGAAAGAAAGAAGCTGGATTTGTTCATCTAGCAGAACGTTTATCATGCAAGGAGGCTGGCATGAAGCTATTATATACATTAAAACAGCCGCAGGCAGAGGCTCTGGCGCTGGAGGCGCAGGAGAGTCTTTTATACTGCGTGCCTGTGGATTTACAATATGACAACGCTGCAAAGCAGGCAAGGGAGGCCTATGCAGAGGAGGTCTTTCTGGCGGTGACGCAAAGAAGGCTTGTGGTGCTTGCAGGCGATCGGGCAGAGGCAGAGTTTTTGCTGGAGGACTGTGAAAAAATCAAGTGCGAGCACCAGGTCAACTGCGGCATCGTTACAGTGACCAAAAGGAGCGGAGAACAGATCGTGGCCGCCCGCTTTTCCATGCGCCATATCACCCGGGTATCCTATGCGGTGCGGGGCGCGCAGGAAATCATCAACGCGCTGCACAAGGGCAAAAGCGCCGATACGGCGGAACGGGTGCAGAGCTTTGAATATGAAAAATATTGCGAAAAGTGCGGCAGGGCGCTGCCGGGCACGAGCAAATGCCCCTACTGCGAGGGAAAAAAGGATCTGGGGAAAAAATTCATGGAGCTGTGCGGGGATTCCATCGGCAGGCTTTTGGCGATTTCCGGCCTGATGGTGGGCGGCGCGCTGATCAATCTGCTGATTCCCATCGTCCAGAGAAATTTTATTGACGACGCGCTGACAAACGGCACGGGAACGATGGGCGATCTGCTTAAATTTGTGGGAATCACCTTTGTGCTGCTGGCATGTCTCGTCTTTCTGGACGGATTCAGGTACTGGAGGTGTGTGAAGCTGGGCACGGAGCTGAGCATGAACCTGCGCAAAAAGCTGTATTATAAGATACAGACGCTTTCGTTGTCCTTCATCAATGTGAGAAAGCCCGGGGAGCTGTTAAACCGGGTCTCCCGGGATACCAATCAGATCCGTCAGTTTATGGAAGAGGTCTTCGGGGACATGGTCGCCGTGCTCATGACGATGCTCATGGCGCTGGGCATGATGTTTGCCATCAACTGGAAAATGACGCTGATGTCCATGGTGTTCATCGTGGTGGTATTTGTGATCACGAAGGCGTTCTGGCATAAAATACACACCATTTTCCATAAACAGTGGCTCAAAGCCGATGACTTAAGCAGCAACCTGCAGGACATCATTTCCGGCATGCGGATCGTGAAATGCTTCGGGCAGGAGGAGCGGGAGGCAGGACGCTTTACCAAAAAAACGGAGGAATTCGCCGCCCTGTCCAAAAGGAATGAAACCTTCTGGGCGATTTTCTTCCCGATTCTGACCTTTCTGATCGGCGCGGGCACCTATGTGGCGATCTGGATGGGCGGCGTCGGCGTGCTGGAGGGCGATATGACGCTGGGTGAGTTGGTACAGTTTGTGACCTACTGCGGCTATCTGTACGGTCCGCTGGGATGGATGACTCATCTGCCCCGGGCGGTCATGCAGATGATCACCAGCTTAAACCGCATTTACGATGTGCTGGACGAGGAACCCAGGCTCGCCGATCTGGAGGATTGTGTGGAATTTCCCATTGAGGGCGCATTTACCTTTGAGGAGGTTTCCTTCGGCTATCAGACCTATGAGCCGGTGCTGGAAAATGTGAGCTTCACGGTGAAGCCCGGTGAAATGATCGGTCTGGTGGGCGCATCCGGCACGGGAAAATCCACGCTGATCAACCTGATCATGCGGCTTTACGATGTGGACCATGGCAGAATTACGATAGACGGAACGGATATCCGCAAAATGAAGGCGGAAAGCCTGCATTCCCAGATCGGTGTGGTGCTGCAGGAAACCTTCCTGTTTTCGGGAAGCATTCTGGACAATATCCGCTTCGCGCGGCAGGACGCCACGCTGCTGGAGGTGATCCAGGCGGCGCGGGCGGCCAATGCCCATGATTTTATCTGCAAGACGCCGGACGGCTACAACACCTATGTGGGTGAGCACGGCTATAATCTGTCCGGCGGGGAACGGCAGCGTATCGCCATCGCGAGGGCGATTTTAAATAATCCCAGGCTTCTGATTCTGGACGAGGCGACCTCCGCGCTGGATACCGAGAGCGAGTTTTTGATCCAGCAGGCCTTAAACCGGCTGGTGAAGGGAAGGACCACGTTTGCGATCGCCCACCGGCTCTCCACGCTGCGCAACGCGGACCGGCTGGTGGTGATCGACAAGCATGGCATCGCGGAAATCGGCACGCATAATGAGCTGCTGGAAAAGAAAGGCATTTATTACGGGCTGGTGACGGCCCAGCTGCGGATGGCGGAAGGCGAATAAAAAGCGTCGGCTGTATGGAAAGGAGGACAATGTATGCGGGCAATATTGAATGGGGAAGGAATTGTGCTGGGGACCTGTTATTATCCGGAGCACTGGAAAAAGGAGCTATGGGCGGAGGATTTATCGCGCATGTTGGCTGTGGGGATTGAGGTGATCCGGATCGGGGAGTTTGCCTGGAACAAATTTGAGCCCCAGGAGGGACAGTTTACCTTCGATTTTTTTGATGAATTCCTGGATCTGGCGCAGGAAAAGGGGATGAAGGTGATCTTCTGCACACCCACCGCCACGCCGCCGGCGTGGATGAGCGCGAAATATCCGGAGATTTTGAACGCGGACCGGGACGGGCATCTGTACCGGCACGGAAACCGGCAGCATTATACCTACAATTCGGTGAAATTTCAGGAATTCACCCGCCGTCTGACAGAAGAGCTGGGCGCGCATTACGGTTCCCATCCGGCGATCATCGGCTGGCAGCTGGATAACGAGTTTAATTGCAGTCTGAATGAATTTTACGCGGAGAGCGATACGATCGCTTTCCAGGAATTTTGCAGGGAAAAATACCGGACGCTGGACGCCTTGAACGAGGCCTGGGGGACCGTGTTCTGGAATCAGACCTATACCGCCTGGGAGGAGGTGGATGTGCCCCGGAAGGTTCCGGCGGATTCTGTGAATCCTCACAGGGTGTTGGATTATTACCGCTTTGTTTCGGACAGCGCGTGCAGGTATGCGAAGCTGCAGGCGGATATTCTGAGAAAATATTTAAAGCCCGGGGATTTCATCACCACCAACGGGATTTTTGGAAATCTGGATAATCATCGGCTGACGAAGGAAAGCCTGGATTTCATGATGTATGACTCCTATCCGAATTTCGCCTATTGTCTGGACGACTACCGGGCGGAGGACTTTTTAAAGGACAGAAAGTGGAGCAGGAATCTGGCACAGGTGCGGGCGATATCGCCGGTATTCGGCATCATGGAGCAGCAGAGCGGCGCGAACGGCTGGGTGAACCGGATGGAAGCGCCCACGCCCAGACCGGGGCAGATGACGCTGTGGACCCTGCAGAGCATCGCCCATGGGGCTGATTTTGTCAGCTATTTCAGGTGGCGCACCTGCACCTTCGGGACGGAAATTTACTGGCACGGCATTCTGGATTATTCCGGGCGGGACAACCGGAGGCTTTTAGAGGTTGCGGACATTGGGGATAAGGTGAAGCGCCTTGACAGGCTTGCGGGAGCGGTGAGCGGCGCGAAGGTGGGCATTTTGCAGGATTATGACAATATCTGGGACGCGCAGGTGGATTCCTGGCATGCCCGGGTGGATAGAAAGAGCGGCGCATCCCTGTTTATGGCGCTGCAGCAAAATCATGTGCCATTTGATTTCGTATCTCTGCCCGAGGCGGATTTGTCCGGCTATGAGGTGCTGTTTTACCCGCATGCCGCCATTTTGACGAAGGAAGGGACAAAAAAGCTGGAGGACTGGGTGGCGGCCGGCGGAAAGCTGGTCATGGGCTGCCGCACGGGCTATAAGGATGCGCATGGCAAATGTGTCATGGACTATCTGCCGGGACTGGCGGCAAAGCTTGTGGGAACGGATATTCCGGAATATTCCTTTGTCGCGCCGGATGAAGGCAAGGTGATGGTGAGCTGGGACGGGGAGCGGGCAGAGGCCGCCGTGTTCTGCGATCAGCTGGAGGCTGTCGGGGAACATGCCAAAGTACTGGCGCGCTATGAGGGCGGCTGCTTTGCGGGAGCGCCCGCTCTGGTGCGCAATGCCTATGGAGCCGGTGAAGCGTATTATTTCGGCGCTGCCTTCGGTGTGGATACGGCGGAGCTGTTTTTGCGCAGGCTGGAGGCGGCAGAGCCCTATGGAGAGCAGCTTTTACTGCCAAAGGAGGTAGAGCTGGCGGTCCGCAAAAAGGACGGGACAGCGTATCTGTTTGTGCTCAATTATCAGCATGAGGCGGTGGAGATCGAGGTAAAAAGGCCGATGCAGGAGCTTTTGAGCGGGCAGACGCTGAACGGAAAGCTTAAAATGAAGCCTTATGAGGTCATGGTATTCGTCTGATTTTCACCTGTGGCAGCGCATCGAAAGCGGTGATGCCGGTTTACCATGAGGAAAAGGGCCGCTTCAAAGCGGAATAATTTTGCTCTGTTTTCGGAAAGCTATGGGAGTCATCCCGTAGCTTTCTTTGAATATTTTGTAAAAATAGCTGATATCCGTATAGCCGATGTGAAGCATGATTTCCTCCACGCTCAGGGTGGAATCCCGCAGCATCAGGGCGGCCTGCTTTAAGCGGATGCGCTTTACGTTCCTCGGTCAGGGATACCATTTTGTCCTGATAGTAGACCAGGGCGTATGCCAGAAATGGTAACAGCAAAATCGTATGACTTAACCGGCAAAAAAATGCTATCATTTTCCCTCCCCGTCAGTGTAATATAGTATTTGTGGGTATTTTATATTTTCAGGGGTTTTTACCATGAAATTACGTGCATTTTTATGCCCCGCATGTCTCGGGCAAGGCCAGAGATACTGCATTTATTCATAGTTTGAAATGCTGTTTCAGACATGAGCATCAATTACCGAAAGGAGAGCACAGGTATGAAAAAACGTCTTATTGCATTACAGGTTTATTCCGTCCGCGATGCTGCGGAGCAGGATTTTGCCGGGACAATGCGCAAGGTCAGGGAGATGGGGTACGACGGCGTGGAGCTGGCGGGTACCTATGGCATGACCGCTGTGGAAGCGAAGAAGATTCTGGATGAGATCGGACTGGAGCTGGTTTCCGCCCATGTTCCGGTTGACCAGCTGGAGGATGATGGGGTGTTGGATGATTTCGCCGCCACCGGTATGCGCTACATCGCCATTCCCTGGCTCACAGGACCCAAAAACGCCGGGGAGCTGACAGAAGTCATCGGGCGCATCCGCAGCATCGGGGAACGCTGCAAGGCGCGGGGCATGCAGCTGTTATATCATAACCATGATTTTGAATTTGAAAAGATTGACGGCAGATATATTCTGGATGCCTACTATGAGGAGATCCCGGCTGAGCTTTTGCAGACCGAGCTGGATGTGTGCTGGGTGAACGTGGGCGGCGAGAAGCCTCCCGTGTATGTGCGCAAATATACAGGCAGAGCGCCCATCGTCCATCTGAAGGATTTTGCGGGGCAGAAGACCGAGAACATGTACGGCCTGATCGGCAAGGAGGAGAAGAAGGAAGATCCCTCCGGCAAATTTGAGTTCCGTCCCGTGGGCTATGGACTGCAGGATGTGCCCTCCATCATCGCCGCGGCAGACGATGCGGGCAGCGAATGGTTTGTGGTGGAGCAGGACAGCCCCAGCATGGAGCGCACTCCGATGGAATGTGCGGAAATGAGTATCCGTTACTTAAGATCCTTCCTTTAATGGTTACTGTTCGTTCTATGACCAGTAGCGAAGGATTTTTTGTCACAGGCAGGAGCAGCGGAAAATCCCATGCGGGACGCCCTGCTGTAAAAATCAGAACAGGAGATTATCATGGCTGAAAATATTTTAAACCGTTTTGAACATATTTATGACGAAGAGCCCGAAATCGACACCAGCAGGAAGGTGAAGGTGGGCATTATCGGCACCGGCTGGATTGCGGAGGAGCATGCCAGATGCTATAAGGAAATGCCCGATGTGGAGCTTGTCGCCGCTGCGGATCTGGTTTGCGGCAAGGCGGAGAAGTTCTGCAAAACGAATGGGCTGGAGGGCGTCCGCTGCTACGAGAGCGGGCATGCCATGCTGGAAGCGGAACAGCTGGATGCGGTCAGCATCTGTACCTACAACTGCCAGCATGCGCCCTGCGCCATCGACGCGCTGGAGCACGGCGTCCACGTCATGCTGGAGAAGCCCTTTACCGTCACCGTGGAGGAAGCGGTAGAGGTCATGCGCGCAGAAAAGAAGAGCGGAAAAATCCTGACCATCGGCTTCCAGCCCCGAATGAGCGTCAATATGCAGCGCATTAAGCAGATCGTGGATTCCGGCGAGCTGGGCAAAATTTATTACATCCAGTCCGGCGGCGGCCGCCGCAGCGGCATTCCCACCCCCTACGGCACCACCTTTATCGACAAGGAGACCGGTGGAATCGGCGCGATGGGCGACATCGGCTGCTATTCTCTGGATATGCTGTTAAACGCGGTGGGCTATCCCAAACCGCTGACAGTCACCGGCTATACCGCGGACTTTTTCGGCAAGGATCCCAACACCTATCCCGGCCATCCGGAATATGCAGATATTTTCGGGGTGGATGATTTCGCCGCCGGTTTTGTCCGCCTGGAGGGCGGCATCGTGCTGGATTTCCGGATTTCCTGGGCAATGCACATGGACACCGCCGGGGACGCTCTGATTCTGGGTACGAAGGGCGGTCTGCGCATCCCTTCCACCGAATGCTGGAACGGCGACTTCGATAAGCCGCTGAAAATATACAAGACCATCGCCGGAAAGCATACCTGTACGGAGATCCCCCTGGATCCCAGCGGCGATCTGTTCCATGAAAAGCTGCGTTCCTTTGTGAATGCGGTGAAAAACGGCGGAAGCGCTACGATCCCGTCCAGCCAGATTATCTATAATCAGGCGATCATTGACGGCATCGTCAAGTCCAACGCCGTCGGTCATGAAATCGAGATTGAAATACCGGAGATCTGACGGAACATAACATATTTATGAAAAGAAAAACCATCGGCGGGGATGCCCCCTGTCCGATGGTTTTTTGGTTATACTGCAATGAATCATAAAAAGAATCCTCTGCGCCGTAGCGGCTTGCGGCGGCTTACGTCTGGGCTTCCACGAGCTGGAGCTCATAGAGACGCTTGTAAAGCCCCTCCTGTGCCAGCAGCTCCTGATGGGAGCCGGACTCCTGAATCCGTCCCTTGTGCATGACGATGATCTTATCCGCGTGCTGGATGGTGGAAAGCCGGTGGGCGACCATGATCGTGGTACGGCCCTGCATCAACGTTTCCAGCGCCTGTGTGATCAGGCTTTCCGTTTCCGTATCGATATTCGCCGTCGCCTCGTCCAGCACCAGAATGGTGGGCTTATAGGCAAGGGTGCGTGCGAAGGAAAGCAGCTGTCTTTGTCCGGCGGAAAGGGTGCTGCCCCTCTCCGTCACGGGCGCGTCGTACTGGCCGGGCATCTTTTCGATGAAGGTATCGGCGTGCACGGTCCGGGCGGCGAGGCGGATCTCCTCATCGGAGATGGTAGAATTTCCCAGGGAAATGTTGCTTTTGATATCTCCGGTAAAAAGGAATACATCCTGCTGCACCTGCCCGATGGCGGCGCGCAGCACATCCGTATCGATGTCGCGGATATTGACGCCGTCAATGAGTATTTCGCCCTTTTGAATGTCGAAATAGCGTCCGATCAGGTTTAAGATGGAGGTTTTTCCCGCGCCGGTGGCGCCCACAAACGCCACCTTTTCACCAGGGCGGATGACGAAGCTCACATCCTTTAAAATATAATCCTCCTTTTCATAGGCGAACCACACATGCTTAAATTCGATCCGTCCCTGAATCTGTACCTCCACAGGCCTTTCGGGATTGACGATCTGTGGCTTTTCATCAAGAATGGAAAAGACCTTCTGCGCGGAGGCGAGGGAGGACTGCAGCGTGCCGAACTGCTCCGCCAGCTCCTGGATCGGATCAAAAAAGCTTCCGATATAGGTGATGAAAATGAACAGTGTGCCCAAAGACAGCGTTCCGTTTAATACGGAATAGCTTCCGGTGCCGATGACCAGCAGCATGGCAAGGATGGAAATCATGTAAATGGAAGGGCGGAAAATGGCGAAGGTCATGACCTCGCGCCAGTTCGCTTCATACAGCTCCCGGGACTTTTTGCAGAAGGCCTCATACTTGACGTCCTCCCGGGCAAAAATCTGGATGAGCCGCATGCCGGAAATGTGCTCGGACAAAAAGGTGTTGATTTCCGTGATCTTATTCCGGGTGATCTGATAGGCCTTGCGGGAAAGATGGCGGAACACGAAGGTCAAAACGGTCACCACCGGCAGCAGGGCAAAGGATACCAGCGCCATGGTGACGTTGATGGACAGCATAACCACCGCATAACCGATGATCTTCACCACATTTTTAAACAGCCTGACCAGAATGGAGGAAAACAGCTCGTTGATCGCCTCCGTGTCGTTGGAAACCCGGGTCACCAGCTTGCCCACCGGGGTGGTGTTAAAAAAGCTCAGGGAAAGGCTGTGGATATGCCCGAACACTTCCTTTCTCATGTCGAAAATGATGTTCTGTCCCATTTTCTGCAATAGCCAGGTGTCCAGGGCGTTTAAACAAAAGCCCAGCAGGAGCATGCACAGATAGAGCAGTGCGGCGGTCAGGATACCGGTGAAATCAGAATGGCGCAGCGCCGCCAGATCCGTTTTATCCAGAAGGACGCTGCCCTGCTGTACATACCGCTCCAGCACATCAGGGGAAGCGTTTTGCAGCGTGTCGCATTCTTCGGCGGTCAGCTCCTGCGCCATATAGTAATGATCCTGCCAGAGAAAAATCTGGTAGTAGGTCTGGGGCTGCGCCGGGTCGAAGCTACGGGTCAGATATATGTCACGCCAGGAAACGCTGCCGGGACTGTCCTGTGTTGCCACCGCATAGGGGTGATCATAGCCGTTTATGTAATCGTCGATGGCGTCGCCGATGATGATGGGGCGGTAAAGCTCCACCACAATGATGAAAAGCACCAGCAGCGTGGCGGCCGTCATGGTTTTTTTATGTGGATTCAAATAGGTGAGCAGTCGTTTCATGAGCGTTTCCCTCCTGCTGCGCCGCGGTCAGAATCGGGAGCTTTTGCGTGCTCCGGAAAATCCGCATGCAGCGCGGCGCGTTTTTCTCCGATAGCGGCTTCCAGCTGCTGCTTTTCAAACATGCCCTTATAAATGCCGTCCAGCGCCATCAGCTCGGCGTGGTTGCCCACCTCCTTGGCTTCGCCGTCCTCCAGCACCATGATGATATCGGCGTTCTGGATTGTGGAAATGCGGTGGGCGATGAGGATTGTGGTTTTTCCCTGCCGGTTTTTCTTTAAATTTTTTAAAATCTGTTCCTCTGTGTCGGTGTCCACGGCGGAAAGCGCATCATCCAGAATCAGAATGGGCGCGTCCTTCATCAGCGCGCGGGCGATGGAGCTGCGCTGCTTCTGTCCGCCGGAAAGGGTGACGCCTCTCTCGCCCACGATGGTTTCATAGCCGTCCGGGAAGGCGACGATATTTTCATGGATGCAGGACGCACGGGTGGCGCGGATGATGGCATCCATGTCTTCCGCCTCTGCGCCGAAGGCGATGTTGGACTTTAAGGTGTCCGAAAACAGGAAATTATCCTGGGGCACATAAGCGATATGCTCCCGCAGATCCTTTAAGGGGATCGTGCTGATATCCCGTCCGTCGATCAATATCATCCCCGGTTTGGTGTTATAGAGGTGTAAAAGCAGGTTCACCAGCGTGGATTTGCCGTTTCCGGTGCGGCCGATGACGGCAAGGGTGGTGCCCGCTTTGATTTCCAGGCTGATGTCCTTTAAGGTGGGCTCGCTGTGTCCCCGGTGAATGAAGGTCAGGTGAGACAGGGTGATGTCGCCCCGGATCTTCGGGGTAGCGACAGCTTTTTCCGTATCGAAAATCTCCGGCTGCTCGGCAAAAACCTCCTGCACGCGGCGGATGGAGGCGCTGCCCTGGGAAAACATGTTGATGGAATCCCCGCAGGCCAGCATGGGCCAGACGAGCATGTTGATGTACTGGTTAAAGGCGACAAAACGCCCCAGCGTGATCTGGCCTGTGATTGCCAGATAGCCGCCGTAGATCAGGGCGATCAGGCTGCTTACGCCGATGATCACGTCCAAAAGCGGCATGACGATGGCCTGTAAGCGGATCACGTTCAGGTTCTTGTCCATCGTGTGGTGGTTCGCCTTTAAAAAGCCGTACATCTGTGCCCGCTCCTGCACGAAGGCCTTGATGACCCGCACGCCGGAGAAGCTTTCCTGCACGTAGTCGGTCAGATCGGAGACCGCCTCCTGCCGTTCCTTATATTTGGGATGCATGACTTTTCCGTAGTATATTTCCCCGAAGCAGATGATGAGCATCGGAATCAGGGCGAGCAGCGTCAGCCGGATATCCACATAGAGCATCATCTGAATGACCACCATCGCGGTCATGACCGTGGCGTCAAAGACGCTGATGACGGCGGGGCCGATCGCCATGCGGATCATGTTTAAGTCGCTGGTGAAACGGGTCATGAGGTCGCCGGTTTTGTGTTCGTTATAGTATTCCACATCCATTTTTTCCAGATGGGCAAACATGTCGTCCCGCAGGTTGCGCTCGATGCTGCGGGCGGCGCCGAAAAGAAAGTAGCGCCAGAAAAAGCGCCCCAGCGCAAGGCCTGCGCCCAGCAAAAAGAGCGCCAGCAGATGGTGGCTGACAGCGGTCATATCCATGGCTGACGCGGTCAGGCCGTCCGTAATGGCACCCGTGATTCTGGGAATGAAAATATTGAAAAAATCCACAAAAAAGAGGGTGATGATCCCGGCAATATATTTAAACCGGTAACGGCGGATATATTGCCAGATAAATTGAAAAGTATTCATGTTTCTCCGTTTCCGCCCTGTGGGGCATAAGATAAAAATATGTATGTGAAAGGCAGTGGCACGCCGCCAGATTATCGTCTGCCGGGACATAGCGCATAGTAACAGCTTATCGCAGATCAGGGGGAAATGCAAGTATTAGGATTGAAATATCCATCTTTTTTCATTATACTATATATCAGGGAACAGAATGTGGGAAGGGAGAAGGATGACATGCGTATTTTGGTTGTGAACGGAAGTCCGAAGGGGGAAGCGAGCATCACGCTGCAGACGGTGCTGTATTTGCAGAAACGATATCCGAAGCATCAGTATCGCTTTTTGCATGCGGGACAGCGTATCCGGGCGCTGGAGAAGGATTTTGCGCCCGCAGGGGAAGCTCTTGCGTGGGCGGAGCTCATTTTGTTTTCCTATCCGGTGTATACCTTTTTGGCGCCCAGCCAGCTGCACCGGTTTTTGGAGCTTGTCAGGCAGTCAGATATTGATCTTTCCGGGAAGTATGCCACGCAGATTACCACATCCAAGCACTTTTACGATGTGACGGCGCATCGCTATATCCAGGAAAACTGTCAGGATATGGGGATGAAGTTCATCCGGGGGCTTTCCGCCGATATGGAGGACTTGTTAAAGCCTGCCGGGCAGCGGGATGCCGCCGCCTTTTTCCACTATGTGCTGTGGAGCGTCAAAAAGGATAGCTACGAGCCGATTCCCGCGCCCCTTGCGCCCTCCGTCCGTGTGCCTGTGCATATGCCCGGGGAGGAAACAGCAAAACGGGAAGGCAGACAGGTTGTGGTGGTGACGGATGCAGCGGCGGAGGATGCGCAGCTGCAGGGCATGATCGGGCGGTTTGCGGCAGTGCTGCCCTATGCGGTCAGGGTGGTGAATATCCGGGAATACCCGCTGCAGGGCGGATGCCTGGGGTGCTTTCGCTGCGCTGCGACGGGAAAGTGTATCTATAAGGACGGATTTGACGATTTTTTGCGGAATGAAATTCAGAGCGCGGATGCTGTGGTGTACGCTTTTTCGATCCGGGATCATTCCATGGGCAGCCGGTTTAAAATGTACGACGACAGGCAATTCTGTAATGGACACCGTACGGTCACCATGGGAAGCCCGGTGGGGTATCTGGTCAGCGGGAATCTGAGCCGTGAGGAGAATTTAAAAACGGTCATCGAGGCGCGCAGCCAGGTGGGCGGCAATTTCCTCGCCGGAGTTGCCACAGACGAGCAGGATGCGGACGCAGCCATCGACCGGATGGCGGACAGTCTCGCTTACGCCCTGGAACGCCGCCATGTGCAGCCGCAGAATTTTTATGGCGTGGGCGGTATGAAGATTTTCCGTGATCTGATTTTCCTCATGCAGGGAATGATGCGGGCGGACCACCGGTTTTTCAAGGCGCACGGGCAATATGATTTCCCGCAGAAAAACCCGGGAACAATTTTCAAAATGTACCTGGTGGGCGCGCTCATGAACACGCCCGCGCTTCAGAAAAAGGCGGGGGCGAAAATGACGGAAGGGATGCTCGCGCCTTACAGGAAGGTTTTGGAGAAAGGAGGAAACGGGTGACTCAGTGGAAAAAGCTGCCGGTCGGCGCGGGAAACGATGTGTTCGATCATAAGGGATGAGGCGATGCGGTTTCCGTTCCTTTCGGACAGCCCGCAGCTTACCGATGATGAAAAAAAGCAGTATCAGTTATTGGTTTATGTTGCGGATGTCGGGGAAGCGGAGTTCGTTATGACGGATGATGCGTTGCAAACCAGTCTTCTGACCCTTACAAGGCTTCTTTATAAGCATTACGGTCAGAAAGCGATCCTCCTGATTGATGAATATGATGTGCCGCTGGATAAGGCGCAGCAGGCGGGCTATTATGATGAAATGATCGATCTGATCCGGAAAATGTTTGGCAGAGCGTTAAAGAGCAACGGCAACATTTTTCTCGCGGTGCTGACGGGCTGTTTGCGCATCGCAAAGGAGAGCATTTTCACAGGGTTGAACAATTTGAATGTCCTGACGATAGATGATGTGCGGTTTGAAGAGCATTTCGGTTTTCTGGACAGGGAAGTGCGGGAAATGCTCGACTATTATGGCTTTGCAGATAAATATGAATGGACAAAAGAGTGGTATGACGGCTACCGGTTCGGGAATGCAGAGGTGTATTGTCCCTGGGATGTGATCAATTATGTGGATCAGCTGCGCGCAGAGCCGGATGCCTGGCCGAGGGCGTATTGGATCAACACCAGCGGAAACGATATCATACGTCAGTTTATCCGGACTGCCGGGCAGAAGACGAAGCGGGAAATCGAAAAGCTGGTCTGCGGGGAAGCGGTGGAAAAAAAGATCAATCCGGAGTTGACCTACCGGGAATTGTATCAGTCCGCTGATAATATCTGGAGCGTGCTCTATATGACGGGATATCTGACCCGGCAGGGGAAGGTTGACGGGGAGAAGCGGCAGCTGGTGATTCCGAACCGGGAAATCCGGAAGATTTTTGTGGATCAGATTCTGGAATGGTTTGCGGAGGAGGCGGTCCGGGATGCTCCCAGGCTGGACGCCTTTTGCAGCGCCCTCGCCAAAGGAGATGCCACAGAGGTGGAAAGGCGGCTTGGGGAATATCTGGAGATGACGGTCAGCGTCCGGGATGCCGGAGCGCGTAAGGGAAAGAAGGAAAATTTTTACCACGGAATTTTGCTGGGGCTGCTTTCTCACAATGAGGCCTGGGATATCTATTCCAATGTGGAATCCGGGGACGGATACAGCGATATTCTGGTGGAGGATGAGGCGGAAGAGCTGGGCATCGTGATTGAGGTGAAGTATCCGGACGGCGGGGATCTGGAAGCCGGGTGTATGGAGGCGTTAGCCCAGATCGAGGGCAAGCGCTATGAAAAGAGGCTTGTGCAGGACGGCATGCGCACGATTCTGAAATACGGGATCGCCTGCTGGAAAAAGAAATGCAGGGTGCAGGCGGTCAGAGGCTGACAGGGAGGTTGATGGCTGCAGCCGGTAACGTTCATTCGGGCGGTTGCCGCCGTGGCATAGAACTATGGTAACCTGTGGGAAATGACATATGTCGTTTTCTGCATTTAGAAAACAGAAAGGGGAACAGCATGGAAAAAGCAAAGGTTTATTTCACAAAGGAGCTCACGCCGGAGGCGGTGGTCAGGATGTATGAGGCGCTGCAGATTGCGCTGCCGGGAAAGGTAGCGGTAAAGGTGCATTCCGGCGAGGCGGGCAACCAAAACTACCTGCGTCCGAAATTCATGGAGCAGATGATCGGGCATGTGAACGGCACGGTGGTGGAATGCAACACCGCTTACGGCGGCGAGCGCAACACAACGGACAAACACAAAAAGCTGATGGAAGCCCATGGCTGGGCGAAGTATTTCAAGGTGGATCTTCTGGACGGTGAAGGACCGGATCTGAAGCTGGAGATTCCAAATGGCAAGGTCTTAAAAGAAAATTACGTGGGAAAAAATATCGTTGATTATGATTCCCTGCTGGTGCTTTCCCATTTTAAGGGACATCCCATGGGCGGCTTTGGCGGCGCGATCAAGCAGCTGTCGATCGGCATCGCTTCCACGGCTGGCAAATGCCTGATTCATTCCGGCGGCGCGGTGGACGACCAGAATACGGTCTGGTCGCATACGGCACAGCAGGAGGTGTTCTGCGAAGCCATGGCGGACGCGGCGGGCAGCGTCGTGGAATATTTTGAGGGGAAAGCGGCTTATATCAACGTGATGTGCAATCTTTCCGTGGACTGTGACTGCTGCGCCGTGGCGGAGGACCCCTGTATGGCGGATATCGGCATCCTTTCCTCTCTGGATCCGGTGGCGCTGGACAAAGCATGCATGGATCTGATCCGGCAGTCCACAGATCCCGGCAGGGATCATTTCCTTGAGAGAGTCACCTCCCGGCACGGTGAGCACACGATCGACGCAGCGGCGAAGCTGGGCTACGGAACGAAGGAATATGAGCTGATTGAGCTGTAGCCGGGCAGGATGCGGCGTCACGGCATGGATGGCTCCGTGCCGCGTGGCTTTGGTTGCAGGGACAGGCGGCGGTAGTCCCGCGGACACATGTGGTAATAGCTTTTAAAGGCGCCGGAGAAATGCTCTCCGGAGGAATAACCGAGGACTTCGGCGATGGAGGTGATGCTTCGTTCCGGATCCGATAATAAAATGGCGGCGGCGGACATTCTCGCTTCCGCCTTTTTTTGCTGAAAGGATTTCCCGTAAGATTCCATCAGCAGGCGCTGGGTCTGGCGGGGGCTCAATTTTAACCGGTCTGCCAGCGCGCCCAGGGAGAGGGATTGATATTCGTATAAAAAATACTCCTCGATGATGACGGATTTGGCGTCAGTCAGATTTTTTGGCGCGAAGGAGGTGCTGGAGATCTGACGCTGCTCATAGTTGCGCACCATGTAGATGACAAGCTGTGATAAAAGCAGGGAAACCTGCTCCTGGTATCCCGTGTAGCGTTGCCTGAGCTCCGCAAAAAGCCGGAGCATCAGGGTATGGATGTCCTGACCGTCCCTGCCGAACCAGAAAGGAACCGAGAGAAAGGACTCCACCGTAGGCGAGGCGCTTTTGCCGCGGGAGGGGTGGTCAAATTTTAAGTAAATGCAGTATTCCTGCATGGGATCCTGCTGCGCGGGCGTTTGGGCATGCTCCACATGGGGACCTGTGACGAAAAGCGTATTGGGCACAATGTCATAGAAGCTTCCGTTTGCGCGCAGCTTTCCGTATCCGGCGGGGATGTAGTGGATCTCATAGCAGCCGTTTCCGTGGCTGTGGGCGGGGATGGTGCGTGTAAAGCGCTCAAACACGATGTTCAGGGCGCGGATCTGGATGCCGCCAAGAAAAAAGCGGATATCCATATCGTTATAAAGTGTGCGCATGGCAGACTCCTTTCCGGGGTGGGGCGGTGGATTTGGTGGATGTAAGGAGGAAGGTAGTGGGTCCCATCCGGGGCAGCGTGGAGACCGAAACGGGCGGCGGTCTGTGTGCGGACGGAACCGGGATTTCTCCGGTGCGGCGATGGGAATAGTGTTTTCGGGCGGCATTATCCAAAGCGGGCAATTCCTGCAAACCGGCGGCGCATTCCAAAAACGCGGCAGGGCGCGATAAACTCGTTTCACTCGGACAGTATCGCGCCCTGTCGCAGGAATGCTCTGCCGTTTTGGGAATTGCTCCGCTTTGGATAGAGCCGCCCGAAAACACTATTCCCATCGCCGCACCGGAGAAATCCCGGCTCCGTCCGCGCCCATACCGCCGCCCGTTTCGATCTCCACGCTGCCCCGGACGGGACGCGCCGGTTCATTTACAATGAAAGCCCCGGACGGCGACTGCGTGCCATCAATGGCATATATTACTTTACAGTATAACACAAAAACATATAAAAACACGACATTTTTTAAAATAAATTGGCAGATATTGTACTTACATAAAAAAGTGAATGCTTTATAATGGAAAGTACAGGAAACAAAGGCGGTTTTGCCCTTCAAAGCCGCCGGAAAACAACGATGCCAGCCAGAGAAGCAACCGATGCATTCCCGTCAGGAATGGACTGACGGCAGATGTAGACAGGCGGTATAGGCGTGGGCGGGCAGAGCGGGGGGAAAGCGCGGGCAGTGTCTTTTGCGCGGCTGTATCCAAAAGGGTGCAATTCCAGCGAACCGGCAGAGCATTCCTGCGACAGGGTGCGATACTGTCCGAGTGAAACGAGTTTATCGCACCCTGTCGCGCTTTTGGAATGCGCCGCCGGTTTGCCGGAATTGCCCGTTTTGGATACAGCCGCGCAAAAGACACTGCCCGCGCTTTCCCCCCGCTCTGCCCGCCCACGCCTATACCGCCGTCCTGCCTGCCACACTGTTTCTGGGACGGGATGTCGGTCACTTGCTGGCGGATACATCAACACAATTTTTCCCGCTGAAATAACAGGCGGGACGCGTTGCCATGAAAGGAGAGAAGGATTATGGCGGTGAAAATGATGATGAAGGGGGCGGTTCTGCCCGGCAATTCCACGGCGCAGCTTGAGGACTTTGAAGTGCCAAAGCCCGGATACGGACAGGTGCTGGTGCGCACGAAGGCGACCACGATCTGCGGCAGCGATATCCGCTGCATTTACAGAGAGCATACCGGAAAAGGCGCGGAAGGATATATTCCCGGCATGATCGCCGGACATGAGCCCTGCGGCGTCATTGAGGAGGAGGGCGAAGGGCTGCGCCGCTTCAAAAAAGGGGACAGGGTCATCGTGTACCATATTTCAGGCTGCGGTGTGTGCAACGACTGCCGCAGGGGATATTATATTTCCTGCAAGAGCAAATTCCGGCAGGCCTACGGCTGGCAGAGAAACGGCGGAATGGCGCCCTACATTCTGGCGGAGGAAAAGGACCTGATCGCGCTGCCGGATGAGCTGAGCTATAAGGACGGAGCGCAGGTTGCCTGCGGCTTTGGGACGGTGTATGAGGCGATTGAAAAAATCGGAATCTGCGGAAACGACGCTGTTTTGGTGACGGGACTGGGACCTGTAGGGCTGGCAGCCCTGATGCTGGCGAAGGCGATGGGGGCGAATCAGCTGATCGGTGTGGAGATGAATCCTTACCGCATTGACCTGGCAAAGAAGCTGGGGCTGGCAGATCATGTCTTTGCGCCCGGGGAGGACGCGCTGGAACAGATTTTATCCGTGACCGGCGGGAAAGGCGTAGAGCGGTCGATCGATGCCTCCGCCAGCGATCCGGGCAGGCAGCTTGCCATCCGCGCCACGCGGGAATGGGGGAAGGTCGCCTTTGTGGGAGAGGGCGGAACATGCACCTTCAATCCCAGCCCGGATATCATCCATGGACAGAAAACTATTTACGGCTCCTGGGTGACCTCTCTGTGGAGAATGGAGGAGCTGGTGGAACGTCTGGTTCGCTGGGGCATTCATCCGGAGGACCTGATCACCCATGAATTTCCGCTGGAAAAGGCGGACGAGGCATATCGGCTCATGGCGGGCGGACAGTGCGGCAAGGTGGCGGTGACCTTTGACTGATTTTTTGCCAACAGTTTGGAGAAGCCGGAACTGTTATGGCTTTAGACTGTGGGACGGGAAGCGCATTCATGCGGATATTTGACATTCTGCGGCGAGGCCTGTGGCAAACGAAACGGAGACGATGCGAATGGAAAAAATAGAACAGACATGCATTCCCCGCCGGACATTGTACAGCGGGGAACAGATTCCGGCCCTGGGGCTTGGCACCTTTGGCTCGGATAAATATGATGCGGATACGGTTGCGGAAGCGGTTTACGGCGCGGCCTGCAGCGGATACCGCCTGATCGACTGCGCGGCGGTCTATCAGAATGAGGATAAAATCGGCGCTGTGTTAAACCGCCTTTTTACGGAAAAGGAAGTGAAACGGGAGGAGCTTTTTATCACCTCCAAGGTATGGAATGACATGCACGGGGAGGGAAAGGTGCTGGAGGCCTGTCAAAAGAGTCTGAATGACCTGGGGCTTTCTTATCTGGATCTGTATTTTGTCCACTGGCCTTTTCCGAATTACCATGCGCCGGGCTGCGACGGCGATTCCCGGAACCCTGATTCCAGACCCTTTTCGGTGGAAGAATTCATGAACACCTGGCGGCAGTGTGAACAGCTGGTGGACAAGGGGCTGGTGCGCTATATCGGCATGAGCAACATGACCGTGCCCAAGCTGGAGGCTCTGCTGCCCCTTTGCCGGATACAGCCCGCCGCGCTGGAAATGGAGCTGCATCCTTCCTTCCAGCAGCCGGAGCTTTTTGCGTATGCAAAAGCGCACAGTATTTTGCCCATCGGCTATTGTCCCATTGGCTCCCCGTCCAGACCGGAGCGGGACCGGACAACAGAAGATGTCGCGGATACGCAGCTGCCTGCGGTGGTCAGGGCAGCCCAGGCCCACGGGGTACATCCGGCGGTGATCTGCTTAAAATGGGCGGTGCAGCGGGGACAGGTTCCGATTCCTTTTTCCGTAAAGGAGCCCCAATATATTGCCAATCTGCGCTGTGTGACGGAGGACCCGCTGACGGAAGAGGAGATGGAGGCGATCCGGCTGGAGGATAAAAACTGCAGGCTGATCAAGGGACAGGTTTTTTTGTGGAAAGGCGCCAAAGGCTGGGAAGACCTTTGGGATATGGAGGGCACATTATGTTAAAAGGAATTCCGAAAATATTGTCGCCCCAGCTGTTAAAGGTGCTGTGCGAGATGGGACATGGCGACAGGCTGGTGATCGCGGACGGAAATTTTCCGGCAGAATCCGTAGGAAAGGATGCCATCGTCATCCGCATGGACGGACATGGCGCCTGTGAAATCCTGGAGGCCATCCTGCAGCTGTTTCCGCTGGATACCTATGTGGAGCACCCTGTGAGCCTGATGCAGGTCGTGCCCGGCGATCCGGTGGAGACGCCGATCTGGAGCTCCTATGAAAAGCTTGTGGCGCAGGCGGATGAGCGTGGGCAGGATGCGTTTGCGCAGATCGAACGGTTTGCCTTTTATGAGGAGGCGAAAAAAGCCTATGCCATCATCGCCACAGGCGAGGGCGCGCTGTACGCAAACATCATGCTGCAAAAAGGGGTTGTGGTCTGAAAATACGCGGTTGCCCATGATATGATGTCATGAGGTTTCGCGACGGGCACAGGGAATGGGCGATAATCAGCAGGATTTCTGCAAAAGGCAGGAGAATACTGCCGGTTAAGCGGTCGTTAAGAAAAAAATGTTCCCCGCTAACGGGCGGTTAAGAAGCCCGCAAAACGCTGGATTTGCCCAAAGGAATATGCTATGCTCTGCACATCACAAACGACAGGGAGGAGACAGACATAGCATGGGCAGCATATTTGGCATCATAATGGTGGTGATCATGGCGTTGTTGGGCGGTATTCCCACGATTTACATCACGCTGAGCATTCCCGTGGTGATTTTCCAGAAAATATATGGAAAAATAAAATATGGAAAGTCTTTATATGACTGAAAAAACGGCGGAAATGCTGCAAATGCATTTCCGCCGTTTTTTAGCGGCATCTTAACCGCAGGATATGTTAGAATAGGACAGTGAGACAGAAAGCGGACCGGAAGGAGTGGCATGCGGAAAATGTGGAAAGGGAGAAAGGAGAGAAGCGAAAAGAGGCTGTTCGATATTCTCAAAAACTGCGGCATTACTGCGGGAATTCTGGGATTTGTCACGGCGTTTTGCTTCTTTTTACAGAATTTTGCGACAACGGATACGCATGTCCCATTGCTGTTCGTGCTGGGGGTTTTGCTGATCTCCCGGTATACGGACGGATATTTTTACGGCATCATCGCTTCCATGATCGCGGTGGTGGGGGTGAATTTCGTGTTCACCTATCCGTATTTCGCGCTGAATTTTACGATCACCGGCTATCCGTTGACCTTTCTGGCGATGCTTGCGGTGGCGCTGATGGTCAGCGCGCTGACGACGCAGATCAAGCGGCAGGAGCAGGATCGGCTGGAGGCGGAAAAGGAAAAAATGCGCGGCAATCTGCTGCGCGCCGTGTCCCATGACATCCGCACGCCGCTGACCTCCATTCTGGGCTCCGCCACGGGCATCCTGGAAAGCTATGATGTGCTGGGAAGACAGGAAAAGCTGGCGCTGATTCAGGATATGGCGGAAGAGGCGCAGTGGCTGATCCGGGTGGTGGAAAATCTGCTTTCCGTCACCAGAATCCACGGAAACAGCACCCAGCTTTCCACCTGCGAGGAGGTGGTGGAGGAAATCATCGGGGGCGCTGTGCTGAAGTTTAAGAAGCGGTTTTGTCAGATCGGGGTGGAGGTGGAGATGCCGCCGGAGGCGCTTTTGGTTCCCATGGACGGAATTTTGATCGAGCAGGTGCTTGTGAACCTGATGGAAAATTCGGTTTTTCACGGAAAGACCACGAGGCTGGTGCGGATCATCGTGCGGGAAGCGCGGGAGCGGGTGGATTTTCTGGTGGAGGACGACGGACAGGGAATCCGGGAATCGGTTTTGCCCCATATATTTGAGGGGAGCCTGCAATCCAGGGAAGGAGAAGCATACGACGCCCGGCGGAATATGGGCATCGGCCTTTCCGTGTGCATGAGCATTGTGAAAGCCCATGGCGGCGATATGACGGCGAAAAACAGGGACGGGCAGGGCGCGTGCGTCGCGTTCTGGCTGCCGAAGGAGGAATGAGATGGATATCAGGGACAGAATATTGATCATAGAGGATGACAGGAGCATCCGGAATTTCATCCGGGCGATTCTGGAAGCGAACCATTACGATGTGCTCATGGCTGAGGAAGGGACGCAGGCGTACAGCCTGATCACCTCCCGCTGTCCGGATCTGGTCATTCTGGATCTCGGTCTGCCGGATATGGACGGCATGAAAATTTTGAAAAAGGTGCGGGAGTGGTCCGCCATGCCCATTCTCGTGGTGTCCGCCAGAACCCATGAAAAGGACAAGGTGGAGGCGCTGGATCTGGGGGCGGATGATTACATCACAAAGCCCTTTGGCGCGTCCGAGCTTTTGGCGCGGATCCGCACGGCGCTGCGCCACTACCGGGCGATCGGACAGCTGCCGGACGGCAGGATGGGAGGAACCCTTGTGGCGGGCGGACTGACGATCGATTATGACAAGCATCGGGTTTATGTGGACGGAGCGGATGTAAATCTGACGCAGAACGAGTTTAAGCTTGTGGGGCTTTTGGGCAGATACGCGGGCAAGGTGCTGACCTACGATTATCTGATCCGGGAAATCTGGGGTCCCAACATGGATAAAAACAACCGGATCCTGCGGGTGAATATGGCGAACATTCGCAGGAAGCTGGAGAAAAATCCCGCCCAGCCGCAATATATTTTCACTGAGGTGGGCGTGGGGTATCGGATGCTGGATCCGGATTGAGGGGCGGTCACATCTTTCCGGAACATAATATCCGCCACACCGTACGCAGGTGTGACGGATATTTGTTATGTTCATGAATCGCCTGTCATTGTGCTTTTCCGTGATCTGTATGGAAAGCTTTTATCCGGCTGTATGGCAGAAAGCATCGGAAGCGCATATACCGGCCGGACTGTGTGAAAATACGGAGAAAACGGGAATTACCCTTTCACAGCGCCCAGCATGATACCCTTCACAAAATATTTCTGAATGAAAGGATACACGCAGATGATGGGAATCGTGGCCACCATGGTAGCCGCCATACGCAGGGAATCCGGGGTGATCGTATTGCCGGATTTCGCGTTGGACATCTGTGCGGATGTGGTCGCGCCGGTGTTATATTGATTCAGGATTTCCACCAGGATGGACTGCATGGGCTTTAAATCCTGGTTGGAGGTATACAGGTAAGCGTCGAACCAGGAGTTCCACTGGTTGATGGCTACAAACAGCGCCACGGTCATCAGGATCGGCTTGGCCAGAGGAAGGATGATCTTCCAGTAAACAACCAGATCGTTGCCGCCGTCTATTTTCACCGCTTCAAACAGCTCATCCGGCATGGATTCGATGTAGGAGCGGATGAGGATCATATTATATACGCTCATGATCAGCGGGAAGATGAATACCCAGAAGGTGTCCAGCAGGCCGATATTTTTTAAGACCATATAGTAGGGAACCTGCCCACCGCCGAAATACATGGTGAATACGAACATGAGGCTCCAGAACTTACGTCCCACCAGCTCCTTGCGGGACAGGGAGTAAGCGACCATGGAGGTGCACAAAAGCGCCAGAGGCGTGCCCACGATCGTTCTCGCCAGCGTTACGCCGATGGAATGGATGAAGGTGGGTCTGCCCAGGATTTCCTTATAGCTTAAAATGCTGAATACGCGCGGGAAAAAGTACAGGCCGCCCCGCACGGCGTCCGTCGGATCGTTGATGGATACGATGAAAATGTTCCAAAAAGGATACACGGTTATGACTGTGATGACAGCCAGAAAAATCACCTTGATAATATCCAGCGCCCACTCACAGGGCTGCCGGTGTACCGGCTTCTTTTTGGTTTTCGCAGTTGTGTTTGCCATAGCAGTCTCCTTTCTCAGAACAGCGCCGTGTCATTGAGTACCGCCGTGATCTTATTGGCGCACATGACCAGAATGAACGAAACCACGGATTTGAACATGCCTACGGCGGTTCCGTAGGAATACATGCCCTTTGCAAGACCATACCGGTAAGCGTAAGTATCCAATACATCGGAGTAGTTTAAGATGGCATTGTTGCCCATCAGCAGCTGCTGCTCAAAGCCGGTGGTCAGGATGCCGCCCACCGCCAGGATGAGCATGATGCAGATGGTGCCGCGGATGGCGGGCAGAGTGATGTGCCAGATTTTCTGCACACGGTTTGCGCCGTCCACCTCGGCCGCTTCGTACTGCTCCTGATCGATGCCGGAAATGGCGGCGAGATAAATGATGGCATTATAGCCCATGTTTTTCCAGGTGTTCGCAAAGGCGATGATCCACCAGAAATATTTACCGTTCTGGAAGAACAGGATGGGTTCGTCGATGATATGTAAACCGACCAGCAGATTGTTGACAACGCCGTTTCCGGACAAAAAGGTCAGGAAGATGTTGGAAGCGATAACCCAGGATATAAAATACGGAAGGTAGGAAGCCGTCTGCACGAACTTCTTCGCTTTCATGTTTTTTACTTCATTTAAAAAAATGGCGATCAGAATCGGCGCGGGGAACGAAAACAGGAGCGTCAAAAGGCTGGTTGCCAGCGTATTGCGCATGATCATTTTGAAATCGTTCTGGAAAAAGTATTCAAACCATTCCAGGCCAACGAAAGGAGCATGCAGCAGGTCGTACCAGTAGCCGTTCTGGGATGGTCTGTAGTTGGTAAAGGCCATATAGAGTCCGGTCATGGGAGCGTAGCAGATGATGATAACCCATACGAGTGCAGGAAGCATCAGCAGGAAAAGGTAGCGCTGGTCCCAGAGCCTTTTTTGGAGCGCTTTTTTGGGTGGCTTGACAGTTGCTGTTTTTGCCATAAAGTTACCTCCTTTTTGCTTTTGAAGAAAGGCAGTTTTGGAAAACTGCCTTTCTGTCAGATCAGAAATTATTCAGTGAGGGAGCTTTAGTTGGTGCCCCACAGCTCCATGCGTGCCTTATAGGTTTCGGTCATGATGGCTTCCACATCCGCCATGCCCGCTGCCTCCAGATCGCTCATCATCTGTTCGTAAACAGCGTCGCAGTCCTCTACGGTGGCGGCGTTTACCATGTTGGGGTATGCCTGGTTGATGATATCCTGCACCTTCTGGGCTTTTAAGGCGTCAGGGCTGTTTCCGGTGGGAACAAGGCCGTCGAATTCTGCGGTATCCCAGTAAGCGTTTGTCAGGTTCTGATATGCGTAGGTCGCGGAACGGTCCATTTCGTTGAACCAGATACGGCATGTAGTGTTATCGTCCGGGTGACGGTCATTTTTTACAAACCAGGTCCATTTGGTGATGCCGGTGTCGTTTACGGTATTGGAAGGATCCGCCTGATAGCGGTCCACGATATCGCCGATGGGAGTGCGGACATTATCCACAAATTCCCAATCCTGTCCTTCGATGCCCCAAAGCAGGAGGTCCTGACCTTCCTGGCTTGCGCAGTAGTCGATGAAGGACAGCGCCGCATCCAGATTCTTGCAGTTGGTGGTGATGGCGATGGCATCCCAGCCGAGGGAGCTTCTGCCGCTCAGCGTTGTCGCATCCGCGTCATGTCCGTCCGCCACAACCTTGTAGGCGAGGAATTCCGCATCTTCATTTTCGGACTGGATCAGAGCGGCATTCGGGGTCCAGACATCCCAGTAGGAGCCGATATAGCCGAATACGTTGCCCTGGCTGAGCTTCTGGTTGCGCAGCTCGCCGTTGTTGGAGGTCCACTCCTTGTCCAGCAGCCCTTCTCTGTACAGGGTGTTCATATCGTGGATGGCGTCCATATATTCGGGATGGCTGACTCTGTAGTGCAGATCGCCGTTGTCATCCACGTAATAGGTCTTCATGCCGTACATGCCGGCGAAGCAGCCGTGCAGGTTATCGGAAGAGCCGGGCTGATTGATCAGCACGGGAATGGTGGCAGCGCCGTTGATGGTGGGATATTTTTCCTTGAACTGCTTTAACAGATCCACCATTTCGGAGAAGGTGAAGGGCTCGTCACTGTCCGCCCTTTCCTGTCCGACCAGGTCAACCATCAGGTCATGCCGCATGATGAAGCCGTTGACAGGATCGGGATCGTAGCCGTACCAGTTGGACAGGTAGTAGTTTTTACCGTCCGTGTAGCGGGTTTTGTTCAGGGTTTCGCCGTACATCGCCGCTACGTTGGGCAGCTTGTCCATGTATTGGGAAAGATCTACCAGCGCGCCGGCCTCGATGTACTGATTGACGATGTCGGAGCCTCTGTCCATTAAAACGATATCGGGATAATCCTGTCCCGCCAGCATCAGGGAAAGCTTTTCACCGGGATCGCCGGTGGGGCTGACCAGATTCAGTGTGATGCCGGTGCGCTTCATCAGCTCCAGGGCGACGGGATCGTCGAAGGTTTTGGTGCCTGAGTTTTTATCAAAAAAGGTGATGATGGGTGTGCCGTCCTCGGCAACTTCTCCCTCATTGGATGTGGCAGAAGCGGCGGCCGGCGCATCATCGGCTGTATCGCTTCCGGCATCTGCGGCCGGTGTGGCAGAGCCGCTGTCTGCAGCCGGAGTTGACGGGGTGGCAGAATTGCCGCATGCGCTCAGCGTGCCGACCATAAGCGCCGCGGTCAGAAGTAATGCAAATTGCTTTTTCATGGAATCCTCCTTTTATGCATGTTTGCAATTATTTTTGGTTACAAACCAATCATACATAAAATTTGCTGGAGGCGAAATATTTCATTTTACCAATTTGTATCAAAATATGATTATCTTTCAAAAAAGCTTAACTAATATGTACAAACCTTTTGCGGTACTCGTTTGGAGTCATCTGATAGCGCTTGGTGAAGACGGAACCGAAATAGGAGATATTTTCGTAGCCCACCATGTTGGCCACGTCCT
Source organism: uncultured Eisenbergiella sp. (assembly GCA_910585455.1). Lineage (GTDB taxonomy): Bacteria > Bacillota > Clostridia > Lachnospirales > Lachnospiraceae > Gallintestinimicrobium. The sequence continues at coordinate 12,201 of CAJUEL010000024.1, read as the reverse complement.
TCACCCGGAGCGTGGGATTTTGCAGCAGCTCGCAGGCCTTTGTGAAGCGGTAATCGGTCACATATTCCAGAATGGTCTGGCCGGTGCTATCCTTGAAAATGGAACGCACATAATTGACGGACAGATGGATTTCCTCCGCGATTGCTTCGATGGTCATGGGCTCTCCGTAATGCATCTGCACGTATTCCTTCACCTTGCGGACCACATAGGCGTTTTTCCCGCTTTCCCGTTCCCGGGTTTCGGAAAGCGCCTGGCGAAAGGCAGCAAGGAGCAGTTCCCTGAGCGCGTCCGCACATCTGCAGCTTTCCAGCTTTTTGGGCGAAGGCTCCAGATTATGGACGCCGCCAAGGGTGGCGGAGAGCCGGCGGCCCAGCAGGGACAGCATTTGCCGCAGGCTGTTTTCCAGCTCGGCGCGGGACATGTGCAGCGCTTTGTAATCTGCCAGGAGCCGGTCGGTTTCTTCTGCTGTCCGCGCCTCATTTTCATAAGGAAACAGCTGTTCCAGCCGTGTCAGATGTTCTTCCGCCAAAGACCGGGGCAGCATGCGGGGCGTCGCAGAAGGGGCGGGCAGGGGCGCCTGTGAGTCGGCAGACGATGCGGCCAGCAGTGTGCCGGCATGTTCATAATAGACGGAGGTTTCCCAGGTTTTGAGCATCCGGTATTTGCCGGGCAGCTCTGCCGTTTTCAGATATCTTTTTTCCAGATAGACGCCGCTGTAGCGTTGTCCTGTCAGCCTGTACAAATAGTCTTCGACTTTTTGTCCGCCTTCCCGGGGATCCACATAGCCGCGCAGGAGGACGGCGAGCTTTCCTTCATCGGACCAGACCGCATGGACGCCCGCCATATTTTTCAGAAGGCTGTCGGCGAAGGATTTGCCGGGAATGTAGAAAAAGAGCAGCATGCCGTAGGTGTCGGAGGCGGATTCCGCCTTTTTGACATAGGAGAGCTCTTCCAGCAAGGTTGCCTCCTCTGCTTCGCTTCCCGTGCAGAGGCGTTCCAGAAGCTGCCGCTCCAGCGCCTCCAGAGACTGGGAAAAGAGGCGCTCTCTGTCCAGCACGTCCCTGACCTTTTCCATGACGGCTTCGACGCTTTTGCTGGTGAAGGGCTTTAACAGATAATCCACCGCTCCCATCTGCATGGCCGATTTTACATAGGAAAAATCGTCGTAGCCGGATAAAAAAACAACTTTGATTTTCCGATTGAGCGCATAGATCTTTTTTGCCAGTGTGATGCCGTCCATCACGGGCATATGCACGTCCGTGATCACGATATCCGGTTCCTGTTCCAGGATGGATTCATAGGCGATTTTCCCGTTTTTGGCGGTCATCACGCTGCCGACGCCAAGACCTTCCCAATTCACGTGATCCCGCAACGCCTGCAGCTCCAGAGGTTCATCATCGACCAGTAAAACCTGCAGCATGTTTATTCCCTCCATTGTTCCACCCGCTTTTGATAATTGTCGGTCCAGACCGCCTCCACGTCGGCAAGACCTTCCATTTCCATATCCTGTATCAGTTTATTGTATAATTCCAGCATGCTTTCCTCGCTGCCCGCATTTATCATCCGGGGGACGGCTTTATCGTAAATGTTGTCGATGTTGAACAGCATAAGCGCTTCCTCGCTGCCGTCCGGCGGATCCAGATCCATATATCTGGAGGTGTCCCAGTAATCGGTGGCCATGCGCCGGTTGGCGAGCGCAGCTTCCCGCGAGGGCTGATATTTGGTCATCATGTCATAGGGAGAGCCGTCACTGCCGTTTCCATTTTTGATAAACCAGAGCCATCTGCGGATTCCAGTCGCGTCGGTTGCCTGATAGATATCCCGGGTGAAAAGGGACAGATTTTCCTGGCTGGGGGTGCGCACATCATCCACATAGTCCCAGTCCTCCCCTTCAATGCCCCAAAGCATCAGATATTGCCCTTCTTCGCTGGCCAGAAAATTGATAACCCTGAGGGCGGCATCCATATCCGAGCAGTGGTCTGTCACGGCGATGGCATCCCAGCCTATGGAATTGCGCCCTCCGTAGGTGGTCTGGTCTGCCGTCATATTTTCTCCCAGCACCTTATAGCAGGCAAAGAATGCGTCGTCACCGTATTGGGCGGACAACGCCGAGTTTTGGGGGGCGATGTCCCAATAGGCGCAGGCGGTGGAAAATACCCGGCCGCTGGTGAGCTTATCCTGATAGAGAGCGGTCCGGTTTACCACCCATTCCTTGTCCAGCAGCCCTTCCCGGTACATGCGGTTTTGGAAGGTGAGCATTTGGAGATAGTTCGGATCCCTTGCCAGATGGAAGAGCTGCCCATCCTCTTCATAGTAGTTTTTCATTCCATACATTCCCTGCATGGTAGCCCGCCAGGAATAATCCAGGCAGACGGTAAAGGGAATGGACGGCTCACCGTTGATCTCGGGATATTTTTCGGAAAATGCCCGGAGCAGCTCCAGAAATTCCTCCTGTGTAAACGGTTCGTCGCTGTCGGCCCGTTCCCTGCCCACAAGCTCCGTCAGATAATCATAACGGATCTGAAAGCCCAGGACCGCATCCGGGTCTTTTCCGTACCAATTGCCCAGGTAGTAGAGATTTCCGTCCTGATCCCGCATCCGGTTGAGCATGTCCCCATACATTTCTGTCACGGCGGGCAGCTTCGGCAGCCAGGGGTCCAGGTTTATCAGATATCCGGAGTCCTGATATTTGGAGATCTCCTTTAAGTCCACTTTAATGATATCGGGATAATCCTGATAGGTGTACATGAGTTCGTCTTTTTTGGCGTGATCGTCGGTGGAATCGATGACGCGGATCTTTACGCCGGTGCGTTTCATGATTTCCTGCGCGATCCTGTCGTCAAAGGCGTGACGGTCAGAGTTTTTGTCAAAGAGCACCAGCTCCGCTTCCGGGGCGGGACTGGCATCCGTCAAAGCATCCGCCTCCTTATCGCAGCCTGCCGACAGAAGGAAAAGCAGGCTGGATGCGCAGATTCCGGTTATCGTAATTTTTTTCATCAAAACCTCCTGTGTCAGGCATCGGCACAGCTGTGAAGCGTCAGGGCAGTTCGATCCGTACCTTCGTGCCAAAGCCCTCCTCGCTCTCCAGGCTGATGCCGTAATCGGGTCCGTATTGCAGCCGGATCCGGATGTTGACGTTGCGCAGGCCATAGCCAGAGACAGATTGATCCAGGGAATCCTGCAGCTCCAGCATCTTTTCCGGCGGAATGCCCTGCCCGTCGTCGATCACCTCCAGAACGGTTTTTTCCGCCTGCCGGTACAAACGGATCAGGATATGAAAGCTTTCCGAATCGTCCGTTCTGCCGTGATGAATGGCATTTTCCACAAGGGGCTGCAGGGTCAGCTTCATCACCCTGTGTTCCAGCAGGCTTTCGTCCAGACTGTATTCCAGCTCGATGGCGTCTCCGAACCGCATTCGCTGGATGTGCATGTAGCTTTCCAGAAGGTGCAGCTCTTCCCGTATGGTGAGCTCCTGATTTCCCTTGTTTAGGGAGGTCCGGTAGAAATCCGCCAGATAGACGATGGCCTGGCTGGTTTCTGCGTCCTGGTGATTCAGCGCCAGAGAGGAGATGGAGGAAAGCGCGTTGTAGAGAAAGTGAGGGTTGATCTGCTCCTGCAGCTGGTTCAGCTCGGAAATCTGTCTGTTCAGCTCCTTTTTATAGGATTCCTCGATGGTTTTTTGAATCTGTTCGCCCAGCTTATTGATGGATTCCGCAATCATGCTGATTTCGTCCGTTCCGGAGACGGGTATTTTCTGGGTAAAATCTCCATAGCTGATCGCATATGCGCCGTGCATCACGACCTCCACGCTTTTCTGGAAATAGTGACTATAACGGGAGATGGCGATAAAGGCCAGCCCGGAGCTGGCGGCAAAGACGAGAAACATTTGCAGCGTCGCGTGCAGGATCGGCAGGTCAAAATCCTTGAGATCCATATATAAAAGCAGAACGCCGCAGTGTTCGATCCTGGATTCCCGGACGACCTGGTGCTCCAGATTCAGCTCGCTGTATTGTTTTCCGATCAGATCGTCTTTGCCGGAGAGCAGAATGGTTCCCTCCTGGTCTGTCAGCACGGTGGTCAGGCGTTCGTCAGTGCTTTCCAGAAGCTGGGTGATGACCTGTGGGTCGATATGGATTTCCAGAAAATGCAGGTATTTTCCGGTTTCATACAGATTCATGTAACGGGTGAAGCAGATGTCCGTGTCGGAACGCCTGTAGAGCTGCATGATATTTCCCGCCGGTATGGCTTTGGAAAAATCAGAATCCAGCGTATCCGCATGCAGCACCTGGAAATAATAGTGATCCTGCGGCAGTGTGGGATTGGTGCTGCATATGCGCAGGGCGCTGATTTCAGGGTAGAGCGTGCGGATGTTGGAAAACAGGGTATCCACATACAGATACAGATCCTCATAGCCGCGGTGGGAATAATCCGCCATCATGTAGCTCCACAGGCTTTCGTCCATGTATAAAAGATTGGTGATGGTATAATAGTTTCCGGTTTTGTCGTTTAAGTCGCGTTCGATTTTGCTGATCTGGTCATCCAGATTTTTTTCCAGGTTTTCCACCAGAAGCTGCCGGGTATAAAAGTGAAAATAGATCGTGATCAAAATCATGGGAAAAAGCGCAAATGCGGTATACCATACCATTATTTTTTCCCGCAGCTTCCGGGTGTGAAACCATTTTATCATAATGTCTCCTGCTTGTTTGCCGTTTTGGGATGCCCCGCTCCTTTGAAAAAGCGTTACGGGAATATTTCCAGGATCGCCGCGTCATGGCCGTCCAGAACAAGTCCGATGCTGCCCTCGTAGGGCGTTCTTTCTCCGCCGTGAATATCGGCAAAGCAGCCTGTTTGCGGCAGACCGCCGCGCCGGGCGTCGAAGGACAGGCGGGAGGGCTTGTCGGAAAAATTGAACATGGCGGCATAGTGTCTTCCCTCATGGGAAAGGGTATAACAGGGCGTGACGCCGTCGGAAAGGTCCACCGGCACGAAGGCTTTTCCCAGCCTTGCGATCGCGTTTACCGCCTCATCGTTGGCGATGGCTTTGGCGCGTTTTCTGGCATGTTCAATGATATCTTTATCTCCTGCCGGTCCGTAGTTATCCGAAAGCATCATGACGGTGCCGGAAATGGCGGCGGAGTAATATCTGGATTTCGCTTCCTTTTCGGTGGAAACGCCTCTGCCGTCAATGACGGAATGGTACAGCGGCACATGGTCCGGGTCATTGTAGCGGTATAAGCGCCCGTTGGTCCACCAGGCGAAATTGAGGGCGTTCAATACATAGCGCACGTCGTCATAGTGCCCGAAGGAATCACAGCAGCATCTTCTGGCATTGCCCAGAAAATAAGGGAAGAGAGGCGCGATGGAAAGGCTGACGAAGATTTCCCGCCCACAGCGGCCGATTTCCTCCTCCAGCAGCCGGTATACCCGATCGATCGCCATGCGCCCTGTCACGTTTTTCTCATAGTGGTTTCCCTCTACGGAGGCGTGGCTTAAAAAGTCGAGCTTGATATAGTCCACCCCCAGGTCCGTCAGGATCCGGATATTTTTCCGCGCATAGGCCTCCCATGCCGGATGGGTGACGTCAAAGGGCACCGTATTGTCGGCGGCGGGAAGCACATTCCCGGCATCGTCCTTTAAAAAGAGATCCCTGACGGTAAGGCCGGTTCCCTTTAAAGGAAAATCTGCGAGCGCGGCGGGGCAGTTGCAGGGGGCGGCGTACCAGCCGGCCTTTTGCCCGCGGGCATGGATTTCTTTGATGATTTCCCGGATCCGTTCATGGTCCAGCCCGAATGCGCCGTCCAGATTGACATAGGTCACGCCGTCTGCGTCCGCATAATGGGGAAGCGATTCCTTCATGAATTCGCCCGCCTGTTTCCAGTGCTCTATTTGCAGCGTGCCGCCGAGCGCCGCATAGCTGTTCCAGCCAAAAGGAACCTTTGCAGAATTCCAGGGTCTGGCGGGGCGTACCCTTGCGCAGAGGTCGCCGTAATGCTCCAGACCCTTGCGGATGTCGGCATGCCAGCTCAGGACAAAGCGGGAGGAGGCAACCTCCCTGCCCTCCACAATGCCATGGGGGCATACGTCGTGGGTGCCGCCGTCCGCGATGCCGCAAAGAGCGATGACGCTGCGGGCGTCGTGGGGATTCCAGCGGATCGCGTTTTTCCACACATCAAAATCCAACGCGCCGATCACCATGCCCTCCAGCGTTTTTTCATCATAGATGGCTGTGACGTCATAGCTGGGTCTGCCTGCGGCAGGCACGCAGGATTCATAGCGAAGCCACATATCGTTGTCGTAGGGAACCAGCAGCATTTTCTGGTCCAGCGACAAAAAGAGCGCTTTTCCGCTGGCGTCCGGATATGGGGCGAAAAAAGGGACCATGTAGCGGCTGCGTACAGCTTCCTCATCCTTTTGCAGGAAGATTTGTACCGTCAGCTCCCCTTCCGGATACAGAGTCAGCTCCTGCCGGAGCGTGAGCCCCTTTTCCCGGTAAACGCTCACAATCCGTTTCCCGTCGCCCAGGCAGTCCCTTACGGCGGTCACCTCCCGGCTTTGCAGCGCGGCCGTTTTCGTGCTGACGGTATTTCCGTCAACAGTATCGGCGGTGGAAAAGCCGTGCCGGATCCGTTCGCCGTCTTTGATGTAGAAAAAAGTTCCGTCTTCAAACAGCTCTGCGGCGGCATGTCCGCATTCCTCCCGCAGCACAATCCGGGGCGGTTCCATGCCTTTCCAGAGCTTTCTTGCCTCCAGCGGGCGATCTACCAGTTCCTGCAGCATCATAGTCGGTTTCCTCCTTATATGGTGAGAGATGAAAAAGATTCGTTATAAAGCGTCATACCGTATGCCTTGCGGCGCACATTTCCAGCAAAAGGGCGTCGCAGCCCTCCGCCTGCCATTGCAGCAGCCCGTCTTCCATGGAATATACTTTGCCGCTCCACAGATCCCGGTAGCTGCCCTGCTTTGGCAGGCTGGCACGGTCCGCGCGCAATACTACGGTCTCCTTTTGATCCGCCCAGTGGAACAGGGCGACATACTGTCTGCCGTCAATGAGGGCCGTATAGGCGGCAGAGGCGCTGCATTGGGCGGATTCTGCCGGGAAAAAGGCGGTCTGGGAGGCAGCGATGCGGTTGACTGCCGGGTTGCATGCAAACTGTCTGGCCCGTTCTCTTGCCTTGTCGCATTCGTAATCGTCGCTGAGCATCATGACCGTGCCGCCGATTACGGCTGTGGTATAGCGCGCCCGCGCTTCGCCCTCCGTGCATTCACGTTCCATGCCGAAGCTTTTGTACAGCACGATGTGGTCCGGGTCGTTATACTGATAAAGTCTGCCGTTTAACCACCAACCGTAGGTGTGGGAATTCAATTCGTATTCCACATCCTGCCTGGTGCCGAAGGCATCGCAGGATACCCGTCTGGCATGGCCGTAGCCATAGGGGAAGATGGGGGCGATGGACAGGCTGATGAAGAAGGGTCTGCCGGTTTTCTCTTCCGAAAGCAAATCGTTTAAAAAGGCGTAGCCCTGATTGATCGCCTGTCTGCCTGTGGCGACCGCTTCGTCATAGTGCCTGCCCTCCATGCCGCCGTGGGTCATGAAATCCACCTTTACATAGTCGTAATTCCATTCCACGAAATTGCCGAATTTGTATGCCGTCATTTGCCGCCACAGCGGATGGGTCACGTCATAGGGAATCGCGCCGTCCACCCTGGGCAGAAAACGGTTTTGTTCATCCCGCAGAAGGATTTCGCCAAAGCGGTGCCCGGGGACGCCGGGAATTTCCTGATCGGGATCCTTTCCGAAAAAGGCGAAGGGCGCGTCGTAGATGCCCGCCTTTTGTCCTGCGTCATGAAGCCTTTGTGCCTGGGCGATCAGGCGGTCAGGAGACATGACGTTCCAGCCTGCATCCAGATTCACGTAGGTGTGTCCGCCGTTTTGATAGCCGTTGGGCATCAGCGCTTCCCGCAGAAAATCCCCGCTCTTTTCATAGCGCTCTTCGGTGAGGCGAAATGCCAGTCCGGCCCAGCTGTTGAAGCCGAAGGGAACGCCCTGGGTCCATTGCAGGGGCGCCCGCTGTGATGCGAGAAAATCTCCGTAGCGCTCCAGAAGCCTTCTGTAATCGCTGCCGTAAAGGATGCAGAAGCGGGAGGAAGCGACCGCCTGACCGGAAAGGACGCCGTGGGGCTGGGTGTCGTGGGTTCCCTCATCCGCTATGCCGCAGCAGGCATCCAGGGTGTTTGCGTCGGTGGCGGAGCAGACCAGAGCGTTTTTCCAGCGGTCGAAGTCCAGCGCGCCAACCAGAATGCCTTCCCGGCTGTCTTCGGAGTAAAGCACGGTCAGGTCATAGCTTTTTCGTCCGGCGCGCAGCGGCAGCGCCTCATAGCGCAGCCACATGGTGTTGTCGTAAGGGACAGCCAGCATTTTGATCCACAGATCCTTCCAGATGGCGGGCGAAGCCTCATCCGCCTGTGTGCCCGGGGCAGAAAATACCAGCGGCGCAAGGCTCCTGGTGTGTACCGTCTGTCCGTCGGCGGCCTGCAGCGTGCAGTCCGCCCATGCCATGCCGCCGTCGGTCACGCCAAGGCGCTCTGTGAGGAGCAGCCCTTCGTCCCCCGCAAAATGCAGAATCAGCACATTTCCCTGCTTTTCCTGCCCGGTCAGGGCGCAGGTGCGCGTGTCGATTCTGCGCCCCTGCGTATCCTGCGCGCGGGCATGGGCCTTCAGAATTTTTTTGTCCGCGTCATGAAGTTCCCAGAAACCGTCCCCCGTATAGTTCCAATACGTCATGATGTGTGTACCTCCCTTTTTTTATGTGTTGACAGAATAAGTGCATAACAATATTTGTTTTTAATTCTACTTTATATGATTTTTGTATTTGCAGCAATGTCAATTTTCTCCACTTTATGTATATATTTAACAATTTGTAAAAAGTCCCGCGCAGAAAATGAAGGCTTCTGGCGTATAAAAAGACGGGCTACACGAATAGCGTGCAGCCCTGTCTCTTAAACTGTTCAATTTTCTGATCAATTTTTTCCTCGGGGACGTCCAGCCATTTGGCGAGACAGGTTTTGCAGAAAAAGGAGGTGCTTCCCCGGTTGATAAATTTCTTATGTGCACCGATTTCGTTGAAGGTCAATTCCCTGCCGCAGCGCATGCAGACGCTCATGCCAAATCCACCACTTTGGCGCGGAAAACGGCGCAATCATAGGGCTCCAGCTCCCATGCCACATGGGCATTGCGGATAAGAGCGTCCTTCTGTGTCCAGATCTCCTTCATGGAGAGAGTTTTATGGGTGCTGTGGGGTAGTCCCAGCTCGTCCAGGTTCAGGCGCGCGGTCGCCTTATCCGCGCTTAAGTTAAAGAAGCCGATGGCAATATCGCCGCCCGTGAGGTTTTTCGCATAGGCGATGAGGTTGTCATCCCGCCAGATGCCCTGCAGCGGATAAGGCTGGCGGCAGCCGGGATCCTGATTGATGGCGATGATATCCCGGTTGGTCAGGGTGGAGAGCGTTTCGGGGCTCATGTCCCGGATATCGCAGCCGATCATCAGCGGGGAAGAAAGAAACGCCCACAGGGAGAAGTGGGTCCGGTACTGGATGTCGCTGCAGCCCTGGAAGCCCACATTGCCCTTGCCGTGCATGCCCACGATCAGCATGTCCATATCGTTAAAGCAGCCTACGCCGTTGTAAGGATGGAGCGCTTTCTGCTGCGCGGCAAGACTCTTGACGGATTCCCAGGTGTCCACGATGTCGCCGGTGGAGCGCCACATGGAGGCGGAGGAGGTCTTGATCCAGGTGTGAGTTTCGTCTATGCCCCAGGAGCAGGCGGAGAACAGGATATCCCTGCCGCAGTTTTCCAGGGCCAGCCCCATGCGCCGGTACAGATATTCGCCGGGAATGATGTTGCTGTGATAGCAGTAGTCGTATTTTAAGAAATCCACGCCCCATTCGGCAAAGGTGGCGGCATCGATGAATTCATGCTCAAAGCTGCCCGGGTAGCCCGCACAGGTCAGGTTGCCGGCGCAGGAGTACATGCCGAATTTCAGCCCCTTTGCATGGACATAGTCGGCAACCGCTTTCATGCCGTGAGGAAATTTGACCGGATCGGGCACGAGCCTGTCCTGTTCGTCCCGCTCTTTTAAGGACCAGCAGTCGTCGATGACCAGATAATCATAGCCGCATGCCAAAAGACCGCTCTCTGCCATTTTGTCCGCAGTTTCAAAAATCAGCGCTTCGTTGATGTCTGCCCCAAAGGTGTTCCAGGAATTCCAGCCCATGGGGGGTGTGAGTTTAACCATAGTGTTTTCTCCTTTTCTGTGCCCTTGCGGGCATATATTTGTCAGGTGCAAAAAACCATTGCTGTCGCTTGCCAGAAGCATGTATCCACGGTCAGATGCGGCGCCGGCGGATCCGCCCGGCGCTGGTGGAGGCAGGAGGAAACAGCTTTATGATGGTTTTATCTGTCATTGTCAGGAAGCATCCGATTCGGAGAGCGCTTCCAGGATTTTGTCGCAGTCATAATCGGGAGCAAAGGAGGCGGCGGTCCGGCAGATGCGGGCGATCAGCCCGGGAGATTCTTCCAGAATTTCTGCTATCTGCTCTGCATTTTTGCCCTTTTGGAGCTTCTTGCAGGATTGCTGGATGAGCTTTTTTAGTTCGCCTTTTGTAATGCCTGCTTCCCAGCCAAGTTCATATTCGTCCCGCCGGATTTTGGCCAGCTCGACCTCTTCGTCGTATTCAAAAATGGACATCGCGATCACCTCCGCTTTTTGTGCCAGCAGGAATTCGGACAACACACCGTCCCGGATGCATTCGTCCACGGCGAGCCGGACGGCGTCACCGGGAGGCATCTGTTTTGCGTGCTGCCGCACGCGTTCTACATAGATGCTGTATTCCTGCAGAGTTTTGCATTTTTTTAAAATTTTCGGATTTTTTCCGGCATTGATGTTGAGCATCAGCACCGTCAGTTCCAGTTCGGGGCGCTTTATTTTCTTTTCATAGGCATCCGACAGCTTCAAAAGGCGCTTCTCGGGCTGATTCGCCATTCCGTTATAGAAAACCACAAAACGGGGGACAGGAATCTGGATCAATTTAGAGGAATACAGGGATTCCTTCCGAACATATTTTTCCAGCTGCCGTGCCACGTAAAGAAGATCCCGTAAGGGCATGTTTGGATTAAAGGATGCCTGATGCTCGTACAGATTCAGCTCTGAATGGAGCAAAAAGGAAACATCATTTTTTACGTTCATGAAAATTGCATTGTCCAGCGTCCAGACCTCCAACCCGTCCGGGTCGGCATATGTGGTTCCGTTTAGTGCATTGTAAAGCTTTAAAAGCTCCCCTTTGTCCCGGTATAGCATCCGGAATACCGTATCCTTCTGGTTTCTCAAAACATTTGTTTCTGTCATAGAGCGCTCCTTTCGTGAAATGGAAATCGCCAAAAGCAGCCCCTTCATCCGGCTGCTCCTGCCTGTGAAATGGAATCGTAAGCATAGAGTTTCCGGGATGAATCGCGGACGCAAAAATTGTCATTGTCGCTCCGCATGAGAAAACAGAAATCATCGGATTCAGAGAAATTTATGCTTGCTATCAGTCTAGCACGACCATGGGAAAATTGCAACAGAGAAAAAGAAACAGTCCGGGCAATATTGCGCCCCAGGTTCCTTTTCACGGGGTGGGGAGCACAACAGGAAGGGACAGACGGGGCAACGGGCGGCGACCGGATGGGCGGGAGAACGCAGACTGTTTTCAGCCGCATTATCCGAAGCGGGAAATTCCACAAAATGACCGGCTATTCCTGAACGGGACAGGGCACAAAAAAACTCACTGCGTTCAGACAGTTTTGCGCCCTGTCCCAGGAATATCCGGCCATTTTGGGAATTTCTCCGTTTCGGATACAGCGTCAGGAAACAGTCTGTGTTCTCCCGCCCATCCGGTCGCCGCCCGTTGCCCCGTCTGTCCCTTCCTGTTGTGCTCCCCACCCCGTGAAAAGGAACCGCCCCGTTGCAGGAATCTCAGACTGTTTTGGAAATTTCTCTACCCCGGATAAAGCGTTCCCAAACAGCCTGTTCCCTCCTGAACGGGTTCCGTTCCCGTTCCCGTGCCCGTTGCCGGTTCCCTGCTCCGTCCCCGTTACCCAACCAAATGGCATTGCTGTCTGAACTGTTATGTAGTGACTTTTGTCAATACCTGAATTGTGCAAAAAGCA
>CAJUEL010000023.1 GCA_910585455.1 uncultured Eisenbergiella sp. | reverse complement strand
CCGCCTGCCCCTTCGCCGGCTCCCGCCACGCATCGCCCGGTGCTCCGCCCCGTTCACGCCCCCTGCTATCGCTTCCTGCCTCCATTCCCGGTATCGCCGAAAGCCAAAAAGACATTGAACCGGGCAGAACAGGGAATGTAAGCGGAAAGAGGAAGCTTTCTACCGGGATCGGATTTCCTGCCGCATAAAGGAAACATAGGAAACCGCAAACGCGACCAGCATCAGCGCCGCCAGCGCGGTCAGATGAGGCCACACCAGCAGGAGGCTTTGTCCCACGGACAGGGTGCTGGACAGCGCGCCGGAAAGCTGCGCCATGGTGACGGCGTTGACGGAGCGCACGCCGGGATTTAACAGCGTAGCGGTGGCTTCCCCGAACAGGTAGTAAGGAGAAATGCGGTTCAGATTTTGCTCGCAGGTATAATTTTTTACCTCGTTGAGCATGGACTGCACGTCATTGCCTCCCACAGGATAGCACGCGTCGGCGATGATGCCTGCCAGCAGGCTGATGAAGATCGCGCAGAACAGCCAGACCGCGATGCAGGAGAGCGCCGAGGTGGCGGCGTGTCTGCAGACCGTGGAAAATAAAATCGCCATGGCGAGCCAGAAGCCGATATAAATCACGCAGAAACACAAATAGATGAGAAGCCGCGCAAGCTCTGCGCCCGTGGGAACGAGCCCGGTGGCGATCAGCCCGACGGCGGCGATCAGAAGACCGGAGGAAAACACCATGATTGCCGTCAGGAAAATGCCCGCCAGAAATTTGCCGATGATGATGTTGTCCCGGTAAAGCGGCTGGCTGACCAGACGGTTTAGGGTCCCTTCCGTCCGTTCGCTGTTGATCGCGTCAAAGCCCATGAAAATGCCGATAAAGGGCCCCATCAGCGCCATGAGGGAATTATAGGAAGGGATGGAGTTGGCGCTGACCGTAAACAGCTTCAGAAAGAGAAAGCTTGCCGAAGAGCTGCCGCTCTCCAGCGCGTCGGACAGCCCGGTGACGGCGGCATAAAAGCCAGTCACGGTGATCAGCGCGGTCAATATCACAAATAAAATCATCCGTTTGCCATTGATGAAATCCGCCGTTTCCTTTTCAAACAGTATCCTCAGGACGTGAGGATTTCTTTTCGTGCGTTTTGCTGTCTGTATGGTCTGTTCCATCTTGCTCACCTGCCTTTTCAAAGTATTTCCGATAAATTTCATCCAGGTCGCTGCCCGCCTGCCGCAGGTGCATGATCGTATAGCCCTGATCCGCAAGCTCCTTTGCCAGCGCTCTGCGCAGATCAAAGGCGGAATGAATGATATAAAGGTCGGAATTTCTGGTTATGTCCAGCACGCTCTTTTGCGCGTGTAAAATCTGTTGTACTCTGATATTGTCCGGATAGACGGACAGCTCCAGCGTGTGGACGCCGTCGTGATTGATCTGGCTGCCCAGCTCCTCCAGCGTGCCGCAGGCGATCATATTTCCCTGTACGAAAATGCCCATGCGGTCGCAAACCTGCTGAACCTGATGAAGCTGGTGAGAGGACAGCAAAATGGTGCGTTTGTCCCGTTCCGCCAGATCGCGGATCAGCCACATCAGCTCCCGGACGCCCTCCGGATCGATGCCCAGTGTGGGTTCGTCCATGATGATGATCGCCGGGTCCTTCATCAGCACGTCGGCGATGCCAAGACGCTGCCGCATGCCCCGGGAATAGGCGCCCGTCTTTTTGTCCGCCGCCTCTGTCATATTGACCCGCAAAAGCAGCTCATCAATCCGCGCCTCCAGCTCCTCTCCGGAAAGCCCGTTCAGCCTGCCCATGAAACGCAGGTTTTCCCGGCCTGTCATCGTTGCGTAAAAGCCTACGTTGTCCGGCAGGTATCCGACGGTTTTTTTGACGGACAGGGCATCCCTTGTGCAGTCCATACCGTTGATGAAGGCGTGCCCTTCGTCCGGCTCGGTCAGACCCAGAAGCATCAGCGTGGTGGTCGTTTTTCCAGCGCCGTTGGGACCCAAAAGCCCGAACACCTCGCCCTGATAAACGGTCAGATCCAGATGGTCCACTGCGGTCAGATCGCCGTATTTTTTGGTTAATCCCACCGTTTCAATGACGGCGGGCATACTGTTTCTGGAAGCTTCCATGGCCTACCTCCTGCCATATTTTTTCATGACATAATACAGACCTGCGACAACGGCGAGGATGATTACGATGGCAAAGATGCCCCAGCCGGTCTGGGTTTTTACGGTCACACGGAACTCTGCCGTGTCAGAACGGTTCGCGCAGGAAGCGCTGATAATCGTCACATAATCCCCGGTCAGCGCGTTGTCCCCGGGCGTGATATGGGCGGTAATTTCCGCAGAAGCGCCCGCTTCCAGACTGTCGATGGTGGAGCTGTCAAAGGAAACCTCCCAGCCGGATGGCGCAGAGGAAGAAAGGGAAATATTTTCCAGATCGATATTTCCGCTGTTTGTCACCTTGAGCGTGACGTCGGATGCTTTTTTGGCATAAGCGTCGAAGGAAAGGCGTCCGTCAACGGTGGAAAGCTCCATGTCATAAGCGCCCAGAATCGTGACGTTTAAATCGGTAGAAAGCTGCTCCTTGGCGGAGGTGGCAGCACAGCCGATCTGATAGGCGCCGGCATCCACCATGTCAGGCGGCGTGACCGTGATCGTGACGGCGCTGCTCTGTCCGGATTCCACCTCCAGGCTGGAAACCTGTGTGGAATTGCTGACAAAGGAAACCTGCCAGCCCTCCGGCGCGTTGGAGGAGAAGTTATAATTCTGCGTGGTTAAGGTGTTGTTGGCGATTGTAGTGGAATAGGAAAAGGAAGTTCCGGAAACGCCCTCCTGATCGGGATATTCCACGTAAAAATTGCTCTCTCCGGATTCCAGCCCGCTGACCGTCAGCTCCAGCGCCAGCTCATCCTCCAGCCCCGCCTCGGAAACGGCGCGCACCCTGATCGTATGTACGCCCTCCGCCGCTTCGGAAGGCACCGTCACCTGAAACGTCGCGATCGTGTCCGAACCGTCGCCGCTGGCATGTATTTTGGACACTTCATAGCTGCCGCTCTTGAAAAACCCGCTAAAGCCATCCGGCATGGACGCCACGCTCAGCGAAACATCCTGCCCCGCCGCGTTTCCTCCCGCCAGATGCAAAGCGAAGCTGACAGAATCCCCCGCCGTCACCCGGATTCCCGGCGTCTCCGTATAAAGGGAAAAGCCCTCCGCAGCCTGCCCCTTCATGGGCACAAGCATCAGCCACAACAGCGCAACCGCAATCGCACCGGCAATCACATGATTTGCCACAAAAAGTTTCTTCGTCTTCATTTTTAAACATGACCTCCTTAATTTGTCCGGCATCAGGCAAGTGAACAAAACGGACCATGCCTGCCACCTTGTAGCATTTACCAGAATTTTACGCAAAAAGAATGAAGCAAAAGTGATGAATATGTGATAAGATTGTGATAAAGCTGTCAAATAACTGTGAAAAGCAAGATACCTGTCTAACGACAATACCATGGAGCCGTAACAGTTCGGTCAGGTCTGAACTGTTACATGGAGCCTGCATTATTTTCACAGTTATATACACCGTTTAAATTGGCAATACTCTCCGGATACCATGGAGGCAGGAACAGAGGACGGAGTGGGCGGGGAGCCGGGAGGCGGCAGGGACGGAATGTGTTTGCTTCCAGGGGCGTTAAAAACACGCCGGTTCTTGCGCTGCGTCCTTTGCAGCGCTACGAACCGCTGCGTGTTTTTCGAGCGAAAGCGTCCCCAGGAACAAATACATTCCGTCCCTGCCGCCTCCCGGCTCCCCGCCCACTCCGTCCTCTGCTCCTGCCGGTCCCCCTGCATATCCGCCCCCCGTATTGCCAACAGCCCCCCGGAGGAAACCATATGGGAAAAGAAAGACCGAAACGGGTGGGAATCCACTCGATTCAGACAAAAATACTTTTGATATGCCTCGCGATCGCGCTGGGCACCACGGTAGCATCGCTGCTCATATCCTACTACGCGGAAATCAACACAATCAAAAAGACGACGGAACGATACATGACGCAGTACATTTCCTTCGCGGACCGGAATTTCAACAGCATGCTGGAGGAAGCGGGAAAAATATCCCTCTCCGTCGTGACCGAGCAGGAGGTGATCCTGCCGGGCATGGGAGATGCGAGAAAGGAAGCCTCCTATGCGGACTATCAGCAAAAGAAACGGATGCGCAGCTTTTTAAACGGCCTGATGAGTCAGAAGGATTACATTGACAACATTCTGCTGGTGACGAAGGAAGGGCGGATCTACCAGGCCAGCAGCGATCTGATCATGAAAAAGGATATGAAAATGCCGGTCATGCAAAAAGCGCTGGCGCTCCGCAAGGCGGGCATCCTGTTTGACCGGCAGGCGGGAGATGTTCTATTTTGCAGACCCGTCATCGATGCGGGAGAAACGGTGGGCATGAACATGGTCAAGTTAAATTATGAAAGTCTGACCGGCGCTTACCAGATCGACCCCCTCAAGGAAGCGGATATTTACATTTATGGTCCCGAAGGAGATCTGTTTTATACGAATGTCGAAGAAACCGGCGGGGAGGACGCGCTTTATGAGCAGGTCCGCGATAAAAACGCGGGAACCGGCTATCTGGACTGGAATGGGGAAAGACAGTATTATATCGGATACGGTGTGGGAAAGGGCGGCATGTCCACGATCAGCCTGATGCCGTACCGGTCCCTGTTAAAG
The DNA here is from genome assembly GCA_910585455.1 of uncultured Eisenbergiella sp. Classification (GTDB taxonomy): domain Bacteria; phylum Bacillota; class Clostridia; order Lachnospirales; family Lachnospiraceae; genus Gallintestinimicrobium. The sequence continues at coordinate 66,035 of CAJUEL010000023.1, read as the reverse complement.
GATGCGAACGCGCTGCGCCGGCAGTTTTTTCTGATCGGCGCAGGGGCGGTGCTGTTTGCGGCAGCGGCGGCGTTCTATTTTTCGGGCAGGCTCTGCGCAAATCTGCACAGGCTGATGGAAAGCATGGAGGAAATTCAGAGCGGCAATTTGATGGTGCGCGCCGAGGTGCGCACCCAGGATGAAATCGGCGTTTTGTCCCGGTCCTTTAACGATATGGTGGAACGGATCCGGGCGCTTTTGGAGGAGGTGCGCCAGAAGGAAAAGCTGAAGCGGGAGGCGCAGCAGAGCGTTCTGGCGACGCAGATAGAGCCCCATTTTCTCTACAATTCCATTGACAGCATCCAGCATGTCGCACACATGCGCAGGGAAGGGGAGATCGAACGGGTGGCGGGCGCGCTGTCCGAGCTTTTGCGCAGCGTGCTGTCGGATCGAAACGAGTTCATCACGCTGTGGGAGGAGCGGGAATACATTGAGAACTATATCACGATCGAACGCTTTAAATACCGGGGGGATTTTAGGCTGCTCTGGGATGTGGACGAGCAGCTCTGGGCGTGGCGGATTCCGAAGCTCCTTTTGCAGCCTGTCGTGGAAAACGCGCTGATTCACGGCATTTCCACCCGGGAAAGCGGCGGGGTGATTCAGATCAAAATATGCCGGCAGGAGGACAGGGTGATCGCCAAAATCATGGATAACGGAAAAGGGATGAGCCAGGAAAAAATCGAGCAGCTTTTATCGGAGGTGCGCAAAACGGACAAATCCGGCTTCCGCCGGGTCGGCTTTGCCAACGTCATGAACCGGATCCGGCTGATCTACGGCGAGGAATATGGCGGTACGATTTACAGCTGTGAAGGGATGTTTACGTGTGTGGAGCTGACGCTTCCGGCCAGGGGAGGAGAAGATGGGACTTTCGGTTTTGATCGTGGATGATGAAAAGGTGTTCCGCAGCTATATCGACAGCATGGAGTTTTGGAAAAAGGGCAGGTTCCTTCTTGCAGGACAGGCGCAGAGCGCCGATGAAGCGATGGCGTTTCTGGGGAAAAAAGAGGTGGATGTGGTCATTCTGGACGTGTCCATGCCGGGAAAAAACGGCGTCGTGCTCTCCGGCATGATCGCGGGGAAGTACCCGCGGATTTCCATGGTGGCGGTGAGCAGCTTCGATGACTATGATTATGTGAGGCAGATTTTGAAAAACGGCGCGCACGACTATATTTTAAAATCCAGGCTGACGGAGGAAAGCCTTTTTCGGACGCTGGAGAATATCGAGGCGCGGCTTGCCCGGGTATCTCCGTGGGAATTAAAAAGGGAGCTGCGCCGGCAGGCGGCGGACTGGCTTTTGGCGGACGGGGAAAATCCCTTCACCTCTGATAATGCGCGCAAGGTGGTGGTGCTGGCGCAGGCGACGGGACTTTCCAACTATCCGGAGGCAGAGCGGGCGAATGTGACGGAGGGAATCTGCCGGATCTTTGAAGACGGTACGGAAGAAAAAATGGACGTTCTGGCGATTGACGTAAGGGGCGGCAGGCTTTTGATTCTCTATCGGTTTTATGATGAAATATCGGAAGCCGGCATCCGGGAGAAGACGGAAAACAGCCGGATCGGGGGCAGCGACAGCGTCCGGCGGATATACGGCGTTTCCGTTTCCATGCAGGTGTGCCCGCCCTTTTTCTCCGACAACGCGCTCCGCTCCTTCGTGCTGCATAAGCTGGAGGAGGACAGGGAGGAGGCGGATTACGCGGCGCTGCCGCTGGCGATGACGATCGGGCAGCAAAACCGCCTTTTATCCGCGATCGACCAAAAGGACGCAGAGCTGGCGGAAAAGCTGGTGCGTGAAATCTATGCCGGGATCGCGGACAGGGAACAGGCCTCCTGCCTGATGGTCACGCGGGAGCTTTTAGAGCTTTTGGAACGGATTTCGGTGGAATATGAGATCAGCCTGGACTTTGTGCCCAAAAACGTGCAGCTTTTTGAATATTCAAAGGGAAAAAGCAGGGAGACGCTGGCGGCGAGCGTGTCCGGGCTGTACCGGAATGTGCTGCGGGAAATCGCGCAAAACAGCCAGGATAGCTATTCTGCGCTTGTAAACAGCGCCATTCGTTACATGAAGGAGCATTGCCATGAGCCGATCGGTCTGAGCGATACGGCGGCGGGGGTCGGCGCGAACAGCTCCTATTTAAGCCGTCTGTTTCATGAGGAAACCGGAAAAACCTTTACGGAATATTTAAACGGCATCCGGGTGGAGTATGCCATCGGGCTTTTACGGGAAAACCTGCCCTTAAAGGATGTGGTCAGCCGATGCGGCTTTAAAAATTACGGATATTTTCTGAAAATTTTTAAAGACTATACCGGGAAAACGCCGAAGGAATATCTGGCGTAGGCGATCGAAAAAAGTGGGACAATGTGTCCCGGACAGTGCGGCGCATTTCAAAAGCGCAGCAGGGCACGATAAACGATAGGAAACGACAAAAAGCTTGTCGTTTTCTATAACAAGGAGGCTGCTTATGCAGAACACACATTGGATACAGGGCGGGGCGGATTGCGACGCGCCGCTGTTTCGGAGAAGCTTTTCATTAAAGGAGCGTCCTGCTTCGGCGACGCTGGAGATCTGTGGGCTCGGGTACTTTTTATTATATGTCAACGGAAAACGGGTGGGAAATCAGGAGTTTGCGCCCGCGATGACGAATTACGCTTCGGTTCTGGGATGTGAAACCACATATCCGGTGTGGGAGGAGCGTTCCGGTTATCGATGTCTGTATCTGGTCTTTGATCTGCTGCCCTATCTGAGGGAGGGGGAGAACGTGCTGGGAATCCGGCTGGGCAACGGCTGGTATCATCAGACGAAGCGGATTGCGGAAGGAAAGTTCATTTTTGGATTGCCAAAGCTTCGGTTTGAGCTTATGATAAAGTATCGGGACAGGGAGGAGCTCTTTTTGGAGAGCGATCCGCAAACTCTTTGGAAGCCGGGAGAGCTGGTGGAGAACAATCTTTTTTATGGGGAAACACAGGATATCAGGCTTTGGCAGGAGGACTGGTGCAGCGTGGGCGCAGCGCCCGGGGGCTGGGCAGCGTCAAGGCCGGTCCATGCGCCGCAGGCGCAGCTTACCCGGCAGACATGTCCGCCGGACCGGGTGCTGCGCGGCATAACGCCCGTATTGCTGGAAAAAGCCGGAGAAAGGGCGCTCTATGACTGTGGGGAGAACATTGCCGGATGGGTAACCATACGCTGTAAGGGAAAGCGCGGGGAAGAGATCCGGATCAGGCACAGCGAAGAGCTTACGGCGGACGGGCGGGAGCTGGATTTTGCGTCTGCCGGCGGAAAACGGCAGATTCAGGAGGACCGTTATATCTGCGATGGAGTGGAAAGGGTGGCGCATCCCTTGTTTTGCTGGCACGCTTTCCGGTATTTTGAGGTGGAGGGTCCGGGTGAGGCGGTATCCGTGTCCGTGGTGTGCACGGATGTGCCTGTGACTTCTTCCTTCCGATGCTCCGATCCGGTCTTAAACTGGCTATACGATGCCTATATCCGGACGCAGACGAACAACTATCATGGCTGCATTCCGTCGGATTGTCCGCACCGGGAACGGCTGGGATATACCGGGGACGGACAGCTGACGGCGGAAACGGCGATGATGCTGTTTGATGCGAAGGGACTCTATGAGAAATGGTATCAGGATATTCTGGACAGCCAGGGGGCGGATACCGGACATATTCCCCACACCGCGCCGTTTCTGGGCGGAGGCGGCGGACCGGGCGGCTGGGGCAGCGCGGTATATGTGGTTCCCATGAGCTATTATCAGGTATACGGCGATACCGCGCTTTTGACAGAGGGGTATCCCGCCGTCATCCGCTGGCTGGAATACATGGATTCCCGCTGCGAGGAAGGGCTTGTGGTGCGGGAGGAGGAAGGCGGCTGGTGCCTGGGCGAGTGGTGCGCGCCCGCCTCAGAGACGGGGATGCTGCCGGAGGCCTTTGTGAATACTTATTATTATATTCAGGGGCTGCGCGCGCTTAAGCGGATGGCGGAGATTCTGCACAGGGAAGCGCCTGTCTGGACAGGGGAGCGCATCGAGAGGAGTCTGCGGGCGTTTTCCAACGCCTGGTATGATCAAAGCACCGGGGATTTTGCGGAAGGGATCGGAGGGGGCAACGCGTTTGCGCTGAATCTGGGGCTGGGAGATGAACGGACGAAGAGAAATCTGGTGTCCGCATACCGGTCGCGTGGCAGGCTGGATACGGGTATTTTCGGCACGCCCGTGCTCATTGAAAGGCTGTTTGCAGAGGGGGAAGGGGATCTGGCGATTCAATTGCTGACAGGCCCTGGTCCGGCATCCTTCGCCCATATGATGGAGAGCGGCGCCACGACCCTGTGGGAGGACTGGGACGGTAGAGATTCCCATGACCATCCGATGTTCGGAGCTGTGGTAAAGGTATTGTTCACCGAAATTCTGGGCATCCGGCAAAAGGAGGGAAGCTGCGGCTTTACCGATTATGAGATCAAACCGGCCTCAATTACCTCTCTGGAATGGGCGGAGGGCTCCATCCGGACCGCGGCAGGCACAATCGAGGTGAAATGGGAGCGTGCCTTCGGGAAATTGCGCATAATCCGGCAATAAAATTTATGGAAAATAAGAAAGGGGACAAATCATGTTTTTTGAACAGGAAAAATTCATGCGGCGCGCGCAGGAGCTGCGAAACCGCAGATGGGGCGAAATGAGCCCGATCGACTGGTTTTATGTAAAGGAAGGCGGTCAGGACCCGAATACGGTGTACACGGAATGCCCCGCGCCCTTTACGGGCGATACCATCCGGCTGGGGGATGAATTTGCCGGGCGCGACCGCTATATCTGGATGGAGCGGGAGGTCAGAGTGCCGGAAGCCAAAGAGGGCTTTTCGGTGATGGGATATTTTGACTTTGGAAGAACCGGAGGCGGCGGAAACAGCGGCTTTGAATCCCTGCTGTATATCAACGGCGAGCCCTGGCAGGGGGTGGATTCCAATCACAGGGAGGTGGTTCTTGCGCCCTTTGCGGGACAGAAAATAAGGCTGACCTTCCTTTTGTGGTCGGGACTGGAGGGCGGCGGTCCTGTGCGGACGCAGTATCACAGGCTCGGGGATGCCAAAATCGGCTATCTGGACGTTGCTTTGGACGAGCTGTACTATCTGAGCCTTGCCATTACGGAGGGGCTTCCCCATATGGGGCAGGACAGTGCAGACAGGATCGCGCTGACCGGGCTGCTGGACCGGACCCTTGCCATGCTGGACTGGGACAGCGACAGGCTGCCCGCCACAGGAGCAGAGGCGCTGACGTATTTAAAAGACGGGCTGGAAAAAATGCCGAAGAACAGCGCAGCCACCGTCTATGCCATCGGACATACCCATATCGACGTATCCTGGCTGTGGCGGTTAAAGCATACCCGGGAAAAGGCACAGCGTTCCTTTTCCACGGTGCTGCGCCTGATGGAGGCATATCCGGAGTATCATTTTTTACAGACGCAGCCGCAGCTGTACAAATTTATCAAAAAGGACAGCCCTGCCGTTTATGAAGGGATCAAACAGCGGGTAGCGGAGGGACGCTGGGAAGCGGACGGCGGCATGTGGCTGGAAGCGGACTGCAACGTGACATCGGGAGAAAGCCTTGCGCGCCAGTTTTTGTACGGAATCCGGTTTGTCGAGGAGGAATTCGGCACAAAGAGCCACTTTTTATGGCTGCCGGACGTGTTCGGCTACAGCTGGGCGCTGCCGCAGATCATGAAGCTGTGTGGGCTGACCACCTTCATGACCACCAAGATCAGCTGGAACCAGTACAACACCGTTCCCAACGACCTGTTCTGGTGGCGGGGCATTGACGGAACCCGGATGCTGACCTATTTTGTGGATGTGCCTTCTCCGGGCGGCTCCTTTACGGACAGAGGGTCCACCTACAACGGGGAGATCACGGCGGAGACGATCATCGGTTCCTGGAAGAAATTCAAGAATAAGGATTTGAGCCGGGAGGTGCTGATTTCCTACGGCTATGGCGACGGAGGCGGCGGCACCAACCGGGATATGGTGGAAAATATCCGCGCCATCAACCGCATTCCGGGCATTCCGAACGTCAAGCCTGCAAAGGCGCAGGAATTTTTTGAAAAGATCCATGAAAATGTGGAAAATACGGACCGTTATGTGCCGGTCTGGGACGGAGAGCTGTATCTGGAATATCACCGCGGCACCTATACCTCTCAGGCGCGCAATAAACGTCACAACCGGAAGCTGGAATTTGCGCTGGGGCAGCTGGAGTGGCTTTCCGTGCTGGCCAGGCTGGCCGGCGGCGTCTTTGAGGCGGACAGAATCCATGACTGCTGGGAAACGGTTCTGCGGGATCAGTTCCACGATATCATACCCGGCTCTTCCATCCGGGAGGTATATGAGGATACGGATCAGGAATACGCTGTACTGTGGGAAGAAGTGGCGAAAATGCAGGAGGGAGCCTGCAATACCCTTTTGGAGAAAAAGGAGGATTGCTTTAACCTGTTCCGCTTTGCGGATATCGATGCAGAAGAGCTCGTTTTTGTGCCCGAAAACAGAGAGGGTATTTTTATGGATGAGAATAAAACGGCGCTGCCGGCGCAGAGAACGGATGGCGGTTGGCTTGTGAAAACGGCGCTGCGCCCTCTGTCTGCCGCTTCCGTCCATTTTACGGAAGGGTTGAGCGCAAAGCAGGAAAGTCCTTTCGCCCTTGACCTTGCGGGACGCTGTCTGGATACGCCCGTTTACAGGATCGCGTGGGATGAGAGCGGGGCTCTCACCTGCCTGTGGGATAAGGAGAATGGCAGACAGGTGCTAAAGGGCAAAGGAAATGTGCTGCGCATCTACGAAGATAAGCCCATGAACTACGACGCCTGGGATATCGATATTTATTACACCCAGAAATATGAGGATATTCCGGCATGCAGCATTGTCTGCACAGAGGACGGACCGCTGCGCATGAAGCTTCGCTTCACCTATCGCTATCGCGCATCCGTAATCGAGCAGGATTTGACCGTATATGCGGGCGACCGCAGAATCGATTTTGTGACAAATGTGGACTGGCACGAGGATCACCGGCTGTTAAAAACGCTGTTTGAGGTGGATATCCGTTCCACGAAGGCTTCCTATGACATACAGTTTGGTCATGTGGAAAGGCCTACGCACTGGAACACCAGCTGGGATTGGGCGAGATTTGAGGTATGCGGCCATAAGTGGGCGGATCTGTCCGAGAGCAATTACGGGGTCAGCCTCTTGAATGACTGCAAATACGGCTACGGAATCCGGGAAAATGTGATGGGGCTTTCTTTACTGACCAGCTCCAAAAATCCTGACACAGAGGCGGATATGGGAGCGCATACCTTCACCTATGCGCTGTTGCCTCATGCGGGCGCGCTCGGACAGGAGACCATCACACAGGGAATTGCCTTAAACCAGCCCGCACTGTGCGTGCCCGGCGCTATCGGGGGACATGCCTGCCAGCTTCTTGCAAAGGACAATGCCGCCGTGAAGATTGACGCCGTAAAGCAGGCGGAGGACGGAGACGGTTATGTGATCCACATGCATGAGTGCACTGGAGGACGGGCCACAATGACGCTCGGCTCCGATTATGGCATACAGCGCTATGCTGCCTGCAATCTGCTGGAGGAATATGAAGAAAAAACGGAAGGAAATGAAATAAAGGCGGAATTTGGTCCGTTTGAAATCAAGTGCTTCCGGCTCTGGTTCTGATCCCGCCAGAGCGTGGCTCTATAACCGGCTGTGTAAACAGTAACTCACGGAGTGACGATTTTCTGTCATGAAAGGCTTGCCAATCAAGGGATCCTGTTATAAAATAAAATACGGCGGTAAGATCAGGGCATCAAATCTGTTCCGGATTTGATGCCCTGTTTGGACCGGACCGTTTTCAGAAAGGGAATATACTTTATGGAATTTGGCAGCTGGTTTCGGGAACGGCAGTATGTAAATGAGATGCGCCCGGTTTTCAGTAAGCGGGCACTTTACAGCGATACGACGGAAAATTTTGTGATACCGGCAGAGCCGATGCCTTACACGAAGGTGAAAATCCGGTTTCGTACCAGACGGAGCAATGTGGACCGGGTTTTTTTAATCTGCAAGGGGCAGCGGTATCTGATGTATAAAGCGGAAACTGACTCGTTGTTTGATTATTATGAGGTAAAGCTGCAGCTCGATAATGAGAAAATTTCTTATTATTTTGAGGTGCAGGCAGGAGCGATCGTCTGTTATTATGATTACCGCGGTGTGGCGAAGCGTCCGGATGAGCACTATGGGTTTGTCATCATTCCGGGGTTTGAGACGCCGGATTGGGCGAAAGGGGCGGTCATGTATCAGATTTATGTGGACCGCTTTTGCAACGGTGATCCGGACAACGATGTGCTGGATAACGAATATCAGTATATCGGGGACAAGAGCCATCGTGTGGCGGACTGGTATCAGTATCCGGCGGCGATGGATGTGCGGAATTTTTACGGCGGCGATCTGCAGGGCGTTCTGGATAAAATGGATTATCTGGAAGCGCTGGGGGTAGAGGTGATTTATTTTAACCCGCTTTTCGTTTCCCCCTCTAATCACAAATACGACATTCAGGATTACGACCATATTGACCCGCATTACGGAAAAATCGTCAAGGATGAGGGCAGGCTTTTGGAACACTGGGAGACGGATAATACCCATGCGGACCGCTATATCACGCGGACGACAGATCCGGAAAACCTGCAGGCCAGCGACGAGCTGTTCATTCAGGTGGTAAAGGAAGCGCACAGGAGAGGCATGCGCGTCATTTTGGACGGCGTGTTTAATCACTGCGGCTCCTTCAATAAGTGGCTGGACCGGGAGCGGATTTATGAAAATGCCGCCGGATATGAAAAGGGCGCCTATGTGTCGGGTGAAAGTCCTTACCGGCAGTATTTCAACTTTCATGATCAGAACAGATTTCCTTATAACCCCACCTATGACGGCTGGTGGGGGCATGATACATTGCCCAAGCTCAATTATGAGGGCTCCAGGGAGCTGGAGGAGTACATCATGCACATCGCGAGAAAGTGGGTTTCTCCGCCCTTTTGCGCGGATGGCTGGCGCATCGACGTGGCGGCGGATGTGGGCTACTCTCCGGAGCATAACCACAGATTCTGGAGGAAATTCCGGGAGGCGGTAAAGGATGCGAATCCCAACGCCATTATTCTTGCGGAGCATTACGGGGATCCTTCCGCCTGGCTGCAGGGGGATCAGTGGGATACCGTCATGAACTATGACGCCTTTATGGAGCCGGTGACCTGGTTTTTGACCGGTATGGAAAAGCACAGCGACGACCGGCGGGGGGACATGGAAGGAAATGCGGATAATTTTTTTAACTCCATGCGCTATCACAGTGCCAATATGGCGATGCCCTCCTGGTATACCGCGATGAACGAGCTTTCCAATCACGATCATTCCCGTTTCCTGACGCGGACGAACCGCAGGGTGGGGCGCACGAATAATTTAGGACCGGAGGCGGCGAATCAGGATGTCAATACGGCAGTTTTCCGGGAGGCGGTTGTGATACAGATGACCTGGCCGGGCGCGCCGACGATCTATTATGGGGATGAGGCGGGGCTGTGCGGCTTCACGGACCCGGATAACCGGCGGACCTATCCCTGGGGCAGGGAGGATCACAGGCTCATCGAGTTTCACAGGGCGGCGATCTGGATGCACCGGGACAATGCAGAGTTTAAGAGCGGCTCTTTAAAATGGCTTTCTTCAGACCATAATTTTATCGCCTATGGGCGTTTTACGCAGGACCGCCATAGCGTGGTGCTGATCAATAATAACGACCATGAGATCAAGCAGGAGATTTCCGTCTGGGAGCTGGGCATTCCAAACCAGGCGGAGCTCACATGCCTGATATTTACCAATGAAAAGGGATTCCACACGGAGCCGGTCAAATATGAGGTGGAGGCGGGAAAGCTGAGCATGCGTATGCCGAGAACCTCAGCGATGGTATTGCAGCATGTGAATGAGGAGCATGCATAAACTGTTGCAAAGCGCCCATACTGGAAGAGAAAGGAAATATTTGTAATGTTTGGAGCCGTCTGAGCTGTTACGAATATTCCCTGAAATCTTGCAGTGGAGGGCTTTGGGATGCTGTCACAATGGGAAGATAAAAATCGGCTGCCTCAATATGCGGCGCTGAAAGAGGATATGCAGACAGAAGTGCTCGTCATTGGAGGCGGAATGACGGGCATTTTGTGTGCGCATTTTCTGCGGGAGGCAGGGGTTGGGTGCGCGCTTGTGGAAGCCGGACGTATCTGTCAGGGCACGACGGGGCACACGACCGCTAAAATTACGGCGCAGCACGGACTGATTTACGACAAATTGATCTCCTCGTGGGGAGAGGAGCTTGCGGACATGTATCTGCGGGCAAATTGTCAGGCGGTGGAAAAATACCGGGAGCTTTGTGAGCGGATCGATTGTGGCTTTGAAAATCAGGATAACTATGTGTATTCCAAAAATGCGCAGAGAAAGCTGGAGCAGGAGCTTGGGGCGCTTGAAAAGCTGCGCTATCGGGCTTCCTTTGCGGACGCTCTGGGGCTGCCGTTTCCGGTGGTGGGCGCGGTGCGCTTTCCCGATCAGGCGCAGTTTGATCCGATCGCCTTTGTGAGGGGGATATTGCCGGGGCTGCATATTTATGAAAATACCTGCATTGTTTCCGTGAAAAACCAGGAGGCATTGACCCGGGAGGGGGTTGCAATCAGCGCGGAGAAGATTATTTTTGCCACTCATTTTCCGATCGTGAATACCCATGGCTTTTACTTCATGAAAATGTATCAGCAGCGCTCCTATGTCCTTTCGCTGGAAGGGGCGCAGCAGGTGCAGGGCATGTTTGTGGACGAGGCGCAAAACGGATTGTCCTTTCGGAATGCGCAGGGACTTTTGCTTCTGGGCGGCGGCGGGCACAAGACTGGAAAGTCAGGGGGTGGCTGGCAAAAGCTGCGGGAGTTTGCCGGGAAATATTATCCCAATGCCCGGGAGCGGTATGCCTGGGCGGCACAGGACTGCATGACGTTAGACGGCATTCCTTATATCGGGCGTTACAGCGGGCGGCGGCAGGAATGGTTTGCGGCGACGGGCTTTAATAAATGGGGCATGTCCTCCGCCATGGCGGCGGCGCAGCTTCTGCGGGATTACGTGCTGGAGCGCGAGAATCCCTTCGCGCCGGTGTTTTCTCCCGCGCGGCGCATGAAAAAGAAACAGCTTGCGGCGAACATGCTGGAAGCGGCGGCGGATATGATGGTTTTTTCTACAAAAAGGTGTCCTCATATGGGCTGTGCGCTGAAATGGAACGACGCCGAGCATAGCTGGGATTGTCCCTGCCATGGCTCGCGTTTTGCGCAGGAGGGGCAGCTTCTGGAAAATCCGGCGATCGGGGACAGCCGTGGGAAATGGGCGCGCCGGGCACAGGAAGAGAAACAGGCGGAGTGAGGCTTTTTGCAGGAGCGGTAGCAAGGACGGGAGGAACTATGACGAGAATTCTTCTGGTTGAGGATGATACGGACATCAACAATATGACGGAGGCATTTTTGACACAAAAGGGATGCAGTGTGACCCAGGCCTTTTCCGGGACGGAGGGGCGGCTTTTATGGCAGCTGCAGGAGTTTGATCTTCTGCTTGTGGATTTGATGCTGCCAGGGCTTTCCGGCGACAGGCTGGTGGAGGAAATCCGCCGGACCAGCCAGGTTCCGGTCATCGTGCTGACGGCGAAGGGCGCGCTGGAGGACAAGGTGGAGCTTTTGGTGGCGGGCGCGGACGACTATATGACCAAGCCCTTTGCGCTGGAGGAGCTGTGGGCGCGCATTCTCGTGCAGCTGCGCCATCAGAGAGGGGCGCGGCAGGAGCAGGAGGAAATGATCCTCTTTCGGGAATGGACGATCGATATGCAGGCGAGGCGACTTTTGGCACAGGGAAAGGCGGTGGAGCTGACGGCGCATGAGTTCGGCATCGTGGAGCTGTTGGCGCGCCGCCCCAAAAAGGTGTTCACCCGACAGGAAATTTATGAGGCGGTATGGCAGCAGGACGCGTTCATTGAGGATAAAACGATCAACGTGCACATCAGCAATATCCGGGCGAAGCTGCGGGCGGCAGGCGCGCCGGATTACATACAGACTGTCTGGGGAATCGGCTTTAAATTAACGGAAATATGATTAATACTTTCTTTATCTTTTCTTTGCGATTTCTGTACCGCGCTGTGAGATGATATCCGTGTCAAAGCAAAACGGTGCTTTGCAGAATCTGTCAGCAACGGTTCAGGCAGGGGAGGAAGAGACGATGGATGTGGTGCAGACAAAAATGCTCTGTAAGTCATACGGAAAAAAGCGGGCGGTGGATCAGCTGTCCATGACGGTGCGTCAGGGCGATATTTACGGATTTATCGGAAGGAACGGGGCGGGCAAGTCCACGGCATTAAAAATGCTGGCAGGGCTGGCTGCGCCGGACGCGGGGGAGATTGCGCTGTTCGGCAAGCCTGTCACGGACGCGGTGGCGCGCAGGCGGACGGGAATTCTCATTGAAAGCCCGGGGATATACCCGAAGCTGTCCGCACAGGAAAATCTGATGCTGAAAGCGACGCTTTTGGGACTTGCGGATGGGAAAGAGCGCATGCGGGAGCTGCTGGCCATGGTCGGACTGTCCGGTGTAGAAAGAAAGGCGGTCAGGCAGTTTTCCATGGGCATGAAGCAGAGACTGGGCGTGGCGATGGCGCTGCTGGGCAGCCCGGATTTTCTGATTCTGGATGAGCCGATCAACGGTCTGGATCCGGAGGGCATGTCCGAGGTGCGGGAGCTTTTGCAGAGGCTGAACCGGGAGAGGGGAATCACGATCCTGTTGAGCTCCCATATTCTGGGGGAGCTTCACAAAATAGCGACCTGCTACGGCATTATCCGGGACGGCAGGCTGGTACAGGAAATTTCCGCCAAAGAGCTGGAGGAAAAAAGTCAGGACTATCTGTACGTACGGGTGGACCGGCCCAAAGAAGCGGCGGTCTGTCTGGAAAGAAAGCTGGGCATGACGGCATATGAGGTGCGTCCGCAGGGAGAGCTGCGCATTTTCGATACGTGCACGGGGGAGCAGATCAGCCGCGCCTTCGGGGAGGAAGGTATTGCGGTACAGGAGCTGTACCGGCACAAAATGGGGCTGGAGGAGTATTTTCTGAATCAGATGGGAGGGGAAGAGCATGCTTAACTTACTCAGAATGGATCTGCGCCGGATGTTTCGGTCCAGAATGTTTTATATCACGTCCTTCATTTTGGTAGCGGGCATTGTTCTGACCGTGACCCTCATGCATGTTGTGACGGATCCGGACGCGAGGGCGGCGGGAGAGGCGGCAGGAATGGTGTTTACTTCAGAGGATGAGGATGACATCAATGAAATCCTGTCCCTGTCAAAAACGGACGCTTTGTGTTCCACGATTTATTCGGGCGGTATATTCAACCTTGCTATATACATTGTGACAGCGCTGTTTGTCTGCTCCGATTTTGCCAGCGGCTTTGCCAAAAATATATTTTCAGTCCAGGGCAGCCGTGGACGGTATTTCTTAAGCAAGCTGATGTGCATGGCGATTGTGGGTCTGGTCTGGATGGCGGGCACCTGGCTCGTATTTGAAATATGCTGTCAGGCAGTGGGACTTCGATTTGCGGAAGGACCTGCAATCAATGTTGGCGTATTTGTGGGAGGCTTCGGCCTGACCGGTCTGGCGTTTTGCGCCCAGAGCATTTTGCTCTGTGTGCTGCTGCGCAGCGAGGGAGCGGGCATCGCTGCGGGCATCATCATTCCCAGCGGTCTGGCGGTGTCGCTTCTGGAACAGCTTCTGGGAATGTGGGGTATCTCCATCTTTGACTGGACATTGTATGGCTGTACGGAAAGCGTCGTGGCAAGGCTGGTGCTGGGGGAACCCTTTATGCGGCATATGGCCGTGGCAATGGTGTGGCTTGTGCTTTTTGTGGCAGTAGGGATGCTCACATTGAAAAAGAAGGATATCTGACAGGATAGACAGAACGGGGGATTTTATGACCTGGATATGTGCAGGACTTGTCATTGCGCTTTTGCTTTTGGCAGCGGACCGATGGCGTTGTGAAAGGCAGCTTTTGGAATGGGCAGAGCAATTGGAAGAAACGGATGAAAACAGTAACCTGCGGCTTGGCGTCAGCGTGCGAAGCCGTGGGTTTCTGCGCGCTTGCAGGGCGATCAATGAACGGCTGGAAAAGGGACGGCAGGCGGGAATTTTGCTGGAAAATGCGGATCGGGAGCTGAAAAGTGCCATCACCTCCATTTCCCATGATATCCGTACGCCCCTCGCCGGGGCATCCGGGTATGTACAGCTTTTGGAAGAGGAGGAAAGGCCTGCACAGAGGCGGCAATATCTGGATATTATCAAAAGGCGGCTTGCTGATCTGGAAAATATTCTGGAGGAGCTTTTTGTGTTCACCCGCCTTGCCGACGGGGAATATCGGATCGCGTGTGAAAGCCTGGATCCCTTTCCCGTGCTTTGCGATGTGCTGGCGGGCTTTTATACGAGACTTGTGGAAAGCGGTGTGGAGCCGGAGCTGCATTTTGTGCAGATGGCGGATGAAAAGCAAACGGATGCGCCCGGCATTATGGTGCACGCTTCGGAGGAGGCGATGAAACGGATTTTTTCCAATCTCATCCAGAATGCGCTCCGGCATGGCAGCGGCAGGCTGGAAATCGGACAGGCGGGCAGCAGGCTCTGGTTTTCCAATCCGGTGGCGCGGGGACAGGAACCGGACGCGGACCGGATTTTTGACCGCTTTTACCGGGCGGACCGCGCCCGTCATACGGCAGGCGCCGGGCTGGGGCTTTCCAGCGTGAAGGGACTGATGGAGAAAATGGGCGGCGGCGTGTCGGCGCAGGTGGAAGACGGGCAGCTGACAGTGTGGCTTTTATTCCGGGAAGAGTGAGAGCAGGGAGTGCCGTTTTGACTATACCAGTCTGTGTTGATCCTGTCCTTTATAAAGAAATCTCCTTACCTCCATAATCAGGTCATTGGGATTATTATTGATTATTACATAATAAATTATAAAATTGTCCACATAAATTCGATAATACTGGTATTTTCTTTCCCGGACAGAATGGTACGGTTCAAAAGACTCTGCAATTGGAAGACGTTCCAGGATAGCATTCTCTACTTTATCCAGCAGATTATTTGCAGCCTGTGGATTTCCCAGTTCAACAGCGATATATGTTATCTTTTCTTCAAGGTCTTCATAAAAAAGTGGCAGGTACTGCAAGCGGTATTTTTTACTGGGCATTTATTTTCCTCCGCAGGTTGCCGAATACATCCTCATGTGTCATTCTCCTGCTGTCTTTTGCAGCTGCCTGGTCTGCCTCATCCAATGCCGTTTCGGCGCCATCGGTTAACCTTGCATATAAATCAAGGCTGAGCACCACCATTGCGCCATAGCCATTCTTGGTAAGATATACCGGTTCGCCTTCATTAACGATTTTTTCGACCTCTGGAAACTTATTTCTCAAATCTGATACCGGTCTGATTTGAATCATATACGATCACTCCTTATCTGAATTTTATCACAATTTTATCATTTCTTACATTGTATTTGAATATTCATGAAAATGCAATCAAAATTTGTAACAGTTCAGCCTCCAACGTCATCAGGTCTGGTGGCGGACACCGGGAACGGAACGGGGAACCGGCAGCAGACGCAGGGGCAGGAGGACGTGGACAGACGGGACAGGGAGCGGCGGGAAGATGGGCAGGCGGAGGACACAGACTGTTTCCGGGCGCATTATCCAGAGCGGGAAATTCCACAAAATGACCGGCTATTCCTGAACGGGACAGGACGCAAAAAAACTCACTGCGTTCAGACAGTTTTGCGCCCTGTCCCAGGAATATCCTGTCATTTTGGGAATTTCTCCGCTCCGGATAAAAGCGCCTGGAAACAGTCTGTGTCCTCCGCCTGCCTATCTTCCCGCCGCTCCCTGTCCCGTCTGCCCCGCCCTCCCGCCCCTGCGTCTGCTGCCGGTTCCCCGTTCCGTTCCCAGCGCCCGCCGTCAGACCAAACGACATTGAGGGCTGAACTGTTACGAAAAAGCTGTAAAATTTTTCGTTGATTATTACAGCACCGTTGGATATAATATAAGGGTAGAATTTCTGTTTTTTTGAAAAAAGTGGCGTATATGGCAAATATATTACCGGTATCGGATTTGAGAAATTATAATGAAGTATTAAAAAACTGTCAGATAGGGGAGCCCGTATTTTTAACCCAAAATGGCAGGGGAAAATTTGTAGTTATGGATATAGCGGATTATGAGCGTGATAGAGAGGAAAGGAAATTACTGGAAAAGCTGAATGAGGCAGAAGCGGCAGTGAAAGACGGAAACGGGTGGTTGTCAATAGAAGAATTGAGAATCATGGTTGAACAATATTTGAGTGACCGGAGGAACATTACATAAAGTGGACATACGGGAAAGACAGGCAAAGCGGCGCGCGCGGATCGAGAAGCTCTGGCGGCAGCGCAGGCAGCGCAGGGCGCGCATCGAGCAATATGCGAAGGACATTCTGGAATCGCACAACTTCCGCCGGTCCGGGCAGTTTATGCAGCACGGGCGGATTTCGGTCAAAAAGCACAGCCTGTGCGTGGCGGAATGCAGCATTATCATTGAAGAAAAATTAAAAAAGCTGGGTATCCGCTGTCAGGAGCGGGACATGGTGCGGGGCGCGCTTTTGCATGATTATTTTTTGTACGACTGGCACGATAAATACAGCCATGAAAAGCTGCATGGCTTTCATCATCCTTACGTGGCGCTTCAAAATGCCGGAAAGGAATACCGGCTGTCCCCGCGGGAAAGGGATATCATCGTAAAGCACATGTGGCCGCTGACCTTAAAGTTCCCCATGTGCCGGGAAGCGTGGATTGTGACGGCGGCGGATAAGTACTGCTCTTTAAAGGAAACACTTTTTTGCAGGGGGAAGGGATGACTCTTCCTGATGCATACGTCCGCACAGGGAAACATCGCTGCTTTAGCAGCGTGCGGACGATGCAAACAGAAACGACTTATGTCGTTTCCTATAATATACATGCGCGCCAAAGCGCGCGGACAGGAATCGGATATGAAACAGGACAAGGCTCTGTCAGAGGAGCTTTTTGCATATTCCCAAAGCGATTATTATCCGCTGCACATGCCGGGGCATAAGCGGCGGCTTTTTTGGATACGGGAAAAAGCGGGTGAGAATGAGGGCGGCGGAAAACGGCTGCTTGCGGCGGCTGCCGCGCTGGATATTACGGAGATCGACGGCTTTGATGATCTGCATGATCCCAAAGGGCGGCTGCGCGGCTGCATGGAACGGGCGGCGCGGCTCTATGGGGCGGCGCATACCTTTTACAGCGTCAACGGCAGCACGGCAGGGCTGTTGACTGCGATTTCGGCTGCGGCGCCGGAGGGAGGCAGGCTGCTCATGGCGCGCAATTGCCATAAGGCCGTCTACCATGCCGTTTATCTGCGCAGGCTGCAGCCGGTTTATCTGTATCCGGATACGGTTACAGGGCTGGGAATTGCGGATGCGGTCACGCCCGGACAGGTGGAGGAAGCGCTGGAGAAAAATCCGGATGTGGCGGCGGTTCTGCTGACCTCCCCCACCTATGACGGCGTTGTCGCAGATGTGGAAAAAATTGCAAGGATCGTCCACCGGTTTCGGATACCCCTGATCGTGGACGGGGCGCACGGGGCGCATTTCGGCTTTCATCCGGACTTCCCGGAAAGCCCGGTGCGGCTGGGGGCGGATCTGACGGTGGTGAGCCTGCACAAAACGATGCCGTGCTTTACACAGACGGCGCTTTTACATGTGTGCGGAGACTATGTGGATTTGCAAAAAATCCGCCTGTTTGACAGCATTTACCAGACCAGCTCCCCCTCCTATGTGCTGATGGCGGGCATGGATGATTGCATGCGCCTTGTGGAGAAAGCGGGAGAGGGGCTGTGGACGGATTTTTTTGCGCGGCGGAAGGAATTTCTGGAACAGACCAGGGGACTGTCTCTTCTGCGTCTGGTGACTGCAGAAGGGATGCCGGAGGAATCCGGCAGGGAAAACCGCGCGATGCCGCAGGAAAGTCCGGTCGGCGGGAAGCGTGCAAGGCCCTGGATGGATCCGGGCAAGATTTTGATCGATTCTTCCCGTGCAGGGCTGACGGGAAAGCAATTATATGATATACTTTTAGAGGAATATCATTTACAGCCGGAAATGGCGGCGGGAAGCTATGTGACGGCGATCATGACCTGCTGTGATGACGAAGCGGGCTGGCGGAGGCTTGGAGAGGCGCTATGTCGGATCGATGCTGCCTGTGTTGCCGGAAAATATGACAGATGCCGCAATGGAGGCTTTTTCCGGCCGGGGCAGGATAGACGGCAGAAGGAAATGCTCTGTGGACGGAAGGGCTCTTTATATCCGAAGCTGGAAACTGTATGCAGCATCAGCGATGCCCTGAATGCAGGACATCAAAAAACGCCGCTGTCCAAAGCCGTTGGGAAAATTTCCGGCACTTTTCTGAATCTGTATCCGCCGGGCATTCCGCTGGCAGTGCCGGGGGAACGGTTGAGCGCAGAGCTCGTGGCGCTGATGGAGGAATATGTAAGCCAGGGATTGTCCCTGCAGGGTATGCAGGGGGAATTTCTGGACACGATAGAAGGAG
Organism: uncultured Eisenbergiella sp.; assembly: GCA_910585455.1. Classification (GTDB taxonomy): domain Bacteria; phylum Bacillota; class Clostridia; order Lachnospirales; family Lachnospiraceae; genus Gallintestinimicrobium. Next base: position 47,322 of record CAJUEL010000023.1, on the reverse strand, counting down.
CATAGGGAGCAGGGCCCGGAAGCTTTCCGGCTTTGCATGCATGGCGATGGAATCCGGGCAGGGCGCGGATTGTATTGCCGGGGAGGTATCCGCATGAAAAAATATGTGATGGCACTGGATCAGGGAACGACCAGCTCGCGCTGTATTCTGTTTGACAGGAAGGGGAGCATCTGCTCCATCGCGCAGAAGGAGTTTGCCCAGTATTACCCGAAGCCGGGCTGGGTGGAGCACAATCCGCTGGAAATCTGGTCTTCTCAGCTTTCGGTGGCGGTGGAGGCCATGGGGCAGATCGGTGCCGATATAGAGGAAATTGCGGCGATCGGCATCACCAATCAGCGGGAAACGACGATCTGCTTTTCCAAAAAGACGGGAAAACCGGTCTATCCGGCGATCGTCTGGCAGTGCCGGCGCACGGCGGACATGATTGATCAGATGAAAAAGGACGGCTTCGATCAGGTGATCCGGGCGCGCACCGGGCTTGTGCCTGACGCATATTTTTCCGGGACGAAGATCAAGTGGATTCTGGACAACGTGGAGGGCGCGCGGCAGATGGCGCAGGAGGGGGAGCTTTTGTTCGGCACTGTGGACACCTGGCTGATCTGGAACCTGACGAAGGGAAAGGTATTCGTGACGGACTACACGAACGCGTCCCGGACCATGCTGTTTGATATTTATAAAAAAGAATGGGATGAGGAAATTCTTTCCTATTTCGACATTCCCAAAAGCATGCTGCCTGAAGTGAAGCCCTCAAGCTGCATATACGGCGTAAGCGACGAGACGGTGATCGGCGGAGAAATTCCGATCGCGGGCGCGGCGGGGGACCAGCAGGCGGCGCTGTTTGGGCAATGCTGCTTCGATGCCGGAGAGGCGAAGAATACATACGGAACGGGCTGTTTTTTGCTGATGAATACGGGAGAAAAGCCCATCGCTTCCCAAAACGGGCTGCTGACCACGATCGCGGCGAGCCGGGAGGGCAAGGAGCGCTATGCGCTGGAGGGCAGCGTGTTTGTGGCGGGCGCGGCGGTGCAGTGGCTGCGGGATGAGCTGCGCATGATCAAAACCGCGCCCCAGTGTGAGGAATACGCAAAGGCGGTGGAGGATACGGAGGGCGTCTATGTGGTGCCCGCCTTTACGGGGCTTGGCGCGCCCTACTGGAACCCTTATGCCAGAGGGATCGTCACCGGGCTGACCCGGGGGGCATCCAAGGAGCATTTCATCCGGGCGACGCTGGAATCGCTGGCCTATCAGACGGCGGAGGTCATCGAGGCGATGGAGAAGGATGCGGGGATGGCGCTTGACAGCCTGCGCGTGGACGGAGGCGCATCCGCCAACGATTTTCTCATGCAGTTTCAGGCGGATGTTCTGGATAAAAAGGTGCTCCGCCCGGCGTGCATCGAGACGACGGCGCTGGGAGCGGCTTATCTGGCGGGACTTGCCGTGGGCTTTTGGAAGGATGAGGCGGATATCCGGGAAAACTGGGCGCTTGCGGACACCTTTGCGCCGGGCATGGAAGCCGGTGCGCGCACGGCGCGCTTAAAAGGCTGGAAGCGCGCGGTGAGAGCGGCGCTGGTTTGGGCAGAAGAAGAATGATGGGTAAAATTTTTTATATCATGGGAAAGAGCTCTTCCGGAAAGGATACGATCTACAGAAAGCTTCTGGAAAATGAAAGGTTCGCTTTCCGTACGCTGGTGCCCTATACCACAAGGCCGATGCGGAGCGGAGAACAGGACGGCGTGGACTATTTTTTCACGGATGAGGCAGGACTTGAGAAAATCCGGCAGGAGGGCAGGCTGGTGGAGCTGCGATCCTACCATACGGTTCTGGGAATCTGGAATTATTTTACGGTGGACGACGGACAGCTGGATCTGGCAAACTATCATTATCTGCTGATCGGAACGCTGGAATCCTACCGGTCGATGCGCAGCTTTTACGGGGCGGACGCCCTGGTGCCGATCTTTCTGGAGATAGAGGACGGGGAGCTTTTACAGAGGGCGCTTGGCCGGGAACGGGCACAGAAGGAGCCGAAATACGCGGAAATGTGCCGACGCTTTCTGGCGGATACGGCAGATTTTGCGGAGGAGAAAATACGGGAGGCGGGAATCGAAAGGCGCTTTAAAAACGAAGAGCTTACCGCCTGCCTTTCGGAAATAGAAGCATATATTCAGTCAAAAATGTGATACGCAGGAGGTGGGGGAATGGCGAAATTTCAGGACATCATCGGACAGGAACAGATTCGGGGACATTTACAGACGGCGTTAAAAACGCGCAGAATTTCCCATGCCTATATCATCAACGGCGACCGCAACGCGGGAAAGGAATTCATCGCGAAAATATTTTCCATGGCGCTGCAGTGTGAAAAGGGCGGCGAAGAGCCCTGTCAGGAATGTCATTCCTGCAAGCAGGCGCTTTCCGGCAACCATCCGGACATCATCCGTCTTGTGCATGAAAAACCGAATACGATCGGCGTGGAGGATATCCGCACCCAGATCAATCAGGATATCGGCATTAAACCATATCAGGGACCTTATAAGGTATATCTGATCAACGAAGGGGAAAAAATGACTGTACAGGCGCAGAACGCGCTGTTGAAAACGCTGGAGGAGCCGCCCGAATACGGCGTGATCCTCATCCTGACCAGCAGCGTGGAGACGCTGCTGCCCACGATCTTAAGCCGTTGCGTGGTGCTCAACATGCGTCCGGTGCTGGATCAGCAGGTGAAAAAGTATTTGATGGAAACCCTTCAGATTCCCGACTATAAGGCGGAGGTGTGCACGGCGTTCGCCCGGGGCAACATTGGGCGGGCGAAGCTTTTGGCATCCAGCGAGGAATTTGAGAATGTCCGGGAGGAAGCGGTAACGCTTTTAAAATACATCAACGAGATGGAAATTTCGGAAATTGTGACCGCGATCAAAAAAATCACGGAATACCAGTTTGATGTGACCGATTATCTGGATATTCTTTCCATCTGGTACCGGGACATTCTGATGTTCAAGGCGATGAACGATGCGAACCACTTGATTTTTAAGCAGGAAATACAGTATATTAAGAAGGTGGCGGACAGAAGCTCCTATGAGGGCATTGAGCAGGTTTTAAACGCGCTGGAAAAGGCGAAATCCAGGCTGGCCGCGAATGTCAGCTTTGATCTGACGATGGAGCTTTTGCTTCTGACCATTAAAGAGAATTCTTAAAAAAGCGCGCATGCGCACAGAAACGGCGTTTGCCGGAAAGGTCTGCATGGATGCGGGCAGGGAGGTTGATAGATGGTAAAGGTAATTGGTGTGAGATTCCGGACAGCGGGCAAGGTGTATTATTTTGATCCGCTGCAGTTTCAGGTAAAAAGAGGCGACCATGTTATCGTGGAAACGGCACGGGGCGTGGAATACGGCACCGTGGTGGGAGAGCCGCGGGAGGTGGAGGAATCCCGTGTCGTCCAGCCCTTAAAGCCGGTGCTGCGCATCGCTACGGAGCGGGATGATGAGCAGGAAGCGGGGAATAAACGAAAGGAAAAGGACGCCTTTAAAATCTGCCAGGAAAAAATCGTGAAGCATGGGCTGGAGATGAAGCTGATCGATGCGGAATACACCTTTGATAACAATAAAGTGCTGTTTTACTTTACGGCGGACGGAAGGATTGATTTCAGAGAGCTGGTAAAGGATCTGGCGGGCGTATTCAAGACCAGAATTGAGCTGCGCCAAATCGGCGTGCGCGATGAGACGAAGATTCTGGGCGGCATCGGCATTTGCGGCAGGGTGCTGTGCTGCCACAGCCATCTGTCGGAATTCATCCCGGTTTCCATCAAGATGGCGAAGGAGCAGAACCTCTCCTTAAATCCCACCAAAATATCCGGCGTGTGCGGCAGGCTGATGTGCTGCTTAAAGCACGAGGAGGAAACCTATGAGGATCTGAACCGCAGACTGCCCAATGTGGGAGATTTTGTGACCACGGACGATGGATTAAAGGGCGAGGTTTCCTCCGTCAATGTGCTGCGGCAGCTCGTCAAGGTGATCGTGGATGTCAACGATGAAAAGGAAATCCATGAGTATCGCCTGGACCAGCTTCGTTTCCGGAGGAAACACGGGCGCGGGCGCAGGAACGATGCGGCGGACGAGAAGGAATTGAAGGAACTGGAAAAACTGGAACGGGAAGAGAAAAAAGGCGGGAAGTCGAAGCTGGATGATTAGCATAGAAACAAAACAGGATTTACTGCGTTCCGGGGAGCGGCTGGACGACCTGCAAAGAAACGGTTATCAGATCATCCAGCATCCGGGACGGTTTTGCTTTGGGATGGATGCCGTGCTGCTGGCAGGCTTTGCCGGCGGCAGCATCAGGCCGGGGATGCGGGTGCTGGACCTGGGGACGGGAACCGGAATTCTTCCGATTCTTTTGGCGGGGCGAACGAAGGCGGCGCGTCTTGTGGGGCTGGAAATCCAGCCGGAAAGCGTGGATATGGCATGCCGCAGTGTAAAGCTGAATCATCTGGAGGAACGAATAGAGATTGTGGAAGGAGACATCCGGAAAGCGGACAGGCTTTTCGCGGCGTCTTCTTTTGATGTGGTGACGAGCAATCCGCCCTATATGATCGGGCAGCATGGGCTGCAAAACCCGGAAGCCCCCAAGGCGATCGCGCGGCATGAGGTATTATGCAGCTTCGAGGATGTGGCGCGGGCGGCGGCAAAGCTTGTGCGCCCCGGCGGAAGCTTTTTTTTAGTGCACCGGCCTTTTCGGCTGGCTGAGATTATGGGGACGCTGCTGCGGTATGGGCTGGAGCCGAAGCGGATGCGGCTGGTGCATCCCTTTCCGGACAGGGAGCCGAATATGGTGCTGCTTTTGGCGGTGCGGGGCGCAAGGTCCCGGCTGCAGGTGGAGAAGCCGCTCATTCTTTTTGAGGAGCCGGGGGTGTACACGGAGGAGATCCGGGAGCTTTATGGATATTAAATGAGAGTGACAGTTGTGACTTGCGTGAACTGTTATGAATGCACAAAGAAGAGAATGCGTAAGAGGACAGAAGGATGAAGAAAGGCTTGGTGCTGGTTGCGGCAGCGGTGGCGCTGTCAGGGTGTTTATGGTGTGTGAGCAGGGGACAGGAGGCTTTGCCGCGGGAAGGCGAAGGCGTAGAGCAGCTTGAGGAAACAGAAGGCCCTGGGGAGACGGTATCGGAACAGGTCCGGGAGGAGGGCTTTGAGGCCGTTTTGACGGATCAGGCTGAGACGGAAGATGCAGGAGAGGCGCCGGAAGGGCAGACCGAAGCGGCGGAGCCGGGAGACAATCTGGAAAGCCTGCAGAATACAGAAGCGGAGACGGCAGAGCCGGTTTTGCCCAACAGACCGAAGGTGCGGGGCATTTATGTGACGGGTCCCATGGCGGGGACTGGGAATATGGATAATCTGATCGCGCTGGTGGAGCGGACGGAGCTGAATGCCATGGTCATTGATATCAAGAATGACGAGGGATATATCACCTGTGAGATGGATGTGCCGCTTGCGCAGGAAATCGGGTCGGTGAAGCGGTATGTGAAGGATATGCCTGCGCTGGTGCAGAAGTGTAAGGAAAAAGGGATTTATCTGATCGCGCGGATTGTGACATTCAAGGACCCTTATCTGGCAGAGGCTGTGCCGGACTGGAGTCTGCACAACGCCGACGGCACAATTTTCCGGGATAAGGATAAGCTGGCGTGGGTGAATCCCTACGAACAGCAGGTGTGGGATTATCTGGTGCAGGTGGCGCAGGGAGCGGTCGCGCTGGGGTTTGACGAGGTACAGTTTGATTATATCCGTTTTTCCACGGACAGAGGGATGAAGCAGGTGGATTTCGGCGCGGCAGCGCAGGAGAAGGGAAAAACGGAGGTGATCACAGAATTTGCGGCATACGCGGCAGGGCAGCTCCATCAGATGGGCGCGGCGGTTTCGGCGGATGTGTACGGTGTTGTGATCGATTCGGCGACGGATCAGCAGATTGTCGGGCAGGATTATGTGGCGCTTGGCGAGCATCTGGATTATATCAGCCCGATGATTTATCCTTCCCATTATGGTCCCTACAATTATAATATCCCGGTCCCGGACGCGCAGCCCTATGACACGGTCCTCGCGGCGATGCAGGCTTCCAAAAAGGTGCTTGCCGGAGTGCTGCCCGTAGCCGGACAGGACAGCGTTTCCGGAAATGCGCTGCCAGAGTGGAGCACAGAGCAGATCGCGGCGCTGCCCCGGATGGAGACGGTGCGGGCGGATGTGCGTCCCTGGCTGCAGGATTTTACCGCAACCTGGGTAAAGGGGCATATTAAATACGGACCGCAGCAGATCCGGGATCAGATTCAGGCGGTTTATGACGCGGGCTATGAGGAATGGATTCTGTGGAACGCGGCAAACCGTTACACGGAGGGCGGTCTGTATCCATTGGAAGCGCAGGGAGGAATGTGATGGCGGGAACTTTATTTTTATGCGCGACGCCAATCGGCAATTTGCAGGATATGACGCCCCGTGTGCTGGAGGCTTTGCAAAATGCCGACCTGATCGCGGCGGAGGACACCAGAAACAGCATCAAGCTTCTCAATTATTTTGAAATTCATACGCCCATGACCAGCTATCATGAATATAATAAGGTGGAAAAGGCATATACCCTGATTGAGCAGCTAAAGGGAGGCAAAAATGTGGCTTTGATCACCGATGCGGGCACGCCGGCCATTTCCGATCCGGGCGAGGTATTGGTCAGAATGTGTCAGGAAGCGGGAATCCGTGTGACAAGTCTTCCCGGTCCGGCGGCGTGCATCACGGCGCTCACCCTGTCGGGACTGTCCACAAGGCGGTTTTGCTTTGAGGGCTTTTTGCCCGCTGACAAAAAGGAAAAGGCAGAGATTCTGGAGGAATGCCGGGAGGAATCCCGCACCCTGATTTTTTATGAGGCGCCCCATCATTTGAAGCGTACACTGCAGGAGCTTTATGTAGCGCTGGGAGAACGGAAGCTCACACTTTGCCGGGAGCTGACGAAGAAGTTTGAAACGGTCATGCCAACCACGCTGGAGGGCGCGATCGCTTTTTACGAGGAAAATGAACCCCGGGGCGAATACGTGCTGGTAATAGAGGGGAAAAGCAGAGCGGAAAAAAAGGCGGAGCGGCAGGCGTCCTGGTCGGAGCTGTCCATAGCAGAGCATGTGCGGATGTATGAGGAGCAGGGGCTTGACAGAAAGAGCGCGATGAAGCAGGCGGCGAAGGACAGGGGCGTTGCCAGGCGGGACATCTACCAAAGTCTTCTGGAGGAATAAAGTTACTGGAATATAAGTTTTTGAAAAAGGCTTGACAAGTTTTGGAAGTGTGTTATGCTGAAAACAGGAATAATTACTGATATTGAGAGGAGGTTATTTATGGAGTTATTAAAGAACAAGGTCGCGATGGTGACCGGCGGAACGAGAGGAATCGGTTTTTCGATTGTGAAGCGCTTTCTTGAAAACGGCGCGGCCGTGGCCGTGTGCGGTTCCCGGGAGGAAACCGTGAACAAAGCGCTTGCAAAGCTTAAGGAGGAGAATCCGGACTGGAAGGTGATCGGCATGTCTCCCGACCTGCAGGATCCGCAGGCGATGGAAGAAGCGGTCGCAAAAGTGAAGGAAGCCTTTGGCAGTCTGGATATCATGGTGAACAACGCCGGTATTTCCGCGCGGGATAAATTCCTGGAGTATAAGCCGGAGGATTTCAAAAAGATCATGGATCTGAACGTGAACGCGGTATTTGTGGGTTCTCAGGCGGCGGCAAAAGTGATGAAGGAACAGGGCGGCGGCGTGATCATCAATACCAGCTCCATGGTCAGCATTTACGGACAGCCTGCAGGCGTGGGGTATCCTGCTTCCAAATTTGCGGTGAACGGCATGACCAAGTCTCTCGCAAGAGAGCTGGGCAGAGATCACATCCGCGTGAATGCGGTAGCGCCCGGTGTGACCAGGACTGATATGGTAGCGGCGCTGCCGGAGGAAATGGTGCAGAGGCTGGCGGCTTCCATCCCCCTGGGACGTGTGGGAGAGCCTGAGGAGGTCGCGAACTGCTTTTTATTCCTTGCCAGCGACCTTGCGAGCTATGTAACCGGCGAGATACTTTCCGTTGACGGTGCGACAATGACCTGACCGCATCCGCTATAGTAATTTTAAAAAATACTGTAAAATGGTTGACAACCGATATGACAGATAATATACTTTTTTTGTCAAATGATTCCAGACAGAATTTTGAAATAAAGGAGATGAAATCAAAGTATGTTAGAGAAAATTGCGGATATTATCCGGGAACAGCTGAGCCTGGAGGATATTGAGATCACAGAGGATACGTCCTTTAAGGATGATTTGCAGGCGGACTCATTGGATCTGTTCGAACTTGTCATGGCTTTTGAAGAAGAGTACGGAATCGAGATTCCTTCCGAGGATCTGGAGAAATTTGCCACAGTCGGCGACGTAATGGAATATATCAAGGCACAGGATCTGGATGCATAAGCGGCAGGCGCCTGAAACGGATAGAGAGAACGAAAAAAGGTTTCCGGATGGAAACCTTTTTTGTTTTGCTGCAGTCCGGGAAAAACGGTACTGCAGCCTTTGTGAGACATTATTCAGACGGAAAGCAATCCGCCGCTGTCTGTTACAGACAGGTTATCTTTTGGATGACCTGCCTGACGATGTCGGCAGCATTATCATCGTCATCCAGATTTTTGGTAGTCATGAAATCAAATATGATTTTCATTTTTTCTTTGGAAGAAATGACCGGCGGCTCTAAAACGAAATCCAGCATTTTATTCAAGAGCGCGATTATTTCCTGATTGGTCTTCTCCCTGGCTTCCACCATAGCGACCAATCCGGCATCCGCACTGTTGCCTTCCGCGCCAAACTGTGCGATGGCATCCTTAAAATACTGGGTATCTGCCAGAATCTGGTCAATTTTCTGCATGAGGTACTGTACGTTTGTCTGTGTATCCGCAGTCGCCTCTGCAGTCGTTTCTGCCGTGTTCCCCGTGCTGTTGATAATGTCCTCCATATTCATTTGGTTTTCCTCCATATATTGCGGTCGGGCCGTGAGGCAAATCGTTGTCTCATCTATAAAGCGTGCAAACCCTTTCCTTACCAGACCCTTCGCGCGTCTAGGCCAGGTCGCTTCATAGCGGTTTCCCTGTGCATCCAACACAGTGATATTTTTGCCCATGGGTATTTCCCCTTTCGTCAGCTTCATATTACGGCGCTGCGTTTTTTGTAATGGGTGTCTTCCCCTCTGCCTGATGCGGCAATATGTTTTTTGTAATGGGTGCCTTTCCCCTTGCCAGTGTTGCTGCGTTTTTTTTGATGGGTGTCTCCCCCTGCCCTTCTATTATCAGATGGCAGGGGGAAAATGTCAATCGGTTTTTACCAATGAATGCCGAAATCAGGCGCTTCGGAGGATTCCGTTTCTTCGCTTTCGGCAGAAGCGGCATGCCCGAGGGTCAGGGACACGGTTTTTTCGCTGTATTCTCCTGCACCGGGAACCTTTAAGGTCACTTCCACGGTTTCACCGGCGGCATAATACTGGAGGAGATCCTTTAACTCTTCGATGCCGGTGACCGCTTTGCCGTCAAAGGCTGTGATGACCTCGCCCTTGATAATGCCGGCCGCTTCCGCAGCGCTGCCCGCTGTCACGTCCGCGATATAGACGCCGGTGGGGATGCCATAGGTCTGGTTGACGGTGGCATCAACGGTGATGCCGGAAATGCCGATGTTGGCTCTCTGACTTTCCGCAACCTTCGTGCGGGTGGTTTCGTTCATCAGCGTTTCGATGATGTCGGAAACTCTGGAAACCGGGATCGCGTAGCCCATGCCCTCCACCTCCGTGCTGGACATTTTAGCGGAGTTGATGCCCACCACCTCACCGTTCATGTTGACTAAAGCGCCGCCGCTGTTGCCGGGGTTGATGGCGGCATCAGTCTGAATATAGGTGGGAACCTCTTCCTCACCGGTGGAGGTATTGACCACGCTGTTTTTGCTTTCGATGGAGCGGTTCATGGCGCTCACGATGCCGGTGGTCACAGACTGACCGTAACCGAGGGCGTTGCCGATTGCGACTACCTGTTCACCGACCTTTAAGGAATCGGAATCTCCGATGGAGGCGACCTTGATCTGCGCCATCGTATCCGCTGAAATGGTATCCAAAGGAATGGCGATGACAGCCAGGTCATTGGCGGAATCGGTTCCCTTGATATTGGCTTCATAGGCCTGATTATCAATAAAGCATACGGAAAGGGTATTCGCATTTTCCACCACATGGCAGTTGGTGACGATCAGCAGCTCATCCGCATTTTTTCCGATGATAAAGCCGGAGCCTGCGCTCTCCGTTTCCATGAACTGGGACTGCCCCCGATAGCCGAACATGCTGAAATAGTTCTGGATTTCCTGGACGGATTTGTTCGTGATGGAAACGATGGAGGGCATCACGGATTCGGCGATGTCTGAAACGTCCAGGCTGCCCTTTGCAGTCTGCAGCGCAGGGATTGCGGTGGTCTGCAGCAGACTTTGAGATTCCTGTATCTCTGTAGGCAATGTTCCGTCCGGATTCGCGCCCGCTATGGGCGTGGCATAAGGGGTATAGCCGGTGATATGGTTCACCGCCTGGAAGGTTCCGGCGGCAACACCGCCGAAGAGGACGGCGCTTAAGGTAATCGCGCCGATTTTTTTCACGGTGCGTCCCGTTTTGCCGGTGTGGCGCTTTTTCGGCTCCCGGACAGGAGCGGGAACGGTTTCATTGTTATGGGAATCGTATTGATACATCTGGTCTTTGTTTTCAAAATTGTTGTTATATTCTGACATGGCTGTCTCTCCTTTACTATTGTTTTGTTTGCTCTTGTTTCGTAACAGTTTGGACTGGTCTGCGCTGTTACGTTGTTTCCTCGTTGCTATGATCAGAGTATAGAAAAGAAGTGTGATGAATTTGTAGTGATTTTGTGAGGAATCTGCGATGAATTTGCGAAAAAAGTGTGAAGGGCAGAATTGACAAATATGAAAAATGCAGGTATACTTAAAAATACCGTGCAGCCGGGGGAGCAGCGGACCTCTGTACCTGCAATCCGCTATAGCAGGGGTGATGGCATGTCGAGGGCTTTCTTTCTATATCGCAGCCCTTTATAAGTGGCGTTGAAGTTTGGGTCTTGCGCAACGGATGTCTGTGAACCGTGTCAGGTTGGGAACAAAGCAGCACTAAGCAGAATTTTCCGTGTGCCGCGAGGGTGCCTGGCGGAGTTAACTGTAAAGGTAACGGATGTAGAAAGCGGTTCGACGCATGCCGCACGGTTTTAAAATGTGATGAGGAAACGGGGCAGTCTGACTGCCCGTTTTTGTTGTATGAAAATGCGCTGATCAGGAGGCGGGGGGGGATGCTTCGCTTGCCGTCGGCTTTGGCTTTGCCGGGGCACTTTCCGCCTTTTGATTAGCGATCTGTAAGAATTGATGTCAGGAAGCATGCGGAGGCCGATATGACAGAAGAAACGAAGAAATTGTTGGAGGATTGTACGCTTTGTCCGCGCAGCTGCCATGTAAACCGCGTTGCCGGGCAGGTTGGCTATTGCGGGCAGACCGCACAGGTCAGAGCGGCCCGGGCGGCGCTGCATGCCTGGGAGGAGCCCTGCATTTCGGGAAGGACGGGCTCCGGTGCTGTCTTTTTTTCCGGGTGTCCGCTGCGCTGCGTATTTTGTCAGAATTATGATATCGCCGCCGGCAGGGCAGGGTGGGAGATATCGGAGGAGCGGCTTGCTGATATTTTTTTGATGCTGCAGGGAAAGGGCGCGAATAATATTAATCTGGTGACGCCCACGCATTTCGTGCCGCAGATCGCAGAGGCGTTGCGGCGGGCGAAGGAGAACGGCCTGCGGATTCCGGTGGTCTATAACACATCTTCCTATGAAAAGGCCAGCACGCTGCGGCTGCTGGAGGGGCTGGTCGATATTTATCTGCCGGATTTGAAATATATTTCCCCTACATTGTCGGGACAGCTGTCCAATGCGCCGGACTATTTTGCGGTCGCCCAAGCGGCGATCGAAGAGATGGTGCGGCAGGTGGGGGAGCCGGTTTTTCGGTCGCCTGACGGGAAGCGGATCAATGCACGGCAGATGAATGATGCTGTAAGCCAGGAAGAGGGCGAGCAGGGACGGGAGGATTTTACGGATTCCGATTTTCTGATGCAGCGCGGCGTGATCGTGCGCTATCTCGTCCTGCCGGGGCAGCTGGCCGATGGGAAACGGGCGCTTTCCTGGCTGTATGAAACCTGGGGCGACCGCATTTACATCAGCATCATGAATCAGTACACGCCCATGCCCGGCATCGGGAAATGGCTGGAGGGCAGAGAGGCGAGGCAGGAGCGGTTTGAGCTGGACAGGCGGGTGACTCCAGAGGAGTATGATGCGCTGGCGGATTATGCAATTGATCTGGGGGTGGAAAACGGATTTTTGCAGGAAGGGGATACTGCGCAGGAGAGCTTTATCCCGGCGTTTGACGGGGAAGGAATTGGAGTGTCCATGGAACCCTGAAAATTTTGAAAAATCCTGCAGGTTTTTTGGAAACCTGCAGGGTCCATGGAGCTGTCGCGGTCATGCTGTGCCTGTGCCAGCATGAGTCCTTTTTCTTCTTTACTCTGCGTGAGCTGTTTCAGAACAGAGCCATATTCCCCGACAACTTCTTTGACTTCGAAGGAATTCATGGCGCAATCCTGTTTTGCGATCAGCTTTTTCAAAATCGCTTCCATTCGTTTGTGATAGCTTTCTGTAACCTCTTTGCTGATTGGATTTTCGGCGGCGGACAGAAATTTCTCCTTGATGCCATACCATTCGACTGCCTTCGCATAGCCCTTCTGCATCTTTTCGGAAGCTACGGCTTGCATATAATGCGATTTCCATCGTTCAACGCCGTCAAATTTTTTGATTGCGACATTTTTCATATGCTCCGGCATATGCGCAAACATAGTCTGGAACATTTCCGCCATCTCTGCCTTGCTGAAAACGGTAAAATCCATTTTGCTTTCTCCCTTCAGAATGTCATCAATGCCGGCAATCCGGCGTTCAGTGCGTTCCTCATACTTATTATTCGTCAGCTGCCAATGATATTGTAGCCTGCCCTTATGGGACTTAATAATACTCATATATTTCGCTTCCAGATTTACAAAATTTGATTTCTGTTTTCATTCTTATGAGAAGTCAGCTCAAAGGAAAACATATTTCACCGAACAAAAATCGTCCTCCAAACGTATACGTCTTCCATAATTTTCGATTTGCCAGTGCAATTATAAGCTGTTTTAACAGGTACACAATTCCGAAAAGGGAGATTTTTTATATGCCAATCAAAGACATTTGCCGGCACGGTAACTATCGTTTAGCCTTTTTGATTATTTTCAAAGTGGGGGATTCAGTACACTTCCGCGCCAAACGGCATCAAAGCCAGCTTGGCCAGCTTGAAATGCTGCAGGCCGAAGGGAATTCCCACAATGGTGACGCATAAAAGACAGCCCATGATGGCGGATTCCAGCGCCAGTGGCAGCCCGGAGAATATGAGCCACAGGATATTTAAGAGCAGAGAAACCGCTCCGCCGCCGTAGCGAACCTCTTTCCCGAAGGGAAAGAAGCTTAAGGCAGCGAACTTAAAACACTGTACTCCAATTGGTATGCCGACAATGGTGACACACCAGAGCAGTCCGGCGAGACACCAGCTGAAACCGCTGAGAAAACCGCCGAAAATGAACCATAACATATTTCCAAGACATCCCATATTTTTCCTCCCTGGCGGTAACAATGCCAACCGCGTAGAAACCGTTTTAAGTCTCAGTTCGTATCCGGCAACAGTCCGGATTTTCGAGCCTGTTCCCATCTTAGCACAGGCCGGAAAGGACTGCAATGAAGGAAATATAAATTTTTCCAGTAACCGTAATAGTTTGGACACGTCTGAACTGTTGCTGCATCCGCCCATTATAATCGCTGCGCGATGGGGCAGATGCCTGCTACCGGCACATTTTCTCACGGTCTGCGCGGTGAACGCGCAGACCTGTCTGAACTGTTACCAGTAACCTTCCTTCCTGCGAAAAGTAAGCGCGCCGCTACCCTTGCGGTTACATTCGGACTTTGATAAGATACAGGTATAAAGTAACGGAACCAATTTTGCATGCAGGACGAAAAGGACAGGGAAGCGGAATGGAAGATTTATCGAATGTGAAAAACAAGCTTCTGGCGGAGCGGGCGGAGGAACAGCTGCTGCGCTATATTCAGAAAGAGCCGGTTGCTGTAGGAGAAAAGCTGCCAAACGAATTTAAGCTTGGGGAAATGCTGGGCGTGGGCAGAAGTACCGTCCGGGAGGCGGTTAAGTCTCTTGTGATCAAGGGAGTTTTGGAGATCCGGCGGGGCTCCGGCACCTATGTGGTCAGCACCGCGGCAGGCAGGGATGACCCGCTGGGGGTCAGAAATGCGACCGACAAGCTGGCTTTGGCGCTGGAGCTGGTGGAGGTGCGGCTTTTGCTGGAGCCCGGGATCGCGGAAATGGCGGCGATCCATGCATCGGCTGAAGATGTGCACAGACTGAAAAAATTTTGTGATCGTGTGGAAGAAAAAATTAAAAGCGGAGAAGACTATATTGCGGATGACATTGAGTTTCATACCTGTATTGCCAGATGTACCGGGAATACGGTCATGGAACAGCTGATTCCGATCATAGACACGGCGGTCATGATGTTTGTAAATGTCACCCATAAAAAGCTGACTGAGGAGACAGTGCGCACCCACCGCATGATCGCAAATGCGATTGCGGACGGAGACTTTGTGGGAGCCAGAACCGCAATGACCATGCACCTCACCTACAACCGCGAAAAAATCAAGCGGATGATGGATGAACGCCGGGCTGAAAGCTTCCCAGTGTCATGAAGTTACCCGGCGGGCATAAGGGAATGGAGCCAGAACCGGTGGCGGACGCAGGAGAGGGACAGCGGGCAGGGAGGAACAGGCTGTTTTTGATCGCGATATCCGGAGCGGGAAATTCCACAAAACGGCAGGAGATTCCTAAACGCCGCAGGGCGCAATCAACTCACTTCGTTCGGACAGCATTGCGCCCTGTGGCAGGAATCTCCCACCATTTTGGGAATTTCTCCGCTCCGGATAAAGCGACCCAAAACAGCCTGTTCCTCCCTGCCCCGCTGTCCCTCTCCTGCGTCCGCCACCGGCCCTGGCTCCATTCCCTTATGCCCGCCGGGTAGCTTCATGACATTGGGAAGCGCGACGGTGTTCATTTCCGGTAAAGAAAGACGGCATCCACGGGAACTTCTGCAACAGGACCAGGATGGAAATATCACAAAATAGTCGCAAAAGACATCAGATGTCTTTTGCGACTGGAAAGATAAAAAGATTGGTTTATCAAGCTGCAAAATACGTAAAAATGATAATAATGGAGCCGGTTTGTTAATTACCACCAAAAACAAAAACCAGAAAATGTAAAAAAAGTAGAAAAGCATCAGATGACTTGACTTAAAACCGTCATCTATTATAATGAAATTAAGCATTTAGCCATATACTATTATGAGATATCGGTTATACAGTTGACAAACGGGGCGTGCGACAGTCAGGCTTTGTCGGGTTACGGGCGGGAAGAACCGGGCAGGGATGCAGGGCATTGGGAAAATGGCTGGATAAAAAACGGAGAAATTCCCAAACCTGCATGGCATTTCGGCAGCAGGGGCGCAATACTGTCCGAACGAAGTGAGTTGATTGCGCCCCTGCTGCGTTTCGAAATGACAAAGGGTTTGAGAAATTTCCCGTTTTTTTATCGCCATTTTCCCAATGCCCTGCATCCCTGCCCGGTTCTTCCCGCCCGTAACCCGACAAAGCCGTCACTCCGCCAACCCCATTTCTCATCAATAGAAATCATGGCGGAATATTTTCGCAGGAAAAGGAGGAGCGAGATGGAACTGAACAGTCAGAAGGTCCGGGCGCTTGCCCCGGAGAATGACCCCTTGAAAATGGGGATGGGATGGACTGTGGAGGATCTGGACAAACCGCAGATCCTCGTGGAAAGCACCTTTGGGGACAGCCATCCCGGCAGCGCGCATTTAGACGGACTGGTAGCGGAGGCGATGCGCGGCATCAACGACGCGAAGGGAAAAGGCGCGCGGTATTTTACGACGGATATCTGCGACGGCATTGCGCAGGGACACGACGGCATCAATTACTCCCTGGTGCACCGGGATATGATCGCCAACATGATCGAGATCCACGGAAGCTCGACAGGCTTTGACGGTGGTGTGTTCATCGCCAGCTGCGACAAATCCGTGCCGGCCTGTCTGATGGGAATCGGGCGTCTTGACATGCCCTCCATCGTGGTGACGGGCGGTGTGATGGATGCGGGACCGGATTTGCTGACATTAGAGCAGATCGGCGCCTATTCCGCGATGTGTCAGCGCGGGGAGATCACCGAGGAAAAGCTGACCTTTTACAAGCATCATGCGTGTCCGTCCTGCGGCGCCTGCTCCTTCATGGGTACGGCATCCACGATGCAGATCATGGCGGAGGCCATGGGGCTGATGCTGCCCGGCACGGCGTTAATGCCCGCGACCTGCGAGGATTTAAAGGCGGCGGCGTATGAGGCGGGAAAGCGGATCGTGGAGCTGGCGCTTGCGGGAACAAAGGCGAGCGATATCGTGACGATGAAATCCTTTGAAAACGCGATCATGGTGCATGCCGCCATTTCCGGTTCATCCAATTCGCTGCTGCACATTCCCGCGATCGCCCATGAGTTCGGGCTGGAGATCGATTCCGACACCTTTGACCGGATGCACCGGGGTGCGCATTATCTGCTGGATATCCGTCCTGCGGGCAAATGGCCGGCGCAGTTCTTCTATTATGCGGGCGGCGTGCCGGCGGTGATGGAGGAGATCAAGTCGATGCTGCACCTGGACGTGATGACCGTGACCGGCAAGACGCTGGGAGAAAATCTGGAAGATTTAAAGAAAAACGGTTTTTATGAAAAGTGCGAAAAGTATCTGGAGCCCTGGAAGATCAAGCGCACGGATATCATCCGCAAGTTTGACGAGGCCATCGGCACGGACGGCACCATCGCGATCCTCAAGGGCAATCTGGCGCCGGAGGGCTCTGTCGTGAAGCATTCCGCGGTGCCGAAGGAAATGTTCCGGGCGGTTTTGAAGGCGAAGCCCTTTGACTGTGAGGAGGAGGCGATCGACGCGGTGTTAAAGCACCGGATTCAGCCCGGAGACGCGGTCATTATCCGCTATGAGGGCCCCAAGGGCTCGGGCATGCCGGAAATGTTTTATACCACCGAGGCAATCTCCTCGGATCCGGAGCTTGGAAAGAGCATCGCGCTGATCACGGACGGACGGTTTTCCGGCGCGTCCAAAGGCCCCGCGATCGGGCATGTTTCTCCGGAGGCGGCTGACGGCGGACCGATCGCGCTGCTGGAGGAGGATGATCTGATCAGGATCGATATTCCGGAGCGCGTGCTGGAAATTATCGGCGTGAAGGGGCAGGAGCTTGCAAAGGAAGAGGTGGACCGCATTCTGGCGAAGCGCCGGGAGGCATGGAAGCCCCACGAGGCGAAGTATCAAAAGGGCGTGCTGAAAATTTTCTCAGAGCATGCGGTATCCCCGATGAAGGGCGGATACATGGAATGAGCTTCGCATTTGCGAAGGGCTGCGCGGTTCAATGCGCAGCCCGCACAAAAACGCAGTGATTTGGCATATGCCATCACATATGAAGGAGGAGAAACAGTATGGAAGCAGCTTTAAATCCGGGCAGGCTCATAGCGGCGGCAGTCATCGGATTAATCGTATTGTTATTGTTAATTATCGTTTTTAAGGTGCAGGCAATGATCGCCATTCTGGTAGGCGCGGTGTTGATCGGCGTGATCGCCGGGATGCCTCTGACAGATATCGTCAATGCGGTGAATGACGGAATTGGCAATACCCTAAAGGGTATCGCCCTGTTGGTAGGCTTAGGGTCCATGTTCGGCGCTATTCTGGAAATATCGGGCGGCGCGCAGACCCTTGCGGTGACGATGGTGAAGAGATTCGGCGACGAGAAGGCGGCATGGGCGCTGGGCGTTACCGGTCTGGTCATCGCAATGCCGGTGTTTTTTGACGCGGGACTGATCATCCTGATTCCGCTGGCATTTTCACTGGCAAAAAGAACCAAACGTTCCTCTCTGTTTTATGCGATTCCCCTGCTGGCAGGTCTGGCGGTAGGGCATGCGTACATTCCGCCCACGCCCGGTCCGGTGCTGGTGGCGACGATGCTGAATGTGGATCTTGGCTGGGTCATCCTGGTAGGCGTTTTCTGCGGCGCGGTGGCGATGATCGTGGCGGGGCCCATCTGGGGCGCGATCTGCGGGAAAAAATATATGGTTCCGGTGCCGGAGCATGTTGCCCAGCAGGCGGATATTGACGAATCCAAGCTACCCAGCTTTTTCATGGTGGTCGGCATCATCCTGATTCCGCTGCTTCTGATCGTGGCGGATTCCATCGTGGGCGTGATCCCCGCCCTGGAGCCGATTCAGCCTGTGATCGGATTTTTGGGCGAGCCCTTTGTGGCGCTGACCATCGCGACCGTGGTGGCGATGATTCTTTTGGGCTTCAAGCGCGGCTATACCAAGGAAGAGCTGGAAAAGGTGATGACAAAATCTCTGGAGCCTACCGGCATGATCCTGCTGGTTACCGCATGCGGCGGCGTGCTCCGCTATGTGCTGCAGTACTCCGGTCTGGGCGAGGTGATCGGCAACGCGGTTTCCTCCGCGGCGCTCCCGATCGTTGTGGTGGCGTTCATCGTTGCGGCGCTGGTCAGAATTTCCGTGGGCTCTGCGACAGTCGCCATGACGATGGCGGCAGGCATCATCGCGGCAATGCCCGGCATCGCATCCCTTTCGCCCATCTATCTCGCCTGCACGACGGCGGCGATCGCGGGCGGCGCGACGGTTTGCTCCCACTTTAACGATTCCGGCTTCTGGCTGGTGAAATCCCTGGTCGGTCTGGATGAAAAAACCACATTAAAAACATGGACAGTCATGGAAACACTTGTCGGAGCGACCGGTTTTGTGGTAGCATTGATTATATCATTTTTTGCATAACACAAGGAAAGTGGGTTTGGAGGCATCCAAACTGTAACAGGAGAGGCGCCGCGCCGAATGCGGAAAAGCTGCACCGGGCGCGGCGACCTCCGGATTGACGAATCAGCGAAGAGTAGCGACAGGAGGAACCGTAAATGGATTTAAAGTTAAGACCGGCAGAGGAATGTAAGTTTGATGCGGTATCTTTGGGAGAGGTCATGCTCCGGCTGGATCCCGGCGAGGGCAGGATCCGCACCGCGAGAAGCTTCCGCGCCTGGGAAGGCGGCGGGGAATATAACGTTGTCCGGGGACTGCGCAGGTGCTTCGGGCTGAAAACGGCGGTGATCACGGCGTTTGCGGACAATGAGGTCGGCATGCTGATGGAGGATTTCATCCTGCAGGGAGGCGTGGATACGTCTCTGATTTATTGGATGAAGACCGACGGAATCGGCAGAACCTGCAGAAACGGCATCAATTTTACGGAGAGAGGCTTCGGCATCCGCGGTGCGGTGGGATGCTCTGACCGTGCCAATACCGCCATTTCAAAGGCGCGTCCGGAGGATTTTGATTTCGAGTATATTTTCGGGACGCTGGGCGTCCGGTGGCTGCATACGGGCGGTATTTACGCGGCGCTTTCCGAGCAGTCCTGCGAGACGGTGCTGGCGGCGATCAAGACCGCGAAAAAGTACGGCACGATCGTATCCTATGACCTGAATTACCGTCCTTCCATGTGGAGCGCCATCGGCGGCATTGAGAAGGCGCAGGAGGTCAATAAGGAAATCGCGAAATATGTGGACGTGATGATCGGCAACGAAGAGGATTTCACGGCGTGCCTGGGCTTTGCGATCGAAGGCAACGACGAAAATTTAAAGGAGCTCAATCTGGACGGCTATAAAAAGATGATCAACGAGGCGGCCCGGACCTACCCGAATTTCAAGGCTGTCGCCACCACGCTGCGCGAGGTGAAGACCGCGACCGTCAATGACTGGAGCGCGCTTTGCTGGGCGGACGGCGAAATTTACAAGGCGAAGGATTACAAAGGGCTGGAGATCATGGACCGTGTGGGCGGCGGCGATTCCTTTGCTTCCGGTTTGATCTATGGTCTGATGACGACCAAAGACGCTGAGGCAGCGGTGAATTATGGCGCGGCGCACGGCGCGCTGGCGATGACCACGCCCGGCGATACCACGATGGCGAGCAAGAAGGAAGTGGAAGCGATCATGGGCGGCGCAGGCGCACGGGTACAGAGATAAAGCGGTTTGTGGCGGATCAGTCGTCCCTGTGGGCGGCTGGTCTGTTGCAATATACAGCTGCCGGCTGTAGAGGTTCATGGAGCTGGCTGCAGCGGCGGTCATAAAAGGAAAGGAATGGGCAGCATGGACGTATTACAGAGAATATATGAAATTGGCATTGTGCCGGTCATCGCAATCGACGACGCGGATAAAGCGGTTCCCCTGGCGCGGGCGCTGGTAAAGGGCGGGCTTCCCGCAGCGGAGGTGACCTTCCGCACCGCGGCGGCAGAGGAGGCGATCCGCCGCATCGTGGCGGAGGTTCCCGAAATGCTCGTGGGCGCGGGAACGGTTTTGACGAAGGAACAGGCGGACCGGGCGATCGACGCGGGGGTACAGTTTATCGTCAGCCCCGGCTTCAATCCGGAAATCACGAAATATGTGATCGATAAGGGCATGCTCATGATGCCGGGCACCGCGACCCCCGGGGAGATGGAGCAGGCGATGAGCATGGGACTTTCCGTGGTGAAATTTTTCCCGGCGGAGCAAAACGGCGGCGTCGCGAAGCTCAAGGCGGTGGCAGGACCTTACCAGAACCTGCGCTGGATGCCTACCGGCGGCGTGAATGAAAAGAATCTGCTGGATTATCTGAAATTCAATAAGATCATCGCCTGCGGCGGCACCTGGATGGTGAAAAAGGATCTGATTGAAGCGGAAAACTGGGACGAGATCGAGCGTCTGACCCGGCAGGCGGTGCAGACCATGTTGGGCTTTCAGCTCGCTCATATCGGCATCAATGCGGACAGCCCCGGGGAGGCGACAAAGGCGGCAAACATGTTTGCTACGATGTTCGGCTTTGCGATGAAGGAGGGCGAAAACAATTATTTCATGGGAAAGAACGAGATTGAGATTTTGAAAACGCCTTTCCCGGGAAGGCTGGGGCATATCGCGATTTCCACCAATACGCTGCCCCGGGCGGTCGCTTATTTCAAGTCCAGAGGCTTTGCCTTTAAGGAAGGCTATGTGAATGATAAGCTGGCGTATTTTGAAGATGAGATCGCGGGCTTTGCGGTGCATCTGACACAGCGGTAAAAGGGAATGGCGGTCCGGATATGGACTGCCGTAAAATAGCTGCCATGCGGAGGGGAGATCCTTTGTGTGGCAGTTTTTTTCAGAGAGGCAGTGGAGCGGCGTGGCCCGGACAGGGCAGCCCGGCAAACGACATGGGCAGCAGAGCCGTGAGCGGACAGCGCAGGACTTTCTCCGGCGGCAGGGCGATGCGGCAGCGCTTTTTGCACGGCGTTATCCAAAGCGGGCAATTCCGGCAAACCGGCGGCCGCATTCCAGGGACGCAGCAGGGCGCGATCAACTCACTTCGTTCAGACAGTATCGCGCCCTGCTGCAGGAATGCTATGCCGGTTTGGGAATTGCACCGCTTTGGATAGAGCCGCGCAAAAAAGCGCTGCCGCATCGCCCTGCCGCCGGAGAAAGTCCTGCGCTGTCCGCCCACGGCTCTGCTGCCCATGTCGTTTGCCGGGCTGCCCCCTCCGGGCCACATCGCGCAAAGGTTCTGGCATTAAAAAAGCTGAACGTAAAGGTGGTGGTATGGCAAATGAGAAAAGAGATAAAAAATTCAAATCTACACAATAGATTCAAATTCCTCTGTTATCATTACAGGCAGGAGGTGGGTTATGAGGAAAATTTTGATTGTTGAGGATGATCTGTCGATTCAGGCGTTGCTGCATGATTTTATACAGGAGGCGGGATATGAGGTTGTGTTGGCGGCTGACGGGGTGGAGGCTCTGGCGAAATTTGCCGGGCAGAGTTTTGATCTGGTATTGCTGGATATTATGCTTCCCAAAATTGACGGTTACGGCGTCTGCGAGGTGATCCGGCAAAGCTCGGATGTGCCGATTATCATGCTTACGGCATTGGATGATGAGCAAAATCAGCTGAAAGGTCTGGATTTACAGGCTGATGATTATATCACGAAGCCCTTTTCCATGCCTGTTTTGCTGCGGAAAATTGGAGCTGTCCTGCGTCGGGCATCGAAGCAAAATGAGATGCCCCAAACCCTGCGTTATAAGGAGCTGACACTGGATTTGGAGGGGTACAGGGCATATGTGGGGGAAAATAACATCGATTTAACGCCCCGCGAATTTGAAATACTGCGGGAGCTTTTGGCACACAAGGGTCGGATTTTAACGCGGCAAAATCTTTTACAGACGCTTTGGAAGTATGAGTTTTACGGGGAAGATAGGATCATCGATACGCATATCAAAAATCTGCGGAAAAAGCTTGGGACTGCCGACTATATAGAAACAATCAGAGGGGTGGGATATCGAATTGATAAAGAGAATCAGAAGCAGCCTGTCTGCTAAAGTATTTATGATCACCGCTGTCCTGATGGCGGCGTGCTGTTCTGCCACATATTTCTGCATCACCCAATTTGCTCCATATATTTATACGCATGACCTTTCTGCGATCGATGAGGAGATGCCTTTTTTGGTTGAGGAGCTTTCCGGCTTTCCAAAAGAGGAGGCATTATTTGTTATAGAAGATTATGCCGGTATAATTGAGGAAGAAAATGACGGTGAGTTTGTCTTTTGTCTTTTTCAAAGAGACAGCGAAGAGCTGGAGCGGTTTGATAAAAAGGATACATCCCGATGGTGCTTGCTGACCTTTGCGGACAGCGCAGAGGAGTACACCGCATTTTTTGCAAAAAATACGGAAAAGGAAAGTCAGGTGGCAGAAGCGCTTCGAAAAGCGATTCCTGTTTTGAGCGTTGTGATTCTTGCCGTTTCCGTCATTGCCGCCTTTTTTTATACCGTATACATGACAGCGCCCATTAAGAGGATCAGCAGGATTGCAGGGCAAATGGCGGCATTGGATTTTGGCGGTCTGTGCGCCGTACGGCGCACAGACGAAATCGGCGTTCTTGCGGGCAGCTTAAATGACCTGTCGGGAAAATTATCGTCCGCTCTGTCGGAGCTGCAAAGCGCAAATAAACAGCTGCAGGCGGATATTGACAGGGAGCGGGAACTGGAGCGGCAGCGCATGCATTTTTTTTCGGCGGCATCCCATGAGCTGAAGACGCCCATTACCATTATCAAGGGACAGCTTCAGGGTATGCTCTACCGGGTGGGGCGCTATCAGGACAGAGAAACATATCTCGCGCGATCTCTGGAGGTGACTGATATGCTGGAAAAAATGGTGCAGGAGCTTTTGACGGTTTCCCGTCTGGATGCGCCGGGCTATGTCTGCCAAAAAAGCGGGTTTGATTTGGGAGAACTCATCCAGGAACGCCTATCGGCGCACGAAGATTTCTTTATGCAAAGAGAACTAACCGTGGAGAAATGGATATCCCCGAAGATATCTGTTTCGGGCGACAGGCAGCTTCTTCAAAAGGTGCTGGACAACCTTTTGGGCAATGCCGCCGCATATTCCCCGGCGGGCAACCGCATCTTTGTGAAGCTATGGAAGGACGATGATGAAGCGATATTGACGATTGAGAATACGGGCGTGCATATTCCGGATACGGACATTCCCAGACTGTTTGAAGCGTTTTATCGCGTGGACCAGTCCAGGAACCGTCAGACTGGCGGTACGGGTTTGGGATTATACATCGTCAAGACAATTCTCGATTTGCATGGAGCAAAAATCCGGATAGAAAATTCCGGTCAGGGCGTTATTGTTTCCGTGCACTTCTAATCTTCGTCGAAATTATATTTCATAATTATATTATGAAAGCATTTCTGAAACCCTAATCTTTCGTATAAATATACAGATTGACCGCAGGCGCCAAGCGTTACTGTTTCTGCTCCATTTTCTAATAAATCGCTTATTGCACAGGAACATAATAAAGATGCCGCTTTCTTTCTCCTATATTGTTCAAGAGTCGATACAAATTCCAGGGAGGCGGTGTTTCCATTTTGTATGGTCGCACATGTTGAAACGGCGACTCCATTGATTTTGGCTAAATAGATATTGATATGATTGCTTTCTACCCATGTAAAGTAATGCCTGGCATCAATCATTTCCCAGCCATGTAACGCTGTATTTACCACATCTATCCACGATTTAAAATCTTCCTTTGTACTTACTTTGTGGCAAATGACAGAGCTGTTTTCCTCTGTATATGGAATAAAATCATTTTTATGTAAGGACATTGTAGGTTCTGGCGCAGAAGCGTCTTCCGACAAATCCTGAAATCCATTTTTCTTCATAATATCAATCATATTGTCAGGCGTTGTGTCTGGCGTTATATGCCATATCTGTGGCACCCTGCCCTCCCGGATACCCTGGATAAAGGTCCTCAATTCAGTTTCGGCACTTTCTTCTTTCAGATGGACGCGAAAAGCGATAGACGGTCCTTTTTTTCCTTCACATGGAATAATCCAGCTGACAGAACCCTCATAAAGATTCATGATATCTGATTGTGCAAATATTTTATAATAATGGTAATAATTTGAGGTAATAGTTTGAAACATCGTTGTCCTATTCTTTCCGGGCTACATACCCTTGCATAATATCATCTGGTATTTCAATCTCATATTCACAGGTTAAATCTCCATTCAACACGGAACGAACCACTTTGCCTTCCAGCTCTCTGTCCATAAACGCTTCCGTAAAATTCATGATATGCCCTAAACTACAATTACATAAGGCAGACGACACAACATTTTCTGATAGGATGGATTCCTTCGCAAAAGGACAATGACAGGCATGATACCGCTTTATTTTTTCATCGGTGGCGTTTAAATATGCATTCATGTTACAGGGAAATGCCATGCAGTACAGCTTGTTTCCCCTTCTTACCGGAGCTAACATTTCCGGATTTTCTTTTATAAACGCTAATACCTCATCTGAAATTTCCTGCCCATAAAAATCTTTTTTTTCACGGTTCAGTTCAACAAAATGATTCCATTCAGCGTTCAAATGCTTATGCAGAAAATCATCTAAATTACCTGTTTCTATAAATTCCTTATGAGCCCATTCAGATTGTGACGGATGTAAGCCATGCCTTACTTTATAAAGTATTTTCTTCAAAGTTTGTTTATCCGTCATTTTTTCAAGCCGGTCCATAAACAGATACATAGTATGACATTGGCATTTACACTCAGCATCTATATCAGGTAACGCTGTGTTTTTCACGAGTTCATCCCAAAAAGCTTCTCCCAATTCTGAGCAGATTTCCCTTTTAAATGTATTGATCCCAAATTTTTCATCATAAACTATTTTAGTATCTCCCATAAGTATTCTCCCTTTTCGGAAAAGTGTTCCAAATTAACTGCTCTTTCACAGGATTCTCATACAGAAATTCTGCCTGTCTTTTTCCATTTGCATTCAAAGGTATATCTGTTGTTTCCTGTACCCTTTTGGCAATATTCCAGTCACCATATTCTGAACTGTTGGTACAATTATAACCTGTTTTTCACAAGTACGCAATTCCAAAAAGTGAGTAAGTATTTCTCTCATAAATTGTTGTGCACCCGGCAATATTATGCTGCCACAAACGCACACAATTCTATTAAAATTTGTCCCGTCTGTCTCTCCCGGTTTTTCTCATCTCCCTCCACATAAAAAACACATTCCATACAACCTCAGTTCAAGCCGACCCGGTATGATAAAGCTGTACCCGGAAAGGGGAACAGAAAGGAGCTTCTATCATGAAGAAATACTTATCAATCATTTTCACGGCCCTTGTCCTGGCAAGCGCGCTGACAGGATGTGCGGGGCGGGCAAATGCCCTGGAACAGAGTGAGGTATCAGACACTGATGTGTCTGCCGATATGCCGGAGCCGGAAACTGTGCCGGACGATTCCTTTTCCAAAGAGGACTATCAAAAGCTATTGGCCCTGCAATTAGACGATTACCGGCATATGACAATTTCGGAATTTCAAAGTAAGGTCTGGAAAATGACAGACACGCCGGAGTACACGGAGCTGCTGGGGAGGTTCTCCAAAAGCGATACGCTGTACCGGATGAAGGACAGCGACGAAACCGCATGGTTCCTGTTTTATATATTGGAGCCTCTCACCGCCGAAAACTGGAAAATGCGCAGCTACAGCGGAGCTGCCGTGAGCGACATGCCCTCTCCCGCGGAAAACGCGACGCTGGAATACACCTATACGCTCACGATTCTGGCTCCCGATAAAGTTATGGTCAAGGATTATAACGATATGCGCGCGAACGTAAAAGACGCTCTGCACGATATTTTGCGCAACAGGACAAAGGAAGAGCTGCAAAATGAAGCGCTCATGCTGACAGAGCTCAAAACCTATATAGATGAAATACTGTCCGACCTGCAGACCCCGGAGGTCAGTATCGACATTGCGTATGCATATTTCCCCATATCAGCAGAAAATGAGAATCCTGCAGGTGGATATTTGGATGATTATGTAGAGCAGCGCAGACATCCCAACGGAACAGAAGAGGATTACCGCAGTTTGCTTTCCCTGAAAACATCTGATTATCAGGATATGGCGCTCGCAGATTTTAATCGTGCCCTGTTGGAATGGACAAACGAAAACCCCGAAAGAATGGAAAGGATCAGTGAAGATACCGGTTGGAATGATTTTCAAATCGAATTTACAGACGAGGAGCTTTCCTTTGTAAAGCTGACGGCATTTCTGTCTGGCATAGAAAATGGAAAAGCGATTCAAAGCGACTACGCCGGAGAAACCGTCAGCCCTTATTATGAAGAAGAGCTTCCACAAAAAAATGCAGGTAAAAGCAGGGCGGCAGCATGGTGCCGCCTGTATTACCGGTTTTCCTGGCGCATGAAGGACGCAGAAACCGTGACAGTCGGCGAGCGTGACCGTCAGATCGCGGACATGATCGATGCCATACACGCATTTTGGAACGACACGGACATCGAAAGCCTGCTGAAACTGAACGAAAGCGATATCGCACAAAAACTGGAAAAGCTTGCGGCAGCACACAGCACCGACCAGATAACCATCACCACCAGCCAGGAACAGGTGCATTTCGAGCATATGGATGAACGACAATATGCAAACTGACAAACGCCTTGCTTTGACAGAATCGATAAAAATAATTTTAAGCTCACTATTATAGCTCGCGGCAATCTTGTTAAGTCTGACTGCAGACACAGAAAACGAAGCGAAAAACAGAAGACAGGTGCATGGACAGGAGAACATGGGAGATGTACCCTCTAAACGGCTTAGAAAACCAGCCCCGGCGGCACAATATTCCACGAGGAGCCCTTTGAAAAACGCCAGTGCTTAGCGAGGTTCTTTCGAGCTTAGCACTGCTGCGTTTTTCACAGAGCGCAAGCGTGGCGACGAGGGAATATTGTGCCGCCTGGGCGTGGCATTGCAGCGTCATTTTAGTTGTAAATATAGCCCTCAAGTGCTACAATAAATGAAAATGATGTGGAGGTGAAGAAGATGGTGGCATTCTTACGATTAAGAAATATCTAAGTACATGGAACTGTGTTAAATAGTTTTATGTACAGGCAGGACGCTGAAAACTATTTAATAAAGGAGACCCTGTAATGATATTTCAAGACAATGTAATCAAAGAATATTTAAAAAATGTTTATTTTATATCCGGAACACCCTGCGGAGGAAAGACAACCATTTCACGGGAATTGGCCAGACGGCACAATTTAGCGGTTTATGATATCGATGAGCAGTTTGCATGCCATCAAAAAATTTCAAATGCCGCCTTTCAACCGTCGATGAATAAAACCTTTCAGGACGCGGATGCGTTTTTTGGGCGTACGGTGGAGGAGTATAAGAAATGGCTGATTGATAACACAAGAGAACAATTGGATTTTGTGCTTTTGGATTTGATTCGTCTTTCACAAAATAAAACGGTATTGTGCGATTGCCATTTGACAGTGGAAGAGGCCAGAAAATATACGGAAGCATCCCGCATCGTATTTTTGATAAAGGAACCGTCAAATCTGGTTGAGGAATATTGTAATCGTCCTGACCATCAGGGATTCAGGGATTTCATCAACAGCGCATCTGATATTGAGAAAGCAAAGGCCACATGCAATGCAACCTTAAAAACTCTCAATGAAAAAAGATGTCATGATATCAAGAGCAGTAACTATTTGTGGATTGAAAGAACCCCGGACAGTACAGTTGAGGAGACTGTAAGAAAAGTGGAGCAGCACTTTGGTCTTGGCCCAAAAGATTTCGGTATGGATACGCTTGAGATAAGGAGGAAGACAATGCTGGTTAGCAGTTACATTTATATACCTGTTGCAGACCTGGAAAAAGCGGCAGACTGGTATGAAGAAAATCTTGACTTTCATGTCATATATAAAGATTCTTTATATTATGATGTGCGAACGGATAACGGGGTTAAAATCATGCTGATCCCGGGCGAAAAGAAGATGAATTCGCAAATGCAATATGCGACCGGGCAACAGCCCGCATATGGATTTTGCGTGGATGATTTTGACGCCATCAAAGAAAAGCTGGAGCAAAATGGTGTGAAAATTGGGGAAACATACGACTATTTCGGGCGTTCCTTTTCTTTTTTTGATCCGGACGGGAACAAAATAGAAATCTGGGAAGATTTTTCGTATGATGCCTGACCTGTTTCGGTCTCGGATACGCCATTGGCAACAAAGATAATGATAAGACACAGAAATAGCCGCCCACCCGTGCAAAGGAAGCGGCTATAGCTGTTTTTCATGAATCGGGCTAACCGTCTATCGGTAGCTCCTGTTGGGCATCTGTTAGCGCAGATGTCCTTCTTTATGTTTAATATACCACAGTGTCCGGAGTGTCGCAAGCATTTTTTAGCGATTATCTGATTAGCCTATCATAAAGGTAAACACCGGATCGGCAAATTCTTTTACAATCCAGTCATACCTTTCCGCATATTCCTTCTGGAATCCCATTGTCACAGCCTGCGGCGCATTCCCCTGTCGCCATTGTAATCGTAATGCCTTCACAGTCAGCCACAGACCAGCCGTATAAGGCTGCAAATAAAGGTGTAAATGTAGCCGTTTGTTTTGAAACTGGAGTACCAGTTTTCAGGCAGGCGGTTTTTTGGTGTCTGTGAAGCATCTGCTCTATGGACTATATTTATCCAAGCCCCTTGGAGGATGGGCGCATCACTTATATATAAAGATAGGTGATCAGAGTGAAAAGCTGATTACCTACCTATTCTTTGTAGTGAATGAGCTTATATTAGGTAAATAGGTAATGAAAGCGAGAGAGGGTTTTCCTTATAGGATAGTTTTTTTCCTCCTGTTCCATTGTTTCATGAGGCGCGCATGACTATAATATTTACATGGTAGGTTGTTATTATGGATATTGGAAAGCAGATTATGAGTTTGCGTAAACAACGAGGCATTACGCAAGGGGTATAAAAATGAAAAGGCATGATAAATGTTATGCACTACGACTTGTTTGGCGTGATAACAAGAGGCTACCCGTTTTGTCGTGTATTCAGCTTGTGGTTTGTGTTGTTTTACCATATATACAGATATTGTTGACAAAGACGATGGTGGACGGGCTGGAAAAGGGATACACATTTTATCAATATATAATGAAAATTGTGTGTGTTTTCCTAATACAATTATTTTTAGTATCGGTAAAAGAATGGGTTATGGCTGCGGTGGAGTGGAATAACAAATGCGTAGTTAATAGCTTATTGAAACCGTTAGATGAAAAAACCATGCACACAGACTATGAAAATGTAGAGGGGATTGCGGGACAGGAATTAAGGCAAAAGGCTTTGAACGCAGTATATACAGCCGGACTCCCATTGTTATCAAAAGTGGTATCCTTTGGTATCAATCTTGCTGGATTAATTCTGTATGGTCTTGGAATTGGAATTTGTAACGCAATAATCCTGGTTATAGTAATTCTTTGTAATTGCGCAGGGTATGTTTTGATCTTTTTATTACATCTATATGAACAGAAGCAAAAAGACAAAATTATAGATTGCGAAAGGAAAATGCAATATATCGAAAATGAAGGTGTATCGCTTCAAGCTGGCAGAGAAAGCAGATTATATGGAATGTCCGGATTATTGATCGGAGAATATCAGAAAAATAAGAAAACAAGAATGAAAATCGCGGGAAAAGTCGCAAGAGGAAAGATTTTAGTGTATTCGGGGGAAAGTATAATTGCTTTCATCAGAGATATGGTGGCATATTTCGTTCTTATTTTCTTAGCTGTGTCCGGAAAAATTTTGGTATCGGATTTTATATTGATGATTGGATTGGTTACGGGATTATCTGCATGGATCAAGGGTTTAATTGAAGATATTGGCGAAATTCAAAGAAGTAATCTGTTTATGGAAGATTATTTTGTTTATTTGAAATTAAAGAACGCCGGTAATAGTCAACTGAAAACAGAACAGATTACGGAGGTACCAATAGGAAAAGCGCCTAAACTTGAATTTGTTTCTGTTAGTTTCCGATATGAAGGCGCTTCAAGTGACACATTAAAAAATATTGATTTAACAGTAGAACCGGGAAAAAGATTGGCTGTGGTCGGAAAAAACGGAGCCGGAAAAACGACTCTAATAAAGCTGCTGGCTGGATTATATAAGCCTACAAGCGGTCAGGTATTGCTTAATGGTGTTAATATTACCGATTATGATAATGATACTTATTATAAGGCTGTTTCGGCAGTATTTCAGGAGGTTCTTTTGCTTCCTGTGAGCATCTTTGAAAATGTTTCTTCAAAGATAAGATCAGAGACAGATGCTGATCGTGTGATGGCAAGTTTAAGGAAGGCAGGATTATCTGATAAAGTAAGCATGCTGCCGCAAGGAATGTATACTGCTATGCAGAAAGCAGTTAGAGATGATGGAATAGATTTATCAGGTGGAGAGCAGCAGAAAGTAATGATAGCCAAATCTATTTATAAAGAGGCGGGAATCATGATTTTAGATGAACCAACGGCAGCCCTTGATCCAATTTCAGAGCATGAAGTTTATTTACAGTATAATGATATATCAAAGAACATGACTTCTTTTTTTGTGTCACATCGACTTGCGAGCACTAATTTTTGTGATCAAATCATATTGATAGATGGTGGCGGGATTATAGAAAAAGGAGATCATCAAAGCCTGATGAAACTTCAAGGGGAATATTGGAAGATGTTTACAATCCAAAGTCATTATTATTTGGATAAGGAGGCACAAGCGTTTGGATAGGCAAATTTTTAGGAAAACCTTGAATATTATGCATCAAAACAGCCGTTTTTTGCTCGTGGCATTGTTGATGCAAGCGTTGATGAATGCCCTGAAACCGTTTATAATTTTACATTTTTCTGCAGAAATTGTGAATTCTCTATATTACGGAGAGACTGTTAGCGCAGTAATGCAAAAGGCATTTGTAATGTTGGTAATAGTTATATTCATTGAAGTTTTTTGTCATGTAGCAGATCAGTATGTGTCTTTCTCTGCACAAAAGTTATCGTATGCCCAGTCGCAGGAGCTTACAGAGAAAGTGTTGGAGATGGATTATGAAAAGCTTGAAAGTGTTTCGACACAAAATCTTATAGAAGGAATTCGACAGAGTAAGTTTCAACGAGGAGATGCTTTTCAAAAAGAAGTGCAATTTTTGAGAAATCTGTTGACAGGTTTGTTTCTGTTATTGACATCGCTGAGATATTGCTTTTTGTTTATGAAGGAACGAATACAAAATGGAACTCAGGCTGCAGGAACAATCATTGTAATTGCAGGCTTTATTATATTGATGGTTACTGCAGTAACTATATCAGCAAGGAACGGAAGCAGGCATAATAAGGATATATTCAAGCGTTTTACGGAAATTGCAGCGATCAATCGAAAATTTGGATTTTATCGAAAAAATGTGTTTCAGAATTATCATTATGGGAAAGAGATTAGGATATTTGATGAAAGTAAGCTGATTCAAACCGAATTTGATGGGATTTTAGATACGATAAAAGATTTTATGAAAACAACCGGACAAAAGGAAGGAAAATTCCGACTGGTGAATAGTTTTCTGAATGTTATTCTTGGTGGAACCGCATACATATATATTGGTTTTTGTGCATTTCAAAAAATGATTGGTATAGGAAGTATTGTAAAGTATGCAGGTGCGATTACACAGTTGTTTACCGGAATCACGCAATCGGTGGGAACTATTGCGGACTTAAAAGGAAACGAAAAATTCTTAAAACAGTATTATGATTTTAAAGAAATAGGTGGTGGAGAGAAATTGATTGAAAGTGCTACATTTGGTGAGGCACATAGTGAAAAAATAAAAATAGAATTTGTAAATGTCTATTATAAATATCCGAACACAGAATGTTGGGCACTTGAGGATGTCACATTTCGTATTTCTGATCAAGAACATATTGCAATGGTGGGACGCAACGGATCAGGAAAGACAACTTGTATTCGGTTATTGCTTCGTTTATATCGCCCATATTCAGGGAAAATATTGCTCAATGGAGTTGATATTTGGGAATATACGGAAGAAGATTACTGGCAGCTTATATCAGTTGTGTTTCAGGATTTTAAGCTGTTTTCGTTCAGTTTGCGTCAGAATGTCGAAAGTGGAATCGTAAAAGATGACGAAAAATTTAGAAAAGTTATTGAAAATATGAGGATGGGGGAAACGGTAAAAGAAATGTATGCAGGAGCAGAATCCTGTATTTATAAGGATTATGATAGTCATGGGGTAATGATTTCTGGAGGCGAGGCACAAAAATTAGCGGTTGCAAAAGCAATGTATAAGGATGCCCCCATTTTTGTTATGGATGAACCATCTGCAGCACTCGATCCGATCTCAGAGGCAGAATTATACGAAAAGACAAATACATTATTGAAAGAAAAGACTATTATTTTCGTGTCACACAGATTATCAAGCTGCTGTTTTTGTGATCGGGTGTTTGTATGGAAAGCAGGTAAAATTGTAGAAAGCGGAAGCCATGATGAGCTGCTCGCAGGAGAAGGAGAATATCTGCATATGTGGAATGTTCAAGCAGAACACTATCGTGCAGGATTAAGTTCATTATGAGGGAGGAAGAAAAATGTTTTTTAAAAATACTATAATTCTGCCTTTGATAGTTTGAGCAGAATAAAATCGCTGTATCCCTTGTGTTTACAAGGCTACAGCGATTTTTACATAAACCTTCTTAATCTAATAAATAGCCAGCCTTATACGAACATTCCAGATAGTTCGGATTTTGATAATATACATCCGTTTGAAAATTCGATATCTTATCGCTTATAAAGGACGCGAAAATTTTTAGCAACTCTTCAACTTCTTTTCCGGGTTCGGCACAGTCTTCAATCATAATGCTATATAATTTACCAATATCAAGGTAGCTGGGAACCGTATATTTGCACCCTGTTATTGTGTCAAAATCGCCTTCCTGGATTTTATAATGCTCAATTAATTCATCGCTCACCTGTTCAAAAGAAAGGCAATGATTTACTTCCGCATCATACAGTTGCTTTTCAATACCTTCTTTTCCTAATATTTTTACAATAACTCCCCGTCTGTTTTGTGTCTGGCGCGCAACGTATTCAATTAAGGAACAAACATAAAAAAAATCATTCTTTTCTTTTTCCGTCATAAACAATTTCACTCCTGTCAAATGTTAAACAATTGAGCGCTGATAATGTATGAAAGCTTATCTGATGAGTTGGATATTTGAACTCTGCCATTATCCAGAACTGCCTACGGCTTATTCTGCCCGAAAGAAAGTCATTCACATAATTCCAAATTGTATCATTCGCCATTGGTCCCTCAACAATATCATAAGGATGTGTTTCCCCACTTCGGCACTTTGCAATAAAATTCAACCATTCATCCGTCATACTGTCAAATTTCAGGATAGACAATTCTTCTTTCTGTTCATAGGAATAGTAATTGATTATCGGATTTCCATCTCCACGGTTGGCCCATCTCACCGCCTGCTTAAAATCAGCCGTACAATAAAAGCCCCATGAGAAATCTTTTGTATATCTTGTCTTTCTCACTTCTGGAAATTCAACGATTTCTTTACTTGCATGATAGAGAATCATGTATTTATCCCCCAAACTTCCTTATTACAGATTAGAATTTACCGCCGCCTTGCGCCCTGCATTTTGCCAGTGCCCGACAGGCGGCGGCAGCGGGGAAACGGCAAACCGCCATCATTCGCTATTGTATGATTCATTTTATCAGAAAAATATCAATATACATCAATATGTGCCCCCAGGCTGTTCAGCTTGGGGATAAAATCCTTATAGCCTCTTTCGATATGCGCCATGCCCTCCACCTCCGTGATATCGCCCGCGATGAGTCCGGCGCAGATCAGGGCGGTGACAGCGCGGATATCATTTCCGGTGACGGAAATACCGTTTAATTCCTTTCCGCCGATCACCCGCACCGTATTGCCCCGGTGCTCCACATAGGCTCCCATTTTTTTAAGCTCATAAATGTACGAAAAACGGTCCGGAAACACCAGGTCCGTGATCTGCGATTCCCCGTCCGCCTTCAGGGCGAGGACGGTCAGCAGGGGCTGCATATCCGTGGCAACGCCGGGAAAGGGCATGGTGGTGACCTTCATGGGACGAATCTGATCACTTCCGCGAACGTAAATCTCACTGTCGCCCGATTCGATTTTGATACCTGCCCGTTCGAGGACGGAAAGCAGGGGATAGCTGTGATAAGGGACGCAGTTTTTGATGACGGCTTCTCCGCCGGTGATGGAAACGGCGGTGAGAAATACACCGGTTTCGATGCGGTCAGAGATCACCTCATGGGTGACGCGGCAGGTTGTCTTTTCGGCGCCGTAAATGATGATTTTGTCGGAACCGGCGCCGATCACCTTGATGCCCATTTCTGACATCAGGTTTGCCAGATCCACGATTTCCGGCTCCTTGGCGCAGTTGCTGATCACCGTTTTGCCGGACGCCCGCGCCGCTGCGAGAATGACGTTGCAGGTGGCGCCCACGCTGGGAAAACGCAGGAAAATGCTGCGCCCCTGTAAGCCCTCGGGGGCGGATGCCAGGATGACGCCGCCCTTGAGCTCATATTTCATGCCCATGGATTCCAGGCTGTCTAAATGAATATCGATCGGGCGGTCGCCGATCCGGTCGCCTCCCGGCAGTCCCAGATAGACCTTCCCGAGCATGCCGATCATCAGACCCAGACAATATACGGAGCCCCGGATCGCCCCGGTGAGCGTCCTGGGAATTTCCGCAAATTCCAGCCTGCCGCTGATTTCCATGATGCCGTCCCTGCAGGTGATTTTTTTCCCTAAAGTTCTCAGTATTTCAGACATCACGCCCACATCGGAAATATCCGGCACATTTGTCAGCGTGACGACAGAATCCTCATCCGCCAGGCAGGCGGCAGCCATGCATACCAGAGTTGAATTTTTGGAGCCCTCTATCGTCACCTCGCCGCTGAGCTTTTTTCCGCCGGTAATATAAAAATGTCTGTTATCACGACTCATTTATCAGATTTCCTTCCCGTTTAAATAATTTTGAATTAAAAAATCCAGAAGAATATCCACATCATATTTTAAAATCAGTTTTCTTGCATCGTTATTCTTGGTAATGTAGGAAGGATCTCTTGAAAGCAAATAACCAATCAACTGATCGCTGACCCGATACCCTTTTTCCCTGATTCCGGAGCATATTTTGAGAAAATCCCCGGAAAGCTGTTGGTAGTCCGGATGGAATCCACTGCCAAAGCATTCTGTTTGCTCATTTTGCATAGCATCCTCCATAACGCCCAATTGTCACAGGCGCCGGCGCCTGTGAATGCCACTCGCCGCTCGCAGGGGGAACACTTCCACCCTTCTCGCTAACGCTCATTATAGCAAATAATCGTTTACATTGCACGCGTTTTTTGAAGAGAGCACACCGGCTCCTGGCGCGCCAGATTAGTATGGACAGAATGCCTGATAAAAATTCCGGAAAAATGCAATATTTCCATTCAGACAATTAGCATATTCTGGTTTTTCATTCATACATTAATAGTATGCCTGATTTGCGGATGGGTTCCAAATTGTCGAAAAAAAGGATGCGGAGGGAATTTCAAAATTGTGCTCCCTCATGCTCCAGAAGCCGGATTTTTTTCTCAATGCCGCCCGCATATCCGGTCAGACTGCCGTTTGAGCCGATCACTCTGTGACAGGGGATGATGATGGAAATGGGGTTGTGAGCGACCGCACCGCCCGCCGCCTGGGCGGACATGTGGGGAAGTCCCAGCCTTTTGGCAGCCAGCTGGGCGACCCTTGCATAAGTGATCGTGCTGCCGTAGGGGATTTCGCACAGAATTTTCCAGACGGTCTGTCGGAAATTGCTTCCGACGGGAGAAAGGGGCAGAGCGTCCGGTCTGGGTTGTTTTCCCGCAAAATAGCTGTCCAGCCAGAAAACGGCCTGTGTAAGGGCGCTATCCTGTGGATTTTCTGTGCGTTCCTCTTCAAAACCGGATAAGAAATATTTCTGCCCTTCAAACCATAATCCGACGAGGGCGTTTTCCTTCGCCGCCAGAAGAATTTGCCCGAGCGGCGAATCATAATGAGTGGTGTATAACATAGGTCACCTGCTTTCTGAAACGGATAATGTTATTCATGGTCATTCCATTGATATTTTTTCATATTAACGCAGCCATTATTCTCAAATTCCACACCTTCCTGTTCCAATAAGCGCCTCTGTTCCATAAAATGGGGCGCAGGCCGTCCGGCGTGGTTGACGACGCGGTGGCAGGGATATTCCCCGTAATAGTCCGCCATACTTAAAACCTTGCCCACCAGACGGGCGTTTTTGTCCCTGCCGATCAGCCGGGCGAGCTGCCCGTAGGAGGCAACCTTTCCTGCCGGTATTTCCTCCACGACGGAGAGTATTTCATAGATGAGCGATTC
Organism: uncultured Eisenbergiella sp.; assembly: GCA_910585455.1. Taxonomy (GTDB): domain Bacteria; phylum Bacillota; class Clostridia; order Lachnospirales; family Lachnospiraceae; genus Gallintestinimicrobium. Next base: position 10,195 of record CAJUEL010000023.1, on the reverse strand, counting down.
GTCTAAAATCCTGCCTGCCATGAGAAGCGCTTCCTTTCCTGGAATAGATTGAAATATCTATCGTTATTTTACCATGTCTGCATGCAGACATGGTGCGCTGCGCGATGCACACTCGCTTCGCTCGGCGCCGGTAAAATATCTATCGTTATTTTACCATATCCCCCATAAAAATCCACCATAAAACCGCCACTTATTCTTCGCAGGCGACCACCTGTTGAAAAATTGTGGAATGGATGAAAAATATTGCTATACTGATGATAAAGAACGCGAAAGGTAACAGTTCAGCCAGGTCTGAGCGTTCACCGCGCGGGAAAGGAGGGAATATGCAAATCGAGGTAAAAACGGATGAAAGCTGCAAAGAGCCAAAGGTTATCATCCTGACAGCGCAGATGACAGAGGAAGTACAGGACATCATCCGGAGGCTGTCGGAGGACACTGCGAAAATGCTGGTGGGATTCCGGGAAGAAAAGGCATGGATTTTGCAGCAGGACTCCATCCTGCGGGCGTATGCCGCATCAGGGAAGGTATGCGTTGCGATGCCGGAGGGGGAATATACGGTTCGCTTACGGCTCTATGAGCTGGAGGAACGGCTGGATAAAAGCTGCTTTGTCCGGATTTCCAATTCAGAAATCATCAACCTGCGCAGGGTGAAGGAATTTGACTTAAGCTTTACCGGCACGATTGGCGTTACATTGGAGGACGGGACAACGACCTGGGTTTCCAGACGCTATGTGACAAAAATTAAAAAGGCTTTGGGATTATGAAAGGAGCGAAAGCGGAATGAAAAAAAGAATCATAATGTATTGTTTACTGGGAGCGCCTATTGGGGTAACGATCAGTACGCTGATCACGGTTTTGTTTTCCCTGCTGTATGGAGACGGGGCATATTATCCGGTGGTGCCCGGACTGGAAGCGGCATGCGGCAGCGAAATCCGGGCGGTGGTGGTACAGCTTTTGGGCTCCATGCTGTATGGCGCGCTTTGTGGCGGAATGTCTGTGATCTGGGACATTGAGGAATGGAGCCTGCTGCGTCAGACGGCGACTCATTTGATTTTCTTCTCCGCAGTTACGATGCCGCTCGCATGGCTGATGCACTGGATGGAGCACAGCCTGGGGGGGATTCTCGGATATTTGGGAGTGTTTTTCCTGATTTATCTGGGCATCTGGGCGTCGCGCTATATGGCGATGAAGAGAAAGCTGCGGGAAATCAATGAAAGGATCCGGGAGATGTAAGATGTTTGCGCATACTCTGAATATGACAGGAGTCCTTCCTGGCGGCTTATCGACAGGAAGGAATACCTGTTAAGAGCGATGGTATTCCTGTACCAGCTCTTCGGCCAGATACGCATCACTCATGCAATGCATATCGGAAATGCCATTCCGCATCAGCTGATAGACCTCGGAATGGTAGAAGAAGCCCAGTGCCGCATCCAAGGAGATGTCCTGCCGTTTGGCAAAGCATGCGATCACACGGCTGTATTTTTTTTGAAGCAGAATCGGATTTGCATTCATACTGTTTTGCTCCCTTCAAAGCACAAGAGTGCCAGCGCTTTCTCTGTACGGAAACAGATTTGCAGGTTCGGTTTTTCATCGAACATATACCGGGAAATGATTCCGTCTTTCCCACGACGCTTGAATTTGCCACACCACTTGACCGCCTGTTCATACAGAGGAGTAACATAAAAGCCACGCCCGAAATCTACATTGGGGCGAGAGTGGGTCAAATCCGGTCTGGCGATTTCCAGCCAGGAACCGTGATAAAGAATCATACTTGAATCCCCCTTTCTTTCATTACATCAAGGAGGTCGTTTATAATATATTCCCGGCTCTGGGTGTGCAGGACTTCATATTCCGGTACGATGTAACCATACAAAATATCGCTTATTCCGGTAAATGCATTGTAGACCCTTTCTGCATTTACGTCCAGTCTTGCTGCGACGTTTTCGATGCAGAATATGACAAATTCCAACTCGCTGGAGTTTTTGATTTTTTCATTCGGTATCATAAATAGTCCCTCCTGTAATAATCATACGGCATATGGTAGCTACTATCTCTATTATAGCGTACTTATTCCTGTTTGTCATTGGACGATTGACGGTTTTACAGGCTTATCTCACAAGAATGGTTTTTATGATTTTCCCTTGTGATGGGCAGAAAACGGCACTATAATATAGAAAAAGAGTTTTCATTCCCGCAGGGCTGTCGGGGGATCATAAATGATGGAGGATGAAAAAGATGCGCAGGGAAAGTGTGGATATCCGGGTCGCGACACCGCAGGACGCGACAGCACTGTGCGCGATTTATGCGCCATATGTGGAGAAAACGGCGGTCACATTCGAGTATGAGACGCCAACCGTCTTGGAGTTTGAAGAGCGTATCAGGCGCATCCTGCCCCGATATCCCTGGCTTATAGCTGAGAAAAACGGAGAAATCGTCGGTTATGCCTATGCCGGCCCCTTTCATGCGCGTCCCGCATATGGCTGGGCGGTGGAAACGAGCATATATGTGAAGATGGGCGTGACGAAGGCCGGCGTAGGAAAGGCGCTGTACGGGGCGCTGGAAAAGGCGCTTTCTCTGCAGAACATCCTGAACCTGAATGCCTGCATTGCATATCCGGAAAAAGAAGACCGTTATCTTGACAAAAACAGTGTACAGTTCCATGCGCATCTGGGTTACCGCCTGGTGGGAGAATTCCACCAGTGCGGCTATAAATTCGGAAACTGGTATAATATGGTGTGGATGGAAAAGCTGCCCGGGGCGCATGAGAGCAATCCGCCGGCGGTCCGGACATTTGAGGAAATCCGGGAAGCTTTCGAAGCGTCACGGTCTGGGCAGTCATGAGCCAATGACATGCTCATTTTTGTTACTATTCAGACACGTCTGAATAGTAACGGCATCCGCCCATAAAAATCGCTTCGCGATGGGGCGGATGCCTGTTGCCACTACGTTTTTTTACGGTCTGCGCGGTGAACGCGCAGACCTGTCTGAATAGTGACTCATTTTTTCTTTTTGAAAAAGAGAAAGCCGCCCAAAAGACTGGCAATGATAAAAACCCAGAGCGTGATGCTGCCAACATGTATGGGATCGCCGGTTAAAAGACCGGTTAATATATCCCAGGCCGGAAAGGCGATGAGGCAGACGAGCAGAATCAGCGACAGAATCCGCGCGGCCCATGGATTCGCAAAAAGTCTGCCCAGATAAGGATCGCCCCGAAACTGTGATATTCCGGTAAAATCGGAAAAATCCTCCAAAAGCTCCTCCGCACCCGCAAATTTTTTCCCGGAATGTTCCTCTGTCTTCACATAGTTCAAATAAAAATCCACATCGATATTCTGCATATTTTCCTCCTTTTGCAGACGGCGGCACAGCTCGAGCGCGCCGCTTAGCATTTCCATTTGATTAAGCAGCTCATTCTCCTGCCGTCTCATGGCATCCACAGGATCCGCATGCTCCGAAAAAAGGGAATAGATCGCGTCAATGGAAAGCCCTGTCTTGCGGTAAAGCAGGATTGTTTTCAAACACGTCACGTCCTCCGGCGTATAGTCGCGGTATTTGCTTTCCTGATTCCGTGCAGGGGAGAGCAGCCCCTTCTTTTCATAAAAACGGATGTTGCTGGCGCTTAAGCCTGTCTGACCTGATACTTCGCTGATTTTCATGAATCGTATCCTCCCTTCGTTTCCTGCAATATAAACCTTAAAGCTGGTTGAAAGTCAAGAGTTTTTCAGAATTTTTTAAAAACAACCGGGCAATGCTTAAAATGAGAATTGGATAACTACTGGCAGGCTACAGGAAATATTCTGCATTTCAGGCGGATGCTCTGTTGAAGGGGATATATCTGCGCGAACAGGTGCAGGTCAGCAGTCCCTGCATCAGGGAATTGTGCCCTTCGACTTTTTTTTCAATTCATAAATGCAATATCTGCCAAGTTACTATTCGGCGGCGCCCTGAACAGTAACTCTGCTAACAAATTTCGAAAAAAATGTGTGGGATGCCCTTGTAAAGCAGCAAATTGCGTGATATTATCTAATATAAGATAATTGACCAATTGTGAAAAAGCATATTTTTTACAAAGTGGTCCGTCATTTTCTGGGAGGCCTGGCATGGGAATGTCTGCAGTTGTTGAAAAGCCATATACGCATAGCCGTAAGAAGATTGATCTGACAGGTCAGCGATTTGGTAAGCTGACGGTTCTTGCGTCTGCGGAAAATATTGGTAAAAGAACAGCATGGCTGTGCCAATGTGACTGCGGTAACAGAGTGATCAGAAAATCAGTTCATCTAAGGAGTGGCCATGTGACAACCTGTGGTTGCGAGGGAATTGCGGATCGGCTGACGCTGGTTGACGGAACCTGTCTGGAAATGCTGAGCGCTAAAACTGTGCGAAAAAACAATTCGAGTGGAATTACAGGTGTAGATTGGTTAAAAAATGTACAGAGATGGCGTGCAACCATATGCTTTCAGGGAAGACGTATTTATCTTGGGAAATTTGTACAGTTTGAGGATGCAGTCAGGGCAAGAAAAGCGGCAGAAGTCAAATACCATGACGCATTTATCGAACAGTTTAAAGGAGGTGAAGGCTGCGGGAACAGCTCCGGTTGACCGTTCCCCCGTTGGTTTCCGGAGAGCGAAAAGGGGGAAGAACCTGATTGGCAAAACGTCCGAAAGGGCGTGACGCAAAGCCAAGGGACTAAGGTGATTGTAATGTTAAATCGCTAAGTCAGCCTGGTTGCTGATTATAAAAGGCAAATCACAGGAAACTGTGAGACGCAAAACTATTGGGGGCTAAAGCGCGGACACCGCAAAAGCGGGGGAAGGGTCATGCCAGCCCGGTTACTGATTATAATTAGCAAACCATCGGAAACGGTGGGACGCAAAGCCATTGGGGGCTAAGGTGCTGGATGCCGCAGAAAGCGGCGGACAGATGCTATGCCAGCCCGGCCGCCGGAAACTTTGCTTCCGAATTTTAGCAAAGAAAGGAACAGAATATGAAGAAAAACAGAGTTAAAAGGTTTTGTAAACGTGGACTTGCGCTGTTGGTCGCTGCCACGATGGTTGCCGGAACCCCTCAGTTTGTCGCGATTGCGGCTGATGTGGAAGAGACAGAGCAAGCTGTTGAAAATGCTCAGACATCTGCGGAAAACGCAATACCTGAAGTGAATGTAAAGGTTGAGGTAAATGAGAGCGGGAATGCCAGTGTTACGGTTGACCATGGTCCGGCTGCAGAGCAGGTTGAACCGGACAATTCCGGCAAAGTTGAATACAAAGGGGAAGACACAAATACTGATGCGAACGGCAATGAAGTGAAAGCTGAGGTGACAGGCAGTATTACGTCTGCTCCTAATGAAGCTGTTAGGGATGAGGATCGTATCAGCCAGGAATCAGGCGAAGTTTCCGGTGAAGAAACGATTACGACTACGCAGCAGATTCCAGTGCCGGGTGATACCGGAGATAATGAAACGGATCCGGTAATTCCTGCCGACCCCGATACGACATACGGAAGCGATGGGGAAGCCAATAAGGTTGAAATTACCTTCGGGAATGATGCAAATCATACGGACCACTATGGAGATATCGCGCAGGAAGGTTCGTCTATCGTCTCTGCGGATATTGACAGTCTGATCAGTGCGCTTAAGCCGACAGAGCCTGCGGACATTGATATCACCGTGAATGAAGATGGCACCCTTTCGGATGCCGACGGAATTCCGGTCTCTTCGTGGAAGGTGGAAGAGCTGACAGATGGGCAAAAGGGTTGGAAAGCGACTGTAGAACGGGTTACCAATACGGAAAATGGCACTATCGATAACAGTGATCCCGAATGGCAGAAGCTTATGGAAAGTGCCAACGCAGTTCCAGGTGAGAACGGTGTTTATACAATTACGGCGACGGATACACTTGAGGATGGCGTTGTAGTTACCATCATAACGACAATTGATCCTCTTACCGGAACCTTTGTGAAAACAACGAAGACTGTGACAGAAACGACCATAACCTTTGAACCGCAGTCAAATGGTGAAATAAAGGTTACGGAAGTGGTAGTTGGCGTTGGTACAGGAAACGGCAAAACATCAGGGGTCAGTTCTCTTGCGCCTACGGATGCCATACAGGCGGTCGGACCGACCAACCAGGGAAATTTACATAATAATGGAAAGGGTGAGCAGAAAAAAGGATGGACCCATGACGGGAAGGTTAGCTGGCTGGAAAAGCATCTGATGAAGCCCTTTTCTGCGACCTGGTCCGGTGTGGCAGACGATAATTACAAGTACACGGAATATGCGATGAGAAGCACCTTGTTCCTCAACGTTGTGGAGGGAACTACCGAAAAGCAGCTGGAGGGGCAGGCGAGTATCCGCAAGCTGACACAAAAAGATGGCACTCCTGTATATGTTTACTGCGCACAGCATGGCACAGACGCTGTGTTGGGAACGAATTATGATATAGTGAATGTAGGAGACGCTTCTTATATCGGCTCGGAAGAAGATCGGGCGCATGTACAGTATATAGCAGAGAATGGCTATTGGGGAACCGGGAGCGGAGTCGGAAGTCTTGACGCTGTCAGGAAATTGATAACGGAAGAGAATCGGAAATATATTTCTGACGGAATCGCCCTGGCTGTTACGCAGGCCGCAATCTGGTATTATGCGGGAGCAGATTATGCGCGTGATGAGAACAATAAATTAAAAAATATCTTTACAGAGTGCTATACGCATGCAACGGAAAATGCTTCCGCATGGAAAACAGGCGCTCTCGATCCGGAAGAGCAGGATGCAGCTATGGAGCTTTTTAAAGCCCTGATCAGAGAAAATGAAGACGTGAAAGCGGATGTAAAGCAAACTACAGACGTTATTTCACAGGAGGATATCAAGGGCACCAGCATCACCGTCAATGGAAAAGTCAGTGAGGAGGAGCTTAAGAGCCTTATTGACGAGGCTGTTCAAAAGGAAGCACAGAGAGATCAAAGCAACACGGGAACGGACGGAACCGCAGCAAATCTGTATCAGCAGTACGGAGATAAGGATTTCTATAAAACAGATTTGTCTCTTACAATAGCGGTTATACCGGAAATGGTTAATAACGATGGTAAGATGAAGGTTTATGTTTACGTTGACGATATAAATGGAAACCCCACAGAGATAAAATGCGTTGAACTGGATAATATTCCGGATGATGGCGTTATCATTATTCCTGGCGTTGTTCTTCCGGAAGGAGTAAAGATTAACTTAAGCTTACAGGGAACGCAGAAGCTGGAAGAAGGCGCCTATTTGTTCCGTTCCGACATTGATTATAACAATTCTCAGACGATGATTGGTTATATCAACGGAGCGAACGCGACGCGCGACGTAAATCTGAATGTCGCTATGAAATTTGAAGTAACAGATCCTACGGCGAAGCAAAAGACCGATGTTGTGGTGACGCAGACCGTTACTGAGGAGCGGAGATGGAATAGTGGCTGGGAAAGAAATTACAGCTATAGCTCCGTGCCGGGCGATACGCCGGGAACAGGTACAACTCCGGATCCGACACCGACGCCGGACCCTACGCCCACGCCCGATCCGGATCCTGTACCCGATTTCGATCCCACACCCATTCCGGATGATCCTACGCCTTTGAGCGACATTACGGAAACGCTTGTGCCGCTGACGGGAACGCCTGTAACTGTAGAACTGGCAGACCTGCCCGAGGATGAAGTGCCTCTTGCGGGAGCCCCTGAGTTGATTGATCTTTTTGATGAGGATGTGCCGCTGGCGAATGTACCTCAAACGGGAGATATCTCAGCGCTTTGGTATCTGTTGATTTTCACAGCTGCGGGTTGTCTGCTTGCACTTAGAGGCAGAAAAAAGCGTGGCTAAAAAACGTCTGAAAATTCAGATAAATTGTGTATGTAACGCTGTAATTTAACAGACAATGAAAATGAACCGGAATCCACCAGTTGGGTTCCGGTTCTCTATATAATCTGGGAGTTTTTAATCACCCTTTTGCCGGAGTTTATGGCATATTTGACTTTGCAGGCGTGAGTGGGTATACTGTAAAAAAGAAGCGGAAACGTAGCGAAGGGGGAGGCGGGCTATGGCGAGGACGGCGGGGCTTGGCATACAGGATTTTGAAAAAATCAGGACGCGCAACAATTTCTATGTGGATAAGACGGACTTCATCCGGGAATGGTGGGAGTCCGGGGATGATGTGACGCTGATCACGCGTCCGCGAAGATTCGGAAAAACCCTGAACATGAGCATGACAGAGCAGTTTTTTTCCGTAAAATACGCGGGCAGGGGAGAGTTGTTTGAAGGGCTCTCCATTTGGCGGGATGAAAAGTACCGGCAGCTGCAGGGGACATATCCTGTCATTGCGCTGAGCTTTGCCGGAATCAAGGAGACCTCTTATCCGGGAGCGCGGGAGAACATTTGCCGGACGATCGAAGAGCAGTACAACAGATATGATTATCTGTTGAAAGGGGAACTGCTGAACGATAAGGAGAAGGCGTTTTATCAAAAGGTTTCGGCGGAAATGTCGGATTCCACAGCGGCGGTATCCCTGCGGTCTTTGGCGGACTTCCTTGGCAGATATTATGGAAAAAAGGCAATTATTCTTCTGGATGAATATGATACCCCCATGCAGGAAGCTTATATGAACGGTTATTGGAAGGAAATGGCCGCTTTTACCAGGAGCCTGTTCAACGCCACCTTTAAGACCAATCCCTGGCTGGAGCGCGCCGTCATGACGGGCATCACAAGGGTCAGCAAGGAGTCCATTTTTTCGGATTTGAATAATCTTGAAGTAGTTACAACAACATCGGAAAAATATGCCGACAGTTTCGGATTTTCAGAAAATGAGGTTTTTGCGGCGCTGGATGAATATGGATTGTCTGATCAGAGGCAGCAGGTTAAAAGCTGGTATGATGGTTTTGTGTTCGGAAAAACAAAGGATATTTATAATCCCTGGTCGATTATCAATTTTCTCAATGAAAAAAAAGTTGGCGCATACTGGGCAAACACCAGCTCCAACAGCCTTGTGGGGAAGCTGATCCGGGAAGGCAGTCCGGATATCAAAAAGACCTTTGAACGGCTGATGCAGGGAGAGAGTATCCGGATGGAAATAGACGAGCAGATTGTCTATGATCAGCTGGATCAGAAAAAGGACGCCGTCTGGAGCCTTCTGGTTGCAAGCGGTTATCTGAAGGTATTGCGCTATGAAGCACAGGAAACCGAATACGGGGAATGGAACCAGGAGTATGAGCTGGCATTGACGAATTTTGAGGTGCGGGTCATGTTCCGCAGCATGGTTCGGGGCTGGTTTCTGAAAAATGATCATTATAACGATTTCATCCGGGCGCTGCTTTTGGGAGACTTAAAGGCGATGAACGCCTATATGAATAAAGTGACGGCGGAAATGTTCAGCTATTTTGATACGGGGAAGCGGGCATCGGAAGGAGAGCCGGAGCGTTTTTACCATGGCTTCGTGCTGGGGCTGATGGTGGAGCTGGCGGACCGCTATGTCATCACCTCCAACCGGGAGAGCGGTTTTGGACGCTACGATGTGATGCTGGAGCCCAGAACCGGAGAAAACGATGCGATCCTGCTGGAATTCAAGGTACAGGATCTTTCCGATGAAAAGGATCTGGCTGATACCGTGCAAAGCGCATTAAAGCAGATCGCAGATAAAAAGTATCAGACGTTTCTTACGGCAAAGGGAATTCCCGCGGAACGCATCCGCAAATACGGGTTTGCCTTTTGCGGGAAAAAAGTGTTGATCGGAACGGATTAATCTCCCCGGGTGTGACTCTCATCAGCTGTATTGAGGGGAATTTTTTTCATGACAATAGAAAGCCCGCGAAGCATGGCGGCTCTGATCCTGACCTGGTGAGGGCAGGATGCCAAAGAAAACGCATGACTATGACAATGCTTTCAAAACGATGAAAAGCAGACATAAAAGGCTGTATCTGTCCGTACTGTGGCAGATACAGCCTTTATTCGTCCGGCATGGACATTTCAAATCCGGAGGAAACGATTTTGCAACAGTTCGGCCCTCAATACCATTAAATTTGACGGTGGGCGCCGGTTCCCCGTTCTGTTTTCCGCATACGCCGCCAAACTTAATGACATTGACTCAGACCGGGCTAAATTATCACTTTGAACTTCTAAAAAAATGGTTGAATGAAAAGTTAAATTCCGCATGAAAAGTTAAATTCCACACTGAAGACT
>CAJUEL010000022.1 GCA_910585455.1 uncultured Eisenbergiella sp. | reverse complement strand
CACAAGGTTAGTATTCCCCATGCAAAAGCACCTCCATTTCCTCCTGCAACATCTGCAAGGCACTGTGTATGTGATGCCATACCGTACTTTTTCCATTCCCGTATATCTCCCCGATTTCCTGCTGTGTATAATTCCCGAAAAAGTAAAGGTAGATAAACTCCCTCTTTTTCTCCGGCAAAGATAACAGGGCGTCGGCAAGCTCCCCATTGGTGAGGATAACTGTCTGACCGCAGATTGTAACGGGGTATTGTTCGTAAGGTGATTTGAGAAATTCGTCTGATGTGCTTAGAGGGTAGAACTTTTCTTCTGTGAGGTATTCAAAGGATATTTCTTTTTGCCGCCGCCTGTTCCTGTCGCGCCATGCGTTGATAGCGGCATAGCGTATGACGACTTTGCAAAAGCCATTGAAAGAATACATGATGTGTTCCTTGTATGCTTCCGTACAAGCCATAAAAAATTCCCCCTTTCTCCCACATGGGGAAACATATTTATAAATTATATTGCTATTAGCCAAATATAACGGGCAGCGGGAGAATATGCTAATTCGCCGCCCGTTGTAAATAATTAGTTATCGTTTTGCTATACCCCATAATAATGCTGAATAGCATGAGCAACATATTCAGAGAAGCCTTTTCCATACTGGCTATCAGTTATTTCTGCAAGTTTTTCGCTCTGCAAATATTCTTTTGCCAAATCAAGCAGAATATTTCTTGCATTATCAAGCGCAAACATTGTTTTGTAATTCTCCGCAAGCATTTCAACTGCGGAATATGCCATATCTATATTGCCAGTTTCTTTTGCTGTCATAAACTGCTTATAGATTTTGGCATTTTCATCTTGCTCCTGCTTTATTTCTTCAACACTCCCGGTTGACTGCATGACTGCTTCCATAGCCTTTTCTTTGCTGCCATACCATTTCAATAAGTCCGACATAGCCTGCTCATTATCAAAACCAGAAATCAAATATTCTCTGTACTTTTCCATACTCCCATATTTTTGCACCTGCTCATCAAGACTTTCTTTAGACATACATTCTAAAGTATGATTTACCATTTTCTGCACTTCTTCACTGCTAAATGCTCCAAAACTCATAGTATTAACTCCTTTCATTACGTCCGTTATTAACTCAATAATCCCATTTAGCCGATTTCGTTTCTGTTCCAATAATGATTTTTGAGCTAATAAAGCCTGTTCTTTATCGTAATTAGGATTATCCATGATTCTTTTAATGTCTATCAATGGAATTTCTAATTCTCTAAAGAACATAATTTCTTGCAACTTTTCTAACGCTTTGTTGTCATAGAGCCGATAACCAGCTTCCGTTAATTGCGTTGGCTTTAACAATCCGATTTCATCATAATATCTCAACGTCCTTATACTTATTCCGGTTATCTCTGACACGTCCTTTACGGTTTTCATTATTTCCTCCTTTCGGTTTAATCGTAAACCGTTACGCTACGAGAGAGTCAATATATAAATTTAAAATTCTTTGTTCTTTCTTCTGACAATTATAAACAAATTTCCACTTTATAGAAATAGTCTTTTATTTGATATTATGACAGAAAAGAATGAAAGGGATTCCGTAGTCGTCGGCATTGTGGGAATGTGTATAACTGGCTGTCTTATGGAGTTGTGGGTAACTCTGTTTGCAGGACGTGGGAAAGCTGCACTTTAGCTTTTCCATGTGCTGTGAACAGAGTTATCCATGACGGAATAGCCTGTTATGCACATTTCCATAATGCTTTGTTTTTGCCCTACAAGCTATTCCGTTTTCCTGCTAACTGACTTTTTCCTCCGTCTGTCCGGCTTTCTTTCGCTCGCGCCATGCTTTCTGCTGGTCGGCTTTCTTCCGGCGGTATGCTGCAAGCCGCTCCGTTTCCTCCGGCATAAGGTCTGCCCCGGTCTTTTGGAGTTCGATAAGCTCCGTCAATGACTTCTTCCGAGGCTTCTCCGGCTCGCTGGCTTTCCGTTTCTCCCTCCATTCCTTTTGCCATTCCCGGTTATGTGCAAGCCGCTTTTCCTCCGCTTCCAGTTCCTCCGGGGTAAGAAGCCCGGCTTTCTTCCTTGCGGTAAATTCCCGCTTATCTGCCTTGCGCTTCTCGTACCGCGCCTTTGCAAGTTCCTTTGAGCGGGCTTCCTTTGCCGCCTGTTCTTCCTGCTGGCGGCGGTGTTCCTCTACCTCGGACGGGGTGACGATATGGGCGGGTACTTCAAATGCGCCGATAAAGTTCAGATAGATGTCTATCCGCTGGCGGCGGTCATTCCCGCGCCCCTCGCCCTCATGCACAACTACTTTTTCGATAAACTCGTTGAGCATGGGCGTTGTAAGCTCTGAAAAATCCGTATAGCGTTTCACAAGCTGGATAAACTGGTCTGTTTTCAGCCTGTCGGCGTTCCAGCTCTCAATCTGCCCTTGCCATTCCGCTATGGACGTTTCCAGCCCGGTCTGTTCCTCGTCGTATTCAGCAAGAAGCCGGGAAAAGTGCTTGTCGGGTATCTTGCCTGTGGCGTTGCCCTCATACAGCTTTTTCACAAGCCCGTCAAGCTCCTTATGCCGTTTCTGTGCCTTGCTTATCTTTCTTTTGCACTCCTTGACGGTCTGCTCCTGCTGGTGATCGGACGCTTCCCGCACACGCTCCGTAAACTCCTTTTCATTGTTCTGCACATACCAGCTCACGCGCTGGATAACGGCAAGGATAGCGGCTTCAATCTTCGCTGTGGGGATATAGTGCATGGTACAGTCGCGGGTAAGCTGGCGGTAGCTGGAACAGATAAAAGCGTCCTCAATCCATTTCCCTTGCACAAGGTTGTAGCGGTGTGTTAGTTTTGAACCGCAATCAGCGCAATAGAGAAGCCCGGTCAAGCGGTTCGGGGCGTTCTGCAGCTTGGGTGCGCGGCGCACGGTTTCCCGTATCTTCTGTACGGTCTGCCATGTTTCCCCGTCCACAATGGCGGGGATTGCCCCCTCGAAAACGTGCTGTTCCTCCGGCGCGGTCTTGCGGGTGCTTTTGGTCTTGTAGTTCTCGCATACGGTCTTTCCCAATACCTTGCGCCCTGTGTATTCCGGGCGTTTCAGTATGTAGCCGATAGTGGTTGCTGACCATGCGTAAGGGTCTGCGTATTTTGCCGCCCGTACCGGCTCGCCTGTCCGTTTCCAATGCTCGGACGGGATAGGGATTTTCTCGGCGCGGAGTTCCCTTGCGATACTGGCTATGGTTTCCCCGGCAAGGACGCTGTGGAAGATACGGCGCACAACGGCGGCGGCTTCCTCGTCAATTACCCACTCGCCCTTGTCCTCTTTGGAAGCGCGGTAGCCATAGCAGACACTCCCGGAACAGCGCAAGCCCTTTTCCATTCTCGACTTGAAAACGGTCTTGATTTTGCGGCTGGTGTCGGCAACGTACCACTCGTTTATCACATCACGGAAGATTGACATAATATCAAAGCCGTTGGCGGTGTCAAGGTTGTCATTGGCGGCGATAAAACGCACATGGTACTCGTCAAAGGTGCGCTTTAATAGCCCCACTTCAACCACGTCACGCCCGATTCGGCTCTGGTCTTTGATGATAACCGTTGCCACGTTCCCCGCCCGGATTTCGTCCAGCATGGCGTCAAGCCCCGGACGTTTGAATGTTGTTCCCCGGATTCCGTCGTCGGTAAAGTGCCGGATATTGGTAAACCCGTTCTTTCTTGCGTAGTCCTCTAAAATCCGCTTTTGGTTCTCAATGCTTACGGATTCCCCCGCCCGCTCGTCGTCGTGGGATAGTCTTTCGTAAAGGGCTGTGAGTTTGTCTTTCTCTGTCTGTTTCCTCATATTGTGTAACCTCCTTTTTTGAGAATACCTACTTCTCTCAACCCTTATTGTAGTTATCCGTTCGGATGATTCCCATTTTCCTCTTAGGGTATCTATATTTGAAGGAAAAACGAAAGGAACAAATCTGTTTTCAGTCAGAGAGTTTGGAAATAATTGTATTTTATACAGTCTGGACGAGCTATTGCGTTATGGTGATGTGTTGAATATCATACAGGCAGATGAAACAAACCGGGTCGTGGAAAGGAAAGAGGTTCCACTATTTGATAATAAGGCATTTCGGGAAGCGATTATCAATGCTGTTCTGCATAATAAATGGGCGGAAGGAAACGAGCCTATGATTTCAGTCTTTTCTGACAGGATAGAAATTTTGTCAAGAGGCGCTTTACCGCCAGCACAGACGATGGAAGGATTTTATTTGGGGGAATCTGTGCCTGTGAATGAAAAGCTGTCGGAAATATTTTTACAATTACATATAAGTGAGAAATCAGGACGGGGAGTTCCTAAAATAACGGAGATTTATGGTAAAGAAGCGTTCATATTCAGGGAAAATTCAATTGTTGTAACGATACCTCTGAAAAAAGTTGGGAATAAAGTTGAAAATAAAATTGGGAATAAAAAGCCATTAAATGTAAGGAGAAAGAAAATCCTGGAAGAAATGAGAGATAACCCCAATATAACAGCTGAAGAACTCCGCAAAATCCTGGGAGTTAGTAAAACGGCAGTAGATAATAATATTTCATTTTTGCGCGAAAATGGTTATATTGAGAGAGTTGGTTCAAAAAAAGCAGGGTATTGGAATGTGTTATAATTTGATTGTTGAATATTTGAAGCAGTATAAAAAGCCGATATCAGATCATGATATCGGCTTTTTGGTGTGAAAAATAAAAAATATTAAGAATTTCCCTATCCTTTTTTCAGGTTCTGCTGTTATACCTGTTGTAAGATGCAAAGAGACGGGAGATGGGCATGCGCTATCCGGGAAGCGCGATCACGTATGGGAGGCGGCATGGACAGGGATTTTCTATTGGTCCGAAAAATGAAGAGCGGGGATGAGGCTGCCATGGAGCTTTTTGTGAGAAAGTATTATCCTGCCATTTGGCGGTATTGCCGCTGCCATGTTTCGGATTATGACTATGCGGAGGATCTGGCGCAGGAAACCTTTGCGCATTTTTTCCGCAGTCTTTCCGGCTATCGGCATATGGGAAAAACGCTTCCCTGGCTGTATACGATTGCGGGAAATCTATGCAAGAATTTTTATGGCCAAAACCGGGAAATTGTCCGGGATTTTACGGAAGAGGATGCCGGGGAAAAGACCGGTGAGAATTTGCAGGATGCGCTGTGCAGGCAGGTTGATGTGGAACGGGCATTGTTTGAGCTGCCGGAGGAGCTTAGGGAGGTTGTGATTCTGCATTATTTTCAGGAGCTTAAGCTGCGGGAAATTGCCGGAATGCTGCGGATCGGGCTTCCGCTGGTAAAATACCGGCTGCGGCGGGCGAAGGAGGAGCTTGCAAAGCTTTTGGGAGAGGAGGAAAAAGGATGAATCCGGGAAATGGAGCCGGGAAGAAGGAAAGCTATGTGGAAAGCTGTCTGTATCTGTGGAAAAACGGGCAAATGGAGAATGGGGATGTGGAAACGCGGCTGGGAAGGGTCATTGCAGTGTCGAAGGAAGCGTTCTGGGAAGGAGAGTTTGGGGGGATTTTGTCCCGGGCAGAATTTTTGCTCTGGCAGAGCTCCTATATCAAAAAACGCTGGTGGGTGTTACAGCTCGTCGTGCTGTCGGCTTTATGGGGAAACCTGTGCCTGACAGAAAGTCAATGGTATGTCCGGCGTAGCATGGGGGCGCTGGCTCCGGTGTTCATTCTTTTACTGGTTCCGGAGCTTTGGAAAAACCGCATAAACGGCTCCATCGAAATCGAGGGGGCGTCCTGCTTCAATCTTCGGCAGGTATATGCGGCGCGGATGGCGGCTTTCGGGCTTGTGGATGTCTGCATGCTGAGCATTTTTGGCGGCGCAGCGGTGCTGGGGGGATATATTGCGCTGCAGGATATGCTGATTCATTTTTTTGTGCCGATCGCTGTGGCAGCATGTATCTGTTTCCGCACTCTGTGCAGCCGATTTTGCGGCACGCCCTATATTGCTGCGGGGCTTACGCTGTTCTGGATTGCGGTCTGGCTGCTTATTGTGCAGGATGGCGCGCTGTATGAGAGAATTTCCGTTCCGGTCTGGAGCGGGCTTTTGGGAATCCTGCTGCTGTATTTGTGCATAACCTTCATCCGGATATGGAGCAGGGCGGAGAGTTGTCCATTGGACGCTATGTGTAACTGACAGTGTATATTACAGGGAGGATGATTATGGAATTGAGGTTGACGGGAGTGACAAAGCAATACCGGGATACGGTAGCGGTTTCCGATCTGTCCTTTGGCATGCAAAACGGCGTATACGGACTGCTGGGGGCAAACGGCGCGGGAAAAACGACGCTGATGCGCATGCTCTGTACGCTGTGCAGACCGACGAAGGGGCAGATCACCTGCGACGGGGAGGATATTTTTGAAATGGATATGCGCTACAGAAGGCTGTTGGGTTATCTGCCGCAGGAATTCGGCTTTTATCCGGATTTTTCACCCGAGGATTATCTGATGTATGTGGCGTCCTTAAAGGGACTGCGCCCCGCGGCGGCAAAAAAGAGGGTGGCGGAAATGCTCCATCAGGTGGGGCTGTATCAGGTGCGGCATAAGAAAATGAAAAAATTTTCCGGCGGCATGAAGCGGCGGGCGGGAATCGCACAGGCGATGTTAAACGATCCCAAAATTCTGATTCTGGATGAACCCACGGCGGGGCTGGATCCCAACGAAAGAATCCGGTTTCGGAATCTGATCAGCGAGCTTTCAAAGGACCGGCTGGTGCTTTTGTCCACGCATATCGTTTCTGACGTGGAATATATCGCCCGGCAGCTGCTTTTTATGAAAAGCGGAAAAATCGTGCATGCCGGCACGCCGGAGGAAGTTCTTGCAGGAGCGAAGGTCAGGGCATGGAGCTGCTTTGTGTCCGGAGAAAGCATGCAGGAGAGGATAAAGGCCTGTCGGGTTGTCAACATCAAGACGGTGGCAGGCGGCGCGCAGCTGCGGGTGCTTTCCGAAGAAAGGCCTTATCCGGATGCTGTAGAGCAGGAGCTTGTGCTGGAGGATGTGTACTATAATTATTTTGGAGAGGAGGCGGATGAAAGAGATGCTGCGTTATGAGATCAAGAAAATTTTTGTGCGGACAGGAAACAGACTGGCGCTTTTGCTGCTGGTCTTTGCGCTGGGAATTACCTGTTATTTTGCCATTTGCGGGTACGGAACCGCGTATGTGAATGAGGAAGGGGAGAGTGAGCATGGCCTTTGGGCGGCAAGAAAGCTGAAAGAGGAGCGGCTTGCCTGGTCTGGATGGCTGACGGAGGAAGCGATTGCGGCGGTGATTGAAGAAAACGGCAAAATCATTGCGACGAAGGAGTATCAGTCGGAGAATGTGAAAGAGAATAACATCGCTTACGGATGGGGGCAGGGGTTTGATGATATCCGGAGTCTGATCAACCGTTCCTTCTGCAGCTTCCGAAGCTATGATTATTATAGGATCAACAGCCTTTCGCCGGCAGATGCCGGTGCTTTTTATCCGAACAGAACGGCGCATTTGCGGGAATGGCTGGATACGGAGGCGAAGGAGATGTATACAGCGGAGGAAAAGGCATTTTTCATCCGGCAATATGAAGCGATGGAAACGCCGCTGTATTACACGTATATGACGGGATGGGAGAAGCTTTTTGAGCTTGCGCCCACGATTCTCATGCTGAATATGCTGATTCTGGGCGTTGTTGTGGCGGGGATCTTTTCGGGAGAATTTTCCCTGAAGGCGGATGCGGTATTTTTTTCCTCCTGTCATGGGCGCGGTGCGGCGGTGCGCGCAAAGCTTTTGGCGGGATTCGTGACCGTTACGGGCGTTTACTGGATTGTCTGGGGGCTGTATACGGGAATTGTGCTGGGCATTCTGGGCGCTGACGGGGCGGATTGTATGATTCAGACAGGAGATACGGGCTGGAAAAGCTTTTACAATATTTCCTATGGACAGCTTTACTGGATTGTGACGCTGGGCGGTTATGTGGGGACGCTGTTTCTGATGTTTGTGACCATGCTGGTTTCCGCCTGGACAAAATCCGCGGTGCCGGCGGTGGTGGCGCCCTTCGTGCTGCTTTTTGTGCCGGGCTTTCTGTCGGGCAGCTCCTGGCCGGTGGTTTCGAAGGTGCTTGGCCTGATGCCGGATCAGCTTTTGCAGATGAATATGGTGGTGAATTATTTTAATCTGTATCATGTGGGAGGAAAAATTGTGGGCGCTGCAGAAATTCTGTTTGTGCTGTATGGTGTGCTGGCAGCAGTGCTTATGCCGGTGGTGTATCAGATATACAAAAGATCGGCGGCTTGACGCTTGCACAGAGAGAAACAATAAAAATTTATCGAAAATCAATAAAAATATATTGACAATCAATTGGATACGTAGTATTTTAAGGTTACACCAGACGCGGGAAAGGAATTTCCGGCATGGCGTAGCCTTTTTGTATATGGAGGAATGATTATGAAAGACAGACTGACGCTTTACACCAAATACCTGTTGGACTTCATGTTTTATGCCGGAATTGTGGTGACGGTGACGCTGCCGGTTTCCATCCGGCTTTACGGACGGCTCAATCCCTACTTTGCGAAGTACTGGATTCCGTTGGTGATCATGTTTGGAATCGCGGGCGTGCTGGCGATCCTGATCATATGGGAGCTGCGCAAAATGTTTCAATCCGTGCTGGATGACGACTGCTTTATCCGGGAAAATGTGGTCAGCCTAAAACGCATGGGAACCTATAGCTTTCTGATCGCGCTGGTGACCTGCAGCAGAATCTTTTTGTATCTGACCCCGGCGGTGGTCGTGGTGATTTTGGTATTTGTGATTGCCGGGCTGTTTTCCAGGGTGTTGGCGCGGGTTTTTGATAAGGCGGTTACCTACAAGCTGGAAAATGACCTGACGATATGAGGAGGAAGAGCATGGCAATCATCATCAATCTGGACGTTATGATGGCGAAGCGCAAGAAAGGGCTGACGGAGCTGGCAGGAGAAGTGGATATCACGCTGGCGAATCTGTCCATTTTAAAAAATAATAAGGCGAAGGCGATACGGCTGACCACGCTGAACGCGATCTGTAAGGCGCTGCAGTGTCAGCCGGGGGATATTTTGCAATATGTGGAGGAAGGAGAGGAACAGGATGTGTGAAGAAAAGAGCGTGGAAGAAAGGTTTATGGAAAAAGCGGACGAAAAACCGCAGGAAGCGACGGATGGGGCGCAGAGCAGGCACGGCGGATCGTCCGCTATGGAAAGGCGGGAGGCCATGCGGCAGATGAACCGGCCACGCATTCCGTACAGCGTTTTCGGCGTAGCGAGCGCGGTTTATGCATTATTCTATACCTTTTGTCTCTATAAAAATGCGTCGGGGATCACGTACCCTTTTTTTATCGCAGGAACCTTGTGCTATTTGTTCTTTTGTATGAAAAGGTACAGGGTTCCATACGGCAGCAGCGCAGATGCCGCAAATGGCAGAGGGGCGGGAGAGGATGATGCTTCTGCGGCGGCGATCGTTTCACAGAACCTGTCATATGACAAGAGAAAAAAGGCGGAAATGATTTTTTATATGTGCAGTCTTTTGCTGCTGGGCGTTTCGGTATGCATGACGGACGATTGGAAGGTGCTGTGGCTGACCAAGACGGGCATTTTTCTGCTGACGGTTTCGCTGGCGCTGCAGTGCTTTTACAGGACGGCACAATGGAGCTTTTCGGGCTGGCTGGGAGCGATTTGCAGGAGCCTGCTGGAAATGCTTCATTATATCGATACGCCCTTTATGGATGCCATCGCTTATTTTAAGGAGAGAGGCCAGTCGGCGAAAAACCGGAATGTGGGTTATGTCCTTTTGGGAATTGTGATCGCCGTGCCGCTACTGGTCGTGGTCCTGATGCTTCTGTTGAGCGCGGATGCGGTATTTTCCGATCTGGTTATCAGAATGCTGGGCGATCTGAACCTGCGGTCTATGGTTCTCATATGTCTGATGGCAGCGGCGGTTTATCTGCTTTCCTACAGCTTTATCCGGGGGCTGACCACCTGGAAAATGCCGGAATACGGCGCGAAGGAGAAAAAGGGTGAGCCTGTGGCGGCGATCACCTTCACCTCGCTGCTCGCACTGCTCTATCTGATTTTCTGCGGGATTCAGGTGGTTTATCTTTTTCTGGGGAATATGAGGCTTCCGGAGGGGTTGACCTGGGCATCCTACGCGAGGCAGGGATTTTTTCAGCTGCTGTTTGTATGCCTGATCAATCTGGCGCTGGTGCTCGTCTGTCTGGCGGTTTTCCGGGAAAGCAAGGCTTTGAAGGCGTTGCTTGCAGCGATTTCCGTGATGACCTACATTTTGATCGCTTCCAGCGCGTACCGGATGGCGTTGTACATCGCGCATTATTATATGACGTTTTTGCGGCTGTTTGTGCTGTGGGCGCTGGCGGTGATCGGGATTTTATTTGCCGGCGTGATCATTTCCATCTATCGGGAAAAATTTCCGCTGTTTTTCTATAGCATGGCGGTGCTGTCGGTTTGCTGGATTTGCTTTGCATATGCAAAGCCGGATTATCAGGTCGCGCGGTATGATATCGCCCATCTGGCGGCGGAGGAAGCCGAAAATGAGCTGGAAAGCGGCGGGCGGGAAGGATTCCATGATTACTGGTATCTGACGGAGCTGTCGGCGGATGCGGCGCCGCTATTGGCGCAGGAGGATGTGAGAAGGCTTTTGGCGGAGAAGGGCGCTGTGCAGCATTATTATGACAAAGTCTGGAAGAGGACCGAAAGGATGGGACTGCGGGATTTCAATTTCTCCCGGTGGATTGCGGGGAAGAGCCTGGAAGGCTGGTATGTCGATACGGCGGATGAAAAAGGGAAAGAAAGTGCGGAGGTTTTGTGGTCGCGATGATCCGGCCCGGGAATTTGCAGGAGCGTGGAATGAGGATGGGAAAAATATTCGCAAATATTTTATATGGAATCGGAACGCTGACCACGGCGGTTTTGGGAGTGATTGCCCTGCTTCGGGTGGATGTCGTGCTTCATCCGGAGGCGATGCTGCCGATGCAGCTGTGGGAGAGCGCCTATTTCGGGCTTTGTATCGGCTTTTTCTTGATGCTGCCTGTATGCATGTGGGCATATGAAGCGAATGATATCAGATTGAAGCCGCATGCCGGGCGGAATGCGTTCCTTCTGTTTCTGCCGGGAATTGTGTGCTTTGGATGCTTCATTTCTCTGGTGGGCATGCTTGTGCGGGGAGTTGTGTACAGCAGCATTTCGTCATTGTATTAAGAGAGGATATGAGAATGAAAGAATTTCTGAAAAATCATTTGGTGCTGGCTTCCGTTTTTCTGGCGGAAGCCACAGGCGTAGCGCTGGGAGTTGTGATGATGCTGGCGAGGTACGCATCGTTTGGATATGGAACTGTGATGGAGGCCATCATGGGATGTCTGATTGCGGCGGTTCTTCTGGGCATGTTTTTTATTTATCCGGCAATCCTCACCGTCATTGAAATCGCAGGGCTGGTCATGGGAATCAAAAGCGCCCGCATGCTTCGTCTGGGAAAGATTTTTGACCTGATCGTATTTGTGTTGGGAACGGTGTATACGCTGCTGTATGCGTCCCTGTCGGATATTTGCTTTGGCGCAGATTGGATGGAGCAGCTTTATAACAGGCAGGTGCATACGCCCATTTTTACGGAAGCGCTGCCCACGGTCATCGCCCTTGCGGTGGTCGCGCTGACCGGATATGCCATTCTCACCTATGTGCCCATTGACAGACTTGCGCCGCTGGTGATCGTATGCAGCATGGCGGCGATGTATCTGGGGATTGTAGAATGCGTGCTGTGGATGGTGCAGGTGCTGACGGATGCCGGGTATTTGCTGCTGTGCCTGGCGCCCTTCAATTTCATTTTAATTGCGGCAAAAACGATCCGGAACAAAATATTGGAGTGGAATGTGAAAGAGGAAGCGGCGGCAGAAGAGGCAGCGGTAAACGAAGGGGTGACAGGAGAAGGAACAAAAAGAGGCTGGATCGCATGGTGTAACCGCACGCTGATGCGGTCCAAACGGTGGTGCATCGCCGCATTTCTTTTCATGCTGCCGCTTTTGGGAATTCTGATCTGCATTCTCGTGCTGTTCGGACAGGAGCCGGATGCGGTGATCCGGGCGTGGACGGAAAGCAGCGACTGGAATCTCTCCCTGCGGGCTGCGCCACAGAATATTTATTACGACGAGCATTATCTGTGTACGGTGGCGGCAGGCGGGCATAAAAAGGTGGTAAAGCCTCTGCGGCTCGGCGTCCGGCACGGGCATCAGGTCATCGTGAACCGGCAGCTTTGCGTTGCGAATGCCTTTGAGCAGATTCTGGAGGAAAGGACGCCGCGGCTGCACAGGCATGTCAGGCATTTTTATGATACCTATGGCTTTCCGGTGGCAAGGGCGATTCATTCCCCTTATGTGGCGGACGGGATTTATATTCTGATGAAGCCGCTGGAATGGTTTTTTCTGGCAGTGCTGTATTTTTGTGACGCGAAGCCGGAGAACCGGATTGCGGTACAGTATATGGGAAACGGAGAGGAGATGAGGCAGCGGACACAGGCGTAGTACCTGTGTCAGGTATTACTTTTCATGGGGCGAGGAGCATGACCGGAAGGAGCAGACGGCACGGCGGGCTTTTGCAGGACGGGTATGGAGGACACAGACTGTTTCCGGTCTCTGTATCCGAAGCGGAGAAATTCCCAAAATGACCGGATATTCCTGGGACAGGGCGCAAAGCTGTCTGAACGCAGTGAGTTTTTTTGCGCCCTGTCCCGTTTTGGAATGGCCGGGCATTTTGCGAAATTTCCCGTTTCGGATAATGCGGCCGGAAACAGTCTGTGTTTTCCATACCCGTCCTGCAAAAGCCCGCCGTGCCGCCTGCTCCTTCCGGTCATGCTCCCCGCCCCATGAAAAGTAACTGTCAGGTTGCGATATCCGGAGAGGGATGTTGAATTTTATGGAATGATTGTTGTTGCTGTGATATAATGAGCGTTAGTGAGGAGAACATGCTTGCATATTCAACGAGCGGCGAATGACGATCATGAACCGCAGGTTCATATGATTAGGAGAAAACATATGGAAAAATTTGAAGCGACGCAATTCATCGCCTTTCTGGATCAGGTAGAAAAGCTGAAATCAGTCCCCCGTCATTGCGTGACATCCGACGGCGTGCAGGAAAATGTTGCGGGGCACAGCTGGCGCGCGGCGTTCATGGCATACCTGATGAAGGACGAGCTGGGAGAAATCGACATTGACAGAGTGATCCGGATGTGCCTGGTGCACGATATCGGGGAAGCCATAACCGGGGATATTCCAACCTTTGAAAAAAATGAATCCCATGAGGAAGTGGAAAGACAGGCGATTGACCGGCTGCTGTCCGGTCTGCCCAATCCGCTGTATCAGGAGCTTACAGCGCTGTTTGGCGAAATGGAAGCCCAGGAGACGAAGGAAGCGAAGGTATATAAAGCGCTGGATAAGCTGGAGGCTGTGATTCAGCACAACGAAAGCGATATTGAAACCTGGCTGCCGCTGGAGTATGAGCTGCAGCAGACCTATGCCGCTCAGAATGTAATTGGCTTTCCGTTTCTGGAAGCCCTGCAGGAGCAGGCGGTAAAGAGAACGAAAGAAAAAATCGCGGAGAAGGAAGCAAAAGCCTCTGAAAGCGGAGAGGATTGGCGGATCAACCGGGATGCGGCGTCCCTCGCGCGGCAGAAGCTGCAGGCGGAGGATAGCGCGCAGGAAGCAGCCGATGTCGAAGACGGAAAACATCGCCGAAATCCGCTGGAGAATTGGAAAGCCCAAATACGTGATGCGAAAGAACAGCGGGAACAAAAAAAGCAGGACGGGCGCAGGGAAAAGGAAACCCAAAAACGCTTCGCACAAGAGGAACGTCAGAAAGCGCTGCAGGAGAAAAAAGAAGCAAGGGGAATCCGGCGGCAGGAACGCTACAGTGAATGGAGGCTTTTATGGCGTGTGGTCGCAATCGCCATGCTCATTACCTTTGCGGTGCTGGCGATTGATCAGGCGGGCATTTACGGCTTTTTATTCGTGTGGCTGTTCGTGGCGGTGATGATCGCCTCGGTCGCACTGCTGCTTTTGGGCGTGATGCGCGCGCTTGGGAAAAAGGGATGCCGTATCATTTTCGGCGTGGCAATTCTGGGAATCATCCTATGTACGGCGTGGTTTATTTTTCTGGTGTCCTCGTATGGGCTGGGGATTGGACCGATACCGGGGTGAGAAGAGGGGCTGTCACGCCTCTCCCCTCCCGGCAACCGCGTTCGACGCGGCGCGTGCGCAGGGCGCACACTTTTTTATTTTACTGCCCAATATCTTTCAGCATTTCCTGAAAAATCTGTACATGAAGCTGTTCATCCAGTATAATACGGTTTAACAAATCCACCACATAAGCATCCCGGATATGTTCTGCCTGGCATCGGTATTTCAGCACGGTTTCCTGCTCCCCCTGACAGGCGTTTTTGATGAGGGCGGAAAGCTTAAGGGGATAGCGGTTGCATGCGGGAGACCAGTAGCAGGGGCGTTTGCCGCTGCAGGTCCAGAGGCGCGGATCCGCCCCCAGCATGTGTGCGAGCCGGGCGAAGGTGTGCAGATGGCGCATTTCCACCATGCTCATTTTCTGAAAAATCTGCGCGTACTCCGGATTCTGCTCCGCCAGCACCGTGTTGTTGTAAATATAAAGGCTGATGGTGGACATTTCAGAGCTGCAAGCGCCGATGTTGGAAAGCATTTCGGCGGCATAACCGGAATTGGGGCGTTCGACGCACAGCGGCGGATAGGGGGATGGATCCGCAAAAGAAGAAACAGAAATCATGAAAGCTCCTTATAAAAGAACGGCAGCAAAATACGGCTGTATGTGTCCGCCGTGCTGCCTGCGTTAATACAGTATATGGAAGGCTGGAAAAAATATGCCGTTATGGTGCAACGCAGGAAAATAAAATACGTCATGACAGGCAAAGGGAGGATATCCGGATGGAAGACGAAAGAATCATTGATCTCTACTGGGCGCGCCAGGAGGATGCGATCATGGAAACGGATAAAAAGTATGGCAATTATTGCAAAAGCATTGCGCTGCACATTTTGAAAAGCATGGAGGATTCTGAGGAGTGCGTGAATGATACCTGGATGAAGGCCTGGGACTCCATGCCGCCGAAGCGTCCGGATTTTCTGTCCGCTTTTCTGGGAAAAATAACGAGGAATCTTTCCATCAGCCGATACCGGATGAACCATGCCAGAAAGCGCGGAAGCGGAGAGGTGGAGCTTTTGCTACTGGAGCTGGAGGACTGCATTCCCTCCGCCAAAAGCGTGGAGGAGGAAATCGAAGGGAAGGAAACCGCGGAGGCGATCGACAGATTTCTGTACGGAATCGATGAGGAGAGCCGCAATATTTTTGTGCGCCGTTATTTTTTTGTGGATTCCATCCGGGAAATTGCAGGGCATTTTGGGATCAGCGAGAGCAAGGTGAAATCCCAGCTCTTTCGGACGAGGAACCGGTTGAAGGATCATCTGGAAAAGGAAGGGATAGTACTGTGAAGAAAAATGAAAA
This sequence comes from uncultured Eisenbergiella sp., assembly GCA_910585455.1. GTDB lineage: Bacteria > Bacillota > Clostridia > Lachnospirales > Lachnospiraceae > Gallintestinimicrobium. The sequence goes on along the minus strand of CAJUEL010000022.1, from coordinate 57,927 downwards.
GCTTTTGGATGCGATCGGACAGATTGACGACAGGCTGGTGGAGGAAGCGGCAAGGGCAGGAGCGCCTGCGGGAGCAAAGAAGCGGCGGAAGAAGAAAAAGGTGACGATGTACCGTTTGCAGGGAGCGCTCGCCGCCTGCGCGATGCTCATGGTCTGTGCCGGCATCGCAAGCCTTGTACAGAGAAACGGCACATTGTACCAAAATTCCGGTTCTGCGGAAATTATGGAGGAAGCCGCAATGGATACAGCCGACGCGGAGGGCGCCGCAGCGCCGGCAGAAAACGATGAATCGTCGATGCTCTCTGCGGACAGCGGAGGCATGGCGGAGGGAAAGGAAAGCGCAAAGACTGCTGCAGGGGGCAATGCGGGCGCGCAGACGACCGCAAAGGAAGAGACCGGAGATGGCGCTGCGCAGGAGCCGACACAATTGTCGGATGAGCGCATGGAGGCGGAAGCACAGCAGGAAGTGGGAAAGGAAAGCGCACAGGAACATGTGGAGGCTTTGCGTGACGACAAGTCCCTGGAAGAGGCAAAGAGGAGCGAAGAAGCCGGGCAGCAGGCGGATAAAAACGGGGTTGGCGGCTATATCGTCGAAAGCGGCGCTCAGGCAGTGGCATTCGTCATCACAAATGACGGAGAGCGGGCGATCATTTTAAAAGAGGCATATGCGCTGGAACAGCTGGAGGAGAATGCCTGGCAGACTGTTGAGCCGGTGGCGGAGGTATGCTGGAAGGAAGAAGGAATTCTTTTGGAGGCCGGAGAATCTCATGGAATGACCTCTTCTCTGGAGAAAGTATACGGAGAGCTGACGCCCGGCCAGTACAGGCTTGTGAGGTACTATCAGCTGGCAGCAGGAAAGGAACCGGAAGGAATGGAGGAATATCCGCTGTATCTGGAATTTTCGGTCGCGCCATAAGGAACAAATTGCGTATAGGGGCGGCGCCATGAATCGTCAAAATTTGCGAGAAAATGTTGGACTATTTTGATGAAACACGGTATAATTATTGACAGACAGCAGCTATTTTATTTTGATACCTGAAAAGCCATTTTCCAGGCGGGCAAATCGTTTGGGAAGTGGCATTTTGCGTGAAGAAAAAGCGTTATAAGAGGTGTGGGGATGAATAGTCGTAACAGTTTTTACATGAACGGAGGGAAAGAGTAAAATGGGATTTTTGGAAGATTTGGGAAAAAAAGTGGCTGATGCGGGGCAAAAGACCGTGCAGAAGACGAAAGAGATGTCCGATGTTGTCCGTCTGGAGTCAATGGCGACAAAGGAAGAAAACAGACTGAATCAGATATACGGCCGGATCGGGAAGCTGTATGTGGAGCTGCATGCAGAGGACTTTACGGAGGAGTTTTCCGGAATGATTGGCGAGGCCAGAGAGGCGGCGGAAAATATCCGGAATTACAGACAGCAGATCGCGGAGGTCAAGGGCGCCCGGAACGCGGTAGAAAGCGGAAACGCGGTTTCGGGGAAATGCCCGAACTGTGGCGCGGATATTCCGGACGACAGACGTTTCTGCGCATCCTGCGGGAGCCCAATTCCGCAGCCGGAAGCGCCTGTCGCTGAGGCGGAGAAAAAGTTTTGTCACAACTGTGGGGCAGAACTGGCGGCGGATTCGCTCTTTTGTGAGAAATGCGGGAAGAGGGTTTCATGAATCCTGCGTTTTTGCACCGGCATGAGAAAAAGCAGGCGACCGTTCAGGATATGACGGACGGAAACTGCATGAAGCTCATCGTGCGTTTTTTTATTCCGATTCTGATTGGAAATTTTTTTCAGCAGTTTTACAGCTTCGTGGATTCCGTAATCGTTGGGAAAGGAATCGGGGACGAGGCGCTGGCGGCGGTGGGCAATACCGGTTCCGTCCATTTTCTGATTCTGGGCTTTGCCATCGGGCTGACGGGCGGGCTTGGAATCTGTATTTCCCAGTCCTTCGGCTCAGGGGATATCGGGAAAATGCGGCAGGAAATTGCCATGTCCGTGCTGGTCTGCCTGGCGACAGGGGGTGTGGTCACAATCGTAAGCCTTGCCTGCATGCGCTGGCTGTTCACCTTTTTGCAGACGCCGGCGGATATGATGAAAAATACGCTGGATTATTTCCGGATTATTCTGATCGGCTGTACCGTTTCCATTTTCAATAATTTTACCATGTCGCTGCTGCGGGCGGTGGGAAACAGCAGGGCACCTCTGATTTCCATGCTGCTTTCTTCCGTTGTGAATATCGGATTGGATATTATTTTTGTGTTTCCGCTGCGGATGGGTGTCGCCGGAGCGGCGCTGGCAACGGTGCTTTCGCAGGCATTATCCGCGCTGTACTGCTATTTCCATATTCGTTCGATTCCGGCGCTGATTCCGGACCAGGATGCCTGGCGTTTGCGCGGGAAGACGCTGGGATATCTGGCCGCAAAGGGGCTGCCGGTGGCAATGATGAATTCGGTGACCGCCCTGGGGGGAATGCTGCTGCAATATTTTGTCAATGCTATGGGTACGGGATATGTGGCGGCTTATGCGGCATGCATGAAGTTCTGCGGGCTGTTTGAACAGGCGGGAGTCACTGTGGGGATGGCGATTCTTACGTTCACCGGTCAGAATTATGGGGCGGCGCGGCATGACAGAATCAAACGGGGCGTCAGGGACGGCTTGATCCTTTCGGTTCTTGTCAATATACCGGTTTCTCTGGTACAGCTTTTGATTCCGGAAACGCTGGCTTCTTTTATGCTCAACGATCCGGTGGTGATATCCTATACGAGGGAATTTTTGTTTGTGACCGGGATTGCCATTTTCCCGCTGGGCTGGCTGTTTGTTTTCCGCAATGCCTGTCAGGGAATGGGCAGAACCTTTGTGCCGATGCTGTCCGGCGCGCTGGAGGTGGTCATGCGCATCGCTGCCGCAGTGCTTTTTGTGCCGCGGCTCGCGTTTACGGGAATCGCGATTGCGGAGGCTGCCGCGTGGGTCGGCGCATTTATCATGTTGATGATTACTTATCAAATATATTATGCGGGCTTAAAGAAAGGAGCAAAGACATCATGACAGTATCAGAAGCAATCCAGAAAAGAAGCTCGATCAGAGGCTACACGGCGCAGCCGCTGACCGGTGAGGAGCTCAAAGCGTTAATCGGGGCCGGACTGCAGGCGCCGACCGCAACCAACCGGCAGGAAATTCATTTTTCCGTTTTGAAGGGAGACAATCCGCTGCTGAAAGAGCTGGAGGATGAAAAAAACCGTTTGCGCGGCATTCATCCGGAAAAGAATTTTTACTATGACGCTCCCATTGTCATCATTCTCAGCGCAGAGAGCGCATTCCGGTGGGGACCGGTGGATGCGGGAATCGCGGTGGAAAATATTGCCCTTGCGGCCGAAGCGCTGGGGCTTGGCAGCGTCATTCTGGGCTGCATTTATGACGCTCTGCATGGAGAGAAGCAGGCATATTTTGAAAAGGCGCTGCATTTCCCGGAAGGCTATGCGTATGAAATCGCGATTGCGGTCGGGCATAAGGCTGTGGAAAAGGAGCCCCATACCTGCGATGAGGCGGCGCAGGTGTCCTACCTTTAATAAGGCGGAGAAATGTAGATGGAACGGATTTTAGTGGTGGAAGATGATCTGATGCTCAGCACAGGGCTGTGTTTTGCGCTGGACTCGGAAGGATACGCCACGCAGGCGGCTTATAACTGTAAAAAAGCGGAATATCTTCTGGAACAGGAGCGGTTTTCTCTCGCGATTCTGGATATCAATCTGCCGGATGGAAACGGTTTTGCGCTTTGTAAAAGGATCAAGGAAAGAAATGCTGACATTCCTGTCATTTTTCTGACGGCAAATGATCTGGAGGCGGATGTGTTAAACGGCTATGATCTGGGGGCGGAGGATTATATTACAAAGCCCTTCCGCATGCCGATCCTGCTTCGGCGGGTGGAGGTGGCGCTCCGGCATGGGAGCATGACGGCAGAAAAGCAGGGAAATGCGGATTGCTACCAGGATGCTTTTTTACAGATCGATTTCGGCGCTCTGACGGCAGTGCGGGGAGGAGAGAAGCTTGCCGTTACGCCAAACGAATATAAGCTGCTCCGGGTGCTTGTCGCCAATGCGGGCAATGTCGTCACAAGGAAGCTGCTGCTGGAGAAGCTTTGGGATTGTGACGGGAATTTCATCGATGACCACACGCTGACGGTGACCATGAACCGGCTGCGGGCAAAAATTGAGGATGAAAACCATATTTATATTAAGACGGTGCGCGGGCTTGGATATATATGGGAGAACGGGAAATGAGAGAGAAAAGAGACCGGGTCATCCGTTTTGGCATGATTCTTGTGGGGACCGTCCTGTTGGGCGGTCTTCTTTATACAGTGTGGATCTGGGCGCCGGGGAGCAGGATACGGTATCTGCTGCTTTTGTTGTGTGCCGGGCTCTGTCTTTTGGGACTGCTGGGGAATCTGTGGCAGAGGAGACAAATCTGCAGGTTCACAGATGAGCTGTGCGGGACCCTGGATGACCTGATCGCGGGGCGTAAGCCGGAGCAATATTCTTATTATGAGGATACTCTTGCCGCAAAGGTGTATGGAAAGCTTCTGCAGTTTTATGATCTGATGAGCGAGGAGCGCAGACAAAGCAGGCAGGACAAGCAGGTCATACAGGAGCTGGTGTCCGATATTTCCCATCAGGTGAAAACGCCTGTCGCCAATCTGCAAATGTTTTTGGGCATCCTGCAGTCTCAGGAGCTGTGTGAAGAAAAGCGGGCAGAATTTCTGGAGATGACCGCAGGACAGATAGACAAGCTGGATTTTCTGATGCAGTCTTTGATCAAGATGTCACGGCTGGAGACGGGCACCTTTGCGCTGCATGTGGAGAGAACGGAGCTGCAGGGCACGATCGCAGAGGCTGTCAACGTCATATGGGCAAAGGCGGAGGCAAAGGATATCCGGCTGTCGGTGGAATGCGACAGCGCGCTCACGGCAAGGCATGATCCGAAATGGACCGCAGAGGCGCTCGGGAATCTTCTGGATAATGCCGTAAAATATACGCCGAAGGGGGGCAGCGTTTTGATCAGCGTGCGTCCCTGGCAGTTTTATACCCGGGTGGATATTGCGGACACCGGCATCGGCATTTTGGAGGAGCATTGTCATGAGGTGTTTAAAAGGTTCTGGCGGGGAGAAGAGGCGGCGTCCCAGGAGGGCGTCGGGCTGGGGCTTTATCTGGCGCAGGAGATCATCACGAAGCAGAGAGGATACATCAGCGTGAAATCGGCGATTGGGAAAGGGACGACCTTCTCCGTATATTTGCTGACCTGAAGGAAAGCGGGCGTTCAAAAAAGGAACAGGATATGGATATCATTACATTACATCATGTAAAAAAATATTATGGCAGGAAAGAGAATGTTGTGAAAGCGCTGGACGGCATCGATCTGACCATCGAACAGGGCACGTTTACGGCGATCGTCGGCGCGTCCGGCAGTGGCAAAACCACTCTTTTAAATATGATGGGCGGGCTGGATGTACCGGATGACGGGGAAATTATGGTAGATGGCGTGAAGCTGTCCGGCTTAAAGGAGGAACAGCTCGCCGTGTTCCGCCGGAAAAAGGTTGGATTTATCTTTCAGAATTATAACCTGATCCCTACCCTGACTGTGGAGGAAAATATTCTGTTTCCCCTTGAGCTGGATGGGTCTGCGCCGGATCAGGGATATCTGGAGGAAATCACGCAGCTGCTGGGATTAAAGGATAAGCTGGACGCTTTTCCGGAAATGCTTTCCGGCGGCGGTCAGCAGAGGGTGGCGATTGCAAGGGCGCTGGCGGTAAAGCCCGCCATTCTTCTGGCGGACGAGCCCACCGGCAATCTGGATTCTCAAAACGGACAGAATGTGGCGGGGCTTTTAAAAATGACAACAGAGCTGTTCCACCGGACGCTGGTGATGATCACCCACAATATGGAGCTGGCACAGCTGGCGGACCGGGTGGTGCGGCTGCAGGACGGAAGGATTGTGAGTTGATCAGGGGAGAATCCGGATGCTGGAAAACAATAATCTTAGAATCTGCCGGAAGCTGGTCGGGCGGGAGTTTCAATTTCATAAAGGACAGAGCCTTCTTCTTGTTCTGGCGGTCACGCTGGTATGCATGCTGTATACCTTTTCCTTTTGTCTGGGGAATCTGACCTATGACGGATTTCTTTATTCTTTCCGGACAATTTATGGCTCGGACAGCCATATTATATACGACAATATCACGGAAGCACAGGCGGCGGCGCTGAAAAAGCATCCGGCAGTGAAGGAGACGGCGGCTTTATCGGTGACAGGCGTGCTCAGCGATGAAATGCTGGAAAACCGGAATGTGAAGCTGGCGGCGGTTTCGGAGGGCTGGGCGAAGGCGACGGGCGCTGTCCCTCATTCCGGGCGGATGCCTGCAGAAAAGGACGAGATCGCGCTGGATGAGATCACCATGAATTCCCTTGTGATTCCCCATGAAATCGGTGCGGAGGTTCCCATAAGGTGGCAGTCGGAGGATGGAGAGGAGCATATGCATATGTTTCGTCTCAGCGGCTGGTGGAGAAATCCTGCAGGGGAGACCGATTCCTGCGCATGGATCACAGAAGAGACGGCAGGAGAGCTTTGCGATAAAACAGCGGATACCCTGATGCTCGGCGTAACCCTGTATCGGCCGGGGGATGTGGAAAAACAGGCAAAGGATATGCTGGCAGAGCTGGGGATGGAGGATATTTCCTATACCACCAATCTGGCGTACAATGAAGCCCGGCAGGATTATGCGGGCAGAGAGGCGATGGCGTTTTACCGGATGAATCTGATCGTGGTGCTTTGCGGTGTGCTGATGCTCTGTCATATCGTGCAGCTGTCCGCACAGCAGAATATCCGGTTTTACGGAAGAATAAAGAGCCTGGGGATGACGCCCAGACAGATCCGTGTGCTGGCGGTCATGCGGACTGTCCGGGTCTGCCTGCCCGGGATTTTGCCGGGCTGGATACTGGGCTTTTTGCTGTGTGCCGCGGTGGCTCCCCAGGTGGTGGTGGGAATGGAGCAAAATCCGGCTTTTGCCTTTTTTCAGATATGGCCCTTTTTCATCAGCGCGCTGCTGACCGGCGCGACAGCCTTGACGGCATGTCTGTTGCCTGTGCGCAGGGCGGTCAGGAGTGTGCCGGCGGAGGCGATGCGCTACGTGGAAGGCGCAGGACGAAGCAGAAGAAGGCGCAGGAAAAGCAGAGCCTCCATCCTTCGGCGCATCGCATTGACGGGACTTTCCCGGCAGAAAAAGCAGTCCCTGCTGGCCGCCTTTTCTCTGCTTTTGTCCCTCGTCATTTTGTGCGGTGTCTGGACCGTGCGGATGAGCTATGATGAGGAGAAATATCTGGAGGGGATGGCGCTTTGCGATTACAGGCTCGCCGATGCTTCCGCGGCATCCGGCGTGCAGCGTTATAATCCAAAGAGCCGGAGCATTACGCCCCAAATCATGGAGGCGCTTTTGGCCCATCCGGCGGTGACTGGGATCGGACAGGCCTGCACAAGGGAGGTTTTGCTGTATGCAAAGCCGGAAGAGCGGGCGCCCATCATTGACACCTTTGAGGAAGTGGATGAATACGGCAATGCCAGAAAGGCGTATATGGCGGACGATCCGGACTGGCTGGCGGGATATGAGCGGATGCGGGAAACCGGGGAATATACTGGTATTGTGACCGGTGTGGACGGGCTGATGCTGGAAAACGCGATGGCGCGGCAGGTTTTTCTGGAGGGCAGCTTTGATCAGAGTGCCTTTGCTACAGGAAAATATGTGCTCGCCGCCGGAGCGGATTCCTCGTATATCCGAAGCACACCGCCGGCAGGCAGCAGGATCACGATCTGTGGCAGAGAGTTTGAGATCATGGCTTCCATTCCCTATGAATCGACGCTCCTCTCCGGCGCGGACAGCAGACAGGCGCAATATAATATCACCTATTACCTGCCGCATTCTGCCTTTGATGAATTGTTTCCGGAGCACGGTATCCGGAATGTGGCGATCAATATCGATCATGAAGAGCTAAGAGCCTTTGAGGAGTTTCTGGATCAGCTTCTGGAGGGCAGCGGGGTGGATGTCTTTTCTTATGGCGATTACCGGTGGACCTTTCAAAACGCAGTCTTTCATCGCTGCTTCATTCCGCTGTTTGTGGGGAGCGTGATGCTGCTGATCGGCATGCTGAATTTTGCCAATGCGCTGGCGGCGGGAATGCTGGTGCGGAAGAAGGAATTTGCGGTTTATGAGAGCCTGGGCATGACCAGAAAGCAGCTTCGAAGGCTGTTGCTGTGGGAGGGCGCAGGCGGCTATGCGGCGCTGTTTCTTCTGCTGACGCCGGGAACGGCGATATGCACATGGCTCTGGGGAAAATGGTGGCTTGCCCATACGAATACCTGGTGTATCACATGGAGATTCTCCCTTTTGCCTCTCTGGGTATCCCTTCCGGCGCTCCTTGTGCTGGCGTTTACGGTTCCGCTCTGTTTTCTGAAAGTGGTTACGAAGGAGGGTGTGACGGAAAGACTGCGGGTGATAACCTGAGACTATCTTACGATTATTCTAACCAACGGATTGACAAGAATGGTTAGAACGGTTAGAATGTGAGTAGAATAAATCCGGGAGGCAATCAGATGATTTTTCAGGAAAGCGAAACGGTTGAACTGAAAGCAATTGTAGTAGAGGACATCAAAAAAGAAATCATTGCTTTTGCAAACTGTGAGGGCGGAAAGCTGTATATTGGCGTCCAGGATGACGGAACCGTGTCGGGACTGGATGATCCGGATGGCGCTTCCCTGCAGATCTGCAATATGGTCCGGGATGCGATCAAACCGGACCTAACCATGTTTCTGCATTATGAGACCTTGACGGTGGACGGGAAGAAAATCGTTGCGGTTGATATTCAGCAGGGAACAGAGCGCCCTTATTATATTGCGAAAAAAGGACTGCGTCCCGAAGGGGTCTATGTCCGTCAGGGGTATTCTTCTACACCGGCTACCAATACCGCGATCCGGCATATGATTAAGGAAACGGATGGCGACCACTTTGAGGAAATGCGTTCTTTGGAGCAGAATCTGACTTTTGAGAAAGCCGGAAAAGAATTTGCGGACCGGAATATCAGGTTTGGGCAGGTCCAGATGAAAACGCTTGGGATTATGACACAGGATGGCGTCTATACGAACCTGGGACTGTTGCTTTCTGACCAGTGCGTGCACACGATCAAGGCGGCTGTTTTTGAAGGAACGAATCAGAAGCAGTTTAAGGACCGGAAAGAATTTACTGGCTCCCTCTTCCAACAGATGGAAGAGGTTTATGATTTTATTGATTTTCGCAATCAGACACATTCATCCTTTGACAGGCTGCGCCGTATTGATAGGCGGGACTACCCGGAAATGGCTGTCAGGGAGGCTCTTTTGAATCTTCTGGTGCATCGGGAATATTCCTTCCGGGCCAGCACCTTTATCAGCATTTATACAGACAGAATTGAGTTTACCTCTATAGGCGGTCTGGTAAGCGGAGTGACCTTAAAGGATGTGACGATGGGAATTTCTGTCTGCCGGAACGCAAAACTGGCAAATGTGTTTTACCGTCTGGAACTGATTGAAGCCTATGGGACTGGAATACTGAAAATCATGGATGCCTACGAAGGGACCGGGATGACTCCGCAAATTGAAACATCCGATAATGCGTTTAAGGTCGTTCTGCCAAATTTAAACGTAAGGACGGAACAGGAAAATATTAGTTCCATAAGCGGCACAGAAGAAGAAAAGGTGATTGCGCTGGCAAAGGAACGGGGAGCTGTCACAAGAAAAGAAGTTGAAATACTGCTGGGGATCAGCCAGACGACATGCGGTCGATTGCTGAAGCTCATGACAGAAAACGGACAGCTTATCAAGGTGGGGAAAGGAAAGAATACGCGTTATTGCTTTCCGGGATGAGATACAGGAAAGCCTTTGATGGACTGCAAAGCCATCTTAAAAAATATACCGGATACCGGACTAAAGGTACAAAACTGTACCTTTTCTGTGCTTTGGCTGTAACGTTCCTCTGATAGGATGATCTTAAGAATTCAAACAGGAGGAACCGGGCATGGAAGCTATCGTAAGAGCGAAAGGTTTAAAAAAGTATTATGGAAAAGGGGAAGCGTTGGTGAAGGCGCTGGACGGCGTGGATCTGGAGATTGAGCGGGGAAAATTTACCGCCATCACCGGAACAAGCGGCAGCGGCAAATCAACGCTTCTTCATATGCTGGGCGGTCTGGATGTGCCCACGGAGGGCAGTATCTGGATCGGCGGGCAGGAGCTGGCGCATTTGGGCAGCGAGCAGGCTGCAGTGTTTCGGCGCAAGCAGATCGGTTTTATTTTTCAGAATTATAACCTGATTCCGGTGCTCACCGTCTGGGAAAATATTATTTTTCCAATCACTCTGGACGGACAAAAGCCTGACCGGAGGTTTATTATGGAAATCGTACAGTTTCTGGGACTGGATGACAAGCTGGACAGACTGCCAAACAATTTATCAGGGGGACAACAGCAGCGCGTGGCGATCGCCCGTGCCCTTGCTGCCAAACCGTCCCTGATTCTTGCGGATGAGCCCACCGGCAATCTGGATTCCCGGACCAGTGATGATGTGGTAGGGCTTTTGAAGGTTACCAGCAATCAGTTTCATCAGACCATTGTGATGATTACCCATAACCCTGAAATTGCGGCTTTGGCGGACAGAGTGATCCGCATCGAGGATGGGAGGATCGTCAAATGAAAGAAATGATAAAACCGATTCCCCTTCTGAATAAAAGACTTTTTGCCCAAAATAAAGGGCGCAGCGTCGTGGCGATAACGGCGATTGCCCTGACAACGCTGCTGTTCACAACGCTCTTTGTGCTGAGCCAGAGCATGCGAAAGAATATGATTGAGATGACGTTTCGGCAGACCGGCTATGACGCGCAGGCTTCCTTTAAGAGCATCACGGAGGAACAGATACAGAAGCTTGGAGCACATCCTGATGTAAAGGAAATCGGGGAGAGCCTTGTCATCGGAATGGGACAGGGCGATGCGCTTGCCGGGCGTCAGGTGGAAATACGGTATGCGGATGAAAGCTATGCGAAGCATTCCTTTGCGCTGCCTGATACAGGGAGGATGCCCCGGACCGGGGATGAAATTGCGCTGGATCATATTGTCCTTGACAGGCTGGGCATCCCGCACGAGCTGGGAGCGCATGTTACGCTGGAATGGACCGCGGATTTTGCGGAGGAAGAAAACCGGGTTTCCGAATTTACGCTGTGCGGTTTCTGGGAAGGCAATGAATCCGGCTATGCAAGCCTTGCCTGGGTGAGCGGGGATTTTGCGCAAAACGTGATGGACGGACTGGGAGATGGAAGGGATCGTGCGCCTTCCGCCATCGCGGGGATTCATATGGCGCAGGTTTCCCTGTATGGCGATCAGCAAATCGAACAGGATCTGGAGCGGATATTGGCGGATACCGGTCTGACCGGTCTGGAATACGGCGTCAATCTGGCCTATGATCCGGATATGAACCGCATGAGCGCGCAGGAAAGCCTGCCCATGTATCTGGGGATGCTTCTGGTATTTGCGGCGGGATATCTGATCATTTACAATATTTTTCAAATTTCCGTCACAGCAGATATTCAGTTTTACGGCAGATTAAAAACCCTGGGCATGACGGCAGGGCAGCTTAAAAAACTGATTTACGGACAGGTGGGGCGTCTCTGTCTTTGGGGCATTCCGGCGGGCATGATCCCGGGGTATCTGCTGGGCGCGCTTTTAGTACCTGTTTTGGTCAATATGCCTGCGGCTTCGGTATCCGCAAGTCCCGTTATTTTTATCGGCGCCGCCCTGTTTGCGGCATTTACCGTGCTGATTTCCTGTATGCGCCCCGCTAAAATGGCAGGAAAGGTATCTCCGATGGAGGCGCTCCGCTACAATGACGTGCAGGGCGTAAAGCGCTCCTCAAAGAAAAGAAGCGGCAGCGCAGGGCTTTTCGCGCTGGCGTGGAGCAATCTTGGCAGGAACAAAAAGCGCACCGTCACGGTGGTCTGCTCTTTGACGCTGGGGCTTACGCTGCTGAGCGCCTTTTACGCAAAAAATGCCGCCTTTGATATGGAAAAATATCTGAGTGATCTGACGGTCGCCGACTATCAGATCGATGCGGCTACCAGCGGGGAATATCAAAGAGGATATGACCCGCAGGATGATACGCTGGGGGAGGAACTGACGAAAACGGTTCATGCCATGGAGGGACTGGAGGATATCGGTTATCTGTACAGCCATGATACGGAAATCGCTCTGGAAGAGCAGACCATCGCGAACCTGAGAAATTTTTATACGGATGATGTGTTGGACGACTGGAAAACCTATGATCCCGTGGGGGCAGAAGCTCTGCTTGAGGCGATCGGGCAAAAAAAAGCGGGGAGCGTCGTTTATGGCATGGACGGCATCACATTGGATGCCTATCTGGGGCAGGAGCATTTACAAAAGGGCAGTATCGACAGCGCCGCGTTTGCGACCGGCGGATATGTTCTTGCCATTGCGCCGCATGTGGAGGAAGAGAAAAGAGGGGTACTGCCTACGGCGTCTGTGGGAGATACTGTAATCCTGGAAGGAAAGTCTTATACGGTGATGGCGGTGGTGGATGATATAAACCCTGTCACGGCGGGCGCTCATGAAAGTGGCGCGGATGACGGATTTTATCTCGATTTCATCCTTCCGGCGGAGACCTTTTTGGAAAACTGGTCTGAAAACACGCCGAGAAAGCTATTTTTTAATGTGGAGAACGCACAGATCGACGCAGCGCAGGAAATGCTGGATGCTTACATGGATATGACAGGTATCAAACTGTCTGTAACGTCCCGGGCATCCATGGCTGCTCAGTATGAGAGAGAAGCGCGCGCTTCCGCAGTGATGGGGAATGTGATCAGCATCGTGATCGCGCTGGTGGGGGTGCTGAACTTCGTGAATTCCATGGTGACAGCCATTGTTTCCAGGAGGAAGGAGTTCGCCATGATGCAGAGCGTCGGAATGACAAAGAAACAGCTGTGCAGGCTTTTGGTGTATGAGGGGATGGATTATGCGTGCGGCACGCTGCTTGTCAGCTATGTGCTGAGCGCTTTGACAGTCGGGATCGGCGTCAGGGCGATGGTGGAGGGCGGATTTACCACGTTCCGGTTTACGCTGCTGCCGCTTGTGGTATGTACGCCTGCTCTGCTGCTGTTCGCGCTGCTGATACCGTATCTGTGTTTTAAGAATATTGAGAAGGTATCTTTAGTGGAACGGCTCAGGACGGCGGAATAACTGGTCTGTTGAAACAGGAGGATAGCATTATGGAACAAAAGGTTGATTTTGCAACTATTACAGCTTGTGGAGAGTGTTGTGTAGGATGTCAAAAAAAGATAGATGGAATTTGTATGGGTTGCATAGAAGCTGATGGTTATGTGCCGGAGTGGTCTGAATCTGGTCAATGTAGAATTCATGCTTGTGTAAAGAAACATAATGCCCGGTTTTGCGGTTTATGTTCAAAATTTCCATGCGAAGAATTAACAACCCTAATACATTGGAATCCTAATGTTGTGGAGCATTTAAGAGAACTTGCAAAACAATATGAAAAAAGTAATGAGTAATGTTCCAATCTGCTGGAGAGGGGGCGGAAGGTAATGTACACGACCAACAGCATAGAAGCGGTTAATTCCAGCTTTCGCAAAGTAACAAAAAAGGCTCCTTTCCCAGAGAGGACGCGGTCAGGAAAGCACTGTATCTGCGGATCACAGAGCTGTATAAAAAATGGAAAGGCCGCCCGGTATCCAACCGGGCCAGGCAAGTAGTAAGAACAGTTATAATCATTATTGCTATAAAAGGTAAAAAAATAAAACACCGGAAATCCGGTGTTTTATCTGAATCGAAGCGACGTGATTCGAACACGCGACCTCTGCGTCCCGAACGCAGCGCTCTACCAAACTGAGCCACGCTTCGATTGCTTTGCAAGCTAGATTAGTATACAAGAAAATAGATCAAAAGTCAATGGTTTCAGGAAAAAAAGTTGAGATTTTGGTAACAGTTCACACATTAGCCAGCCGCGAGGCGTTTTCGCGCTGAAAGCGCGAAAATCCTGGGGGTTGCAGCACCAAAATGCAGTTTTATCGCATTTTGTGTGCATCGCGAAGCGCGTTACTGGTCACGGAGTGAACAGTAACATCAGTTCAGCCGGAAGCGATTGCTCATCTAATGGAATCCGCTTAATTCCTGAGAGATTGCGGGAGGATATATACATAAAGTTGTTTTCTATATGTGTGCATCCTGATAGCTTTAATGGAACATCCAGGCCCCTGATTTTTTCTAATGTATTTGCATTCCAAAGGGCAATTTCCTGGCAGGGGAAGGAAACCGTTACCAGCAGATCCTGATATATCCCTGCACAGACAAACATTTTTCTGTGCGCATTCTTTATCGAAGCTTCGATTTCAAAGCTTTTCATATTGATTTTAAAAAGCTTTCCGTCGTGACCCGCAGCATATAGGGTCTCTTTGCCAAGATACAGGCTGCCAATATTTTTCTTCCCCAGGATGAGTTTTTTTTCAATGGAAAGAGTGGATTTATTCAATAGCAGCAATTCTCCGTCCACTGTTCCGCAAATCAGGTATGGATCGTATACTTTCATGCTCCACATGCTGCTTTCGGAAACGGGAAATTCTTTGATCAAATATGATTGCCTGTCAAGGGTGACGATCTTTCCATTTCGGATGGAGCAATAAATTGTATCATGATCGATGGCCATTCCACAGATATCAGAGCGTAGATCATTGCCCAATTGCCATTTGCCGAGCAGATCGAAATTTTTTTGGTCTAAAATAAGGAGTGTACAAAAATCATAGATATAAATATGCCCGTCGTCTGCAAGCAGTTTTCTTGAAAATCCTTCTTTTTCAAAAATGGTCTTTTTACAGATAATGCTTTGGGAGTATTTATCGATTTTTATGATTTCTTTTCCACAGATATAGTCAATACATTGCTCCTTAATATGGAAGCCTGTTACAATTCCGCTTGTCTCTATCATACGTTTTATATTATCTCCATTCCTTTCCTTTTGCGCAGGCACAAACGTTATGAAAATGACCTCTCATGTTTAATTTTATATTTCATAAAACACTGGATGTTCCTGTCATGTGTATGGAATCTGAAATATACGGAGCCTATTCTCCCCGCAGTTCCACCACAAGCGGCTCATGATGGATGGCGGGCAGGATGCTTTCCAGCAGATCATGTACCCGCAGACGGATGCTGCTGGTATTGACGCAGGGGTGGCAGCCGAAATATTCTCCGTCCAGGATATCCCGATCGATCAAAAGCTGCACCTGGTTTTGCGCATCGTTCATCAGTCCCATGACGCTGACTGACCCGGGAGAAATTTGCAGGAATTGTTCCATATATTCGCTTTCCGCAAAGGAAAGGCGGGCGCTTCCGATCTGCCCGGACAGCTCCTTTGTCTTAAATTTTTTGCTGCCCGGCATCATCAGCAGATAAAAACGGGTTGCCTGCTGGTTGCGCAGAAAGAGGTTTTTACAGATGACCGCGTCCAGAATGGCATCCACCTTTTGGCAGGCCTGCAATGTTTTTGCCTCCCTGTGATCGACGCAGGAATAGGAGATACCGAGCCTGTCCAGCAGGTCATAAACGGCGGTCTCCCGCGGCCTGCGCGCTTTTTCCTCCTGTGGGCGTCCGGGCAGCAGCGCCATGGCCGCCGGGGCTTCCTCATAGCGGCCGTGATACCAGCCCAGTATCCCGTCAATTTTACCGTAACAGCCGGAGGCGTTGCGGTAGATGGTGGAAATCCGATCGCCGGGGAAGACTTCGAGCGCCGCATCATTGTAGTTATCCACATGCCAGCTCCCGTCATCCTCCCTGTAGAGAAAGCAGGAGGGTACCCACAGCTTTTTACCGCTGCTTTGGTGGTGGCAGAGCACGATATCCTCCTGTTCACAAAGCCGGTCTATCCGGCTGTCAAAATACTGGATGTACAGAGAAAACGGCTTTTTTTCCTGTCGTTCCAGCGCGGTCATGGACGGGAAGCCGTCGGCAAAATCCCAGCAAATTTCCCGCATGTCGGCGTCCTTATCCGGGAAAATGAGCGCGTTGAGCTGCCCGGCCTCCTGTATGCCGCAGCCGCCGTCCATGCAGATGATTTTGCGGTCATAGTTAAAGATCGGCTTTAAGTCTTCTTTTTCATGGATATAAAGGCACACAGGCCAGTGCCCTGTCACCACACATTTTGAAAAGCGATAGCCTTTTTCGTAGAAACGGTCGTTTTTCAGCCAGTCATGCCGCTCGGTTCCCGCAAGGCTTTCCAAATCGTCGGTGGGTATGCCGCCGTGTACGAAGATATAGGAATCCATATCCAGAATGGTGGGGAGCTGCTGCAGGAAACGGATTTCCGGAGCGTAATGCTCCTGCAGGCGCGTCCGTATGGCGCCTGCATTTTCCAAAGTCAGATGCGCCAAAGAAATGCCGAGCCCTGCCAGCATATCCAGAAGAAGTCCGCAGCCCCAGCGCTTTTGCTGCCAGATGACAAAATCACAGAACCGCCCGTCGCTTCCCCTGGCTGTATCGCAGAGGATGTGCAGGCGGTATTCGTCCACGTTTCCCATGGAAACGTACACCTGATTTTTCGATGACAGATCCATGATATAACGCACGGTTTGCAGGCTGTCAGGTCCCTTGTCCACAAGGTCGCCTGCGATGACGAGGATATCATCCCTGTCGTAGTGCAGCTTCCGAAGCAGCTGCACCATGTTGTCCACATGCCCATGAATGTCGCTCATGGCGATGATGCGCTGGCCTGGTTTTGCGTCGATTTTCTGTATGGTTGTTTTCATGATGCGTTGCAGTCTCCTGATGTCTGTTTTATCATAGATTCGGAATTGCGATAAGATGCGAATATTTTGCCGATATTTGTGCGCTGATGCGGACAGGATTGTTTCATTTCCATGCTACATACAGCTTACGGTCTTTCCAATAAAGTCCGTTTCCTGTATTTTATTTTAATGGATTATTCTGTTCATGTAAACATTTTATTTTGGCAGTTTTATAGAATCCTGGCGGTTTCTTTCCATCCCGTGAAAAGGAACTATTGTTGCTGCTATGTTACTGCCCGGCCAGGATGGGGCAGATGATGATCTATGTATAGTCAAACCGGTCGTTCACGATGGAGCCGCATCCGGAACGATCCGGGTGTGGACGCAACGGGGATAGCAGTGCTGCCGATAATAAGAAAAATACGAAAAGGTCTTGCTCATGACGCTACGTAATGAATTATACTACCCGCAGGAGGTGTTTTGAACGTGGAAAAATATAGAGCTATCCCACAGGGATATATGACTGTAGGTGAAGTTGCAAAAAGGATGGATGTGACCGTCCGAACTTTGCAGCACTACGATAAAGAGGGACTGCTCTCGCCATCAGCTATGAGCGACGGAGGCCGCAGGCTTTATACAAATAAAGATATTGTCAAGCTGCACCAGATACTGTCCTTAAAGCATTTGGGTTTCTCTTTAGATGACATCAGGGACAGATTGATCCCGCTGGATGCTCCGGCTGATGTAGCACAAATTCTTTCAGAGCAAGCCGCTGCCATCCGCAAAAAGATAGCAGATATGACAGAATCGCTATCGGCAATCGAGGCATTGAAAACTGAAGTGCTTGAAATGCAGTCGGTAGATTTCAAAAAATATGCGGACATCATCGTCAATCTGGAAATGAAAAATGATTTTTATTGGCTCATCAAGCACTTTGACAGCGAAACACTGGATCATATTCGCAGCCGATTTGACAAGGAAAGCGGTCTGGCATTCTTACAAAGATTCTTGCATCTTCAAGATGAGGCAATCCGGCTGCAAGAAGATGGGGTGCCAGCGGGAGGGCAGAGAGGAATACAATTTGCAAAAGACTACTGGGACTTAATTTTGGAGTTCACAGATGGGGACACCGCCATGCTCCCTAAGCTCATGCAGATGGGAGAGATTGACGAACTCAATCAAGAATGGAAGCAGAAGCAAGCCAGGGCAAACGCCTTTATCGAACCAGCATTAGGCGCTTATTTTTCAAATTTGGGGGTAAATCCATTTCAGGAGGAAGTAACATGACAGACGCATTGCAAGTGAAGGGATTGCGGAAAAGCTATGGGAAAAAAGAGGTGTTAAAGGGCATTGACCTGTGTGTGCGCAAAGGGGATGTATTTGCCTTGTTAGGTGTAAATGGCGCGGGAAAGACAACTACGCTTGAATGTATTGAGGGCTTGAGGAAATATGACAGCGGTAATATATCCGTAAATGGCAGTGTAGGGATTCAATTACAGTCTGCTTCTCTGCCAGCCTATATCAAGGGGATGGAGGCTGTTCGCCTTTTTGCGAAATGGAACAAAGTATCCGCAGACACCTCCATGCTGGCGGCATTAGGGATAGAGCACTTAGCAAATAAGAAATATCGGGAAATGTCAACCGGGCAGAAACGGCGGCTTCATTTGGCACTGGCCCTCATCAGCAATCCCGACATTTTATTTCTTGACGAGCCAACCGCAGGACTTGATGTAGAGGGACGAATTGCTCTCCACGAATATATTCGTACATTGAAAAACACGGGGAAAACGATTCTTTTAGCCAGTCATGATATGGCCGAAGTCGAAAATCTCTGCGACAGCATTGCAATTCTCAAAGACGGCCTGATTGCGTTTACAGGAACCGTTGCGGAACTGACAGAAAAAGTAGGAACACACTACAATGTCCACATTAAAACGAACCGAGAGGCAAAGGATTTTGAGGTGGACAACATCGGCCCCGGCTTGATTGTTATACTTCAGGACTATCAAAAAAGGAATATTGTCATTCAAGACATCCAGGTAGATCGGGGCTCATTGGAGCAGCATTTCGTAAAGATAGCAAGGGAGGATAACCGATGAACGGATTTTTATATAGCGCTGTCTTACAGTGGAAACTCGATCTGCGCAGCCGGACGATGTTGATTACCTGTTATGCCGTGCCGCTCATATTTTTTGCAATCATGGGGGGAATTTTTACATCCATCATGCCGGAGACGACGGATACGCTGATAGCCTCTATGACGGTGTTTGCAGTTTCGATGGGCGCATTGATTGGGCTGCCGCCATCGCTTGCGGAAATTTACAGAAGTGACATCAAAAACGCCTATCAAGCAAACGGTGTGCCTCTGTTGCTGGGGCTAATGTTGACAAATATTTCCGCATTTGTTCACCTGCTCATTATGAGCGCTATACTTTATGTGATTGCTCCGATTGCTTTTGACGCAAAAATCCCGGAAAATCCGGGAGCGCATTTTTGCGGAGTGATTATCTTAATTGCTGTATCACTGGGTATTTCCAGTATCATCGGTTTAGCGGTAAAGAACACAGCAAATACATCTATGTTTTCCATTTTGATCTTCATACCGTCTACCATGTTGTCTGGAATAATGTTCCCAGCCGACTTGCTTCCGAAAGCGTTTGAGTTTGTCGGAAAATTATTCCCAGCTACCTGGGGATATGTGCTGATGGCAGAGAACTCGTTAGCTGGACACCACCTCTGGCCCTTATTTGTTATCTTCTTTGCATCTGTGCTTTTATGCGTTATTTTACTGAAAAGAATTGAAACACGATAATGTGGATGAAGTAATCTGCCCAGCGGCGGAAAAGAAAAAAACCGCTGCTGGACAGATCGATTATCCCTGTTTCCATGGTGGAGAACTATCCGTGGGCAGAGGCAATTGCGGTTTGCTCACATTGGTATGGAAAGTACCGCATTCCGGACAATGTGCGGGGATGTATCGCAAAATACTATCTGACCGACGGGAGAAGAAATGCGGCATCAGCGGGATACCGGACGAACGGAAAGAGGTCAGAGATATGGCGGAGTGGGTTTTGAAAAAAACAGACGATAACTGTTTAGCCGCAGATTTATGGATTGACAATGATGCGGGATATTGATATACTCGAAGAGTCAGCAATGCGGCAGGAAACGTAAGCAGCGATGAATTTGAGAGGAAAGGAGGCAGCGTCATGACGATCAGACTGAATCACGGTAATTTTATAGCGGTAAGGTGTAATGTCAGGCAGTCTCCCCGGGATATCGAAGGTAATGTTTGAAGGTATATGTAAATTTTACATATAAAGAACAGAACAGGTAAAGCGTCACGGTATAAGAAGCCGTGGCGCTTTTTATTGATTGGTATGTGCGCTAAAGCGCACAAGGGGGTATAAAAATGTTAATTCTGGATATTAACAGGGTGAGTAAGGATTTCGGTTATGGACCGGTATTTGAAGAGTTGTCCTTTTCATTAAATGAAGGAGAGAGAATTTCCATCATAGGACCGAATGGAGGCGGCAAATCGACTCTTTTGAAAATGATTGCACGAATTGAAAAGTGCGATAGCGGAACCATCAGCGTTAAGAAGGATGCGCGGGTGGCTTATCTGGACCAGACTTCACCGGATCAAAGGGATGATCGGATTGTGGAGGATATTTTCAGGGAGGGCTTTGCCGAAGTACTTGAGATAGAAAACGAAATAAACCGCATCTATGAAAAAATGATGACGGTATCCTCTGCGGAGGAGTATGACCGCATGGCGAACCGGGCCAGCAGGCTGCAGCAAAGATTTCAGGACAGCGGCGGCTATGAAATTGATACGGAAATCAACATGGTTTGCAGCGGACTGCAGATTCGGGAAGAGATGCGCCGTCAAAATTATAACAGCTTAAGCGGCGGAGAAAAAACGCTGGTCCATCTGGCGAAAGGTCTGCTTCGGAAGCCGGATCTGTTTTTGCTGGATGAGCCGACAAACCATCTGGATGTCAAAAGAATTGAGTGGCTGGAAAATTACATAAAGGCATTTCAGGGGGCGGTTGTGATCGTGTCTCACGACCGGAGATTTCTGGATAATGTGAGCAGCAAGCTTTTGGAGATCGACAATGGAGAGGCGACGGTTTATAACACGAATTATTCGGGATATCTGATCGAAAAAGAAAGACGTTATAATCAGCTGCTGGAAAACTGGGTAGAGCAGCAGGCGTACTTCAAGCGTCTGGAGGACAGAGCCACCCGTATGGCGCAGGCCGGGATGGCGACAAACAGCAAGGTTATGACAAGGAAAGCCGGGGTCATGTTTGCCCGCATTGAGCGGGAGAAGGAAAAGATGGCGCTGAAAAAGCCCTATAGGGCGAGCCGTCTTAACATGGGCTTTGATGAGCGCGGCAAGGGCGGCAAACGCGCCCTGGAGGTCAGCCACCTTGGGATTTTAGCGGGGGACGACCGTACAATTGTTGACGACGCCAGCTTTTATGTGGGCGTGGGGGAACGCGCTTTTATGATTGGCAATAACGGCAGCGGAAAAACATCGATTCTGAAAACCATTTTAGGGGAACAGGATTTGCCTTATCATGGGGAGGTTGCGATTTCACCGGGGGTCCGGATTGGTTATCTTCCCCAAATCATCAATTTCAGAGACGACAGGCAGCAGGTATTGGATTATTTCCAGCATGAAGCCGGCATGGGCGAGGAAAAGGCGCGTTCCGTTCTGTTCCGGTTTCACTTTGATAAGGAAAATGTGGCAAAAAGCGTCGGAAGCTTATCGGGCGGGGAAAGAATCCGGCTGCGGCTTGCGGTTTTGCTGCAGCAGTCGATGAACACGCTGATCTTCGACGAGCCGACCAATCATATCGATATCCCGACCAGGGAGGCTTTGGAGGAAGCGATTGAGAATTTTAGCGGGACATTGCTGATCGTTTCCCATGACCGCTTTTTCATTGATAAGTTCGCGGGAAAAATCATTGAGATTGCCGACGGAAAAGCGATCACATACATCGGCAATTATGAAAATTATCAGGCGCAGAAAAATTCATAACAGGGGAGCGGGGCTGAACCGTTATATTGCAATGTAACAGTTCAGACTTGTCTTTATTGAGAAGCCCTTTGCGTGATGGCTGATGAAACTGATTTATGGGGTATTTTATGGATATTGCAATCAAAAAGTATGATGCTTCCTATTGGGGAGAGATATGTCAGATCCACGATGAAGCGAGAAAAGAGGAATTGAAATGCGCTTCCCTGGAGGAGGCATTCCTGCCTCTGGAAATTGTTGCGGAAAAGGAGGGGCTGTTTGAATATGCGCATATTGATGTTGCGTTGATGGAAAACCGCGTGGTGGGATTTTGCGCTTATTCAGACGAAGAAATAGCATGGCTGTATATTTTGCCCAAAAAGAAGCGGCAGGGCATCGGGAGGCAGCTCATTACACACGCACTGACCGTTGAAAAGAATATTTCTTATGTTGAGGCATTATTTGGGAACGAACCGGCCAAAAGGCTGTATGAATCTTTTGGATTTTCTGTAAAGGAAATCCTTTCCGGGCAAATGCCGGGGAATGAACAGTTTTTGGTAAAGGTTTAC
The DNA here is from genome assembly GCA_910585455.1 of uncultured Eisenbergiella sp. GTDB lineage: Bacteria > Bacillota > Clostridia > Lachnospirales > Lachnospiraceae > Gallintestinimicrobium. The sequence continues at coordinate 35,493 of CAJUEL010000022.1, read as the reverse complement.
AGCATGTACAGGAGGTGTTCGTAAATCTTATTATACATGCCGGGTATTTGAGAAAGCGCAGCGGCAATAAGCTACAGCGCACCGTTCATTTGCGCCGATACAATACGAACGGCGGCTGCCATTCCGCCATCCCCATAAGAGGGACTTTCCATAAATTCCCTTGATAAGCTGTCCAGGTCTTTGGCAGCCAATTGTGCATGTATCATTTCACCCTCCCAGCCATAAAGCCTGGACATGGATATCGCTTCAATGCCCAAAAGGGCGTCTGCAATATGCTCCTTGTAAACAGCTTCATGCTTTTCAATGATATAGCGCATCAACGAAAGCCGCTTTTCCATGCTTCTTATATTGGAGGAAGCGGGCGCTGTCCGATAATTTATGAGCGGCTTTTCCACGATTCCAATACAGGATTCGGGAGCGGCCTCCAGCATGCTCAGGAAGAAATCCCAATCTTCAAAGCCGCTCTTCATCGTTTCGTCATACCCACCGCATTGCCGCCATGCTTCGCGGCGGAAAATATGTGTTGCCGGACAGCAATTATGCGAAAGAAATGCGGAAACAGTTCCCCCGTCCGGACGCACGATTGCGTCAAGAACGCCGAATGTATGCAGCCATGAGGACGCTGCAACCATTTGGGGATTTTGCAATAATTGTTCGCGCACCTCTTCAATAAATGACGGTTCGAGATGATCATCTCCATCGAGCACCAATACCAGAGGAGCCTGCGTTTGACTGATCCCCGTATTTCTTGCCGCTGAAACGCCTCTGTTTGGCTGACGGATGACCGATAGCGGAACAGGTATCCTGCAGTCATGTTCAATCTGCTTCAAAATATCAATCGATGCCGCATCTGTTGTCCCATCATCCACAATTACAATTTTTTGCGGCTTTACCGTTTGACGACACAGAGAGCAAACCGCTTCATAAACCATTGACTTTTGATTAAAGCTCGTTATAACCGCTTCAACATCATTACCCGTATTCATGATATTTTTACCTTTCGCCTGTTGCAGGTCACTGCACCAATGCGCCTGTCCTCTCCGCCTTTTGGCTTTTCACATGCTCTATTATATTACAATAGCTTTCCGGATGGAATACGCTTTCTAAAAAAATCCTGATTCAAAAAAACGGCTTGTAACAGAGCTTGAGAAGCTGCGCAGGGCATTTTGGCGGGAGCTTGCCAAATGTAATCAGAAGGAACTGCATTCGTTCGCGGTTCCCCATTGCTTTAAGGTAATAACGGTATGGAAGGTAAGCATATCATCATTATAATACATCTGCAAATTGCCATGATATTTGCCAACCACCTTTCGAATGCTTTTTAATCCGAATCCATGTCCATTTTTATTGGCGTTTAATTGTCTGCCTTTACAGAGAAAAGGATTTTTTCTGCAGGAATTGATAACTGTTATTACAACAAACGGCGTTTTTTCACGTTTGCCTGTAGTGATTTCAATAAAAGAGTCAGGGATATTACTTGCCGCCGCTATAGCATTATCCAGCAAATTGCAAAACAGAGAGGTAAGGTCATTGTCTGCAATAAAATCCGTTGTCCCACTTCGTATGTCGGCATGAAAAGATATATGGCTGTCAGTGCAACGCTGCATATAGCGGCATAGGATGGAATTCAGCATTTCATGGTCACATAGTCTGGAAAATTCTTTCAGGTCTGGAGAAAGTACCAATTGCCGGATATAGGCGCTTATTTTAGCATACTCTTTTTGCTCATTCAGCAGGTCAATGGATTGCAGGTGCTTTTTTATGTCATGGATTAAAATACGCTGGTTTTCATTCTGTACATTCAGCATTTTATAATATTGGGCTGAATCTGACTCTTTTTGAAGCAATAATTGTATTTCTGTAAATTCCATGTTTTTTTTCTGATGATAGCGGTTGATTTCAAACATGAGCAGGTTTGCTGCCAGCAAAAGAACAGCACCCATAGTAACCATCCAGTCAAGTGACGATGGGAGCAAAACAGATTCGCCAATGCTTACGAAAGTAAGCATAATAAAGAGTGAGGTCAGGGGAATGAAAACAAGAAGAAAAACAGACTGATCATGCTGCCCTGCATCCTTCTTTGTTTTTTTCATCAGGTGTATCAGTATATAAGTAACTGCAAAAAATATGAGTTTACTAAAGACCGAAAAAAATAAAAGGTGATAAAATTCCCTGCGGTTAGCAAGAAAGCGAGGAGCAAAGTGCTTGGTAATTCCATAAACGACTAATTCACTCATTGCCATAACAGCCGCCAGTATGGAAGAATGGAATAATGCTGTATACCAATTCAGATAACATTGTGTCAGTAGGAAAATGAAATTCAGCAAAAAATATAAAATGATATTGATCCATATAGATTCGGACAGTGACACGCAAAACAGGATAAAATATAAACCGCAAAGCACGGCAAGCTTTCTCCGTAGGGTGTGTCTGACAGGAAATAAATTGGAGGAGTATTGCCAGAGTATAATTGCTTCTACAAGAAAACTGAAAAAATAACAGATTGTATTTATCATTTGCTTTACCTCGTACTTTCTAAATAAAGGAGATAGGCTTCTTTAAATGAGCTGTATTTCCTTTTTGTCAGATAAGCAGATTGATTGTCAGCCATATGGACAAGACTACGGTCAAAATCTGTGACATGCTCAAAATTGATAATGAAACTGCGGTGTGTCTGGAAGAAACGGTTTTCAGGGAGAAGATCCAGCCAGTACTGCATATTGTGGGTGGATTCAAAATCGCACAGAGTGGTATGTACCGTTACCTTTCTGCCCTGTGCCTCTATTGCTATGACGGAAGATGCAGGCAGTGTATGCACGCCCTGTTTTGTTTCAATCGGGATTTTTACTGTCATAGTGTGATACAGGTCAACCGCATCTTTCATATTACGAAAAAACCGCTGTTGTTCCAAAGGCTTTGAAAGATACCGGAATACACGGAACCGCATTGCCTCATCAAGATATTCGGAATAAGAAGTCACAATAAAGATAATAATATTTTCGTTCTTCCTTTTTAATTCATTTCCCACATAGATGCCATTCATTCCGGGCATTTCCACGTCAAGAAACAGAATATCTTTTTCACCTTCGTCTGCCAACAGGGATTCCCCGTCGGAAAAGCAGATTAATTCAGGACATTTCACACCAATGGTTTCAAAAAAATTTTTTATATATTTCTGAAGCTGTTCAACTATCAGCGCATCATCGTCACAGATGAGTATTCGCATTTTCATACCTCATTTCATTTGCCATATTTAAATTCCTCCACATTATACAATAAAAGGCAGGCGAATACAAAAAGATTGTATGAAAAGACATTTTTTAGTGAGTTTTGGGATTGGGAAAAAATCAGGAAGAATATTGACAGAATGACCAAATACAGGCACAAAATGTCGTTTGGTGCAGGAGGGATTGAAATTATGGTGGAAATAAAGATAATGGAATTGTTGCTGCTTTCTAAGGGCGGCAATACAAAAAGGCTGTTATGCCGTTATAGAATGGAGGAACTTTATAATGAAAAAGAGGTTGTGTTTTATGTGTGCTGTTATTTTGTCCATGTTTTTATTTGGGTGTGGAAATACAGGACAGGAACAGGATTCTGGAAGTAACGTACCAGATGTTCAAAATGAAACGGGTTCTGAAATAGAGGAATCTTATGCGGAAAACAATATACCTGATGAGAAAATTACTTTCCCGGCGAGCTACGACAATGCCATAGAAAATGTTGATTTTAAGATGGCTGTTATTGTTGATGCTGATTCAGGAGATGAATTTCCAGTTACTGCAAAAGCAAAAATGTTGAAAGTAAATGAGAATCGGGCATTTCAATCATTATTCAGCGGTAATGATGATTATGAAGTATACAGTTATGAGGAAAAAAATGAATATGGGGAAAAAGTGGATACAGCAACTTATGTCACTCCAGAGGAAACAACGTTATCTTATGGTCCGTTTTCCAGTCAGATGTCATATATGCAAAGAGGTTTAATGCCATATATACGCAGCTCTTTTGTACTTGATCCGGCAGACGGGCGATATAATGCAGGTTTATATTCCACAGAAGAACAGTTGTCATTTATGACCCGTGAGGAAGCCTTTCGGATAATTGATAACACATTAAAAGAAGTGGATATTGAGTTTGAGTGCGATTATACAGGATATGCGTTAGATTACAATTGTATGCAGTCACAGGAATATCATGAAGATATGGATGGAAATATTGACCGGACAAACTATAAAAATCAATGGTCTGTCTCGGATGAAGGATATTATTTTTGTATCAACCAAATATATAGGGGATTGCCTCTTTATCATGTGTATTGCGAAATATTTTCAGATGTAGCAGATGCCAATGCTCCGGTACAGGCATTTATATCAAAGGATGGAATAGAGTATCTGAACATTGAAAAAGTATTTGAAATTTCTGAGGAAGGAATGGCAGTCTCTTTAGCTCCTGTGGATGTGATTGCTGAAACAGTTGCTCATAAGTATAACCAGATGCCCGGAGGTTCAACATATGAAATAACAGAAGCAAAGTTATATTATTATGTTGATTTATCTTCAGGAACAGGTATATATGATGTAAAGCCTGCCTGGATCGTGAAGGGGATCGAAAAAAGTGAGCAGAGTGAGCAGGATATCCAGGTCATTATAGATGCGCAGACGGCGAAAGAGATCGTACCTTGAGAAAATTTTGATCTTATTTAAAAACAGACTTAAAGAGGTCTGTATGTTCAATCATCATTCACCTTGCCGCCGAAACGCTTCTGTTTGGCTGGGGTCTGAGCAGTAATAAATCCATAGCAACAGTTCAGACTTGTCTGAACTGTTGCTACATCCGCCCCATGAAAATCGCTTCGCGATGGGGGCGGATGCCCGCATCCACCACGTTTTTACACGGTCCGCGCGGTAAACGCGCAGACCTGTCTGAGCAGTAATAAATCCATACAATTTTTTCGATTTTTCCATCGCAAAATTCATCACTTTTATGTATAATAGAGCTATCCTGGAGAAAAATGGGAGGCGACATTTTGAAAAAAAATCTGATTATATTCACGGACAGCGGCGATACGCTCATAGATGAGGGGACCGAGGTCCGCAACGAAGAGGGAATTGTGATTCATGCGAAGCTGATTCCCGGCGCAAAGGAAGCGCTGCAGGCTCTGTATGAGGAGGGCTATCGCATCGCCCTGGTGGCGGACGGGGACGGGCAGTCCTTCACAAACGTCTATCTGGAAAACGGCTTAAGCCACTGCTTTTACACCAGAAGCATCTCTGAAATCGTAGGAGAGGTAAAGCCGTCGGCACGCATGTTTCAGGATGCGATGGATCAAAACGGGCTGACGGAGGCGGACAAGGGGCGCATCATCATGGTGGGCAACAATCTTCGCAGGGACATCATCGGCGCCAACCGGTTCGGACTGACCTCCGTTTTGCTGGACTGGTCCCCCCGCTATGACATGACGCCCGGAAACGATGAGGAAAAGCCGGACTACATCATCCATACGCCCTCTGCGCTGCCCGCGCTTGTGAAAAGGCTGGAGCGGGAGCGGCGTGTATCCAGGAAGCTTGCCCTGCTGGCGGACAGCTTTCAGAAGGTTTTATATGAGGAAGACAGCACTTTTCTGGAAAACATGAAAACCAACAGTCTGGCGTCGGATGACCTTGGGAAATATCAGTTCTGGGAGTGGACGCAGGGCGTGGGGCTGTTCGGTTTCTGGAAATATTATGAGCTGAGCCGGGATGAGAAGTATCTTCGGGTGCTGGAAAAGTATTATTCCCGGCAGCTAAAGCTGGGGCTTCCTGCCAAAAACGTGAATACGGTGACGCCGCTTTTGGCGCTGTCGTTTTATGCGGATGCTTTTCAAAGGGCAGAATATCTGGAGGTCTGCAGGGAATGGGCGGAATGGATCATGAACGATTTCCCCAGAACACAGGAGGGCGGTCTGCAGCATATCACCTCGGACAGCGTCAATGAGGAGGAGCTGTGGGATGACACGCTGTTTATGACCGTGCTGTTTCTGGCCCATATGGGAAAGCTGTTAAACAGACAGGATTACATAGAGGAAGCGATTTATCAATTCCTTTTGCATGTGAAATATCTGGCGGATCCGGATACGGGGCTGTGGTATCACGGCTGGACCTTTAAGGAGCGCAATCATTTCGCGGGCGCGTTCTGGGGCAGAGGAAACTGCTGGATCACGGCGGCGATTCCGGAGCTGATTTCCATGGGCGTCTGTACGCCTGCGGTGGAGCGGTATCTTGCCGGAGTGCTGAAAAATCAGGTGGACGCGCTCGAGCGCCTACAGGAGGAGGACGGCATGTGGCATACGCTGGTGGATGACCGGACTTCTTATGTGGAGGCCAGCGCCACGGCAGGCTTCGCCTACGGAATTGAAAAGGCGGTAAACATGGGGCTTTTGGATGTCGCCTGCCGGCGCATATCGGACAGAGCGCTGGATGCCATACTGGGCTGTGTGACCGAAGAGGGGATCGTGACGCAGGTTTCCTATGGGACGCCCATGGGGCGGGAAAGCAGGGAATTTTATAAAAACATTCCGCTGAAATCCATGCCCTACGGGCAGGCGCTCGCCATGCTGTTTTTCATGGAATGGCTGAACCGTAAGCAGGGGGAAAAGTCTGGAAATAAATTTCCAGACTATTGATTGGTATGCGCGCCAAAGCGCGAAAGGGGTATAAAGAATGGAACGATACTGGCAGCATCTGGTGGATTCCACCCAGAAGCGGGTGGAGGATTTTTTAAGGCTGCAGGTGAAGGATGATCAAAGAGCGGACCGGGGCAGGATGGACAGCGAGATGATCGAGGGCAAGCCGACCATCTACCTGCTCACGGACGCGCTGTGCCTGTATTTTTGCAGGGAAAGCACTCTTTATAAGGAGCCTGCAATTTTTGAGGCGGTGAAGGCGGGCGTTGGCTTTGTGGAGCGCTGGCAGAGGGAGGATGGCAGTCTGGATTTTCCGTCCTGCAATTTCTATTCGGCGCCGGATACGGCGTTTTGCTTCCGCCGTCTTTACGGGGCATGGGAAATTTTGAGAAAATACGGAGAAACGGCGGCGGAAAAGGAACTGGAGGAGCGGTATCTGTGGCTGCTTTTGCGGTGCATTCCCATCCTGTTACATGGCGGTTTTCATACGCCCAACCACCGCTGGGCGGTGACGGCGGCGCTGCTGTGTCTGGCAAAGCTGGTTGAGGAAAACGGCGTGCCGGGCGCAGCGCCGGCAGATGCCATGGCAAAAAGGCTTGCCGGGCAGCTGAAAGCGCGCGCCGGGCAATATCTGGCGGAGGGCATTGACGGGGACAGCGACGGCGAATACGCGGAGCGTTCCACCGGAAACTACAATGCGGTGGTGGACAAATCCCTGATTCTGGCTTATGAGATGACGGGGGACGAAAGCTTTCTGGGCTATGTGGAGCGGAACCTGCGGATGATGCTGTACTATTTCGACGGGGATGACACGATTTTCACGCAGAATTCCACGCGGCAGGATCAGGGAAAGGCGCTGTATCCGGACCAGTATTTTTATCTGTATACCTATATGGCGGACAGGACGGGCTCTCCCCTGTTTGACGCCGCCGCTCATAAGATCATTGCGGACAACCGAAAGCGGGGTGATCTTGCGCCGGATGCGATGTATATTTTTATGATATATGAAAGACTGCGGGCGTATGCTTTCAAGGGGTACGGATATCTGGAGGAATACCGGAAATTTTTCGCCGGTTCCCAGGTGTTACGGGTGAAAAAGAAAGGCTACTGCTACAGCGTGCTGCATCAAAAGGCGTCCTTTTTGTTTTTAAAATTCGGCGCTCTGCCTGTGGGCGTCCGCATCGGAGAGGCGTACTGCGATACCCGCAGCTTTATTCCACAGCACATGGAGATTAAAGAGGACGGGTGCGTGCTGCAGGCGTCCGCGCAGGGGTGGTATTATCAGCCCTTTTCCCGGCCCCAGGGCACCAGCGACTGGTGGAAGATGGATCATAGCCAGCGGGAGAGGATCGTCACGAGCAGCCTGGATGTGACCGTCACCGTCAGGGAGCTGGACTGCGGGCTGGAAATCACCGTGAAAGCGGAAGGGCTGGACAGACTGCCGCTTCGGGTGGAGCTGGATGTGCCCGCGGGGAGCGTGCTGGAAAACGATACCTTCCGCCTGACGGCCGGGAAGGGAGAAAGCCTGATTTTACGGGACGGCATGCTGCGGCTTTGCCACGGTACGCAAAGGCTTCTGATCGGTCCTGGCTACGGAATCCATGCCTTTTCCGGGCACTATTCGGGGGAGGAAAAGAACACGGAGGGCTACAGCATTTTTTTAAACGATTACACTCCTTATGAAAGAACCTTTCGCATTGTAGAGGAGTGATCACATAATAGATTCTGGCGGATGGCTGCCGGAAGGAAAGGAGCGCAATGCAATACATTTCATTTGCTCCCGACAGGGAGTATGACCTGATCCTGCTGGGACGGGTGGCGATCGACTTTAATCCTGTGGATTTCAACCGTCCGCTGGAGGAAAGCGCCAATTTCAACAAATATCTGGGAGGCTCTCCCGCCAATATCGCGGTGGGCATGGCGCGGCTCGGAAAAAGGGTTGGCTTTCTGGGGAAGGTTTCCGACGATCAGTTCGGCGATTATGTGACGCACTATTTTGAAAAGGAGGGCATTGATACCAGCCACATCACCCGCTGTCAAAACGGGGAAAATCTGGGGCTGACCTTCACGGAGATCAAAAGCCCGACGGAAAGCAATATTCTGATGTACCGGGACGGCGTGGCGGACCTGATGCTTGCGCCGGAGGATGTGGATGAGGATTATATCCGCCGGGCGAAGGCGCTTTTGATTTCCGGCACGGCGCTGGCGGCGAGCCCTTCCCGGGAGGCGGCGCTAAAGGCGATCATGCTGGCGCGCAAAAACGGCGTGGCGGTGATTTTTGACATTGACTACCGTGCCTATACCTGGAAAAGTCCGGATGAAATTTCGGTCTATTATTCCCTGGCGGCATCGAACAGCGATCTGATTCTGGGCTCCAGGGAGGAATTTGACCTGACGGAGCGCATCCTGGGCGTGTGCAAAAGCGATGAGGAAAGCGCGAAGCGGTGGCATGCCCTCGGCTGTAAGCTTCTGGTGATCAAGCACGGCAAGGAGGGCTCTGCCGCGTATGCCTGCGACAAAAAGCGGTATACGGTGAAGCCCTTCCCCACCAACGCGTTGAAGGGCTTTGGCGGCGGCGACGGCTATGCTTCCTCCTTCCTGCGCGCGCTGCTGGACGGCTGCAGCCTGCCGCAGGCGCTGGAGTACGGTTCGGCCTCCGCCTCCATGCTGATCTCCGCCCACAGCTGTTCGGCGGCGATGCCCACGCTTGCAGAGGTGGAGCGCTTCATCCGGGAGGAAAAGGAAAAATACGGAGAAGTGGTTTTTGAGGGAGGTGTTTGTGATGTATGAAAAGCCCGGATATAACGACAAGGGCGAATTGATCTGCTCTTTGGAAAACGGAAAAAACAGCCATATGCTCATGGATGTATGGGCCCAAAGGCTAAAGGCGGGGCAGGAGCTTACACTGTGGGAGACAGAAAAGGAAATTGCGGTGCTGCTTCTTGCCGGCGAGGTGGAATTTTTGTTTGAAGGGCGCAGGGAAACGGGAAGCCGCCGCAGTGTGTTTCTGGATAAGCCCTGGTGCCTGCACTGCTGTAAAGGAAAACAGATCGCGGTGCGCGCGGTGTCGGAAAGCCGCCTGCTGATTCAGCAGACCACGAATCCACGGGAGTTTTCCACCACCCTTTACACGCCGCAGATGTGCAATCTGGAGGAATTCGGGAAGGAAAAATGGAACGGCACGGCGCACAGGCAGGTGCTCACGGTGTTTGATTATTCCAACGAGCCCTGGTCCAACCTGGTCATGGGCGAGGTGTTTCACAAGCCGGGCTGCTGGTCCAGCTATCCGCCCCATTACCACCCCCAGCCGGAGCTGTATTATTACGAGTTTGACAAGCCGCAGGGCTTCGGCGTGGGCTTTGACGGGGATGAGTGCTTTAAGGTGGAGGATCAGAGCTACCTCGCCATCACGCCGATGCACGCCCATCATCAGGTTGCCGCGCCGGGCTACAACATGTATTTCGCCTGGCTCATCCGCCATCTGGACGGAAATCCGTGGGAAAGGACCCGCATAGACGTGCCGGAGCATAGCTGGCTGAACGAACTGGAATAGGGGGGAAGGATATGGCTTATATGACAACGGCACAGGCGCTGGTAAAATTTCTGGATAACCAGTATGTGTCCTTTGACGGGCAGGAAACAAAATTTGTGGAAGGAATTTTCACCGTTTTCGGACATGGCATTGTGGTAGGACTTGGGGAGGCGCTGGATACCGCCCGCGGCGGTTTGAAGGTATTTCAGGGAAAAAATGAACAGGGTATGGCCCATGTGGCGACCGCCTTTGCAAAGCAGCATAACCGCAGGAAAATCATCGCCTGCGCCTCCTCCATCGGACCGGGGGCGGCCAATATGGTGACGGCGGCGGCGACCGCCACGGTGAACCATGTGCCCCTGCTGCTCATTCCGGCGGATTCCTTTTCCACGCGGCAGCCGGACCCCGTGCTGCAGCAGTTTGAGCAGGTCAATTCCCTTTCCACCACGACCAACGACGCGTACCGGGCGGTGTGCCGCTATTGGGACAGGATCGCCCGTCCCCAGCAGCTCATGTCCGCGCTGATCAACGCGATGCGGGTGCTGACGGATACGGCCCAGACCGGCGCGGTCTGCATTTCGCTGCCGCAGGACGTGGGCGGAGAGGCCTGGGATTTTCCCGATGCGTTTTTCCAAAAAAGAGTGCACAGGATCACGCGGGCCGTGCCCGCGCAGGAAGAGCTCATGGATGCGCTGCAGGCGCTTCTGGAAGCGAAAAAGCCCCTGGTCGTCTGCGGCGGCGGCGTGCGCTACTCGGAAGCGGGGGAAGCGCTGGAAAAATTCTGTGAAGCCTTTCGGATTCCCTTTGCGGAAACCCAGAGCGGCAAGACGGCATGCCTTTCCTCCCATCCCTGGAATCTGGGCGGCCTTGGTGTGACGGGCAATTCAGCGGGAAACGATATCGCGAGGGAAGCGGATGTGATTCTGGGCATCGGCACCCGGTTTTCGGATTTTACCACGGCGTCCAAATCCCTGTTTGGGGAGAATGCGCGGGTGGTGACGATCAATACATCCCGGTTTGACGCTTACAAGCTGGATGGGGTGAAGGTGGTGGCGGATGCCCGGCTGGCGATCGAGGGGCTGCACAGCCTTTTGCAGGAAAAGGGCTATTGCTCCGGCTACGGCGACGAGGTGAAAGTAGCGAAGGCGGCGTGGGAGAAGGAAATGGAGGCGTTATCCTCCTATGCTTACGGAGAGGATTTTTGTCCGCTCATCGGGGTAGGAGACCCCAGAACCATTCCGGAGTTTGTGGAAATGACGGGAAGCTGCCTGACGCAGACGGCGGCGGTGGCAAAAATCCGGGAAAGGATCGCGCCGGATGCGATCTGCGTGGGAGCGGCGGGCTCCCTGCCGGGGGATTTACAGCGGATGTGGACCTCGGACAGCAGATATTCCTACAACATGGAATACGGCTATTCCTGCATGGGCTATGAAATCGCCGGCGCGCTGGGCTCGAAGCTGGCGGCTCCCGAAAAAGAGGTCTATGCGATGTGCGGCGACGGAAGCTACCTGATGCTACATTCCGAGCTTGTGACCTCCATACAGGAGCGGCAAAAAATCAATGTGCTTCTGTTTGACAACAGCGGCTTTGGCTGTATCAATAACCTGCAAATGTCCAACGGCATCGGCAATCTGGCGACGGAATTTCGAAGCAGGGATGCGCAGGGAAATCTTTTGGGTCCCCTTGTGCCCATCGATTTTGCGAAGTGCGCCGAAGGCTACGGCGTAAAAACCTATCGGGTCACCAGCCTGGAAGAGCTGGAGGCCGCGCTGGAGGACAGCAAAAAGCAGGAGGTTTCCACGCTTTTGGATATCAAGGTGCTGCCCAAGACCATGACCGACGGCTACGGCGCCTGGTGGCATGTGGGCGTGGCGGGCACATCCCCGAAGGAGCCGGTGCAAAAGGCGTGGGAAGCGAAGGAAGAAAACCTAAAGAAAGCGAGGAAATACTGATGTTGGATGCGAATAAAGTGCGCCTTGGCATTGCGCCGATCGCCTGGACCAACGACGATATGCCGGATCTGGGCGCGGAAAATACCTTTGAACAGTGTGTTTCGGAAATGGCTCTCGCAGGATTTTGCGGCTGTGAGGTGGGCAATAAGTACCCGAAGGATCCGGCGGTGTTAAAAAAGGCGCTTGAGCTGCGCGGCATGCAGATCTGCAATGCCTGGTTTTCCACCTTTCTGACCACGAAGCCTTATGAAGAGACGGAAAAGGACTTCATCGCGCATATCAGCTTTTTGAAGGAAATGGGCGCAAAGGTGGTGGGCGTTTCCGAGCAGGGACATTCCATTCAGGGCACGGACAAATCCATTTTCCGGGAAAAATGTGTGATGAACGATCAGGAGTGGGAGCTTTTATGCACCGGTTTAAACCGTCTGGGGCAGGCAGCGAAGGATATGGGCATCACCCTGACCTTCCATCATCATATGGGAACTGTGGTGCAGACCGCGGCAGAAATCGACCGGATGATGGAAAATACGGACGCCGGGCTGGTCAATCTCCTGTTTGACAGCGGCCATCTTGCCTACTGTGGCGAGGACTATCTTGCGGTGCTGAAAAAATATATCGGCCGGATTAAGCATGTTCATTTAAAGGATATCCGTCCGGCTGTGGTGGAACGGGTGAAAACGGAGGGCTTAAGCTTTTTGCAGGGCGTCCGGCTTGGGACCTTTACGGTTCCGGGAGACGGCAGCATTGATTTCGCCCCGGTCTTTGACGTGCTCGCCGCAAACGGCTATGAGGGCTGGGTGCTGGTGGAGGCGGAGCAGGATCCGGCGGTGGCGAATCCGCTGGAATACGCGATAAAAGCGCGCCGCTATATCCGGGAGACCGCAGGGATTTAAGGAGACGAAAAGGAGAGAGAAAATGTTGAATATCGGAATTATCGGTGCGGGACGGATCGGGAAGGTTCACCTGCAGTCCATTACCTATCATGTAAAAGGCGCGGCCGTGGTCGCCATGGCGGATCCTTTTATGAACGAGGAAACCAGAAGCCTGATCGAAGGGCTGGGCGTCAAAAAGATTTGTTCGGATTATCATGAAATTCTGGCGGATCCGGAGGTGGATGCGGTGCTGGTGTGCTCCTCCACGGACACCCACGCCTCGATCTCCATTGAGGCGATCGAAGCGGGCAAGCACGTTTTCTGCGAAAAGCCCGTGGATCATTCGCTGGAAAAGATACAGCAGGTGGCGGACGCGCTGGAAAAGCACCCCGCGTGCCGCTTCCAGGTGGGCTTCAACCGCCGTTTTGACCATAACTTTGCGGCGGTCCGCAGGGCTTATGACGCAGGCAAGATCGGCGAAGCGCATATTTTAAAGATCACCTCCCGGGATCCGGAGCCGCCGAATCCCGCATACATCAAGGTTTCCGGCGGTATGTTTCTGGATATGACGATCCATGATTTTGACATGGCGTGCTTTTTGACAAACAGCGATGTGGAGGAGGTCTATGTACAGTCCGCCGTGCTGGTGGATCCGGCGATCGGAGAGCAGGGGGATGTGGATACCGCCATCATCACCCTGAAAATGAAAAACGGCGCGCTCGCCGTCATCGACAATTCCCGCCGCGCGGCGTACGGATACGATCAGCGGGCGGAGCTGTTCGGCTCTAAAGGCATGGTCGCCACCGCTAACGATACGCTTTCCAGCGCCGTCATTTCCGACGCAAACGGCGTGACCGGCGAAAAGCCCCTGTTTTTCTTCCTGGAACGCTATATGGAGTCCTTCTCGGAGGAAATGCGCCAGTTCGTGGATGCCTGTGAAAAGGGGACGGAGGTTCCGGTTGGCATTCATGCCGGCATGCAGGCTGTGAGGATCGGGCTGGCGGCGAAGCAGTCCGTAGCAGAGCACAGGCCGGTCAGGCTGGCGTAAGGGAGGAATATGGATATGGCGAAGCAGTTTATTATGCCGGGACAGATTTTTTATGGAGAGGGCGCGCTGGAGAGCGCGTCCGGCGCGATCGCATCGTGCGGAAAAAAGGCGCTCATCGTCACCGATCCCATGATGGAAAAGCTGGGGAATGTGGACGCGGTGAAAAAAATGCTGGATGCCGCCGGGACGGACAGTGCCGTTTTTTCGGGCATGACGGGAGAACCCACCGATAAAATGGTGGAGGAAGGGCTTTTGGTCTGGAGCCGGGAAAACTGTGATTTTTTGATCGCGGTGGGCGGCGGTTCCCCCATCGATACGATGAAGGCGATCGCCGTGGTGGCGCAAAGCGGCGGCTCCATCAACGATTTTTACGGAAAGGAAATTAAGCTAAAGCTGCCTTCCATGGTGGCAATTCCCACGACCAGCGGAACCGGCTCCGAAGCGACCCAGTTCACCATCATCACCAATACCGGAAAGGATATCAAAATGCTGTTAAAGGGCGCATGTCTGATGCCCGACATCGCGGTGGACGATCCTGCGTTCACCCGCACAGCGCCGCCTTCGGTTACGGCGGCGACCGGGCTGGATGCGCTCTGCCACGCGGCGGAGGCGTATACCTCCAAAAAGGCGCAGCCCATGACGGATACGCTGGCGATGAGCGCGGTGAAGCGGATTTTTGCCTGGCTGCCGGAATGCTACAGAAACGGGGATAATATGGAGGCGCGGACACAGATGAGCCTCGCGGCGCTGGAGGCGGGCATCGCCTTCAATAACGCTTCCGTCACAGTGATACACGGCATGAGCCGTCCTATCGGCGCGCTGTTCCACGTCGCCCACGGGGTCAGCAACGCCATGCTGCTTCCCACCTGTTTTTCCTATGTGTATGAAGCGGCGGCGGACCGTTTTGCGGCTCTGGCGCGGGCGATCGGCGTAGCGGAGGCCAGGGAGGATGATCTGGCGGTAGCGGGGAAGTTTGTGGAAGCCTGTAAAGAGCTTTGCGGCTTTTGCAAAATTCCGACGCCGGAGCAGTACGGTATCGACAGGGAGGCGTTTCTTATGGCAGTTCCTAAAATGACGCAGGATGCGCTGGCCTCCGGCTCACCGGGCAATACGGTGATGGAGCTTGGCGCAGCGGATATTGAGAAGATGTATCGGGCTTTGTGGAAGTGAGAAAATAATGAGAGGAAAACCGGTATGCGCAGGGTGGGCACTGACCTGGATTGCGCATGCCGGTTTATTTTTTTATAAAACCAGTTGACAAGAGCGTATATGGTGTATATAATATACATATACACTAAGACAGGAGGTGAACGCGCTGGACATCATCATAAGCAACACGGGTGAGCAGCCGATTTATGAGCAGATTTATACGCAGATCCGGAAGCTGATCATTGCGGGAAGATTAAAGGAAGGCGATCTGCTGCCGTCCATCCGGGGGCTGGCGAAGGACCTGCGCATCAGCGTCATCACCACGAAGCGCGCCTACGAGGAGCTGGAGCGGGAAGGCTTCATCTACACCGTGACCGGAAAAGGAAGCTTTGTGGCAAAGAAGAATGTGGAGCTGATCCGTGAGGAAAACTTAAAGAAGATAGAGAGCCGTATTGCAGAGATATACGAGCTGGCGCAAAGCTGTGAAATGAGCAGACAGGAATTATGGGAGCTGTTTACGCTCATGGGAGAAGAGGAAGCGGACTGATTTGCGCCAAAGCGCACAAGGAGTATAAGTCTGGAAATAAATTTCCAAACGATTGATTGCTATGCGCGCGAAAGCGCGCACGGGGTATAAAGGATGAATGGAATGAAGGAAGAATATGCATTGCAGATCCGGAATCTGACGAAGCGATACCCGGATTTTACACTGGAAAATATCAATCTGTGCCTGCCGGGCGGCTGTGTGATGGGGCTGATCGGGGAAAACGGCGCGGGCAAAAGCACGACGATCAAAGCGATCACGGGCGCGGTGCATCCCGACGGGGGAGAAATCACGGTTCTGGGCTGTGATACGCAGACTGAGCAGTACACGAAGAGAAAGGAACAGATCGGCGTTGTGATGGATGAGGCATGCTTTCCGGAGATACTCACGCCAAAGCAGGTCAACGGGATCATGAAGCCTGTGTTTTCCAACTGGCAGGAGAAGGTTTATTATGGATATTTAGAGCGCTTTGGTCTGCCGCAAAACAAAGCCTTTAAGGAGTTTTCCCGGGGGATGAAAATGAAGCTGTCCATTGCGGTAGCGCTGTCCCATGAAGCGAGGCTTCTGATTCTGGACGAAGCCACCAGCGGCCTGGACCCGATCGTGCGGGACGAAATTCTGGAGGTGTTCAACGATTTTACGAGAGATGAGGAGCATTCCATCCTGATTTCCTCCCATATCGTCAGCGACCTGGAGAAAATCTGTGATTATATCGCTTTCATTCATAAGGGGAAGCTGCTGTTTAGTGAGGAAAAGGATACGCTTCTGGAACAATACGGACTGCTGTCCGTGCGTGCGGCGGATTTTGAAGCCATCCGCCCGGAGGCGGTGCTCTCCTCCAGAAACACCGGCTACGGCGTAGAAGCGCTGGTGCGCCGGGACATGGTGCCCGCCGGCATGCATCTGGAGCGGGCAGGAATCGAGAATATCATGGTGGCCATGGCGAAGGAGGATCGGTCATGAAGGGATTACTGAAAAAGGATTGGTACATGCTTTTGAAAATCGGGAAATTATACCTGATTTTTGACCTGATATATGCGGCGTGGGCGGCGGTTGCCGATCAGACGATGATTTGCGCGATGATAAACGTCATATTTGGAAGCATGATCGTGAAAACGCTGATGGCATATGAAGAACAAAGTAAATGGGATACTTTTGCCGTCAACCTTCCCATATCCGAAAAAACACTGGTGCGGGAAAAATATCTGATGGGATTTGTTTGTATCCTGGCGATCAACCTGATCACCTTTTTGGTTTTGTGGTTTATGCGTACCTTTTTCCATAAAAATATGAGTATTCCGCTTTTACCGTTTTTCTTTTTGTACTTTGTCTTCGGCATGCTGTACGTGGCATTTCAGCTGCCCGTATTGTTTAAATATGGAACGGTAAAAGGCAGACTTGTCTACATGGTGGTAGTAGCCCTGGGCGCCGGCGTTGCCGGTGGGGTCAACACGCTCTTTCTTGCGGGAATGGAAAAGACGGGGGAGCTGTCAAAGCTGACGTTAACGCCGGGCCAGCTGACGCTGGCGGCTGTGGCACTCACCATCATAACGGCAGCTGTTATCATGCTGTCCATGGAGCTGTCCGCCCGTATTTATAAAAAGAAGGAATTTTAAATTTGTAGTGGGATCAGTCAGAAAATGGACCGGGCTTCCTCCGATATGCCGGCGGGAGCCGGTCCATTTTTTTGACGCCATTGTATTATATTGGCAGGCCGGTATGAGCGGTTGGGAAACGCTCATACCGGTTTATCCGCCGGACGGCAGCTTTTGGCAGATTGCGGGCATCTGTCATACCATGTCGGAATGATACGATTCATGCCATCATACCAATCGAGAATATCTGCATTCAGCTTCATGATTTCCTTCATGCATGCAGGCGCAAAGTATTTTGCCCAGACGATGGAAGTGATTGCGCTTCCGGCCTGATAAAAGGCCAGCAGCTTCCAGAACATTTCCGGCACATTATGCGCAAAGTAACCGTCGATCTGTCCGGCGGCAAATACAGGTCTTTTCACTCCGATGCAATGAAATTCATACCATGGATCCCCGATATTATCAAAATCAGCCGTATCCCAGTCAATCACATGAAGCTGCCCGTTTTTGTCAATGACCATATTACCCAGGTGAAAGTCCCCATGGTGAAGCGTCTGCGGGCGATCGCAAAGAAGATGGCTGTTCGCCTCCAGATACTTCAGAATCTGATCGCTTCCGGTAAAGGGAACACCTTCATTCCGGTAAGCATCCAATCGCGGCTTTATGACTGTAAAATAGCGGTGCTGCCAGCTTTCGCGAAAATCGGTCAAGCTGTTGTCATGAAGCTTTCTTAATATTTTTCCCGCCTCTACACCCAATCGGTACTGTTCTTTGTAAGAAAGCTTCGGCAAAACGCTTTCTGCATCTTCCCCGTCAACCCATGTGAGTAATGTATAAATCCCGCTTTCATCCTCACAATACCCAAAATCCACTGGCATGGGCATTGGTAAGCCAATGTTGCTCACCTTTTGGAGCAGCCCGTATACCGACCGCTTCCGCTCATATTCGGAACTGTCAGAAATCCGCGCCAAAAGTCTCTTGCTGTCTGTTGTTTCCAGATAGTATTTCCTGTCTCCTGATATCCCTTTTGCAATCAGCTCTGTCCTTATGAATCGGTATCCCTGAATGGATGTAATATGCTCTGCCATGTTTGCCTCCAACCGCTTTTGTCGTTTATACCGCCCTTGTCGTCCACTTCGTACAATCCCAGACGGCGGTGGCAAAATCCTGATAGAAGTCGGGCTCGTGACAGACCATGAGGATGCTGCCCCTGTAGGCAGACAGGGCACGCTTAAGCTCTGCCTTGGCGTCCGCGTCGAGATGGTTTGTGGGCTCGTCCAAAACCAGCACATTGGAGGGCTTGTTGATGAGCTTACACAGGCGCACCTTCGCCTGCTCGCCGCCGGAAAGTACCCGGACCTGACTTTCGATATGCTTCGTGGTCAGCCCGCATTTGGCGAGGGCGGAGCGCACCTCATACTGGCTGTAGGCAGGAAATTCCTGCCAGATTTCTTCGATGCAGGTGGTGGAAATATTCTGATCCGTCTCCTGCTCAAAATAGCCGATTTCCAGATAGTCGCCCTGCTCAACATTTCCCGAAAGGCAGGGGATCAGCCCGAGGATGCTCTTTAGCAGCGTCGTTTTGCCGATGCCGTTGGCGCCGGTCAGCACGATCTTCTGCCCCCGCTCCATCGCCAGATTAAGAGGAGCAGAAAGCGGCTCATCGTAGCCGATCACCAGCTGGTTCGTCTGAAAAATATAGCGTCCGGGTGTGCGAGCCTCCAGAAACAGAAATTCCGGCTTCGGTTTTTCGAGGGCGCGCTCGATCACCTCCATTTTGTCCAGCTTTTTCTGGCGGGACATCGCCATATTCCGCGTGGCGACCCGCGCCTTATTGCGCGCCACGAAATCCTTCAGATCGGCGATTTCCTTTTGCTGCTTCTGCCATGCGGCGTCCTGCTGCGCCTTTTTCATGGCGTATACTTCCTGAAATTTATCGTAGTCGCCCACGTAGCGGGCAAGCTCCTGATTGTCCATATGGTAAATGATATTCACCACGCTGTTTAAGAAGGGGATGTCGTGGGAAATCAGGATAAAAGCGTTTTCATATTCGGTCAGATAGCGCTTGAGCCATTCGATGTGGACCACATCGAGATAGTTGGTCGGCTCGTCCAGCAGCAGGATATCCGGTTTTTCCAAAAGGAGCTTTGCAAGAAGGACCTTCGTCCGCTGTCCGCCGGACAGCTCGGAAACATCCCGGTCCAGTCCGATGTCCGCAAGCCCCAGCGCCCGTCCGACCTCCTCCACCTTCGCATCGATCATATAAAAATCATGCATCGTCATCAGGTCCTGCAGGGTGCCCGCTTCATCCATCAGCTCCTGTAAGGTATCGGGGTCCGCTTCTCCCATTTTTTCATAGATCAGGCTCAGCTCCTGATCCATTTCCAGTAAAAAATCGAAGGCGGAGGTCAGGACTGCGCGGATGGTCATTCCTTTTTCCAAAACGGTGTGCTGGTCCAGATAGCCCACGCGGACCTTTTTGGCCCATTCCACCTTTCCCTCGTCGGGCTGCAGCTTGCCGGTGATGATGTTCATGAAGGTGGACTTGCCTTCGCCGTTGGCGCCGACCAGTCCGATGTGCTCCCCCTTTAGCAGGCGGAAGGATACGCGATGAAAAATCGCCCTGTCTCCGAAGCCATGGGACAGGTTTTCTACATTTAAAATGCTCATGGTAAATTCCTCAACCTGAATCATAAATCCTGGAATCTTTCGGGATCCATTCCCATCGATGGGTTACAAATCTCAATTATATAGAAAAGTACTTCTATTTACAATAAAATTCATGATAAATTTCGTCTCTTCTCTGTTTCCCTGTAAAATATCCGCATTTTGTATATATCGCGTCGTTTTCATCGCCTGATCTTGTGCGGAAGGGGGAAACAGGGTATAATAGCTGCGTGCAGATATCATAAAAGCATTGCGGAGGCATTGAGAAACAGGCAGGGAAGAAAGAGCCGGGAGGACGTCAAATGAAAAAACCGCAAATTCATCCGGACGCATTCATCGCGCCGGGAGCAGCGATATATGGGGATGTGACGATTGGAAAGGATTGCAGCATCTGGTTTCATGCGACGGTGCGCGGGGAGCGGGCCGGCGTCCGGATCGGAGCAGGCAGCAACATACAGGACAATTGCGTGGTACATGTGGATCCCGGCCATGTGGTGGAGATCGGGGAAAATGTGACGGTCGGGCACAGCGCCGTTGTGCACGGCTGTAAAATCGGAGATAACACGCTGGTCGGCATGGGCGCGATCCTGTTAAACGGAGCTGTGGTCGGGAAAAACTGCATCATCGGCGCGGGGGCGCTGGTCACGCAAAACACGGTGATTCCGGATAATTCCATGGTGCTGGGCAGCCCCGCGAAGGTGATGCGCAGGGTCACCCCTCAGGAAGCCGCCGCGAATGTGGCGAATGCCAGACATTACGTGGAGGAAGGAAAGGAATACGCGGCGTATTTGCGACAGGAGAAGGAAGCTGCGGAGGGGTAAGAGAATGCCACGAAATAGCCTGCGATACATGCATAGGGGTGGAAGATGAACCGATATGAAACGATAAAGGATGCACTGTCTGCGCTGGCAGAACCGGAATATGCGGCATTTGCGGGAAAGCTTCTGCGCAAGCCCGGACAAGCGCAGCTGACAGGAACGGCGGCGCATATGCTGGGCGTGCGTCTGCCGAAGCTGCGGAAGCTGGCAGGCGCGCTGACGAGGGAAAACTGGCGGGAAAATCTGCAGGCGCTGGCAGCCGGCGCGGATAACTGCTTTGAGGAAGTGATGCTTTGGGGATTTCTGGTAGGAAAAGCGAAGCTGCCGGAACCTTTAGAAGGCAGAGAGCCCATTCTGCATGGGACAAAAGAGCGCGGCGCAGCTGTGTCCGGGAAAATCCGGAGGAAAAAGCGCTCCGGTCAGGAAGAAATTACATTGGAGGAGCAATTTGCGCTGATCCGGGATTTTGTCCCCCGTATTGACAACTGGTCGCTGTGCGACAGCTTTTGCGTTGGACTTAAATTTACCGCCGGATATCCGGAGGAAACCTGGGAATTTCTGCAGCCCTTTCTGCGCTCCCGGGAGGAATACGCCGTCCGGTTTGGCGTGGTCATGCTGCTCAATTATTTTATCACGGAAACATATATCGAACGATTATTTCCTGTATTTGATGCCATAAAGCAGGAAGGATATTATGTGAAAATGGCGGTCGCCTGGGCGGTGTCCATGTGCTATGTGAAATTTCCGGAAAAAACGGACAGGTATCTGAAAAAGAACGAATTGGATGCTTTTACCTGGCATAAGGCGCTGCAGAAGATCGCAGAGTCCCGGTGTGTGCCGGAGGAGGTGCGCCGGCATATGAGGGACGACTGGTCACGAAGTGAAAAGCAGCGCCAGGGCGCTTTTTTGTAAAGGCGTGGGACGGGGACCTTTCGTGATTTGGTCCATGATTCCGTGCAATCGAAAAAAACCATAAAAAGGAGATGTGCTGAAATGGGCATAGAGGAAATGATTGACGAAGGTTTCCGGGGAAATATCTATATTGTTCAGAATGACAGGGTTTTATGCGAAAGAGAAAGCGGTTTCGCAGACTTACCGAATGAAATTCCCAATACGTTGGAAACAAAATTTGCGAGCGCATCAGCGGGAAAGGTATTTGTTGCGGCAGGAATTTTGCAGCTGATTGAACAGGAAAGAATAAAATATGACGATACCCTGGGAATGCTGCTGGATATTCCATTTCACGATATTGACAGGGATGTCACGGTCAAACAGCTTTTAAATCATACATCCGGCGTTCCGGATTATTTTGATGAAAGCGTTATGGACGAATATGAAGAATTATGGATCGATTATCCGAATTATAAAATCAGGCATAACAGTGACTTGCTTCCGTTGTTTATCAATAAACCGATGATGTATCCGAAAGGTGAAAAATTCCAATATAATAACTCCGGGTATGTTTTGCTTGCAATGATGATAGAAAAGGTTACGGGAATGTATTTTGACCAATATCTGAAAGAAAATATTTTTGACAGATGTGGCATGAAAGCGACAGGATATTATGAATTGGATAAGTTGCCGGCCAGGTGTGCGAACAATTATATTTTTTGCCCTGATACGAATGAATACCGCACAAATATTTTTTCGGTTGACGCAAAGGGGACGGGTGCAGGCGGGGCATTTATTACCGTAAAGGATATTGTTCGTTTTTGGACGCATTTGCTGGGAGGAAAGCTGATCTCAAAAGGGCTTGTTTCGGATATGCTCAGGAAACAGAGCGGAGATGGGGCTGACGCAGAAGAAGGATATTATGGCTATGGCGTGTGGATCATTGATAATCCAAAGGGCAGAGACCTTGCGTATTTTCAGGGATGTGATCCGGGCGTGAGCTTTATTTCGGAATATAATCCGGATAAAGACATCATTTCTGTTTTGGTAAGCAATTACGGAGATAATGTTTGGAGAGAAATGAGAAAAATAAGAGAAACGCTATACTGATGAGATATATTATGGAAAGCTTTCTATGCCATTTTGGGCATGTCACCATATAGGAAAGAGGCTGCTTACGCTATGCAATTTATTCAGGATTTTTTACTTACATTCATGGATACTCTGGCGGGTCATCTGCTGCTGGTAATTTATCTGTTCGCTGTGACAGACGAACAGGCTGTGTGGAAACGGATGAAAAAATTGCCGCCCCTGCTTTTGTCCCCATTTTGTGCAACGCTGCTCGCCGCTGCAATCTATCATGCCCCCCAATTAGGGATTTTTCGATATTTCATCCTTTCTGCCGCCAATCTTGCCATGTGTACCTTTTGGGTGCGGTGGGCGTGGCGGCTCGGGTTTTGGCAGGCCTTTGCCGCTACCTGTATGGCAGGTATCTTTCAGGTGGCGGATGCCACGCTGTCCGGCGCGCTGTCCCTGATCATTCCATTGAATTATCATATTCCATTTGCCGCAGAGATTGTTCTCCATTCAGGCATCAGCGGAGTCATTGCCCTGATGCTTTTAAGGCCATGGTTTGGAAAGTGGTTTCGCCTGGTGCTGGATAACGTGTCCGATATATGGAAGAGCGCCCTTCTTTTGTTTATTCTGGAAGCGACCATGGAAGTGGTTTTCCGCCTGTCATACGGCGTACAGCCAGAGTTTCTGGTGCTTTATTATCTGATGGTGACGGCAATGGTGGCTCTGATGGCAGGAATTGTGGTCTATCTGGCGCAGCGCTTTGATGCCGTCTGGAAAATACAGGCGCAGCGGGATGCCATCGCCCAGCAGCAGCTCTATGAGCAGAGCCTTGAGACCATCCGTCAGGAGGTGCGCGCGTTCCGCCATGATTACAAAAATCTGCTGGCAGGATTGTCCGTACAGGCGGGATCGGGAGAACTGGAGCAGCTGCGCGCCACTTTGTCTGAATTGGATGCGGACTTTGATCAGCGGTTGGGAGAAAAGATACAGGCATCCACGCAGATCGGCAATCTGCAGATTCCTCAGGCGCGCAGTCTTTTATTGTCCAAACTGGCCGCCATGCGGGAAAAAGGCGTGGAGTGCCGCCTGGAGATTCTGTATCCTGTCAGCGCGGTTGGCATGGACATATGGGATTTTGTGCGCTGCCTGGGCATTTTAATAGACAATGCTGCAGAGGCTGTGGAACAAATGGACCATCCATGGGTGGAAATTATCCTGCTGGCGCAGGAGGAAAGGGTGAATCTCCGGATATCCAATTCGTGGAATGGAGAGGTGGACCCGTCCTGCTTTTGGGAGGAAGGCTGGTCCACAAAGGGCAGGGGGCGGGGGCTTGGATTGCCTGGTTACCTGCGGATTCTGGCGCGTTATAAGAATGTTTCGCCCTGTACCAGCTGGGCGAACGGCATATTCGTGCAGGAGTTAACCATCGGAGGAGCAGCATGATCGGCATTTATCTGTGTGACGATGAACCGGAAATCCGCCGGCAGCTACAGGCTGCTTTGGAGCGGAAAATATTGATGGAAGACTGGGATATGGAGATCGTCTGCTCTGCGGGCAGTCCGCAAGCCTTGCTGGATGCGCGGGAGAGGGCTGGAAGCAGACAGGGAATCTATTTCCTGGATGTGGATTTGAAGAACGAAACCTGGGACGGCTTTTTGCTGGGACAGGAAATCCGCCGGCTGGACCCCTATGCCACGCTGGTGTATATTACTGGCTACGGTGATTTGGCCTACCGCACCTTTCAGTATCATCTGGAAGCCTTTGACTATATCGTAAAAAACCGGCAGCTGGAACAATCCGTGTCTTCATGCCTTGCCGCCATTTGGACGCGATTAACGGCAGAACGCCAAAATCCAAAGGAAATATTTGCTCTGCGGACGCGCGATATGGCGCGGAACGTTCCTTTGGATGATATTCTCTTTTTTGAGACCGCCCCCACGTCCCATCATGTTCTGCTCCATACGGTGGACAGCCGGATAGATTTTCTGGGCAGCCTCAATGAGCTGGAAACACAGCTGGGGGAGCGGTTTTGGCGCATTCACCGCGCCTATCTGGTGGCGGCAGACAAAATAGAAGAGGTGGATATGAAACACGGCAGGCTGAAAATCAGGGGAAAGGAGTGCCTGATTTCCCGTTCCGGGAAAGCGTTGCTGCGTAAGGAAATGAAAGGGAGCCTGTGAGGCTCTCTTTTACTGTTTAGGAAGAATTTCTACCGTTTAGGAAGTTACGGTCATTTGCCTGCGCCGGTGTGGTATAGTAATGTCTGCAAACGAAGGAATGGGGTTACTATTCAGACGTGTCGGAATGGTAACGGAATAGGAAAGGAGGTGCGCGTATGGCGAAGGATCGTTTTGTGGAGATTTACTCTCAGGGCGTCGTCAATGTGGTGAAGGTCATCGTTGATACGGAAACAGGGGTGAATTATGTGATGGGTTCCCATAATAAGGCTTCGGGTATCGGCATGACCGTTTTGGTTGATCGGGACGGCAAGCCCGTTGTCAGCCCTGGCAACTGACGGAGGCCTTTACAGGACCGGAATATTTTTAATCGGAGGTACATGATGGCAAACGAAAAAAAGATATGGCAATTCGCCCAGGAGGCGGGCTTTCGACCGCGGGAAAACCGGTGTATTGTGGTAAAATATGCCCCGGATAATCTCAGCGAAAAAATTGCAGACTTTTTCAACTGCGAGTTCTATGTCATGCAGCTGTGTGAGCATGAGTTGATTCTGCTGCCCTTTGACCGGTTGTGGGGAAATCTGACCAAGGATGTATCCCTGACGCTTTCCTATGACGGGATCAGATCAGTGGAAATAAACGATGATCTTCTGAACACGATCATTACCATCCAGACCGGAGCGGATACGATCCGGTTGACTACCCAGCAAAAGGAGCTGAGCGACTGGCGCATGTCGGGCATAAATGCTACGCAGTTTTCGGGCGGCATCAAGAACTGGCACAAGGAAAATCTGGACGGGACGCTTAAGGATTTGAAAGAAATCGCAACAGCTTAGCCAGGCCCGCATAACAACTGTGCAGGAGCGCATAGATTCAGCCCCTGCACGATGATTCAGTGTCTTACAGGAATCCCATTGCGCCAAAACAGCTCCTGCACCGCCGCGATTTCTTCCGCTGCCGGAAGCTGTTTGGGCAATGTGTTTTCCATGCCCAGGGAAGCATATTTGGAGCCCGCATAATTATGATAGGGCAGGATGCGGACGCCGGTCAGATTGCGGAGGGAAGTTAAGAAAACTGCGATTTTTTCCATCTGATCGGCGTTATAGCCCGGAACATAAGGAATCCGGACCTCGATGCGTGCGTTTTGCGCATCCAGAAACCGGATATTTTCCAGAATCAGCCGGTTGGATTGCCCGGTACAGCGGATATGAACTTCCTCATCCATCGCTTTGATATCATAGAGAAAAGTGTCCGTATACGGGAGTACCTGCCGCAGGGCGTCCTGTGAAACAAAGCCGCAGGTATCCACCGCCGTATTGATACTGTTTTCTTTGATTTTGCGCAGTAAAGAAGCCGTAAATTCCGGATACAGCAGGCATTCTCCGCCGGATACCGTGACGCCGCCGCCGGAGCTTATGTAGAAATTTTGGTCCCGCAAAAGCAGCGGCAGTATTTCATCCACAGTGCGGAAGACTCCGTTGCGTTTCATTGCGCCCACAGGGCAGATGCTTTCGCATCTGCCGCAGGCATTGCACAGGCTTCGGTCGTACTGATGAATGCCGTCCGGCATGCGTTGTGCGCCGCTTTCGCAGACGGTGCGGCAATTCCCGCAGTTGATACATTTATTCGCATAACACGACATTTGCGGGGAGGCGTTTAAGCCCTCCGGATTGTGGCACCATACGCAGCGCAGCGGGCAGCCTTTTAAAAATACGGTTGTGCGGATGCCGTCTCCGTCGTGAACGGCAAAATATTTGATGTCCGTAACCGGCGCGGTACGCTTTGGGTCTTCCATATCAGACCTCCTGATTTTGCGCCCGCAGAATATAGGCATCCTGTTCTTTGCGGCTCAGATTGTTCCAGAGCACGTTCCAGCCGCAGACCCGGACCTGCAGATTGCGGTATTTTTCGGGGTGCTCCTGTGCGTCGCGCAGCTTTTGGGTGTCAAAGATGTTGATCTGCAGGCTCATGCCGCCCTGAGCGAGATAGGTCATCAAAAGCCCCTCCATCGCCTTGAGGCCGTCTTCTCCCTGTACGGCGGAAGGATGGAGCATGATATCCACACAGGCGGATTCCATAAAATCTGAAAGCGGGATTTGAGCGGCGCAGTTGAGCAATGCCGTCACACCGTTTTTATCCATTCCCACGGTGGGAGAACCGTTTTTGGATACCTCTTCGCCCATCTTGCGTCCGTCCGGCGAGGCGCCTGTTTTTTCGCCCTGCCATAGGAAGGTCATGGCGGAGTGCAGCTGCGCCTTGTAGACACCTCCCCGGGTATTTGGCGTATTGTCAATTTTTGTGGTGTAAAAGCCCGCGACCGCAGCGGCGTAGGCATCCGTGACAGGATCATGGTTGCCGTACTTATGAGGGCAGTTTAGCGCCTTATGCCGGAGCTGCTCATATCCGTTCCAGTCATTTTGCAATGCTTCATACAGGCCGGACAGGGATATTTCCTTTTTTATGTAAACGAGTTCCCTGACAGCCATGAGCGCGTCGATCGTCGTGCCGAAGCCGTTGAACAGTATGGCGCTGTTGTTAAAGCGGACACCGTTTTGATAGCCGTCCCTCGCGCACTTTAGGCTATGGAGGATGGTTCCGGAATAAATGGAGGAGGGATTGATGTATTCCATATATTTTTCATAGGAATTTGCCATTGCGATCGTGGAATCAATGAAAAATCCGAGCTGCTTCAAAAAAGCGCCATAGAAATCTTCAAATGTTTCCAATTCCTCCAAAGCGCCGGTTTTTAAGCCGATCTGTATGCCAAGCCGTTCGTCCATTCCGTTGGAAAATACATAGAGGACCGCCTTTACGCCGTTTAAGTAGCCGGTTGCCTGAGATACCTCATTTGCGCGCACACCGGTTTCGTAGCAGCCGCGGATGTCAAAGTCCCGCGCCTCCTCCCAGGTCGCTCCGTATTTCATAATCGCATGAATCATCCCCGGTTCACAGCAAAATACCAGGTTTCCGCTTCCTTCCCGCACCTGCCTAAGACATGCATGCAGAAATTCCTTTGGCATGTCTGTGCTCACCTTGATCTGGATTTTCGGGTTGTAGATGTCAAGCTCCCGGTAAACCTCCAGAATGTCACAGGATAAATCGTTGATCCGGTTTTGTCCGTTTTCGTCTGTGCCGCCCAGATAGAACGGCTGCCCCCAGTAGTTGCCGATCGCTGACCACTGCATCATGAAATAGGCGAGAAATTCCCGGATTTGCTCCCGGGTGTACGTTCCGGTTTCCAGATCTTTTTTATAGAAGGGATAAAGCGTGCGGTCCAGCCCGTTTCCCAGAGAACGCACCTGATAATAATCGATGGATTCCGAAACCATAAAATATAAATACATCAGCTGCAGCGCCTCAAAGAAGCTCTGCGGCGGTCCGATTTCCAGCGCGTGCAGGCAGGCGGCGGTCTGCTTTTGCTTTGCGCCATCCTTCGTGCAGGCATATTCATAAAGCCTGTGTATGAGGGTTAATATTGCGGTGTAGGAAATTTCGATGCCGTCAAAGTAGGCTTGCTGCTCCTGCGTGAGCGTTCCTTTTTTCTCATGATATGCCCGGTATGTGCGCGCGCGCTCCCGGATGCCGGGAAATCCCAGCGTCATCAGAGATTCCCAGTCCGGGATGACATGGTCGAAGTCGGGCCAGATCGTGATCGCGGCGGATCGGTTAAAGCTTTTCATCAACCGGTCGGTTTCCGGTATTTTATTCCGGAATACTTCTTCCTTCCAGGGCTCCACCGTGATGCTGCCGATTTCCCGGTTCCAGGTATAAATGCCCGGGAAATAGTCGTGTTCGTTGACGTCGATGCGGGTGTTTTCCGCCACATATGCGATTGCCCTCGCTTTCGCCACCGGGTGGGGAAGGGATTCCAGGGCAGGCGCCAGCGATGCGAGCCCGGACAGGATTTGGGCCGTTGTCAATCCGGTGGCAGGGTCGTATTCATAGCCGTTGTAGGCGCGCCTGTTGTAGGGATCAAAGGGCTCTTTCGTTTTGTGGAATTTATTTTCCAGGTAGATACGGTCTTCTGATGGGATCAGGCTCATATGGATACCTCCGTTTTAAGGGATAGAACCCTGCAGCCATGGAGCGGATTTGGCTGCGCACAGCTGCAGGGTGATTTCTACGGGCAGCAGGTCAGGAAGCCGCGCCGGCGGGAATACCTGGTGACTGCCGCGCAGGCATATATCCTGATGCCTGCCGCAGGATTGTGGATATCTGGCTGATATTATTTGGTTACGGTATCGTATGCCGCCTGGGCAAGCTCTATATAACGGTCTACGCCCATGCTGTCCAGCTCATCACAAAAGGTGTCAAATTCATTCAGGCTTCTGTTTCCGAGAACAAATTGCGCGACATTTGATTTTACGTTGCTGGTGATCAGATTTTTCAGCTCATTATATTCCGTCATGTCCTCTGCGCTCATAAGAAGCTGCGGCAGTGCTTCGCCGGTATCGGCGTCTTTTACTTTCTGTGCCACAATTTCTTCTGATACCGGGTAGGCGGTAACGCCTATGGCTGCTTCACAGTGATTCATGATATTGCTGTGGATAAAGCTTTCACTATCCCAGATTACATTCGTGCTGGGCTGTACCCATTCCTGTGTGGTCAGAAGAGTAAACCATGCCTGCTCCCCGTCCCTGCCAAGGACGCCGTCTGCCGCTTTTTCCCACTGTTCTCCCTCAAAGCCAACGCGCGCACAGATTGCGAACTCATCAGAAAGGAAGAAATCAAACAGGCGGAAAGCTTCTTCCGGGTATTCGCATGCTGAAGTCACGACCAGAGAGGTCCGAACCATGGCGGCGGAGCGGTTGACCTGGGCGGATACATAACCGTCAGGACCTTCCAATGTACCGAGTATTTTCAGCTGCTGGTATTCATTATCTGCGGTATCCATGACCTCGGAGTGCATATTTCCGCAGGCGAGAACGCCGACGTTATTGCCGTCCTGTGATAGCTGCGTGGCAAGGACATTTGTATCCTGCGTGAATGCTGCGGGATCGATCAGACCTTCATCCACCATTTCCTTCGTATACTGCAGAGCCCTTTTAAAGGCCTCGTTATTGGCTATGAATTCGATTGTTCCGCCATTTACCTTCAAATAACTGTACGGATCGGTATACTGGTAGGCCTGGCTGATATTGGTGAATATATAGTTTGTATTCGCATGGGCTGTCATAGGTATCACGTCCGGATGCGCTTTGTGGAGAGCTGCTAAAAACGCCCGCAGCTCATCCAGCGTGGTGGGAAATTCCATGTTCAGTTCATCCAGGAATTCAGTCTGGATGGAGGGCTGGAAGGTCGCGTATACATTGGTCACCAGCCCTCCGCCGCTGGGCATCGCCCATACATGCCCGTCATAGGTCGCATACGCCAGCGCGTTTTCCCCCAGATCAGGATCCGCCATGATGACACTCCGCAGATTTTCCCCATAAGGCTCAATGTAATCGTCCAACGGTGCGAGAAGACCCGCATCCGCATAGCTGCAAAGCGTATCATATGGAAACTCATACCCGATGAAGATATCCGGCAGATCGCCGCCGTTCATGATGGAGTTAATTTGCGTTGCCGTCTCGTCGCCGGCCGCCAGTTCAATGAACTCAAGATGAATACCGGTCTGCTCCTCGATATATTTCGTGAGCCGATTCGTCGTGATATCCTCCACCTTGGAATTGACCGGCATCGCAACCTTTAAGGTGAGCGGCTCCGTCACGATAGGAAGTCCTCCCCTGGCAGTCTCATCCGCCGTAACGGTTTCTTCCTTATCTGCAGCCGTAGGCTCTGCCGCATCCTGCGCACTGCTTTCCGCCACATCCTGGGTCTGGGGAGTGTCCTGTGCTGCCTGCTGATTCCCACACCCCGCAAGCAGCGATACTCCCATCGCCGCCACACATAATAATGCTGTTACATTTCGTTTCTTCATGTACCTTTCCTCCTTTTTGTATCCATTAAAATAATCTATCAGCTCAAATCCCACCTCCCGGGAAAAAACCAGTGGGATCATCACTCCTAACCTTTCACACTCCCAATCATCACGCCCTGCACCAGATATTTGCGGATAAACGGATATAGAATCCACAGCGGCAGACAGCTCATCAGGATCAGGGAATTTTTCATCAGCTCCGTGATGCCCTGCAGATCCTTGCGGACCTCTTCCCCGGCGGTCAGCTCCGCGATATCCATGGATGTCTGGGAGACCAGGTAATCCCGCAGATAGAGGGAAAACGGTTTTAACGGCTTTGAGTTGATATAGATCAGGGCGTCGAAATACGCGTTCCAGTGCGCGATCGCATACCAGAGCACCAGTACGGCGATGATCGCCTTCGCCAGCGGTATCGTAATGGTCAGCATATACCGGATATATCCGGCGCCGTCCACCCGGGCGGAATCGAACAGCTCCTCCGGAATGGAATTTTGTAAAAAGGTGCGGCATACGATCATATTCCATACGCTCATTGCGCCGGGGATCATCAGCGCCCAGACCGTATTGATCAGACCGAGATTTTTTACGAGCAAATAGGACGGAATGATGCCGCCGCTAAACCACATGGTAAAGGCGAACAAAAGCTGTATCAGTCCTCTGCCCGGCAGCTCTTTTCTGGAGAGGGAAAAAGCGGTCAGGTAGGTCAGCGCCACATTGATGGCGGTGCCTGCCGTCGTGTAAAAAAGGGACATCAAAAATCCGTGCGCCAGCCAGCGGTCCTTCAACACATGTACAAAGCCTTTCAGCGAAAAACCTCTGGGATAAAAGGTGACCAGCCCAAGCCCCACCTGTGTAGGATCTGAAATCGCCTGGGCAATGATGCATAAAATCGGATACAGGCATACCAGCGTGAAAAAGGCCAGAAGCGTGCCGTTTAAAAAGTAAAATAACCGGTCCCCCTCTTTTTTATGAATGCTTTGTCTGCTTTTTGATTTTTCCATATAGATTCCTTTCTGGGTAACGCTTCAGACAGGTCTGCGCGTTTACTTTTCTCAAAACAGGGATGTTTCGCCAAGCTTTTTACAGATCTGATTGGTGGTGACGATGAGCGCAAAGGACAATACAGAGTTTAAAAGTCCGATGGCGGTCGCATAAGAGTACTGCGGGCTTGCTGACGCGATTCCCTGCGCGTATACATAAGTGGAAATTACCTCTGTTGTGCTTCGATTCAAATCGTTTTGCAAAAGCAGCATTTTTTCCGCGCCGACAGTGAGCACTGAGCCCATATTCATGATCAGGGAGATGACGATGGTCGGCATGATGGCGGGTATGTCCACATAGCGGACCCGCTGCAGGCGGGACGCTCCGTCCACGATGGCGGCTTCATGAAGCTGCAGATCCACCGCCGTCAGCGCTGCCAGATATAAAACGGTATTCCAGCCCGCATTTTGCCATATGTCGGACCAGACATAAATGTGCGGCATCATGGCAGGGATTCCCATGAGGTCACGGTTTGTTCCGCCAAGCGTCTGGATCAGCCTGGAGAGCACACCCATGGAAGGGTTAAAAAAGCGAATCATCACACCGACTAAAACGACGACCGATACGAAATGCGGCATATAGGTGACAGTTTGCACCACATTTTTAAAATGTTTGTTTCGCACGCAGTTCATCATCAGGGCCAGAAGGATGCTGACGAGCATGCTGACCGCGATATTATAAATGGAAATCCGCAGCGTGTTGCCGATCAGATCCCAGCATTCATAATAGTTGAAAAATTTTACAAACCATTTTAAGCCAACCCATTCGCTTCCCCAGATACCGTCCCTGATCTTATAATTCTTAAAGGCGATGATTGCGCCGTACATGGGACTGTATTTAAAGGTAATGATATAAATCAGCCCTGGAAGCAGCAACAGATACAGCGGCCAGGTTTTTTTCAGCCTGTTTTTTAAATATTCCATTTTATTCATAGATACCCGCTCCTTTTCGTTTTCTGTCTGTCATTCTAGCGGAGCGGAAGGGGTTTGGGTAGTGCATGTTATTGAAATGTGTTCATTTCGCGTGTTCAATTATTTTCTTTTTGTGCATATTTTTTCCGTATATCCGTTTTTGGTTGACCATTTTGGGAAAAATATTATATGATTTTTATAAGCTCAGGAAGGAGAAAGGAAAAAGGTCTGTATGAGAAAGCGGCATGTTTCGGAAAATGTGAAAAACAGCTCCATGATGCTCACGGCGTTTCTTCTGTTTGTCGTGTCAGCCATTCTGACGGTTTCCTGTTATGTTGTGTACCGGCAGGTGCATCGGGAACTGCGGACGATCGCCATTGAAGAATCGGGGCGCGCTCTCTCACAGTCGGCAGACAATATCAGCGCTGCATTGGACTACACGATGACGGTGTTTACCGGAAACACACTGCGGGACCGGGTGGGGGCTCTGATGGGGACCGGGGTGGAGGATGGCAGCGTGACGTACGGAACGCTCTACACGCTGCGGGAGGAGCTTAGAAGTCATTTTTACACGAACGGCTATATTCAGGATGTGGGTTTATTTATAGAAAACGGAGAACGGGATCATTGGTGTTCGCTTTCTGTCATTTCCGACGACTTTGCGCGCGATTACAGGAATGGACTTTATCGCCTTGACGGGATGACATATGAGAAATTCCGGGAAGAGATTATAAACAGTGTGGACAACCGCAGGATACACCGCGGTTACCTGACGGGCTTTGTGACATCCCGCTATTCTGTTCCCCAGCCCTACTCCGCTTATATGATGTACATGGTATATCCGCTGAAGCTTTCCGGAAATGATTTGCGGATCTATGCGGTCATGCAGATTAATCTGGATGATTTGAGCCGGGAACTGCTCTCATCCCAGTACTGTGGCGATTATATCAGTCTGTACAATACGGAAGGCACGGCCTATACGACGGATGCCGGGATTGTCCTGCCGGAGCTGGAAAATGCTTCCTCTTATTTGAGAAAGGGACGGATACCTGGTACCTTCGTGGATTTATAAATGAACTGGGGCTTTCCTGCCACATTTCTCTGGATAAAAATAAAATTTATGCCAGCATAGCGCCCTTTTCCGGGCTTTTATCCGGATTATTTCTGGTGATGGCCGCTATTTTTTGCATTTTCATGTATTTCCTGTTTCGGTACTGGTTCATGCCGATTTCCCGGATCGCGGATTCCATTCCGGAGGGGCAGGGTGAGAACCGGAATGTGGTGAAGAAAATCCGGCAGCATCTTGTCATGCTTTCCGCGCAAAATGCCTCTACGCTGTCTCTTTTGCAGGATTATCAGTTAAACGATCTCATGAAATCGGTATATGCCGGAGAAAAAATGTCCGCATCGGACTGTGCTGCACTAAAGCAGGTCATGCCTGTCGGGGAAAATAATTTCCGCTGCATCTGTATCGGCCGCCTTGATGGTAACAGCAGCCTGCTTCCGGATGTGGCGCAAATGACCGCTTTCCTTTCGGATGCCGATATTTTGGTTACGGCGGGCGTATTGCTGGAGGGAACCTTTACCTGTCTCATCCTGCAGCCGGAAAATGCGATTTATCAGGAAGCATCAGAGCTTTATGACGCTCTGAACCGCTTGTTGAAGGAACTGAACAGGGAGGGGTATTTGTATGCGATCGGAATCAGCGATGTTTACAGCGGGTACGCCGGCATCCCGCAGGCGTATCAGGAGGCGGGCAGCGGCTGGCGCAGCGCTGTGATCTGGCAGAACGCGGCGGTGGTGTTCAACGCCGCCCTTTCAAAGTACTCCAGCTACTATCATGTCAGTTATATGCAGCTGGACTCCATGTACCAGGCGATTGTATCCAGTCACAAGGATCAGGCGATGGCAATTTTTGAACAGATGGTTTTTGATAATTTCGGAAATATGAAAGACGTTCGGATACGGGCGCTCTACTGGCAGCAGTTCGAAAATGATGTGCTGGGAGTGCTGATTCGGGTGTCCACACAGTATGATATTTATGCGGTTATCGAATCCTACCTTTCCAAAAGCGCCCATGTTTCCCTGTCAAAGCGCATTTCGCTTCTGGGTGACGCTATTTTGGAAAGCGGCGAGTTTATTCCTGTTCACGATTATGACGGGGACATGGCGAACGCTATCCACGAGTATTGTGTGGAGCATTGCTGCGACTATCAGCTTTCCCTGACCGCCCTGAGTGAACGGTTCCACCTGTCTAAAAGCAGTCTTTCCAAATTTTTCAAGGCGCACTTTGGAATTAATTTCGTCACCTACATCGAGAGGATGCGCATGCAGCGCGCAGAGGCGCTGCTGTTAGAGCGTAAACTGACGGTGCGGGAAATCGCGGAAGTAGTCGGATATCAGAATATCACTACCTTTTATAATGCGTTTCGGAAGGTAAAAAAGTGCACGCCGACGCAGTGGCGGGAACAGCGGGAAGCGGTGGACCAGTGTCAATCCGTTTAGCGGCAGTCCGCATCCGGCGGCAGCGCGGTTACTTTTCACGGGGTGGGGAGAAAGGCCGGTCAGGCAGACGGAACAGGGGGACGCGGGACGATGGGCGGGCAGAGGACACAGGCTGTTTCCAGCCGCATTA
>CAJUEL010000021.1 GCA_910585455.1 uncultured Eisenbergiella sp. | reverse complement strand
AATGGGCAAACCATTACTTTTGTAACTTTATTGTAACTTTATGCGGTTATCCTGAACAGAGCTGGCTTCGGAAAAAAGATGATTGATAAAGTAAAGCGGTTATGGTATCATCATTTTTGCAAGCGATAGGTTAAGATGGGGAGAACAGATATACTTCCAGTGCCGGTTTAGAGCCGGGAGTTGAAGCAATATGGAATTATGAATATTGAGGCGCCATAGCGTGAATCTGTTTTGCATAAGAGGTTACAGGTGATGGCTGTGTGGCGCCAATGGAGGCATGGGCAGATGGGACAGATAAACCGGGAAGATATGCTGGAGCTGACAAGGCGTATGACGCTGCAGCGGAATTGTTTTTTTCAAATTGCGGGGGCATATCTGGATCGGGACGGATTTGTGGACGGGACCTTTCATAAGCATTTTAAAAATCTGTCGGCGCAGGATCAGCGGCGCAATCTGGAGATCGCAAAGGCGATTCCTTTTTCGAAGACCAATGTGGAACTGAAGGAGCATCATTTTGAAAAGGCGGATCAGCGGCCGGGAAGCACCTGGCAAATGCTGACGGCGCTTTTGGCGTGTGAGCTCAAGGATGATGCGATGCTGGACGTTTTCTATGAATCCTTTGGAGAGATTTGGAAGGCGGATGGGGATTATGCGGTTTACTTTTTTTATGGAAGCTATGATGTGCCGATCAAGGCCAGTGACAAGGAGCGGCTTTGGGAATCGGAGGAGGTTTATCGCTTCCTGATTTGTGCGGTTTGCCCGGTGAGCGGAGATTATGAGCCGGGAGAGCCGGAATGCGGCTTTTTATTTCCTGCCTTTTCGGACAGGAGCGCCGATACGGACCGGATTGACGTCTTTTTTTCGGATAAAAAGCGGATGCATCCGGAATTTTTAGAGAAGATCATATTTTCCCGGAGCTGAGCGCCCCGGGATTTTTTATGCGCCAGGAAACTTATTCCAGAATATTGCTGGTGATGTAGTCCACGCCCCAGGCGGCGAGACGCTCGGCGTCGGCGGGATCGTCCACCGTCCAGCAGTTCACCTCAATGCCGTTTGCGTGCATCAGGGAAAGCCCCTCTTCGGTCAGGGCAGGATAATAGATATCCAGGTCCAGTCCCCAGGGAGTCAGCTGCTTGAGCAGGGCTTCGTCGGCGGGATCGCCGGTCAGAAACTGCAGCTTTGCGTCCGGCAGCAGGCGGCGCAGCTCCACCAGATTTTCATGGGAGAAGGAGATAAAAATGACCTGCGAAAGCCATTCCTCTTTGCGGATGTCCGCCACGATGCCGGCGATAGCGGCGCTGCTCATGGGGTTCTTCAGTTCCAGCACACAGACCTTTTCGTATTTGCGGCAAATGCGGATGTATTCGGAAAGCAGCGGAATGCGCAGATCGCTGCGGGTTTTCTGACCGCCGTCCGTATCGATCAGCTGCATGGCGCGCAGCGTGGCGGCATCCGTCTGCTCGATGATATGCTCCTCTTCCCCCACGCGCTTTGTGCTGTCATCGTGAAAAATGATAAAAGCGCCGTCCGCGCTGACGTGGACATCCGTCTCTACGCCGAAATAGCTGCGGTTACCGGCAGCCACGAAGGCGGCGCAGGTGTTTTCCGTTTCCAGTCCGCTGACGCCCCGGTGCGCGATCATGCGCACGTTGGGGGAACGTTTAATTTTTACAGTATCCATAATCGGTTTTCTCCTTCTCTGATAAAATGCAGGGATCACAGGTCTTTTTTGGATCATCACAGGTCCTGCCTGTATCATATAGCGCAAAGCCGCAAAATGCAACCTGTTTTCGTGTTTTTTGCGTCAAAAGAGATGGATTTCTGTCTGCAGGTAGTATAAAATAGGAAGAAAGCGTTGCTGGGTGCGGCGTGGATTTTTTGCAGTCTGTTTAACGGTGGGCAGCGGGAACGGGGCGGAAAACCGGCGGCAGACTGACTGACAGGAAGCATGGGCAGTAGCGGGAAAGCGGAGGACGGGCGTTATGCCTGCCAAAAGGAGATGATATGATCAGAGAAGTGGATCTGGATGAAATTTCGGATGGAAAAAGATATGGTTTGAATGATCTGGTAAAGGCCGATTGTCATGATTGTGAGGGATGCTTTTCCTGCTGCTGTGGCATGGGGGAGTCCATTTTGCTGGATCCCTGTGACGGATATCGGCTGACGGGCGCGCTGGGAGAGGGCTTTGAGGCGCTTTTGGAAAAGCATCTGGAGCTGCATGTGGTGGACGGCGTGATCCTGCCGAATCTGAAGATGGCGGGGGAGCGGGATTGCTGTACCTTTTTAAATGAAGCGGGGCGCTGCAGCATTCATCCGTACCGTCCGGGCATTTGCAGGCTCTTTCCGCTGGGCAGAATCTACGAGGACGGTTCTTTTCAGTATTTTTTACAGACGGGAGAATGCACGAAGACGAACCGTTCCAAGGTGCGGGTGAAAAAATGGATCGATATGCCGGATGTTCACCGATATGAGCGGTTTATTCTGGCATGGCATGATTTTGTGCAAAGGCTGCAGGGGATTTTAACCGCGCAGCCTGATATGGAGGCGGCAAAGCGAATCAATCTATATGTGCTGGAGCGTTTTTTCTTTCAGGCATGGGACATGGAACAGGATTTCTACGGGCAGTTTGAAGCGCGCCTTGCGGAGGCGGAGCGTGTGCTGTTTGCAAAGTTTGTATAGAAAGGGTTGCATTTTCCGAACATATGTACTATAATTGATATATAAGAACTGATGTTTGGGAGTGCGACTATGGGATTACGGATCGGAACAGGGATGTCCCTGATGGAAAAGCTGGAAATTTTGAGCGATGCCGCCAAATATGATGTGGCGTGTACCAGCAGCGGTACGGAGCGCAAGGGAGACGGGAAGGGGATCGGCAATGCGGTCAAGGCGGGAATCTGTCATAGCTTTGCGTCGGATGGCAGATGCATCAGCCTTTTGAAAATTCTTTTTACCAATGAATGCATTTATGATTGCAAGTATTGCGCCAACCGATGCTCCAATGATGTCCCCCGGGCATCCTTCACGCCGGAGGAGGTTTGTCGGCTGACGATAGAGTTTTACAGGCGCAATTATATTGAGGGATTGTTTTTAAGCTCCGGCATTTTATACAATCCCACCTATACCATGGGACTGATTTATCAGGCGGTCTACAGGCTGCGCCATGAATATCATTTTCAGGGGTATATTCACATCAAGGCGATCCCGGGGGCGGATCCGGAGATCATCCGCCTTGCGGGCTTTGAGGCGGACAGGATGAGCGTCAATCTGGAGCTGCCCACGGCGGAAGGGCTGTCCAGGCTTGCGCCCAACAAGCACCGCAAAACCATCCTGACGCCCATGCGTCAGATTCAAAACGGCATCACCGTCAATCAAAACGAGGTGGCGCTTTACCGGCATGCGCCGCAGTTCGTGCCTGCCGGGCAGTCCACGCAGATGATCATCGGCGCGACGCCGGAGAGCGACTATCAGATTTTGAACGTGGCGGAAAGTCTGTATCAGAA
Source organism: uncultured Eisenbergiella sp. (assembly GCA_910585455.1). Lineage (GTDB taxonomy): Bacteria > Bacillota > Clostridia > Lachnospirales > Lachnospiraceae > Gallintestinimicrobium. The sequence goes on along the minus strand of CAJUEL010000021.1, from coordinate 70,575 downwards.
ATTCGCGTTGAAGCGGGTATTTTATTCCGCCTTTGTCCATGTGAATGAGGATAAGGCGCTTCCCGCGCTGCCGGGCGGACCGCCGCTTCTGCGGGAGCACCGGCTGTATCAGGCGGACTGGCTGCTGCGCTTTTACGGGTTTGAGGCGCGGGAGCTTTTGAGCGAGGAAAGGCCGGATTTCAACATTCTGCTGGACCCGAAGGCGGACTGGGCGCTGCGCCATCTGGAGGATTTTCCGGTGGAGATCAACCGGGCGCCCTACGAGCTGCTTCTGCGGGTGCCGGGCATCGGCGTGAAAAGCGCCCGGCGGATCGTGCAGGCCCGGCGAAGCAGCCGGCTGGATTTTTCCCATTTGAAAAAGATCGGCGTGGTGTTAAAGCGGGCGCTTTATTTCATCACCTGCAGCGGGAAGCTGATGTATCCGATCCGCCTGGAGGAGGATTATATTGCCAGGCAGCTTTTGGGGACGAAGGAGAAGCTGCCCTTCGAGGCAGACGGCGTGACCTACCGGCAGCTGTCCCTGTTCGACGACAGGAATTTTGTGATGGACCAGGAGCATCAGATGATTTATCACCGCACGGAGCAGCCTGCTTTTATGCGCGGCGCTTCGTCGGCGTAGAGGGAAGGGGACAGGAGATTGGAAGAGACGATTCTGGTTTGTGAGGATTCTCCGGAAGGCATTTTGACGGCGGTTTACCGCGCCTATGAGTGGAAGCTTAAGCCGGAGCATACCCGGATACAGGTTGGGGCGGCGGACCTTTGTCTGTTTGCGGCGTATCGGGAGGTTACGGCGGATGCAGGGGTGGCGGGGAAGGTCGCCAATACGGTGAAAAGACGGTTCGGGCAGGATGCCTGGGAGGATATTTGTTTTGCCCTGGCGGCAGAAGCCAAAGAGAAGGGGCAGGCCGTATACCGGACGATTGCGGCAGGGCTGTCGGGCCGGATCAGGGGGAAGCTGATGGGAGGGCTTGCGGATGACGATATTCGCCGGACCTTTGAGCTGAGCCGCCACGTTCACAGCGAGGCGCATCGGATGTTGATGTTTGTGCGGTTTCGGGAGCTGGAGGGAAAGCTGCTTTTTGCCCGGATCGAGCCGGATGCCAATGTGCTGGAATTTGTCATGCCCCATTTTGCGGACCGGTTTCCGCTGGAAAATTTCGTGATCATGGATGTGAGGCGGGGAATTGCGGGCATTCATGAGGCGCGCAGAGACTGGTTCCTGGTCCGGCTGGACAGGGAGGAACGAGAGCGGTTTTCCTCCATGGCGCTGCGGTATTCCGAAGAGGAGCTGGAGATGGCGGAGCTGTTTCGGCATTTCTGTGTCAGCTTAGGGATCAGGGAACGGAAGAATCTGAGCCTGCAGCAGCAGTTTCTTCCTTTAAAATACCGCCGCTTTATGACAGAATTTGATGCTCCTGTCTGAGCCCGATGCCATTCCGGTCAGGGAAAGAAAAGAGTAACAGCTCAGACCTGCCTGAACTGTTACAGAAAAGAGGATAAAAGTATTGGAAATCAGGATATCCGTGCGCAGTCTCGTGGAATTCATTCTGCGGGCGGGAGACATCGACAATCGGAAGAAGACATCGCCGGAGGATGCGATGCAGGAGGGAAGCAGAGTGCACCGCATGATTCAGAAACGGATGGGCTCCGGTTATCATGCGGAGGTTTTCATGAAGCATCGCTTCGAATATGAGGACTACAGCCTTTTGATCGAAGGGCGCGCGGACGGCGTGATTGACGGAAGCGTTGTCACGATCGATGAGATCAAGGGGACTTACCGGGAGCTGGAGCGGATGAGGGAGCCGGATCCGGTGCATGTGGCACAGGCGAAATGCTATGCCTGGATGTATGCCCATGACCATGAGCAGAAGGAAATGATCGTGCAGATGACCTACTGTAATCTGGATACGGAGGAGATCAAAAGGTTTTCCACCCCGTTATCCATGGAGGAGCTGTCCGAGTGGTTTTTGGGCGTGGTGGAGCAGTATAAGAAATGGTCGGACGCCGATATCGCCTGGAAAAAGAAGCGGCAGGAGTCCATCCGGCGGATCGGATTTCCATTTCCTTACCGGGAGGGGCAGAAGGAGCTTGTCACCCATGTTTATCACACGATCTGCCATAAGAAGAAGCTGTTTTTAGAAGCGCCCACCGGCGTGGGAAAGACGATTTCCACCGTGTTTCCGGCGGTGAAGGCGATGGGAGAGGACAAGGCGGACCGGATTTTTTATCTGACAGCGAAAACGATCACCCGAACGGTCGCGGACAACACCTTTTCGCTGCTGCGGGAGCGGGGGCTGCATTTTAAGACGGTGGTTCTGACGGCGAAGGAAAAGATCTGCTTTATGGAGGAGACGGAGTGTAATCCGGAGTATTGTCCTTATGCCAAAGGGCACTATGACAGAGTCAATGCGGCTATTTTTGAGCTGCTTGTGGAAAAGGAGCATTACGGCAGGGAAAATGTGGAGGAATGCGCTCACAGACATCAGGTGTGCCCCTTTGAGCTGACGCTGGATATGAGCCTGTTTTCTGACGGGATCATCGGAGATTATAATTATGTCTTTGATCCCCATGTGCGCCTGAAACGTTTCTTTGCCGAGGGAAGTCCGAAGGAACGCCATCTGATCCTGATCGATGAGGCGCATAATCTGTTGGAGCGGGGACGGGAAATGTACAGCGCAGAGCTGTATAAGGAGGATTTCATGGCGCTGCGCCGCACGGTCAAGGCCATAGAGCCACGGATGGAGAAGCAGCTGGAAAGCTGCAACAGGGCGCTTCTTTCCCTGAAGCGGGAATGTGAGGACTGGTGTGTTGTTGACTCCATAGATGCCTTTGTGGAAGCGTTATCCAGGCTTTCGGGAACGATGGAGGAGTATCTGGAAAACCACGAGGGTAGCGCTGTACGGGAAGAGGTTTTGGAGTTTTATTTCGCGGTTTCTCATTTTTTGCAGATGTATGAGCTTTTGGACGATAAATATGTGATTTATACGAGGTTTGATGAGGAAGGTCGGTTCTTTGTGCGGCTCTTCAATGTGGACCCTTCTACCAATTTGCAGGCGTGTATGAGCGGCAGCGTGAGCACGGTGCTGTTTTCTGCAACGCTTCTGCCCATCCAGTATTATAAAAAGCTTCTGGGCGGGGAGGAGACGGATTATGAGGTGTACGCCCGCTCCACCTTTGATCCGGAGAAAAAGGCGCTGTTTCTGGCGGAGGATGTGACGAGCCGGTACAGCAAACGGTCTGAGCAGGAATACTATAATATCGCTTCTTATATTCATCGGATCGTGGGCAGACGCTATGGGAACTATATGGTCTTTTTTCCTTCTCATTTCTTTTTGCAGCAGGTGCTGGAGGTCTATGAGACGCATTTTGCGCAGGAGGACCGGGCAGAGTGTCTGGTGCAGGGAGAACGGATGGATGAGGCAGAGCGGGAGGCATTTTTAAAACGGTTCGAAGGAAACGTATGCTGCAGTCTGACCGATGTGATCCGGATGGATGTGGAAGTGGAGGAGGATTCCAGCTTGGTAGGCTTCTGCGTGCTGGGCGGTATTTTTTCGGAGGGGATCGATTTGAAAAACGACAGCCTGATCGGTGCGCTGATCGTGGGGACGGGCTTGCCCCAGGTGTGCGCGGAACGGGAGATTTTGAAGGAATATTTTTCACAGGATCAGGAGAACGGCTTTGATTATGCCTATCGGTATCCGGGCATGAACAAGGTGCTGCAGGCGGCGGGACGGGTCATCCGGACCGCGCAGGATGTGGGAGTGGTAGCACTTTTGGATGACCGCTTTTTACAGCGGTCGTACCAGAAGCTTTTTCCCAGAGAATGGGAGCAATATGAGATCGTCACCTTACAGACGGTGGCAGGACGGGTGGAGAAATTCTGGAATGACTGGCTGTAGTGACCAAAGCGTTACGGCCCGAAACAGCCTGCCCCATCCGCCCGTCGCCCCGCGCCTGCATGCATCGCCGCTCCGCCGCTTTGCTTCCTGCGCCTGCCGCCTGCCGAAATGGGATGGAGGGCCGAAGTATAACGGTGAAGCGGGATATCCAGTCAGTCTTCCGGTTTTGTTCCTGTGCGCAGCCAGGCAATTTCCTTTTTGTAGGGAGGAAGAGTCTGGCCGGGATTTTGAGGATCGGGATACCAGGGCGTTTCCAGAATTCTGGGAATGCCCGGAAAATCCGGATGGTGGACAAGGCGGTAGAGGGGATCGAAACCGATGAAGCCCTCTCCGATATCGGCGTGGCGGTCCTTTGCCGCGCCTCTTTCGTTTTTGCTGTCGTTGATGTGAAAGACGGCGATCTGATCCTTTCCGATGTAATGGTCAAATTGTTCCAGCACGCCATCCAGATCATGGACGATATCATATCCCGCATCGTGGACGTGACAGGTATCAAAGCAGACGCGGAGGCGCTCCGGATAGCGGACACCGTCATAAATGGCGGCGAGCTCTTCGAAACGGCAGCCCACCTCAGAGCCCTTTCCCGCCATGGTTTCCAGGGCGATGCAGACGTCGGAGGGCTTAGAGAGCACTTCATTGAGTCCTGCAATGATGCTGTCAATTCCCGCCTTTGCGCCCGCGCCCACATGGGAACCGGGATGCAGGATCAGGATCTGGCTGCCCATCCGCCTCGTGCGGTCAAGCTCTGTCGTAAGAAAATCCACGGCGAGCTGCCGGGTTTCCGGCTTGACAGTGTTCGCCAGATTGATGATGTAGGGGGCGTGGACGATGAAGCTTTTCATGCCGTGCGCGTCCATGAGCGCATGGGCTTCGTCGATTCGTAATTCCTCCACCGCCTTGCGGCGGGTGTTCTGAGGCGCGCCGGTATATAGCATGAAGGTGTTGGCGTCGTAGGAAAGCGCTTCTTTTACAGAGCCGGGCATCATTTCCTTGCCGCCCATGCTCACATGGGAGCCGATTTGCAGGGTATCCGCCGATATGCTGTTTTCGTTCATGAATTCAGGTTCCTTTCTGGTTGTTGAGAATCTTACCTGTCACGTTCCGTGCATTTTTCCACAAACGTAAGCATCTGAACTTGTGCCCAAATAGCAACAGGTATTTAAAACATGATAACACAAATTGCAGAGGGCGTGAATAAATAAGTGAAGAAATACAGGGAAATCAATTTTCGGGCGGCGAGAGCGCTGCCTGCTGTCCGTCTGCCCTTCCCACTCTGTGTGCCCATCCCTGCCAAAAAGCCGCACCTTTGCCGTCCGAAAATTGATTTCTCTGGAAGAAATGTCCCTGTGAAAACATGGCAGGTTGCTCTTCATGAAAGGGAGATGTCGATGAAAATAGTTTACATAATATTTTAACGGTTTTAAAATTATTTTCCGTTTCTTTCGACAGAAATTGACATTTTTTCAAAGATTGACATGTATGTCATATTGAATGACACATATGTCATATTGCGGGAGATGGCAAAAATGTGGATAACTATGTGGAAAATGGGGATTCATGTGATTTTCGACACACATCCAGAAAAGTTATCCACATTTTTGAGATATATTTGCTTTTTTAATAAAAAACTGAACTGGTCAATAGGATTATGTTAATCGTTCCTTTCTCCCTTCCATGCTCCCGCAGATATACCAGATGACGTGGAGTAACAGTTCAGACCTGGCTGAACTGTTGTTACTATTCAGACACGTCTGAATAGTAACGGCATTCGCCCATAAAAATCGCTTCGCGATGGGGCGTATGCCTGTTGCCACTACGTTTTTTTACGGTCTGCGCGGTGAACGCGCAGCCCTGTCTGAATAGTAACGAACTGTTACGATGTGGAAAAGGAATTGTAATAAAAAAATTCCTATTTATGTGGAAATGTGGTAAAATAGAAAAGTCCGGTGCAGGTGCATTGCAGCGGCGAGCGTACAGTCTGGTTAAAGGAGGAGAAGGTAATGTGGGCATATGAAAGTGTTTTTTATCAGATTTATCCGCTGGGGTTTTGCGGTGCGCCCTTTGAAAACGACGGTAAATTGGAACACCGTATTTTGAAGGTGAACGACTGGATACCCCATATCAAAGGGCTGGGGGCGAATGCGATTTATTTTTCCCCGCTTTTTGAATCGGATACCCATGGATATAATGCGAGGGACTACAGGAAGGTGGACTGCCGCCTTGGCACCAATGAGGATTTTAAGGAGGTGTGCCAAAAGCTCCATGAGGCGGGGATTAAGGTGGTGCTGGACGGCGTATTCAACCATGCCGGGAGAGGCTTTTGGGCATTCCAGGATGTGCTGCAAAACCGGGAGCATTCCCAATATCTTGGCTGGTTTCACATCAATCTGGGCGGAAATTCCAACTACAATGACGGTCTGTGGTATGAAGGCTGGGAGGGAAACTACGATCTGGTGAAGCTAAATCTCCAGAACGAGGAGGTGGTAAGCTATCTTTTGGACAGTGTGAAATTCTGGATCGATGAATTTGGGATCGATGGGCTCAGGCTGGATGTAGCCTATTGTCTGAATGAGAACTTCGTGCGCCGCCTGCGCAGCTTCTGCGACAGCCAAAAGCAGGACTTTTTCCTGGTGGGAGAGATGCTGCACGGCGACTACAACCGGCTGATGAACGATGCCATGCTGCATTCCGCTACCAATTACGAATGCTATAAGGGACTGTTTTCCAGCTTTAACAGCATGAATATGTTCGAAATTGTACATTCCCTGATGCGTCAGTTCGGTCCCGAAAACTGGACGCTGTATAAAGGCAAGCATCTGCTGTCCTTTGTGGATAACCATGATGTGACCCGGATTGCCAGCAATCTGTCCAATGAAAAGCATTTGCCCCTGATTTATGCGCTGATGTTTGGCATGCCCGGAATTCCCTGCGTTTATTACGGAAGCGAGTGGGGCGCGAAGGCGCATAAGAATGAGGGCGATCCGGCGCTGCGCGCCTGTTTTGAGGAGCCGCAGGAAAATGACCTGACCGCGTGGATCGCAAAGCTTGCGGAGGCGAAAAAGGGATCGGATGCATTAAATTACGGTGCATTCCGGAGCGTTGTGCTGACTAACAGGCAATGTATTTTTGAGCGCAGGACGGACAAAGAGCGGGTGTTGGTAGCGATCAATGCGGAGGATGTGCCTTATACCGCCCATTTCGATGCCGGCTGTGGCCGTGCGGAGGATCTGATCAGCGGCGCGATGCATGATTTTGGCGGAGGAAGCCAGCTGCCGCCCTACAGCGCTTTTTTCTGGAAATGCGAAGTCTGAAAGTAAAGCTTTCATATATAGAGCGTGCGCGCAACATGCCGCCTGCAGTTGTATTTTTAGCAGGCGGCAGCTTAAAAAATTATTTCTGTCTGCCGTTTTCAATCGCAGTATGCAGGTCGGTGAACAATTCCTGATACTGTATATTGGAAACGGCGGGTTTTGTAAGGCCGATGTGCAGCCGCAGCGGAAAGGTGATGTCCTCCCAGATGAGGGGCTGGTCGTCCTGCGCCTGGATCTTCGCAGCGGTTTCCTCCGCATAAGCGGGATCACTGCTGTGGGTCAGGATGGCGAATTCGTCGCCGCCGATGCGAAAGACCACATCCTCCGGGTCGGTCAGACTGTCCAGCCGCTTTAGCGTTTCCAGAATAGCAATGTCGCCTGCCTTGAATGAGATCGCGTTAATGCGGGTCAGGTTGGCGATATCACAGCAGATAAACCAGCAGTCTTTTCTTTGTAAAAATAAATCATATAATTCACTGATATCCACACGTTTCATATAAGAATCTCCTGTTTTGACCGGGCACAAAAGCCGCGGGAAAAGTTCGGAATAGCGCTGCCGGCTGCGAAATTCCGAAGGTGTACAGTTCCAGACCTGTTTGAACGCGCGCGTGAATGACTCATTGCTGCCATAGCCGTAGGTCAGGGCGATTTCCAGAATACCCAGCCCGGGCGCTTCATGCAAGAGCTTTGCGGCTTTCATCATGCGCCGGCGTGTCAGGTAATCGTGGACGGTCATTTCATTCATGCATCGAAACAGCTTTTCCAGGGTGGATTTGGAGCAATAGCAGTTTTTGGCGACGTCTTCCGTGCTGATTTCATGATCCAGATTTTCTTCCATATATTGCAGGGCATTTGCCAGCAGCTTCACTTTGCTCATACGTGAACCACTCCTTATACGATATCGTAATCACAGAATATCATATTTTTTTGTGGAATGCTGGATAATTTGCGTACAATGCGGCTTTCTGGCTGCCACGCGAAAAGCAACCGCTATCATGGCATTTCGCAGCGGGCAGCCTCATCCAGCAGCCTGCGGACCGCGCGCACCTGCGCGGCATCGGTCTGCCAGATATCATATTCGCTCATGCCAGGCAGGCCCATGGAGACGGCGGGATTGCGATAGAGCATGCCGCTGTTTCGGATGATTTTGCCGGACATGTGGAAAGCGGAGAGGTCCGTTTCCTGCAACAGCTGCTTTACAGCCCCTTCGTTGATCCCGGCTCCCGCCAGAATGGCGATATCGCCTTTTGCGGCGCTGCAAAGCTGCTTCATGCGGTCAATCGCGTCAATGCAAGCGGGAGCCTGTCCCGATGTGAGAATGGTATCAATGCCCAGCCTCTTTGCCTGATCGAGCGCCCAAAAGGGATCGCGGCACATGTCAAAGGCGCGGTGCAGAGTGACGGACAGACCGCCTGCGCGGTCGAGGAAGCGTTCCAGCTGCCTGATGTGAAGGGAGCCATCCGGCAGGAGGCTGCCGATGACGACGCCGTCGGCTCCGGCATGGGCAAAGGCAGCGATCTCCTTGCAGATGATTTCCTCCTCATATGGCGAATAGAGGAAATCGCCGAAGCGTGGACGGATCAGAACATGGATTTTTAAATCGACGGCATTGCGGACTTCCTCAAACAGAGCCATGCCAGGCGTGGTGCCGCCAATCACCAGATTCGCGCACAGCTCCAGACGGTCAGCGCCGCCCTCCTTTGCGCAGATGGCGGACTCTACGGAATCAACACAGCATTCCAGAAGATAATTTTTTTTCATGGAAACCTCCCTGTCATAAAATTTGTTATTATTCCCGCGGGCAGCGGGGGTTTGCCTTTTCCCGCCCATTATAGTGTATTCGATCAGCAATAAAAAGAAAAGCGGAAAAAACATATTTGTAGAAATGTGAACAAAATGTGTACAAAAACTTATGGAATTCATAATTTGTTTAAAAATTATATAAAGTCTGTTTACAAATGAGCCAAAACGTGTTATCCTCACTTTCGTACAAAGGAACCGGACAGATTTTTGGCAGAACAAACGGTTCCGTTTGACAAGGAGGAGAATATTATGAAGAAAAATTTTGTAGCAGTTATGACAGCAGTTGTTCTGGCGGCATCCATGACAGCATGTGGCGCACCCGCACAGGAAGAGACAGTACCCGCAGTGGAGAGCGTGGCAGAGCCCGTAGAATCCGTAGCGGAACCCGTTGAGAGCGTAGCAGAGCCTGTTGAATCTGTAGAAGCGGAAAGCGAAACCCCTGCTGAGACAACCGAAGCAGCGACCGAAGATTCCACGGAGGTTTCCACTGAGACCACAGAAGCGGCTGACGAGAATGCGGAGAACGCAACCGAAACCGCGACTGAAACAGAAACCCAGACAGAGTCTGCAGCGGAATAATATTTCAGAACGGCAAAAGGAGAAGTCTCCCGGTTTTGGGACTTCTCCTTTTTTATACGATAGGAAACTGGGTTCCCGATCGTATAAAAAAGACGTGAATGCCTACTCGCGCGCGGGGAAAAAGTTGGTTACTGTTCGCACATTAGCCAGCGGCGGTTTGAAGCATCTCTTAGGGCTGCAAGCCATAATCATCATGAAAATCCTGCAAAATCATATATTTTGACGAAAAAAAAGTATGTCTCAATTCCCTCAAATAAGCTATGCTGAAACTATCAGAATAAACTCCGGCAGGCAAAAACAGTTTTTGCCAGAAATCAGGGCGAGAGAGTATGGAACCGGCGCTTCGGTGCGGCACAGGGCGGATGGAATGTACCATGCGTTGTCCGGGGCGTTTTCAAACACGTCAGTACTTAGGCTGCGTATTGTGCAGCCTTATGTACTGCTACGTGTTTGAACGAGCGGAAGCGTCCCCGGAAACGCATGGTACATTCCATCCGCCCTGTGCCGCACCGAAGCGCCGGTTCCATACTCTCTCGCCCGTCCCCGCTGCGCAAACAAACCGTTTTTACCATGCCGGTAAAGGAGATTGCCATGACAAACAGAGAGCGGTTTATCAAAACCCTGAAATGTGAACCGATCGGCGGACAGGTGCCCACCTTTGAGCTGGTCTTTTTTCTGACGATGGAGGCTTTCGGCAAGGTACATCCTTCCCAACGCTCTTACGGACAATGGAACCAGATGAGCCAGACGGAGCGCAGCCTGCATATGAACGAGATGGCGCAGCTCTACATAGACACCGCGCAGCGCTACGGACACAGCGCCATCTTTGTGCATCCCAACCCCGGGGATCTGGACAGCACGCAGTGGCTGCTGGAGCTGATCCGGGAAAAAAGCGGAGACGAATATTACATTATGATGCACGGGGATCCCACCTGGGCGATCCCGGACGGAGAATCCATGATGGAATTTTCTGCGATGATGTTTGATGAGCCGGAAAAGCTGAATGAGGAATCCCAAAAGAGGACGGAGAGCGCGCTGGAATTTGCCCGGAAGCTGGATGAACGCGGACATCTGCTGGACGGCTTCGCGCTTTGCTCCGATTACTGCTTTAATGTCAATCCTTTTTTCAGTCCGGATATTTTCGACGAACTGATCGTTCCTTATTTAAAGGAAGTGATTGCGGAATACCGGAAAATGGGATATTATACGATTAAACACACCGATGGAAACATTATGCCGATTGTAAAGCAGATGGCGGACTGTAAGCCGGACGCGATCCATTCCCTCGATCCCCAGGGAGGGGTCTCTATTCCGGAGGTTCGCAAAATAGTCGGACCGGACATCGCGCTCGTTGGAAACGTGAACTGCGGACTTTTGCAGACGGGAACCGATGAGGAATGCAGACAGGATGTGCTGCGCGCCCTGCGGGAGGGCATGGCGGACGGACGGGGGTACGTTTTTGCCACGTCAAACTGTGTATACACCGGGCTCGCCCTGAAGCGTTATGAAATGATGATGGAAATCTGGCGGCAGTACGGCAATTATGAAAACTACGCAGAGAACTTCGGGAAGGGCCTGGCATGATGGAGCGGATACGGCAGCAGGCGCTTTTGCTTGGCGCTTACCGGGCGGAAATCGTCAAAGTGGAGGAGATTGCGCTGGACGCGTCCTTCCGGACGCTGTGCGAATCCAACGCCTGCGGAAATTATGGCAGAAATTATATGTGCCCTCCCGACGCGGGGGATATCCATGCGCTGATGGAAGAAATCCGGGGCTATGACCGGGCAGTGATCTATCAGACGGTGGCATCTTTAGAGGACAGCTATGATTTCGAGGGCATGATGGAAGCGGGAAACCGGCACAATCGGCTGGCGCAGAAGCTTTGGGATTTTACGGATGAAACGTTTGAAAAAGGCGTGCTTCATCTGGGGGCGGGAGGCTGCAGGCTTTGTCCGTCCTGCAATAAGATCAGGGGAATTGCCTGTGCCCATCCGGACCGGGCGATGGCATCGCTGGAAACATACGGCATCAATGTGTCGCTGCTGGCACAGCTTGCGGGCATGCGCTATATCAACGGACAGAATACGGTGACTTATTTTGGGGGCGTGTTCGGTCGTGACAAAGGAGCGGGATACAAAAAGGGGGACTGCCTATGGAATTGAACATTTCAGCACAGGATCGGGCAATTTTACGGGAGCTTGCCAAAAAGCAGCTCGAATATGCGAACCGGGAGGAGAACCGGCAAAAGATCAAAAGCTGGTATGCCCACAATGCCTGCCGGGGAGAAAAGCCGATGATTCATTTGGAGATGTGGACCTTCTCGCAGGAAATTCTGCCCCAGCGGATGCGCTGTCAGGGAGAATTTGCCCGGTCGGTGGAAGGAAAGCTCTATGTGAATTTTTTAAATCAGGAGCTGTTTGCCGACGACAGGGTTACGCCGGACTGCTATCCGATGAACTACGATACCTGGTTTGAGCTTTTTGACATCCGGCCGGATGTGGCGCACACCGATGACGGTAAGGGGAAGGAAAGCCTGGGGCACCAATTCAAGTCCATACTGGAGGATCTGGAAGAGGATTATCCGAAATTAAAGCCGAGCAGCTTCGGCGCAGATGTGGCTTCCACGATGAAAAAGAAGGAAGCGGTGGAAGAGGCCATCGGAGATATCCTGCCGGTCAGGCTGCAGATGGACTGCCTTTACAGCGTGCCCACACAGATGCTGGTGCACATCATGAGCATGGAGAACATGATGTTTGCCATGTATGATTATCCGGAGCTGTTTGGGGAGATGATGGACCGCATCGCGAATGATACGCTTTCCTATTACCGGATGCTGGAGGAAAAGCGGCTGATTCTTCCTACCACGTCCTTCGAAGGCGTGGGACAGGGCACCTGGGCGTTTACGGAGGAGCTGCCGGGATGGGAGGAATGGGAAAAGAGACCATTTACCACAAAGGATGTGTGGGGCTTTATGGATTCCCAGGAAACGGTGGGGATTTCTCCGGATATGTATGAGGAATTCATCTTTCCCTGTTATCAGAAAATTTCGGAGCAGTATGGAATGCTTTCCTATGGCTGCTGCGAGCCGGTGGACCCGATCTGGGACCGGTGCGTCAGCAAGCTGAAAAATCTGCGCAAGGTATCGATCTCTCCCTGGTGTAACGAGGAATTCATGGGAGAAAGGCTTCGCGGCAGCAATATCATTTATCACAGGAAGCCCAGCCCCAACCTGCTGGGGGTGGACAGGGTGCTGGACGAGGATGCTTTGCGCAGTCACATCCGCAAGAGCCTGGAGGCGGCGAAGGGCTGCCATATGGAAATCACCCAGCGGGACGTGTATACCATTCACAACGATGTGGATAAGGCGAAGCGCTATGTCGCCATCATCCGGGAGGAAATCGAAAACCATTGGAAAGCCTGAACGATGCAGCTGGTGTTCAGGGTTCACGCAGAAGAATGCCGCAAAAAGCAGGCATTCTTCATCCTGATTTAAGTCGCCGCCTTACGGTGGCATGGAGGTTAGCATGAATGACAGGGAAAACCTGATCAGTCTTTTCAGACGGACGGGCTATGAGAGAATGCCGGTGCATTTCAGCATGAGCCCGGATCTTGCCGGCCGTTTTGAGCAGTATTGTAAGCAGACGGGATATGTCTGCCCGCCAAAGGCGTTTGTGTGGCTGCCGGGAAGCGCATTAAAGACCCCGCGAAGCCAGGATTTCTGGCGTTCGCTTTACAGGCATTCCTTTAAGGAAGGGACCAGCTTTGATTGCTATGGCGTGGCGCATGAGCCGGGAAGCGAAGCCTGCTTTCACATGACCAAAATGCACCATCCGCTGGAGGAAATGACGGAGCTGGAGGAGCTCATGGCATATCCGTTTCCGGAATTTGTGCCGGAGCCGACAGCAGAGCAGAGGGCGGGCGCGGCAGGGGCGCATGAGGAAGGAAAATTTGCGCTGGGCGATATGCAGTGTACCGTATGGGAGACCGCACGGTATGCCAGGGGCATGGAAACGCTCATGATGGACATGATGGAGGAGCCAAAGCTTGCGGAATTCGTGTTGGACAGGGTGACCGATAATGCGGTGACTCTTGCGGTCAATTTCGCAAAGGCAGGGGCTGACGGACTGTTTCTGGGGGACGACATCGGCATGCAGAAGTCGATCATGATGAGCCTGGAGCTGTATCGCCAATATTTAAAGCCCAGGCTGAAACGCGTGATCGATGCGGCGCGGGAGGTGAATCCGGATATCATCATTCTGTATCACAGCTGTGGCTATGTCACGCCGTTCATACGGGATTTGATCGAGGCGGGCGTGGATGTGCTCAATCCTGTGCAGCCGGAATGTATGGATTTTGAGGAGATTTACCGGGAATACGGAAACGATATTTCCTTCTGCGGGACGCTGGGGACGCAGACGCTCATGCCCTTTGGGACTCCCGCGGAAATCGAAATGACACTGCGCCAAAATCTGGACCTGGTCGGAGATGCGGGCGGACTTCTCGCCTGCCCGACGCACATGCTGGAGCCGGAGGTTCCGGTTGAAAATGTGGTTGCGTATCTGGAGGCCTGCAGAAATTACAAAAAATAATCCCCGGACAGGGGGAATATTTCCGGCGGCGCGGCCGGACGGCTTCATGCCGCTGGAATATCATACAGGAGCAAAAGGAGGAATTGTCATGGAAATTTTACAGGAGATTTCATTGAATCTGCAGAAAGGAAAAGCGAAGCTCGTAAAGGAGCAGGTGCAGCAGGCGATTGATGCAGGAATTCCTGCAGAGGAAATTCTGGAAAAGGGGCTTTTGTCCGGCATGGATGTGGTCGGTGAGAAGTTTAAGAAAAACGAAGTGTTCGTGTCGGAGGTGCTGGTGGCGGCGCGGGCGATGAACATGGGAGCCGCTCTCTTAAAGCCGCTGCTTTCATCGGAAGAGCACGCTTCGAAGGGGAAGGTATGCATCGGCACTGTCAAAGGCGATCTGCACGACATCGGAAAAAATCTGGTGAAAATGATGATGGAGGGCAAAGGACTGGAGGTCATCGATCTGGGAACGGATGTTGCGCCGGAGACCTATGTGGAGACGGCGATCAGAGAAAACTGCCAGATCATCTGCTGTTCCGCGCTTTTGACCACCACAATGCCCGTGATGGGAGAGGTTGTGGAAGAGGCGAAAAAGGCGGGAATCCGCGATAAGGTGAAAATCATGGTGGGCGGCGCGCCCGTCACGGAAGCGTTCTGCCAGCAGATCGGTGCGGACAAATATACGGCGGACGCTGCCAGCGCGGCGGATGCGGCGGTGGAGCTGTGCCGGATGGGCGCATAGGTCTGGAACCGGCCTGATGCACATGTCCGCACAGGGAAACTGCTTTCGCAGCGTGCGGACGGTGCAAATATTTGAGCCGCCAAAGGCGGCATGGGGGTTTTTATGAAACGGAATATGAAGCAATGGCTTGCCGGGCTGATAGAGGAGTCGGCAAAAAAGCCACTTCCCATTTTATCCTTTCCCGCGGTGCAGCTCATGGGAATCACCGTAAAGGAGCTGATTTCCGACAGCGACAGGCAGGCGGAGGGCATGAAACGGATTGCGGAGCGGGTGGACAGCGCGGCGGCGGTGAGCCTGATGGATTTGTCCGTGGAGGCGGAATGCTTCGGCGCTCAGATTGTATACAGCGAGCATGAGGTGCCGACGGTGAAAGGAAGCGTCGTTTCGGACATGGAAGAGGTGGAGGCGCTTGCGGCGCCGCCCGTGGGCGCCGGGCGCACGGACATCTATATAGAGGCGATCAGGAAAGCGACAGAGCTCATAACGGACCGCCCCGTTTTTGCCGGGATCATCGGTCCGTATTCCCTGGCGGGCAGGCTGCTGGACGTGACGGAAATCATGTATCTGTGTTACGATGAGCCGGAGCTGGTAGAAGCACTGCTGGACAAGGTGACACAATTTCTCATCGCCTATGCGCAGGCCTATAAGGAAGCGGGGGCAAACGGCATTGTGATCGCGGAGCCGCTGGCGGGCATGCTTTCCCCGGCGCTGGAGGAGGAATTTTCCGCGCCCTTTGTAAAGCGGATGGTGGATGCAGTGCAGGATGACGGCTTCATCGTGATATATCACAATTGCGGGGACAACACGATACAAATGATCGATTCCATTTTATCCACGGGGGCGGCGGCGTATCATTTCGGGAATTCCATTTCTATGGAGGAAATGCTCAGGCACGTTCCCCAGGATACCGTTGTGATGGGCAATGTGGATCCGGCGGGACAGTTTCGAAACGGTACGACAGAAAGCATCCGGAAGGAAACGCAGGATATTATGCGGGCCTGCTGCAGCCATCCGAATTTTGTCATATCCTCGGGCTGTGATATTCCGCCGATGTCAAAATGGGAAAATATAGACGCGTTTTTTGATGCCGTAAAGGAATTTTATCGTAACAGTTTCGTTTAGACGGGTTATAAGGAGAGGCAATGAAAAAATATGGCCGAAAATCAGAAAAATTGATTTTGGGCCATATTTTTTGTGACCTTTGCGGACTGCGGATCATCTAATTGTTGTAAGGACAAAGAAAAGAGCTCCTTACCGGCTGGCTGCATCCGGAATTTTCAAAAACGGGATGGTTCCGGATACGCTTTCGGGCGGATATTCTATGCATGGAAGGAACAACAAATGAATAAGGAACAGTTTACGGCAGAGGTGTTACATGCGGAAAGCAGCCTCTATCATATCGCCTGGTCGATTCTGGGCAATGATGAGGATTGTGCGGACGCGATGCAGAACGCGATTTTGAAAGCATACGAAAAGCGTGATACGCTGCGCAGGGAAGCGTTTTTTAAAACATGGCTTACGCGGATTTTGATGAATGAATGCTACTCCATGCTCCGCAGAAGGAGGGAACAGGTCCCGTATGAGGATTATTTTGCGGAACAGGTACAGACACAGGCTAAGGGGGAATCGGAGGTTTTTGCAGCGGTGATGGCGCTGGAGGAAAAATACCGGATTCCGGTGGTGCTTTACTACGTGGAAGGATTTTCAGTCAGGGAAATCGGCAAAATGCTGAAGCTATCCTGCAGCGCGGTGAAAACGCGGCTTTACCGGGGCAGGAATCTCATGAAAGCGGATTTGACAGGAGAAGATGGGTATGAAAAATAAAAAATGGAACCGGGAGTTTCCTGCGGTGCCCCAAAGCGTGCATCAGTCCGTGCTGGACACCCTTGCCAGTCTGGATGTGCAGGAGGCAAAAAAAGTGAAAAAAATGAAGAAACGTACGGTGATTCTTTTGGCGGCGGCGATGATCGCGGTTCTTGGCGTAACTGCGGCGGCAGCAGGCATTTTTCAATGGCATGACAGGGCGGGGGAGGTGTTTGAGGCGGAACCCGCAGTGCAGGAAAAGCTCGTGCTCAAAGAGGTGGCGCAGCCCGCTTATCAGACGGTGAGCGACAACGGGCTTACGATCAGCGCGATCCAGACCATACAGGATGAAGTCTGTTTTTATGCGCTTTTTGAAGTGGTGGCAGAGGAGGAAAGCTTCTGGGAGGACAAGGAATTCATTGACATGGAATTTACCATGGATTTCGCAGGAAAGGAGAATCCCTTTGGCGCCTTTAGCTGTGGCTTTGCCTCACACAGGGAGGAGGAGTCTTCCCAAAGCAGATACTATGAATTGTTCGGCACCAAGACAGAAGAGGAAGAACAGGAGCTGGATATGAATATCCACTTTACCGCGCTGCAGGTGGAGGGGGAAAAGAAGATGATCATGGAAAATGTGCTGGAAGGAAGCTGGGAGTTTTCCCTGAATGTCCATCCGGCGGAGTCAGTTCGCTTTGAAATCAACCGTGCCTATGAGATCGCGGGGCAATCCGTGACCGTGCTGGCAGTAGAGCTTTCGCCGCTTTCCGTAAGACTGTATTGCGACGGGGCGGATGCAAAAGCGCTGGAGCAGAAGCTGGGACTGAACCTGGATCAGCTGGATGAGCTCCCGATGTATATCTGTGGCGTAAAATATCAGGACGGAACCGTGATCGAAGAAGAGATATACCTGGGCTTGTCGGAGGGGTATGGCAGCGGAGACTATATGAAAGCCGCCAGATTTTCCCATGTGATTGAGGTGGAAAAGGCTGCAGCGCTCCTGGTCGGCGAGGACCGGGTGGAGGTGAGCCTGCAAAACTGAATATGGCTGAATATGAATAAAAACAGTCCCGGAGAAAGTCAGATTTCTTCGGGACTGTGCGCTGCAGGATAAAGTCCGTAAAAAGGCAGAGCTGCTCCGAACACGAGCGGTATCAAAACAGCCTGGGCCGTTTTGTGATATCACTTTAAAGCTTCTTGCCGGTCAAAAGCTCATATGCCTGCAAATATTTTCCGATCGTCTTTTCCACAACTTCTGAAGGAAGCGTCCAGTCGTTGCCGGGATTGGCTTTCAGCCAGTCGCGGGCAAACTGCTTGTCAAAGGAAGGCTGTCCGTGCCCCGGCTCATACCCGTCCGCGGGCCAGAAGCGGGAGCTGTCCGGAGTGAGCATTTCGTCCGCCAGCACGATGTTGCCGTCCTCGTCCAGACCGAATTCAAATTTGGTATCCGCGATAATGATGCCGCGGGAAAGCGCGTAATCCGCGCACTTTTTATACAGAGCGAGGGTGTAATCCCGCAGTCTGTCAGCATATTCACTGCCCTTGCCGGGGAAGTGCTTCTCCAGATGCTCGATGCTCTGCTCATAAGAAATATTTTCGTCGTGTTCACCGATTTCCGCCTTGGTGGAAGGGGTGTAGATGGGCTCGGGGAGCTTGTCGGATTCCCGCAGCCCTTCGGGCAGGCGGATGCCGCAGACCGTGCCGGTCTTTTCATAGCTCGCCCAGCCGCTGCCCGTGATGTAACCGCGGACGATGCACTCCAGAGGGAGTATGGTGAGCTTTTTGCACAGCATGCTGTTTCCGTCAAAATCAGGCTGACGGAAAAATTCCGGCATGTCCTTCACATCGGTGGAAATCATGTGGTTGGGCAGAATGTCTCTGGTCATATCGAACCAGAAACGGGACATTTGCGTCAGAACCGTTCCCTTTTTCTCCACCTTGTTTTTCAAAATGACGTCGAAACAGCTGATGCGGTCAGTGGCGACCATGATCAGAGTGTCCCCGTTGTCATAAATCTCGCGTACCTTTCCTTCTTTTATCGGTTTCATGATATTTTTCCTCCAGACAATAGATTAATCTATGTTTTTTTCTTGTCATGCTTACTCTATCAGTTAACCAGATTTGACCGGAAAAATCAATAGTATTTTTCGTTTTCCTCCCATCTTCCCGCTGTCCTTGTTGCTTTTCACGGGGGGGGAGAATGACCGGGAGGGGCAGACGGGGCAACGGGCTTTAGCAGGACGGGACGGGTGGAGGGCACAGGCTGTTTCCTGACGCATTATCCGAAGCGGAAAATTCCACAAAACGACCGGCCATTCCTGAACGGGACAGGGCGCAAAAGAACTCACTGCGTTCAGACAGAAAAAAACAGATAATATTACACTCCATGACAGCAAAATATGGAAAATGTCCCCCTTTCTAACGGTCTGGAAAACCAGCCCCGGCGGCACAATATTCCACGAGGAACCCTTTGAAAAACGCCAGTGCTTAGCGAGGTTCTTTCGAGCTTAGCACTGCTGCGTTTTTCACAGAGCGCAAGCGTGGCGACGAGGGAATATTGTGCCGCCGGGGTGTGGCACTGTCGTCTGATTTGGGGAAGATATAGACTTTTTGCCCCAACAATGCTATACTGTGATAGCAGAAATTCATTGTGAGATGAAACCGGAGGAAGCGCATGGGAATATATCTGAATCCCAGAAACAAAGGTTTTTGGGAGACCGTCAATTATGACAAAGACCATAAAAGCAAGCCGCACAGCTGTGTCATTGAGTGGATAAAAGGATAGCGGTCTGCAGTGTGTACAGGCAGACGGAGTGGAGAGGAAAATGGAACAGAACACACAAAGGATAGAATTCCGTTTCGGAAGAGCAGGAAAGCTTGCGCCGCTCATTGTGGCGGCGGCAATGATCGCATGGGCGGCGATGAGCCAGTCCAACGTCAACGGCTACGTGCTGGCATTTTTTGCGGCGCTGGTGACGGGCGTTCTTTTTGCGAAGGATGAAAAAGCCTATGGTGAAGCGCTGGTATACGGTTTGAGCAAGCCGATGTTTGCCACGATCGTGTTGTCCGTGATGCTGGCGGCGATTTCCGGCAAGCTGATCTCTGCAAGCGGTGCGGTGCAGACGATCGCGGCGTATGTGGTAGCGGTTGGCTTTACGGGAAAGCTTTTTGTGGCTGCGACTTTTTTGATCACCTGCCTGTTGGCCTTTGCGACGGGCACCTCGGTGGGAACCTATTTCGTCGTGATTCCGATCCTGTTCCCGGTAGGCGTGATGGCGGGAGCTGCGCCAGAGTTTATGATAGGAGCGATCGTGTCAGGCGCGGCATTTGGCGATAATCTGGGACCGATTTCGGATACCACCATCGCTTCTTCGGCGACCCAGCATGCGGATCTGGGGACCGTGGTCAAAACCAGAACGCGTTACAGCCTGCCCGCGGCGGCGGGAGCGTTGATTCTGTTTTTGCTTTTTTCCAAAACGACGGATCAGGGGCTGTCGGCGGAAGCGGCGGGCGGCGCGGCCAATCCGGTCAGCCTTCTCATGCTGGCGGTGCCGGCGGTCATCATCGCGCTGTGTCTGATGAGAAAACATCTGATCACCGCCCTGTCCTATGGCATTCTGGCGGGAATTGCTGTTGGGCTGGTTTCCGGCGTTTACAGAGTGGGAGACCTGATCGCGTTTCCCGGCGGGTTTGCCGTGTCCGGGGCGATCATCGAGGCGATCACGGGAACGGTGGGCACTGTAGCGATGCTGGTCGCGGTATTCGCCCTGCTGGGCGTGCTGGAGCGGAGCGGTCTTTTTGAGGATGTGGGGGCGCTTCTGGAGCGCTTTGCAAAGAAGGAACGCAGCGCGGAGGCGACCATTGTGCTGTCCGTGGGCATATTGAGCATGGTGACGGGCGTGATTTCGGTGGCGATCGTGGCGCTGGGGGATCTGGTCTGTGAAATCGGAGAAAAAGCGGGCATCAACCGGTATCGCCGGGCAAATCTGCTGGACTGCACGGGCTGTGTGTTCTGTTTTCTGGCTCCATGGACGGTACACTGCGTGATCCCGGCGCAGCAGGCTGCTCAGTTCGGAGAAGGGTTTGCGGTGGCGCCCGCATCTGTGCCCTTCGTGAATTATTATTCCATCTGCATGCTCGTGATGCTGGCGGCATCGGTAATATGCGGATACGGCAGGAAGCTGCCGAAAGGAGTGGAGTAGCGCATGGGTGCGGGAAGGAATCTGTTCGGAAAAGAGCCGGGCAAAAAGGAGCAGGAAGCTTTTAAAGAGCTGGTAAAAAATGCGGACGCGGGCGACGGGGATGCGAAGGAGCAGCTGAGGCAGATGATAAAATCCGATGAGACAAGGCAGGGGGAACGCCTTGCCCGGATGCGGATTGAGATATATACGCAGGCAGCATACCAGGGAGATTTACAGGCGCAGTATTGGCTTGGCATTTCCTATGCGCGTCTTTTGGATAAGGAGGCTTCGCTGGAGTGGCTGACCGGTCCCGCGAAAAAGGGGCATGTCAAGGCGATGAAGGCGATCGCGAAGGGGTACGGTCCCAAGGGCGTTTACGGATATAGAAAGGACGAGCAAAGGTTCTGGATTTTAAAGGCGGCGGAAGCGGGAGATGCCCGGTCTCAGGCGGATATGGGATGGTATTATGCCGCCAGGAATGAAAGGATCTCCCGGCAGTGGTTCAAAAAATCAGCGCTGCAGGATTGTCCGGCGGGCTGGCTGGGACTGGGACAGTCCTTTTATAATGAGGCGCTGCAGGATTATGAAAGGCAGGACATTGCCAGACGGGAAAAGCAGCTGCTGCGGGCGGAAAAATGCTTTCTGGAGGCGCTCGCCTGCACGCAAAAGGCGTCGGAATCGGCGGATATCTGTCATGCCCTTGGCATGCTGTACGAATCGGCCCTGGACAAAGAGGGATGCGCGCAGCGGGCGGTATATTTTTATTACCGCGCTTTCCGCAAGGGCGGGAAACAGGAGGATTTTGCCGCCTTTATGCGGGTCAGGGATAAAAACGGACTTGTGACAAAGGAATCGGATATACAGGCGTGGGAAGAGGAGATTTTTGGAAATGGGAAAGCGGAAGAGAAGGCGAAGAAATAATGCAGGGCAGCTTCTGGCTGTAGTAGTTCCTGCGGTGGCGGCAGCCGTGCTGATCGTCGTGCTGGTTTTTTTACTTTTTAAAAAGGAGGATGTGCAGCAGGCGGATGCAGAGCCGGAAAGCGGCAGCGTGGCGCAGGAGAGCGGGAATGAAGCGGGAGACGGCGGCACAGGCGATGCTGCGGCGGACGGAAGCGGTGATGAGAAGGACCAAAATCCGGCAGACGGCACAAACGGAAATACAGGCGACGATGCTGCCGCAAACGGCGCAACGGCTGTAGAGCAGCAGACAGCAGAATCCAACCTCGCCGCCGAGGTGGGCAGCATGGAGGACAGCGAGGACCCCCAGGGCTCCACAAAGGCCAGCGCTTCGGCGGAGAGCGGCGCGGCGGTGAACGTGAGCGCGGTGCAGGCAGGTGAAAACACAAATGTCACGCTGGGAATCGATGTATCCAAATATCAGGGCAATATCGACTGGGCGGCGGTGAAGGCGGCGGGTGTGGAATTTGCCATGATCCGGGTGGGTTACCGGACGAAGGTGAGCGGCATTTTGTATGAGGACCCGGCGGCGCGCTATAATCTGCAGGAGGCAACCAAAAACGGCATTAAGGCGGGCGCGTATTTCTTTTCCTCCGCGGTGAATGAGACAGAGGTGAAGGAGGAAGCGGACTGGGTTGCGAGCTTTCTGGCGAAATATAAAATCACCTATCCGGTGGCTTACAACTGTGAGGATTTTGGGGCGTCGGACAGCAGGCAGCATGATTTGACGAAAGCGGAACGCACACAGCTCGCCTGCACATTTTTGGACCAGATAGCGGCGTATGGCTATCAGCCGATGTTCTACGCTTCGAGAAACGAAATGGAGGGCTCTGCGCAGTGGGATATGAGCGTGCTCTCTGCCCGGTATAAAATATGGGTTTCCCATTATCCGGACAAGCCCTGGCCCGAAACGCCGGCATCCTCCTATAGCGGTACGCACGCCATGTGGCAGTATACAAGTCAGGGACAGGTGGCGGGCATCAGCCAGAAGGTGGATGTGAATGTGGCATATTTCGGCTATGACAGGGAAGCGGAGGCGAAGGATGCGACGCCGGCACAGATTGTGGAAGCGGACCCGGAGCTGGGTATCACCTTTACGGAGGTGGACGAAATGGTCACGGCAAAAAATGAGACCAATCTGCGCAATATTCCGTCCACGGAGGGCAGCAACGTGGTCTATCTGCTCAAAAACGGGGAAAACCTGCAGCGGACCGGCGTGGGGAGCAACGGCTGGGACCGTCTGCTCTATAACGGACAGAAGGTGTATGCCGTGCATAATTTTCTGGTCGCCGCCTCAGATGCGCAGTCCACACAGGCTTCGGAAACACAGAGCACGGCAAAGCCCGCCGCTTCGGATACGGTTGGAGGCATGACATTTCAGGCGGTAAACGAGGCCGTGACCGCCCAGGATAAGGTGAATCTGCGGGATTTTCCCAGCACGGAAACCGGAAATGTGGTGGGAAGCTTAAGCTATGGAGAGGCTGTGGTGCGCACCGGCGTGTATGGAAGCGGCGATACGGGCTGGTCCCGGCTTTTGGTCAACGGACAGGTCGTATATGCATCCTCCCGGCTTTTGGCGACCAGCATGGATTATAAGGAGCAGGAAAAGATCACGAATGAAAATCCGGAGGCGGGTATGCACTTCGTGGCGGTGTCCGGGACGGTGAAGGCAAAGGACGGACAGACAAACCTGCGCACCCTGCCGACGACGAATGAGCCTTCTGCGGTGGTGGCGGTGCTCACCGGCGATATGACGCTTTCGCGGATCGGCATCGATAAGGACAAGGGCTGGACAAAGCTGGATTATAACGGGCAGACCGTCTATGCCGTGACGAATTATCTGACGGTGGTGGAGTGAGCGGCGGTATTTTTCCATCATCATAGTACAACGCAGCGCAAAGCAGAAATGGCAAAGACCGGACCGGTTTTTGCCATTTCTCTCTGCGCTGCAAGACTGCCGGATAAAGTGGTCGGCGGAAAAAAATGTTCTCACATTTTCTTCCGTGTCAGGCAAATTCCGGCGATTGCGACAGGCAGGGTAAGCGGCGCTATTCTGACGAACAGCCACTCGGATGCGTGAAGTACTGTTCCCATAACGGCGGTTTCGGGATCGCTATAATCCCACCCCAGGTAAGGACTGCTTGATACGATCAGGACTGCAAAAACAGCCACGGTAACCGCGCACAGTGAGAGAAAAAGCCAGTGAATCGCTTTTTGCTTTGCTGCCTTTCTATGCGCAAGCTGCAGATTTATGACCTCAAGCTTTTCAGAAATTGCTTTTAAGTCGTCAACCTGCGTCTCAACTACCGTTTCTCCAAGCAGGGTGCTTACAGGCATTTCAAATACCTCCGCCAGGGAAATCAACATATCGGCATCCGGAACCGACAAACCCTGCTCCCATTTTGAGATTGTTTGTCTCACCACCTGCAGCCTGATTGCAAGCTCCTCCTGGGAAAGTCCTTTGGATTTTCTGACTGCTTTGATGTTTTCGTTTAGCATTCGTGATGCCCTCCTTTCACTGTCATTATACGGAGAAAGGCCCGTTGCGGCAAGCAACGCGGATTAACATTCACCGAATTCCTGGCTTGCCGGTTACTAGCCTCCTGCTTTTCAAATGCAATCTTTACAAAGATGATTATATACTGTCTGGCATGAAAAATCTTTGAATATTTTATAAAATCTGCTGATTCTTAAGATGTACTCTTGAAGGCTCTTGCTTTATTTTGCTTAAACAAATATAATTATATTAGTTTTCAAAATTCAAAAACAGGTTTGAGGTGTCGCAAGTGAACGGATATATAGCGGTTCAAGAGGATGCTGAAAAGTGGGGTGTAGCGCCGCGCCAGGTTCAAATTCTTTGTAAAGAAAACCGAATTGTCGGCGCTGTGCGTATGAGTTGAATTTGGTTTATTCCTGAAAACGCCAAAAACCGACCAATATCAAGCGGACTTCAAATAAGATGGAAGGAAAAAAGATTGTTGCAACACACTCTGTATGAAAAACAAAATATTGATTTATCCTCTGCGCCTTGGACTATGCATGAGTTTTTTGCTGGAAGCGGTTTAGTCGCATATGGCTTAAAGGGGATGTTTTCACCAATTTGGGCTAACGACATTAGCGAGCAGAAAGCGGCTGTATATGAAGCCAATTTTGGATGCGAACGCTTTGAACTTGGGGATATAAAAGATATTAATGGCAGGGATCTGCCTTTCGCGCACTTATCCTGGGCCAGTTTTCCGTGTCAGGATTTGTCTTTGGCCGGTTCTTTGGGCGGTATTCATGCGTCCAGAAGCGGATTGGTATGGGAATGGTTGCGTGTGCTGGATGAAATGGAAGAAAAGCCTCGAATACTGGCTTTAGAGAATGTAACTGGCTTGCTTTCCACAGATGGGGGAGATAATTACCGGGTTCTCCACATGGCGCTTGTAGAACGCGGTTACGATTGTGGCGCTATTGTTTTAAATGCATCGCACTTTGTTCCTCAGTCCAGACCGAGAGTTTTTGTTATTGCCGTGCAACATGGATATGAAATCCCGATGTATTTGACTGGAAATGCCCCCTGCTGGTTGCATAATAAAGCCGCCTCCGATTTGGGTCGGTCTTTACCTGGATGGATTTGGTGGCAAGCTGAGAAACCTCCGCGCCGTCGCAACGCATTGAAAGATATTATTGAGAAAGAATCGAAATTTGATAAAGACGCTGTATTGCGGCTTATTCCAGAACGCCATCAAATAAAGCTCAATGAATATGATACAATTTATGCCACAGGTTATCGTCGAACACGTCATGGGGAACAGCAATTGGAATTGCGTTTTGATGGTATAGCAGGGTGTTTACGAACGCCGGAAGGCGGAAGTAGCAAACAATATTTAGTCGTGAAGAAAAATAATGAAATTCATGCCCGCCTATTGACTGTTCGTGAAGCCGCTCGATTGATGGGAGCGCCGGATAGTTTTGTTCTTCCCGGTAGCTATAACGACGGTTATAAAGCGATGGGAGATGCTGTCGCAATGCCGGTAGCTCAGTTCATTGGAGAAAAATTCCTGACAAAACTTGCGGAGGTCGTATACGATGATTAGTATAGAGGAAAGATTGAAAATATTTCAAGACGAAAACAATATTTATACGAAAGGACCGCTGTCGCTAGTGGTTCAATTTACCAGACTGGTTCAGAACAAAGTTTTTCCTTTAAATCCAGACGATTTTCAAACAAGCGGGAAAGGACAGGTCGTTGGACTCGGCGGCGGCAATCTCAAAAAGATTTTAAAAGAGCATGGCATTACTCAGCAGTTATCCGCTGAAGGCGGGCGCACCAGTCGCGGAAGTATGGGGTTGATGATTAAATATGTTGATTTCCTTAATGCATGGAATGAAGAAGAAAATGTCGATTTTTCAATCGTTGAAAAATTTTGGGCTGAGCAGGTCAGAGAGTATTTCCGAAATCAACCGTTTGTTTTGACCGCCGATACTTCTAAAACGATTGGAGCAAACTTAGACGAATTATTTGAACAGGCAAAGAAGCGCCAAAAGCAAAATTCAGGAACGCAGTACCTTGGAACTGTTTTGCAGCACTTGGTAGCCGCGAAATTATGTCTTATTATGCCTGAAAATGCCTTTGAAATACATGGCGCTTCCGTTGCGGATGCGCCGACAGAACGAAGCGGCGATTTTGTTATAAACAATACGATTATCCACTGTACAACGATGCCCGGCGCTTTACTTATTGAAAAATGCAAGGCAAACCTGCGTGGAGGCTGCCATCCCGTTATTATTACGATTTTTGAACGGGTATATACAGCATTAAATCTTGCTGAAGACGCTGGACTTGCAGGGCGCGTTGAGGTATGGGATATTCAGCAGTTTCTTTCAGCCAACGTGTATGAGCATAGTTTTTTTGATGAGAGTAAGAGAAATTCTACGCTTTCAGATATTATTAGTCATTATAATAAAATCGTTCTTGAGACAGAAACTGATCCGAGCCTCCGTATTGAGTTTGAAGCGAGATGATTTGTCGTGGCGGATATTTTTGATGATAAAAAACGCTCTGAGATTATGCGAAAAGTTAAATCTAAAAAGAACAAATCAACAGAGCTACGGTTGATAGATATATTTAAACAGAATGGGATTGCTGGATGGAAACGTAACTATCCGGTTAAAGGACATCCTGATTTTGTATTTCAAAAAGAAAAAATTGCAGTGTTCGTAGACGGCTGCTTTTGGCATGGGCACGATTGCCGAAATACACGGCCAGCGGACAATCAAGAATATTGGCAGAATAAACGAGAGCGTAACATGAAGCATGATAAAGATGTGACTGCCATGTTTGAGGCACGCGGCTGGAAAGTTTTACGTATTTGGGAGTGTGAATTAAAAAAATCAAATTACCAACTTCTTATCGATAAATTGCGTTTATTTAATCTGTTATCAAGGTAATACTACGGAAAATTGCAGCATTTCACAAATATCCGAAGTGAGAAGAAGAGTATTTGCTGGATTCCGGTGTAGAAGCATCCAGAATTATTAAGATTGCGCTGGAAGTCGATTTTGTCTGTAACCGCGGCAGCCAGAGATATTATATTCAGTCTGCATTTGCAATTCCGGACAGCAACAAAATGGATCAGGAAAAAAATTCGTTAGTGCACATTGGTGATTCTTTCAAGAAAATCATTGTGGTCAGGGACAGGATTAAATTATGGAGGAATGAAGATGGCATTGTGGTGATGGGAATCATGGATTTTCTTTTAAATCCCAATAGTCTGGAACTGTAACCTGTTTTTGGGTTGCAAGTGCAAAATACAGGTGCTGTGAACGGCGGCGCAGGAGCCGGGCACAATGCTTGAGCGCTTGCACCGGGGGAGTTGATTGGCGGAATAAGGGAATATAAATATGGAACGGACGGTGACAGGGCAGCAAAAGAAAGACAGGCCGCTGTTGTATCTGGCGGATATACGTCCCCTGTATCGGGAGGAGCTGATGCGGCGGGTCTATGGTTGTGTGGACGGGGCGCGGCAGGCGAAGGTGGATGCCTGTAAAACTGTGCAGGCGAAAGCGGCGTCTCTGGCAGCAGGCTTTCTGGCGGATTACGCGTTGCGGGAATATGAAAAGGCGGCGAAGCAGCCCGCGAAAGCGGAAGGCATAAGCCAGGGGAGCGCAGGGCATGCCTGGTGCGTCCGATATGGAGAAAAGGGACAGCCTGTCGTGTGCCGGGTTGCGGATAGAGCGTATGCGGGGACAGAAAGCCCGGTCGGGGCAATGGTCAACCCGCCTTTCATAAGCCTGTCCCATTCCGGGGATTATGCGGTATGCGCGATTGCCGGGGCGCCGGTGGGCGTTGATATTCAGCGGCAGCAGCCGATCCGTGCCGGCATGCTGCGGCATTTTTTCACAGAGGAAGAGCGAAAGGAATTCTTGCAACGATTTGCAGTAGAAAATAAAACGAAAAAGCAAAAAGAAGCCGGGGGCAAAATGCCGGGAGACAAAGCGGCAGAGGCTATCACAGCCGGCTGTACGGGGACGGATACGCTGGGAATTGCAGCGCAGGCTGCGTTTTTGCGTCTGTGGACGATCAAGGAGAGCTATATGAAGCTGACCGGCGCCGGGATGGGAATGGGCTTTGCCAATATCTGTGTAGAGCCGGATAAAAAAATTGCGTGGGAGAGAGGCCATGCATGTTTCCCGGAGAGAATGCGGGTGTGCCGCATATGGGAGTATCCTGCGCCGGAGGGATATTTTTTATCGGCGTGTACCGGCGGTGTAAGGGAAGGCGGTTTGTGACGGGGAAACAGTGCAGATTTGTCTGAACTGGTACGACAGGAGAGTTTGATTATGGAAATAAAAAGGCTTACGGCATTGCTGCTGGCGCTCAGTGCCGGACAGTTCCTCGCCGGAGTGGTTCTGCTGGTCTGCGTGGGAGAAAGCCGGGCCTTTGCTCAGGTGGGACCGGTGATGTGGGCATGCGTGATACTGATGCTGCTTTCCGGCGTGGCGGCGACTGCGGGGGTCTATGCGGCCGGAAGATATCAGGATAAAAATTTTGAGGAAAGCATGCGGAATCTGGAGCAGCTAAACGGCAGGCTGCGGGAGCAGAAGCACGACCTGATGAATCATTTTCAGGTGGTATACGGCCTTCTGGAGCTTGGGGAATATGAGGAAGCCCATTCCTATATCCGGCCTGTTTTTAAGGATATCCAGCGTCTCAACATGGCGTTAAAGACCGCCCAGCCTGCGGTCAATGCGCTCCTGCAGGCGAAAATGGAAACGGCGGGAGAGCAGGGGATCGACTTTTATCTGGAGGTGGGCGCCGATTTAAAAAACATTCCGGTGAAGCCCTGGGATCTGTGCAGGATTCTCGCCAATCTGCTGGATAACGCGATCACCGCGCTGGAGAGCCGTGAGGGAGAGAAAAAAATTCTGGTCCGGATGCAGAAAACGCAGACCGGATATCAGATTGCAGTGGAAAATAACGGTCCCGTCATTCCGGAAGAGCATTTACATGACATTTTCCGTTCCGGTTTTACCACGAAGCGGGAGGAGGGGCACGGACAGGGACTGGCGATCGTGGCGCGGCTGGTGCGGGAAGCGCAGGGAGAGATCCGGGTGAAATCCCTGCCTGAGGAAACGGTGTTCACCGTTTATTTGCCGGAAAAGGAAGCGAGCGGCAGGCAGCACCGTGAGCAGTAACGACAATTCAGCGGGATATCTGTATATTTTGCAGAATATCCCTTTTGTTTTTTCAATAATCTGCTATGATGATTAAAAAGGAGGGATGCTGATGGAATGGATTGAAGTGCTTGGAATCATCCTGCTGGTGGTGGGCTTTGTGCTGGCGGCGGTGGAAATGATGGTGCCGGGATTTGGACTGCCGGGCATCAGTGCGGCGGTGTGTCTGGTCGCAGGGGTTTTCTGTGTGACGGACACGCTGGCGGAGGGCGCGTTTGTGACGCTTCTGGTGCTGGCGCTTCTGGCGTTCATGCTCGCCGTCATTTTGTGGCTGTTGTCGAAGGGAAAGCTGAAGTCCCCGATCATTTTGCGGGAGGAACAGCAAAAGGACAAGGGCTACATCAGTTCGACGGATTTGAATTATCTGCTGGGTAAAAAGGGCGTGGCAGTGACGGATCTGCGTCCGACAGGAACGGGAGATTTTGACGATATCCGGTTCGATGTGGTTTCGGAAGGGAAATTCATCGATAAGGGCGCAAGGCTCAAAATCATCCGGGTGAGCGGCGCGAAGCTGATCGTCCGGGAAATCTGAGGACTGTCATGCAGACAGTGCCTGCATGACAGCGTGTCAGGCAATATGAGGAATGGTAACCGTGCAGGCTTGTAAAAACTGTTACCAGGAATGGGGAAAGGAGCAGATATTTATGGAATCTACGATTGGAATTGTCATCATATGCGGCGTTATTTTATTGTTCGTTGTTTTGTTTTTTGCCTTTGTGCCGGTCGGGCTGTGGATCAGCTGTCTGGCGGCGAATGTGAAGGTGAACATTTTTAATATGGTAGGCATGAAGCTTCGGCGCGTGGTGCCCTCCGCGATCGTGCTGCCGTTAATCAAGGCGCAGAAGGCGGGACTTAAGCTTACGGTCAACCAGCTGGAGGCCCATTATCTGGCGGGCGGTCATGTGGACAATGTGGTGAATGCCCTGATCGCTTCGGAACGGGCAGGCATCGAGCTCCCCTTTGAAAGGGCGGCTGCGATCGATCTGGCGGGGCGGGATGTGCTGGATGCGGTGCGCATGAGCGTGAATCCCAAGGTGATCGAGACACCCAATATTTCGGCGGTGGCAAAGGACGGCATCGAGCTTTTGGTGAAAGCCCGGGTTACGGTGCGGGCGGATCTGGAAAGACTGGTCGGCGGCGCGGGAGAAGCGACGACTTTGGCCAGAATCGGAGAGGGCATCGTCACGACGGTGGGCTCTGCGGATTCCCACAAGCAGGTGCTGGAAAATCCGGATGACATTTCCCGGCTGGTGCTTTCCAAGGGGCTGGACTCCGGCACGGCATTTGAAATTTTATCCATCGATATCGCGGATATTGATGTTGGGAGAAACATCGGCGCGCAGCTGCAGATTCTGCAGGCGGAGGCGGACAAAAATATCGCCCAGGCAAAGGCGGAGGAACGCCGCGCGATGGCGGTGGCGCGGGAGCAGGAAATGCGCGCCTATGTGGTGGAAGCGGAAGCGGAGGTGCCCAAGGCGATGGCACAGGCATTCCGGGAAGGAAATCTGGGCGTGCTGGATTACTACAGAATGCAGAATGTCAAGGCGGACACAAAAATGCGGGAAGCGCTGGGAGAAGGCGGCAGCATCAATGTGGAGCTGAAAGCGAAGGAAAGTGATCAGACATCATGACGACGGACAGAGTAATGCTGGTAGAGGACGAGGATGGCGTGCGCCTGCTTTTGAAAAAAATCATTGAAAAGCATGGGGGCTTTACGATCGCCGGAGAGTGCGAAAGCTTTTCCGAGGCGGTGGTGCAGTTTGGACGCTTGAAGCCTGAGGTGGTGTTCATGGACATCGGGATCAAGGGAGAAAACGGCATCGAGTGCGCCAGGATTCTGACGGACATGGAGCCGAAGACGAAGATCATTTTTGCCACCGCCCATGCGGAATACATGCCGGAGGCATTTGAGCTGTATGCCTTTGATTATCTGGTGAAGCCCTTTGA
The DNA here is from genome assembly GCA_910585455.1 of uncultured Eisenbergiella sp. GTDB lineage: Bacteria > Bacillota > Clostridia > Lachnospirales > Lachnospiraceae > Gallintestinimicrobium. The sequence goes on along the minus strand of CAJUEL010000021.1, from coordinate 39,060 downwards.
CGTGGAGCGGGTAAACCGCACGCTGGACCGGATCAGGACGCTTCACGGACAGGAGAAGGTAGAGGAAGAGGAACGGGTGGTGCGCACACAGCGGGGACCCGCCAGGCTGCTCGTAAAAGGAAAAGAGAGCATGAGCTTTGTGGATATGGAGGACATTGTGCTCGTACAGCGGGAAAACAACGCGACTGTGATTTATACGGTTACGGACAGCTTTGTGACCTCGGCGAAGCTGGGGGATATCGAAGCCAGGCTGGATCCGGAGCAGTTCATGCGGAGCCACAAGTCCTATATCATCAATCTTTCCAGGGTGAAAAAAATAGAGCCCTACGGCAGATGGACGTATCTGGTGACCTTTCAGGAGACCCGGCGGGACGCCCTGATCACGCAGGAAAAATATGAGGAAATCCGGAAACGGTTTTCTTAAAGGAAAGCAAAGCATCCATGTTTTATGAAGATGTAATGATTGAAACGGGAGCCTGCAGGAGCCGCAAGGTCTACGGGATCAAAGAGATGTGACACAATATCCGGCCATAAAACGTGCGCCCGGAACCCTTCGATAGGAAGGGCTCCGGGCGCGATTTTGTTTCCCGGGAAATCATCCTGTGCGGTCAGGCATTATCACCGCTTTCCTTCGTCTTCGCATCGTGAATGCCCTTTAACAATTCGGCGGGATTTTCTTTGGCATCCGGCTTTGGAAGGAGCATGCGCACCTTGGTGATGCGGTTTTGCTTGACCGCCTCTGCCGTCAGGCTGATGCCGTCCTGTGTGGTCACCTGATCGCCGGGTCTGGGCATCCGGTCGAGAATTTCGATGATGATGCCGCCGATGGAATCGTAGTCCTCGCTGTCAAGCTCCGTGCCGATGGCGTCGTTGATATCGGAAAGCTTCATGCCGCCCTCCACCAGATATTCGAAATCGCTAAGCTGCTGGATGAGATCCTTTTCGTCGTCGTCATATTCATCCCGGATTTCCCCGACAATTTCCTCCAGCAAATCCTCCAGCGTGATCATGCCCACACAGGAGCCGTATTCGTTTAGCACGAAGGCGACGTTGAAGGGCTTCTCCCGCATTTCCATCATCAGGTCAGCGGTTTTCTTATACTCGTATGTATAATACGCGTCCCGCAGAATGTCGTTGATGCAGAAATGCTCTCTGTCCGCTACAAACATGAAGTCCTTGATGTTGACAAGGCCGATGATATTGTCATTTTCTTCTTTATAGACAGGAATTCTGGTATACATGTTTTCACGGAAGATGGAAAAGAGCTCATCATAACCGGCATCCACGCTGACCGTGCTCATATCGATGCGGGGAATCATGATATCCTTTGCTACCGCGTCGGAAAAATCGAACACATTATAAATCATTTCCCGCTCTTCCGTCTCAATTACCCCGTCCTCATGGCTGACGTCCACGTAGGTTTTCAGCTCGGTTTCCGTCATCTGGGAAAGCTTTTTGTTCGGGTCAATATGAAGCACGGTCATAATGCCCAGGGAAAGCTTGTCCACAAAAAAAATGACGGGAGTCAGCGCCTGCATCAGAAAATAAATGATGCCCGCATAAGAAAGCGCCAGCTTTTCGGGATTGAGCATCGCCGCGTTTTTGGGCACAATCTCCCCGAACAACAAAATCGTCAGGGTTAAAAGACCGGTGGAAACACCGACTGCGCCGCTTCCGAAAAGCCTGGTTGTAAAAACCGTGACAAGGGAGGAGGCGGTGATATTGACGATGTTGTTGCCGATCAGGATGGCGGAAATCATCTTGGAATTGCGGTCCAGGACCTTCTGCAGCGTGATGGCGCGCTTATTTCCTTCTTCCACCAGGGATCGGATTTTCACCCGGTTTGCTGTGGTTAAAGCTGTCTCGGCGGAGGAAAAGAAGGCGGACAGACCGACTAACACCACCACGGACAGCAATTGTATGACACCAGAGGTATCCAAAAAAAATCACTCCTTTTCATATAGATATATTTATAGAAAATATTACAGAAAAAGGCGGCGCTTGTCAAGTTTAGACTTTGTATAGAATATAATGAACAGAAGAGAAAAAGATGTTTTTGGGAGGAGTGCATATGGAACGGGGAAACCGTGCGGAAAAAGAGATAACAGGATTGCCGCTTTCTATCGCAAAATGCCTTCTGGCGGCATATCTGCTGACTGGCGGCGCATTGCTTTTACTGGCGCTGCTTCTGTATCGCTTTCAGCTTTCAGAGCAGGTGGTGAATATCGGCATCATCGTCATTTATGTGATCGCGGCGTTTGTCTGTGGATTCTTAAGCGGAAAATGTATGCGGGACAGGCGGTTTTTATGGGGACTTCTGGCGGGGAGCCTGTATTTTGCCATTCTCGCGCTGATTACGCTTGCCGTCAACCATGGGTTTCGGGATATGAATACCCATTTTTTCACGACGCTGATGATTTGTGCAGGGAGCGGTATGCTCGGCGGGATGGTGAGCTAAAGATTGAGGTTTCAGTAACGGAACTGCGAAAAAAGGATGGTATGTGGGTGAAAATGTGCTTGCATATCATCCTTTTTTTCGTTATAATAAGCAGGATACGAAAAGTTAACTAGTTAATAAATGAGAAAGGAAAAAGTATCATGAGTACGAAAAGAGAAAACAAAATGGGTGTCATGCCGGAGAACAGGCTTTTGTTGTCCATGTCGCTGCCGATGATGATTTCCATGCTGGTGCAGGCGCTATACAATGTTGTTGACAGCGTTTTTGTTTCCTATATCAATGAAAATGCGCTGACAGCAGTTTCGCTGGCGTTTCCGATTCAGTCGCTGCTCATCGCTTTTGGCGTGGGAACGGGCGTGGGTGTCAACGCTCTGTTATCCAGATCTTTGGGGGAAAAAGATTATGAGACCGTGAATAAATCTGCGATGAACGGAATATTTCTGGCACTCGCGACTTATGCGGTATTCCTGGTGGTGGGACTGTTCGCGGCAAAGCCTTTTTATTTAAGCCAGACACAGGATGAACAGATCGTGGAATATGGCGTGCAATATTTGAGCATTGTATGTATTTTCTGTATCGGCATGCTGATGCAGATGATGCTGGAAAAGCTTTTGCAATCCACGGGAAAGACGGTGTTCACGATGATCACCCAGTCTGTGGGCGCAGTCATCAACATCATTTTTGACCCGATTCTGATCTTTGGACTGGCAGGCTTTCCGAAGCTTGGCGTGGCGGGCGCAGCGGCAGCAACGATTTTCGGACAGTGTGTCGCATGTGTGCTTGCGTTGTTTTTTAACCTGAAGTATAACGGAGAGATTCAGCTAAGGCTTAAGAACCTGAAACCGGATCCGGAGGTTATCAGGCGGATTTATGCGGTGGGCGTGCCTTCCATTATCATGCAGGCAATCGGTTCTGTCATGACCTATGGCATGAACCGGATTCTGATTGGCTTTACTTCTACGGCGACGGCAGTGTTTGGGGTATATTTCAAGGTACAGAGCTTTGTGTTCATGCCTGTTTTTGGGCTGAACAATGGTATGGTGCCGATCATCGCTTACAATTATGGCGCTGGCAGAAAGGACCGGGTGATCAAAACGGTGAAGCTTTCTGTGGGATATGCGCTGCTGATCATGGCAATCGGCACAGCGGTGTTTCAGTTTATGCCGCAGGTATTGCTGGGGCTGTTTAACGCCTCCGAGCATATGCTTTCCATTGGCGTGGTGGCATTTCGTATCATCAGCCTGGGATTTTTGTTTGCTGCCTTTGGCATCGTGTCCAGCAGTCTGTTTCAGGCTTTGGGCAACGGCGTTTACAGCATGTTTGTTTCCCTCACCAGACAGCTCATCGTTCTGCTTCCGGCAGCCTGGCTTTTGTCCCGTACCGGCAATCTGTCGTTGGTGTGGTGGTCTTTCCCGATCGCAGAGGTGTTTTCCTTTGCGTTAAGCGTCCTTTTCACGCTGCAGATCAATAAAAAGGTGATTCGTCATATCGGGGAAGAGAACTAAAGCTTTTCAGGGGCGCTCCTTTGTTTTCAAACGGTCTGCGCGGTGAACGCGCAGACCTGTCTGAATAGTAACATCGCCGCCGCTGTTTTTTATAAAAGTACCAGAAAACCGCTTGACAGACGGGAGCGAAAGTGCGTATACTTAAAATTGATTTGGTGTTTGTGAAGGAATTGGACACAGAATTCATATTTCGCGGTTATGATGGAATTGGCAGACATGTAAGATTTAGGTTCTTATGTTGAAAGACGTGTGGGTTCGAGTCCCACTAACCGCAGTAGAAAAGCCCCGTGAAATGGGGCTTTTTATGATGATATCGGTGCAATGGCGCTTTAGGAGCGGCCAACCGTTGCAGAAGAGCAGAAGCGGCCGGGAACTATCGCTGTGCACATACAGAGTGTTTAAAAAGCACCCATGTGCCAAGATAATAGCAAATCAGCAAAAGCAGCAGAATCCCTGCTGTCGCTCCCATGCTGCGCAATAAGGAATCAACCCCGATATATGCGGAAACCTCTGCCGATATGGTCTGGAGAAAATAGATGATGACCGCTGCAGAGACGGCCACAGCCAGCATGACCGGAAGTCCGAACCAGACGCCCAGCTGCTTCGTGATGAGCCCTTCGATCCGCTGTTCGTCAACCCCCATTTTTTGGAGCACCGAAAAACGATACCGGTACGCCCCCGCGTCTAAAAGCTGCTGCAGGGAAAGCACGGTAAGACAAATGACCATCAGCACAACAGCGCCATAGAGCATGGAAGCCTGTAAGACAAAATTGCCCGCTCTGGAGCTGTTGATTTGCAGTGTGCGCAGACGGATCAGATACGAAGCTCCGGCATCGGGCTGCTCCGGGTATTCTTCTGTGAAGCGCTTTTCCAGCGCGCGGGCGTCTTCATAGGTTATGGCTTTGGCGGTCCTGATATACCGGTTGCGTATCACCGGAAGCAGGCTCTCACAGACGCTGTCCGGGAACACATAGAGAACGTCCGTATAAGTGTTGTAGAGCGTTTCGCCCATCGCCTCCTCATGGGAAGGCTCTTCCGAAAGCGTCAACTCTTTGACATCTGTCATCACCTGCGGATGCTTTGTGAGAAAGTCCTCCCGTTCATCCGCCGTCGCGATCACCTTCCAGTGTGTCGTAAACTCATTTTCCGCCAAAGAAACGGGCGCATACCCGAGCATATGCCGGATCGCGTTATAATCGTGTAAAGAGATTGCTGCGACAGGAAAATCATATTTCATGCGGTTATGAAAATCGGATTTTTCGGGCAGGTATAAGCAAAAAGCGCAATCATAAGCCGTTTTTACGTCATGCTTTCGGAGAAACTCCGTCACGCTCTCATACCCGCTCTGCGGCAGATCCTTTTCCTCGTACACGTTATTATACCGGGAAGCGATCTGGATATCATACATGGAGCGGATGTCCAGATAACCGGAGGCCCAGCCTGTCAAAACAGGGGCGGCGATAAACAGAAAAATCGCAAGGGCCAACGTGATGCTGACCAATGTCATGGTCTTGCTGGTCGTATTCAGTTTGGAGATAATCTGCCCAAAAAAGAACAGATTTTCATTTTTATACCGGCATCCGGGTGAGCGCTCCTTCCATGCCACGAGCAGACTGCCCGTCAGATAAATCAGAGTGCAAAGAAAGAAAAGCAAATCAACCAGAATAAACACGAAGTATTGATTGAACGTGCCTGCGTGCAGCGGCAGATAATAGCGTCTTGTCAATACCGGCACAAAAGACGCTAAAACCGCGTTCAAAACAGCGCATACGGGCAATCCGGTGAGCATTGCATGAAAACCGTTCTTTTTTCCGGCAGCTGAGGATGGTTTGCGGAGCGCATCATAAGCTGCCCGGACCGGCCATGCGCCCATCCAAAGCAGGGTGGCGGCAGGAAAAAGAATGTTTCCCACAAACATCAGTCGGACGGGAAGGGCAAAGCGGCGGTCATAGTAAAACCAGGCTGTCTGCACGCCGGTAAAGCACATCCATATGGCGAATGCCGCATAAAGAATGACAACCGTTCTGATCCAATGGCTTTCATGCAGAGCGATGTCGTTTTTCCGGTCGGCTGTGAGCATCTCGATCACCTTTGTTTTCCGGATCGCGCGGGTATTTTGCATGCCTGTCACGAGAAAGCTCAGGGTGAAAAAGGTGATTGTCCATAACACGGTATCCGGAAACAGCGTCCACGACAAGGCGTATTCTTTTCCGTAAGAGGTGAGCAGCAGCGCCGTGATAAACTGGGAACAAAACATGCCCAGAAATATTCCCGCTCCGATCGAAAGCAGCCCCATGATAAGGGTTTCCGCAAAAAAAATCCGTCCGATGATTTTGGGCTCCATGCCCATGACAGACTGCACCGCGAATTCCTTCTGTCTGCACCGAAGCATATAATGATTGACAAAGCGTATCAGAAACAGCAGCAGGAGCGTAATGCTGCAAATCGCCGCCTTCATGCCTGCGCTTAGCATGGTAAAATCATATTCAGCCCCGATATCCGGCTGATAGTAGCTGCTGGAAATGGATAAAAAGGAATAAAACAGGGTCACGCAAATTGTCAGGGTTATCATGTAAATCAGATAGTCCTTGACAGATCGTTTTGCGTTTTTGAAAATCAGCTTAGCATACATGGCTTTGCCCACCTCCAATCATGGTGAGGACGTGCAGGATTTTATGGAAAAAGGCGCTTCTGGTGTCATTGCCCTTATGCAGTTCCATAAAAATTCTTCCGTCCTGTAAAAAGAGGATGCGGCCTGCATAGCTGGCGGCAAAAGCGTCATGCGTCACCATGAGGATCGTTGCGCCAAGCTGTTCGTTGATGCTTTGGATGGTGGACAGAAGCATTTGGGAGGAATGGCTGTCCAATGCGCCGGTCGGCTCGTCGGCCAGCAAAAGCTTCGGGCGATTGATGATTGCCCTTGCGCAGGCACAGCGCTGCTTTTGACCGCCGGATACCTGATACGGGTATTTTTCCAGGATATCGCTGATATTCAGTTTCCGGGAAATTTCCAGAATGCGGGGTTCCACATCTGCGGCGGGCGTTTGATTGATCGCCAGGGCCAATGCGATATTTTCTGAAATGGTCAGTGTGTCCAGCAGATTAAAATCCTGGAATACGAAGCCCAGGTTTTCCCTGCGGAACCGGGCGAGCGCTTTTGGCCTGATTTCCGTGATATCCGTTCCCTCCAGCCAGATATGCCCTGCGCTCACCGTGTCGATCGTGGAAATGCAGTTGAGCAGCGTTGTTTTCCCGGAGCCGGACGCCCCCATAATGCTTAAAAATTCCCCTGCGCAAACAGAAAAGCTGATATCCTGAATGGCTTTCGTGAGATTTCCCTCATTGCCATAGTATTTCTGGATATGCTCCAGCTTCAAAATGGTATCCATCGAGTTCCCTCCTGATTATTCGTGCCCCTATTGTAAACGACGGGCATCGTTTTTTGTATCAGGTTTTCTTACAAAGCTCTTACAAAAATGTAAGAAAAGCGGTAATAGTTCAGTCAGGTCTGAACTGTTACCTCAGCCCTGCGCTCCTGTGATAAAATCATTGACAGGAAAGGAAAGGGAAACCCTTGTGCCGCTTCCTGCTGAAAAAACGGTCAGTCCGATTCCGAGCTTGTCCGCAAGGCGCTTGCAAAGATACAGCCCGATTCCCGTAGAGCTGTGAATCAGCCGCCCGTTTTGCCCGGTAAAGCCCTTGTCAAAAACGCGGGGGAGGTCGGCTTTGGGGATGCCGATTCCGTTATCCTCAACGGAAAGAATGATCCGGTCGTTCTGGCTTGTTGTAAAAAAGCGCAGGGCTGGTTGGGCTGTCCGGTATTTTACAGCGTTGCTGATGAGCTGGTTTAAGATAAACCGGATCCATTTTTCATCGGTATAGACGATGCGGTCCGTATCCTCTACGGTGATTGCAACATGATTTTGCCGGAGCAGATATTTATTTTCTGAGATCGTGTCGTGTATCACATTGCCGGGCTTCACTTCCCGGATGGAATAATCCTTTTCAGCATGCCCGCTGCGGGCGTAATAAAGGGCCTGCTGCGTGAACCGGTTGACATGCTCCAATTCCACAAGAAGGTCTCTGGTAAATTCCAGACGGTTATTTTCGCAAAGCAGCTTCATGGCGGTAATCGGCGTTTTGACCTCATGGATCCATTGTTCAATATATTCCCTGTATTCTCTTTGTTTCCGCTCTGCTTCCCCGATTTTTTCCAGCATGGATTTTTCCGCCAGCTTCATCATTTGATAAAACACCTGATCATCGGCTCTTTGAGGCATCGGCATGATTTCCGGGATCAAATACCGTTCCTCTAACTGCTCTGTCATGGAAAGCAGCCGGTCAAGATGCTTTTTACGCATGAAGAAAAAAGCGGTCAGACAGGACGCCATGACGGCCAGCCATGCCATACAAATGAAAAAAATCACGGGAATGGAATTGCCGCAGGCCATCAAAAACAGAGAGAGCGCAAGCATCCCCAGAAGATGGATCAAAATGACCGGCAGCTGGTTTTTCAGATATTGTTTTCCGTTCATAATGTGTATCCCTGTCTGTGTTTTGTCCGGATGAAGTCTGTCAGCCCGATCGTTTCCAGCTTATTCCGGATGCGGTTCATATTTACGCTGAGGGCGTTATCGTCAATATAAAGCTGATTATCCCATAGAAAATCCACAATATCGCTTCTGGAGCAGATTTTCCCTGCGTTTTTGAACAGATAATACAGGATTTTGCATTCGTTTTTCGTCAGCTCTGCCTTTTGTCCCCGGTATTCAATCTGACTGCTTTCCAGATGCAGGACCGCGCCGTTATAGTGATAGGCTTCCGCCTGTTCACAGCCGTACGTCCGGCGCAGCAGAGCGGCAATTTTGGCGAGCAAAATCGCGGTGTTGTAAGGCTTTGTAATAAAGGCGTCCCCGCCGAGCATGATGCTGTTTAACTCATCCATGTCCGTATTGCTGCACGTCACAAATACGATGGGCACGCCGGAAAAGGCGCGTATTTGCGAACAGATCTCAAAACCGCTGACCTGCGGCAGCCTGATGTCCAGAAGGATTAAGTGGGGAGAAAAACCGCTGATTTGTTCCATGACGTTTGTAAAATCTGTCATTGCATAAACCTCATATCCGTTCCCGGATAAAAGCGTTTTGAGCTGTGTCCGTATGGTGCAATCATCCTCAATGATGAGTATTCTTTGCTTCATAAAGAAAACCTCCCTTGTCCGTATATTATACTGTATCCGGGAAACTTTCTCAATCCGTCTCATAATGAAGTTACTGTTTAAAACCTTGTAAAATCAACGAGAATAGCATATAATAAAAGCATAGTAAAATATGATGCGGAGGGAGAGAAAATTATGGTATTGACAGAAGCTGTGAAAACAGGGGAAAATTCTTATACAGTGGAAAATGCTATGGACGCTCTACTGTCAAAATTAGACGAAGCAATAGATGATGTAGAACACGGACGGGTGTTGGACGAGGCTGAATTGTGGACCGAAATTGATGCAATTTAAGGCAGGGAAATATATTGCAGAAGAAATATAAGATTAAATATACATACAGCAGTAGAGATGATATCCAGAGAATGAAAAAATATATTCTGGAAAATTTTAAATATCGTGAACTGGGAGAGAGTTTTACAAAGAAGATAAAAACTGCAGTTGACGGTTTAAGGGCATTTCCTGAAGGGTACAATGCGACAGGGGTTCATTACAGGGGATATGACATATATCTGAAACCATATCGTACATACCTTCTGTTTTATATTGTAGATGATGACTTATCGGTAGTAACAATTCTTCGGGTGTTGCAGGATGGAATGAATTGGCGGTATATTTTGAAACGTTGGATAAGCGAACAGGCTGTAAGTGAAGAGGAATGATAATAGTGATTACACCGCTCCTTACATCATTTTTACACCGATTTATAAGGAGCAATTATGAAACTGAGAATATCCAGCATTCCCCAAACGCTTGATTGGATTTTAAAATTGCAGACAGTGCCGGAAAATCCGGCATTTGTAAGGGCGCTTTTGAATCACAGAGACTATCAGTTTGAAATCAGAAGATACGGACTTTCTTCTATAGAAAATCTTGTTTTCTATTTTTCACGGTTAAACAGCATCGAGCCCACGGACATCCCGGATTTAAGTGAGGAACGAAAGGATGCGCTGCGGGATAAGCATGCCCTGTGGAAAGAATGTATAAGCAATCCGCAGAAATACTTTGACAGATATGAAAGGTTTAAGGAAATCTTATGTGAAGCAAACATGCAAAGCCTGCAGCGCAGGCTGCAGGAGGCTTTTCCGGCGGCGGTTGACATAGACGATGCGGATATTGTGTCCACATTAAGCTTCGGCCCGTCCTTTGGCTATGTATTTGAAAATGCCCTGCATCTGGATCTGTTCGGCATTGAAAAATACTGCACAATGGAGGAAATTCCCTATATTGTCCTTCATGAAATGCACCATCTGCAAATTCAGAAGCTGATCGGAAACTACCGGTCCTTCACGGAAAAATTCACTCTGCTGGAAGAATACATATTCCGTTTTACCGGCGAAGGCCTGGCGGTAAAATTCTGCAATAACGCCGAAGGCACAGTGTCCAGAAAAATGAATCCTTCCCTGCCCGCCAACATCGGCATTCCCGCAATGCCCGTTCTCAACAGGCATTTTAAAGAGCACCTGGAACTGTTTTATGATACCGTCAAAGGGATCAGGCAGGGCACTGTCACAGAACAGGAAATAGACCAACAATTCCGTACCTTCTGGTGGAACCCGAAGCTTTACCCGCAGGAACGTACAGTTTTAGAGCAAACACCCATATACAGCTTCGGAAACGAACTTTTCGGCGCCATCTACGACGCCTTCGGAATCGATATCCTGTTCGATTGCTTTTACCATCCGCGAAGGCAATCGAATACTTCAAACGGGCAATTTCCTCTGGCGGTTAAAACGTAAGGGGAGGGAGAGAAAGCGCGGCGGGGACGGCAGGCGTTCCTTTTCACAGGGAGGAGACGTACGGGCGGCGGACAGAAGGACAGAGCATGCAAGGGTGGTTTCCGGTTGCTTTATCCGGAGCGGAGAAATTTCCAAAACAGCGGGAGATTCCTGCCGCAGGGCGCAATACTGTCCGAACGAAGTGAGTTTATTGCGCCCTGTGGCGTTTAGGAATATCCTGCTATTTTGTGGAATTTCCCGCTCCGGATATCGCGACCGGAAACCACCCTTGCATGCTCTGTCCTTCTGTCCGCCGCCCGTACGTCTCCTCCCTGTGAAAAGGAACGCCTGCCGTCCCCGCCGCGCTTTTTTTGGCTTCCCGTCCTGTTAACAAACCGCCAAAGGCAAACCGCCGCATTTTGAAAACTTTTTCTTGCCCAACGGCGCGTTAGCCTTTATAATAGAAGAGGTCCGTATGAGGACCGCACAAATAAGGCCGTGCCTGCCAGGAATGCGCAAGGCAGCAGGCCCGGTGATAAAGGAGACAAGAGCTATGGAACGATTGGTAGGAACTGTATCCAGAGGTGTCAGAGCGCCGATTATCCGTCAGGGGGATGATCTTGCGGCGATTGTGGTAGATTCCGTCCTGGCGGCGGCAAAGAGCGAAGGATTTGAGCTGCGCGACAGGGACGTGGTTGCCGTGACGGAAGCGGTCGTGGCGCGCGCCCAGGGAAATTATGCAGGAATCGACCAGATCGCAAAGGATGTACATGAAAAGTTCGGAGACGACACGGTAGGCGTGATCTTCCCGATTTTGAGCCGCAACCGTTTTGCGATCTGTTTAAAAGGCATTGCAAAGGGCTGTAAGAAGATCGTGCTGATGTTAAGCTATCCTTCCGATGAGGTGGGCAACCATCTTGTGGACGAGGAGGAAATGGACGAGAAGGGGATCAATCCCTGGTCCGATGTGCTCACGGAAGAAAGATACCGGGAAGTATTCGGCTATAAGAAGCATGTGTTCACCGGCGTGGATTATGTGGAATATTATAAACAGCTGATTCAGGATGCGGGCGCGGAGGTGGAGATCATTTTCGCCAACCATCCCAGGGCGATTTTATCCTATACGAAATCCGTCCTGACCTGTGATATTCACAGCCGCTTCCGGACGAAGAACACGCTGCTCAAAAATGGCGCCAGGAAGGTTTATGCGCTGGACGAGATCATGACAAAGAGCGTGGATGGCAGCGGCTACAATGACAGATTCGGTCTGCTGGGCTCTAACAAGGCGACGGAGGAAACCGTAAAGCTGTTCCCGATCCATTGTCAGGAAATGGTGGATTCCATTCAGAAGAGCCTGATCGAGAAGACCGGGAAGCAGATCGAAGTCATGATCTATGGCGACGGCGCGTTTAAGGATCCGGTTGGGAAAATCTGGGAGCTTGCCGATCCGGTAGTTTCCCCCGCTTACACGAAGGGGCTGGAGGGAACGCCCAATGAGGTCAAGCTGAAATATCTGGCGGACAACGATTTCGCGGATCTGTCCGGCGATGCGTTAAAGGAAGCGATTTCCGAATATATCCGGAAAAAGGACGAGAAGGCGGCGAGCCTGGTGGGCACCATGGTGACACAGGGAACGACCCCCAGAAGGCTGACCGATCTGATCGGCTCTCTCTGCGACCTGACCAGCGGCAGCGGGGACAAGGGAACTCCGATCATTCTGGTACAGGGGTATTTTGATAACTATACGAAATAGACGGACGCGGGACGGTGGAAGCTCTACATAACAGTTCTGCAGGGTTCGTAAGAAAGCGAAGCGATAACGGCTGTTATTATGATTCGGACCCGGATCGTAATAACAGCCGTTCGTAAATGCGGAAAATCTGACAGGAGGGCAAAAGAATGGAAAATTATGCGGGATATATAGGGACTGCTATTGCGGTTATTGTAGTCATTGTGTTGCTGGCGGTCATTGCCTCCGGCTATGTAAAGGCGCCGCCGGATACGGCTTTTATCATTTCCGGTTTACGCAAAAAGATTATTATCGGGAAAGCGAGCATCAAAATTCCGTTTCTGGAGCGGCTGGATAAGCTGAGCTTAAAGCTGATTCCCATCGATGTCAAAACGGAAGCCGCAGTGCCCACGGCGGATTATATCAACATTCAGGTGGATGCGGCGGTCAATGTGAAGGTTTCCAGCGAGCCGGAAAAGCTGGCGCAGGCGGCGGAGAATTTCTTAAATCAGAACACCCAGTACATCGCCCAGGTGGCCAGAGAGGTGCTTGAGGGCAACATGCGCGAAATCGTGGGCAGGATGCGGCTGGAGGAAATGGTCAGCGACCGGCAGAAATTCGCGGATCTGGTCAAAGAGAACGCGGAGCCGGATCTGGCAGCCATGGGTCTGGATGTGGTGAGCTTTAACGTGCAGAATTTCACGGATGCCAACGGCGTGATCGACGATCTGGGAATCGATAACATTTCCCAGATCAAGAAAAAAGCCGCGATCGCCAAGGCGGAAGCGGAAAAGGAAATCGCCGTTGCAAAGGCGGAGGCGGACCGGCAGTCCAATGATGCGCGCATCAATTCCGAGCGGGAAATCGCCATCAAGAACAACGAGCTGGATATTCAGAAGGCGGAGCTGCAAAAGACTGCGGATACCAAGCGCGCGGAAGCGGACGCGGCATATGCGATCCAGAAGGAAGAGCAGAGAAAGACGATCGAGGTCACTGCCGCCAATGCCAACATCGCCAAGGAAGAGCGCATTGTACTGTTAAAGCAGCGTGAAGCGGAAACGATGGAAAAGGCGCTGGACGCGCAGGTGAAAAAGAAAGCCGAAGCGGAGAAATTCGAACGCCAGCAGAAGGCGGAGGCGGAGAAGTTTGAGCGCCAGCAAAAGGCGGAGGCCGAGCTGTTTGAACGCCAGAAGGAGGCGGAAGCCCAGCGCGCTCAGGCGGAGGCGAGAAAATACGAGATTGAGCAGGAAGCCCAGGCCCAGCGCGCCCGTGCGGAAGCGGACCGCTTCTCCAAAGAGCAGGAGGCGAAGGGAATCCAGATGGTTGGCGAGGCGGAAGCGGAAGCGATCCGCGCCAAGGGTATCGCGGAGGCGCAGGCGATGGAGAAGCGCGCGGAGGCATACCAGAAATACAACAATGCCGCCATGGCGGAAATGCTCATCAAGGTGCTGCCGGAAATTGCAGGAAAGATTGCGGAACCGCTCACCCAGATCGACAAGATCACGATCATCGGCGGTTCGGAAGGAAACGGCGTGGACTGTGTGGCGGGGAACGTGCCCGCGGTCATGGCGAAGCTGTTTACATCCATGAAGGAAACCGTGGGCATCGATCTGGCGGAAATCGTAAAGGCGGGCACCTACGACGCGAAGGTGAACCGGAACATCAACATAAGCGGCGACGGCATACAATCGCTGCGCAGGGACGGTGAAGAGACCGAAGAGGAAAAGAAGCCGCCGCAGGAATAAAGAGCTCAGGGAGTGCTGTGTTTCATCCAGCCTCCCTTTTTATAATAGATGATGAAAAGCAGGGATGTGATCGTCCAGGTGAGCGGATAGGAAAAAGCCACCGTCGAGACCTCATGCCGGAGGGGAACAACGGTAAAAATCCAGGCGATCCGCAGCACACAGACGCCGAAGCAGGTCAGCAGCGTGGGAAACAGGGCGTCGCCGCAGCCCCGGCAGACGCCGGACAAAATTTCGATGCAGATAAAGGTGATATAGGCGGGGGAGATCACGCGGATCATGCCCTGGCAGATGGAAATCACCGTTTGATCCTGTGTGAACAGCAAAAGCAGCGTACCGCTATAGCGCACTACGATAAAGCTCAAAAGCAGGCTGGTGCCCGCGGCGAGCCCAAGGCAGACATGAACGCTCTTTTTGATGCGGTCAAATTTTCCCGCGCCGAAATTCTGCCCGGCAAAGGTGGTGATGGAGACGCCGTAAGCGCCCATGATCATCCAAAACATGCCGTCCAGCTTGCCGTAGGCGGTCCAGGCGGCGACGGTGTCCGTGCCGAAGGAATTGATGGAGGACTGGATGAGCAGGTTGGAGATGGAATACATCGCCGACTGTGCGCCTGCGGGCAGACCGATTTTAATAATATTGAAGAAAAGCTGCCGGTGGAAACGGATTTTTTGAAGGACCAGCGCATAGCTGTCCTGTGTCCGCAGCAGGGCGATCACCGTCATGAGAGCGGAGAGCGTCTGAGATAATATTGTTGCAATGGCAACACCCGCAACGCCCATGCGCAGCGCGACAACGAACAGAAGGTCCAACACGATATTGATAAAGCAGGAAGCGATCAGGAAATACAGCGGACGTTTGGAGTCGCCTATCGCCCGCAGGATGCCGGCTCCCATGTTGTAGATCATGGAAGGGATGGTTCCTGCAAAATAAATTCTCATATAGGTCAGAGACAATTCCAGAATGTCCGCCGGCGTGTGCATCGCCTCCAGGGCAATGCGGGAGATGCCGATGCCGATCACCATGACGATTGCGCCGCCTGCCAGAGAAAGGGCGATGGCGGTATGGACCGCATCGCTGACCCGTTCATCATCCTTTGCGCCGTAATGGTGGGAAATGATGACCGTCGCGCCGGAGGAAAGCCCGATAAAAAAGCCCACCAGCAGATTGATGATGGTGGCGGCGGGACCGCCCACGGAAGCCAGTGCCTCCTTCCCTACAAAATTGCCCACGATGACGGCGTCCGTGGTATTATAAAGCTGTTGAAAAAAGGTGCCGAACAAAATCGGGAAAAAGAACAGCAAAAGCTGCTTCCAGATCACGCCCTCCGTGATCTGATTGACAGCAGGATCGGTTATCTTTTGTTTTTGATTGCGCATGGCGGATACTCCTGTTTTTATAACTCCCTTTTCGGAAAAGTGTTTCTATATCAATTATTCTATAAATCGTTAAGGAAAGTTATCAATCTTTTCCCCAATAAGTCACATTCCATTTTGAATCGCACGGCTAAAGTATTATCCGACATTTTTTCTGTTAATTCTTCTATTATCCTAAATCCACATTTCTGGTAACACTTTTGTGCCGTCACATTTTCTTGATTAGTAAAAAGAATGACCTTAACAAAGCCCTTTCTTTTCATTACTTCCAACAGTTGGAGTAGAACATATGATCCAATTCCTTTATGCTGATACTGAGGTAAAATAGCGGCCATTTTCAAATATACGATCTTATCAAGCGACTGTACTCCATTAAACGCAAACCAGCCTATTTGTTTATCGTCATTCCAAATAATGAAATCAAGCTCATCATCATCATTTTCCCAATAATTTACTGCTTTAATCCAATCTTCTTTGCTCGTTGGGGGTTCATTTAATGCCTTCATTATTTTGGTGTCATTCATAAGCTGAAATAGAAAATCAATGTCGCTGCGTTCCACATTTTTAATTTCTACGATGTTCATATATCTTTCTCCTCAAATTTCGATTGTAGAACAATTATAATTCGTTTGTAACAGATACACAATTCCAAAAAGGGAGTTTTATAATAATGAAAATACAGCGGCGCGCGGATACCGGGGTATCGGGCGGCTGCGTTGAATAATTAGTATAACAGACTTTTTTCACCTTTGCCATGTAGTAAATTGTTATTTTTACCGCAACAGCGCAGGCAGGTCTCAATCGTTATGCTTTATCCGTCGTGGAAATCCATATTTTCCGGTTGACAGATTTCTTCTTTTCTGATAAAGTTTTCCTTAGGTTAAAAGGGAGTAGTAATAAGGGTTCAGCCAACAATCTCCGGTACTGACCGTGGCTGAACACTTCCGGAGCATATTTGCAGGAAGTACGAGACTTTTGGCGCATGCATCAGATGTGCCGGAGGTCTTTTTTTATACAAAGGACCATTGCCGACACATCAAAACAAAACGCAGGAATGGACGTAACAGTTCAGCCAGGTCTGCGCGTTCACCGCACAGACCGTGAGAAATCGTGCCGGTAGCAGGCATTCGCCCCATCGCGGAGCGATTTTCATGGGCGAATGCGGTAATAGTTCAGCCCAGGCTGAACTGTTACGAATGGACAGCGCATTTCCTGCCGATACTCAAAAAGAGAAAGTGAGGAAAAAACATGACATCTGTAGTGCTTTTGTTTGTGCTGGGACTGGTGTTGATCTGTCTGGGAGGCGACCGGCTGGTGGACGCGGCGGTGGCAATCGCAAAGAAGATGGGCATTCCGCAGATTGTGGTGGGCGCGACGATCGTCAGTCTGGGCACCACGCTGCCGGAGATCCTGGTTTCCACGACGGCAGCCTTTGACGGTTCTGCGGCGATCGCGGCGGGAAACGCCTTTGGTTCTATCATCTGCAATACGGCGCTGATCGCGGGACTGACACAGACGATCCGCCCGTCCAAAAAGGTGGAGGCTTCCTCCCTGCTGTGGAGAGGCGCGTTTTTCTTTTTCACGATTGTGGGATTGATTCTTACCGGCGCTATGACGGGACAGTTCGCAAGGCCTGTCGGCATCGCCCTGCTGGTAGCGTTCATCCTGTATGCGTGGCTCAACATCAAACGCTCCTCGAAGGAGGGGGACGATGAAGAAGAGGATCATACGGCGGCGGAGGTTTCTATTCCGAAGCAGCTTTTGATTCTGGTCGTCTGCGCGGCGCTTCTCTATGTGGGCGCAAACCTTCTGGTGGACAACGGCATTTTGATCGCCCAGGCGCTGGGCGTGCCCGAGCGGGTGATCGCGGTCACCTTCATCGCGCTGGGAACCTCCCTGCCGGAGCTTGTGACTTCCGTCATGTCCCTGGTAAAGGGCTATGGCAATGTGGGACTGGGCAACGTGATCGGCGCCAATCTTCTGAACATGCTTCTGGTGATCGGCATTCCCGCCGCGGTGGCAGGGATTCCGCTGGAGGCCCAGACCGTCCGGGTGGACATGCCGCTGGCCCTTCTTGTGATGGCAGTGCTGATCGTGCCCATCCTGTTCCGGAAAAAATCCTCCCGCATACAGGGTGTCGCCCTGCTTTGCATCTACGTCGCATACTGCGCCGCCTCCTTTGCCGCCTGAGCCTCTGCCCGTTTTTTCACAGGGCAATATCACTCCGCCTGGCGTTGGATAAAGAGAACTGCGCCAAACCAAATGAAATGACATTAACTCACGGAGCAAAGGAATACACTATAAGAACCGGACCTCTTTCAGCGCGTTAGAAAACCAGCCCCGGCGGCGCAATATTCCGCGAGGAGCCCTTTGAAAAACGCCAGTGCTTAGCGAGGTCCCATCGAGCTTAGCACTGCTGCGTTTTTCACAGAGCGCAAGCGTGGCGACGAGGGAATATTGCGCCGCCGGGGCGTGGCATTGTCAAACGCCTGATGCATGACAGTGCCCGGTCCCCCTCCAATTTGCCATAAAAGCCGCCGGATACCCCTTGCCAGAAAAAAGGGAATCTGCTATACTGCTTAAGGAACAGGGGAAAACATGCAGCCGCCTGGTAAAGGAGGATGCAGAAATAACATTTTACAAAAAGGAGATAAGGAACATGAAAGGAAACATTGTAGTTGGACAGTCCGGCGGCCCTACAGCCGTGATCAACTCCTCCGTAGCGGGTGTTTTTGCTGCGGCAAAGAAGCTGGGCGTGAACAAGGTATACGGCATGGTGCACGGCATTGAGGGATTTTTAGAGGACAAGATGATCGATCTTGGCGAATATCTGGATGATCCCACCGGCATTGAAATGTTAAAGAGGACACCCTCCGCATTTCTGGGCTCCTGCCGTTTCAAAATGCCCAAGATCGAGGGACATGAGGATGTATATGAGAAGGTATTTGAGATCATGGAAAAGCATGACATCGAATGCCTGTTTTATGCGGGCGGCAACGATTCCATGGACACCGTGAAGATGCTGTCCGATTATGCGGCTGCGCACAATAAGCCCCAGAGATTTATGGGCGTGCCCAAGACCATCGACAATGACCTGCCGATCACGGACCATTGCCCCGGCTATGGCTCTGCCGCCAAATATATCGCCGCTTCCTTAAAGGAAGTCATCCGTGACAACGCGTCCTTCGGCGCGAAGAAGCCCACCATCTGCATCGTGGAGATCATGGGCCGTCATGCAGGCTGGCTGACCGCAGCCGCAGCGCTGGCAAAGGGCGATGACTGTGAAGGCTGTGATGCGATTTACCTGCCCGAGACCGTGTTCGACATTGACGCTTTTATGGAGAAGGTGAAGCATCTGGCGGCGACTAAATCCTCCGTCGTGATTGCGGTATCCGAGGGCGTTCACATTGCGGACGGACGCTTTGTATGTGAGCTGGCAAACGAGAACGTTGCGGTTGATGCCTTTGGTCACAAGCAGCTGAGCGGTACGGCGGCATTCCTGGCGCAGAAGATCGCGGCTGAGACCGGCTTAAAGACCCGTGCGATCGAATTTTCCACCCTGCAGAGAGCGGCGACCCATCTGGCTTCCCTGACCGATATCAATGAAGCCTTCCAGGTAGGGCACGACGCGGTTATGGCTGCAGAGGCTGGCAAGACCGGCATGATGATCACACTGGACAGAAACGGCGACGATCCTTACCAGTGCGGCACCAGCGCCTACGATATTCACGCTATCGCCAATGTGGAAAGACCCGTTCCCGCGGAATGGATCGGCGAGGATGGCTGCAGCTTAAACGAAGGCTATGAGAAATATGCACGTCCGCTGATCATGGGCGAGCTGATGCCGCTCTTCGTGAACGGCCTGCCCAGACATCTGGTCAGAAAATAAGATATTACTGATTGCTCCATGATCAGTAACAGGAAGAAGACAAAAGAGTGCACGCGCAGAGCGTGCACTTTTTTCAACATGTGCGGTTACTTTTCGTGGAGGGAGAAAGGCCGGGCAGGAGGACAGCGGAGGGAGGACGGACAGGTGGAGGACACAGGATGTTTCCGGCCGCGTTATCCGGAGCGGGAAATTCCACAAAATGACCGGCTATTCCTGAACGGGCCAGGGGGCAAAAAAACTCACTGCGTTCAGACAGTTTTGCCCCCTGCCCCAGGAATATCCTGCCATTTTGGGAATTTCTCCACTCCGGATAAAGCGGCCGGAAACATCCTGTGTCCTCCATCTGTCCGCCCTCCCTCCGCTGTCCCCCTGCCCGGCCTTTCTCCCTCCACGAAAAGTAACATGTGCAACATTTTATACAATATTTTCCGGAAAAATTCCTTGTGAATCATTGATAAAATGATATAATGTAAGTAGTGACAAACCATGTGGCAGACGGAAAGAGAAAATGCCGCGTTTCATCAGGCTTTTGGCGTGGCAGAAGGCATGTGTTTGAATAAAAACAACGGGAAAGGAGCACAGGGACTATGTCTTATATCGACATCATCAAGGAGAAGGCGAGGGCTGACAAAAAGACCATCGTGCTGCCGGAAACCAGTGACAGAAGGACATTGATTGCGGCGGCACATATTTTGCAGGAAGGAATTGCCAAAGTCGTCATGATCGGGAACGAAGAAAAGATCATGGATGGCGCCGGCTGGCTGGAGCTTGATCTGGACGGTGTAACCGTGGTGGATCCCAACAACTGTGATAAGCTTGAGGAATATGTAGAGCTTTTGTACGAAACCCGCAAGAATAAGGGAATGACACCGGAGAAGGCGAGGGAGATTCTTTTAAAGGACAGCCTCACCTTCGGCGTTGTGATGGTAAAGGCGAACGATGCGGACGGCATGGTGGCAGGAGCCTGCCATGCGACGGCGGACACCTTGCGTCCCGCCCTGCAGATTTTAAAAACAGCGCCCGGCGTGAAGCTGGTATCCGGCTTTTTCATCATGGATGTGCCTGACTGCGTATTTGGGGAAAAGGGAACCTTTCTGTTCGCGGACTGCGGTCTGAATCAGGACCCTACGGCGGAGGAGCTGGCGGCGATCGCGGACACCAGCGCCAAGAGCTTTAAAACCCTGGTGGGCGCGAAGCCCATCATCGCGATGCTTTCCCATTCCACGAAGGGAAGCGCGAAGCATCCGCTGGTGGACAAGGTGACAGAGGCGGTACGGATCGCCCATGAGCAGTATCCGTCCCTGACGCTGGACGGTGAGCTGCAGACAGATGCGGCGCTGGTGCCCAGCGTGGCGAAGTCCAAAGCGCCCGGCAGCGAGGTGGCAGGCAAGGCGAACGTGCTGATTTTCCCGAATCTGGATTGCGGTAATATCGGCTATAAGCTGGTGCAGCGGCTGGGGAAGGCGGAAGCCTACGGACCGATGCTGCAGGGCATAGCAAAGCCTGTAAACGACCTGTCCAGGGGCTGCTCCTGGGAGGATATCGTGGGCGTCGTGGCGCTGACGGCGGTGCAGGCACAGCTGATGTAAAACTGCCAAAAGGAGAGCGTTTGAAATGAATATACTGGTAATCAACTGTGGAAGCTCTTCCCTGAAATTCCAATTAATTGATGCGGAAACTGAGGAATTGACAGCCAGGGGATTATGTGAGAGAATTGGTATCAGCGGCAGCCGCATCACCTTTTTTCCAGGGGATGGGGAGAAGGTTGTGCGGGAGGTTTCCATGCCTGACCATAAGACGGCAATCCAGCTTGTGCTGGATGCGCTGACCGATGAAGGGACCGGCGTTTTAGCGGACCTTGGGCAGATCGGCGCGGTGGGACACCGCATTGTGCACGGCGGAGAGGCTTTTGCGCAGGCGACCGTGATCACGCCGGCGGTGAAGGAAGCGATCCGGGCGTGCAGTGATCTGGCGCCCTTACACAATCCGGCGAACCTGACCGGTGTGGAGGCCTGTGAGGCATTGATGCCCGGCGTGCCCATGGTTGCCGTATTTGATACGGCATTCCATCAGACCATGCCGGAGGAAGCATATTTGTATGCGATTCCCTACCGCTACTACGAAAAATATAAAATCCGAAGATACGGTTTTCACGGGACCAGCCACGATTATGTATCGCACAGGGCGGCAGCCCTGCTTGGCAGGTCATATGAAGAATTGAAATTGATTGTCTGCCATCTGGGCAACGGCGCGTCTGTGTCCGCCGTGCGCAATGGCAAATGTGTGGATACCTCCATGGGAATGACGCCGCTGGAAGGCCTGATCATGGGCACCAGAAGCGGTGATCTGGATCCGGCGGTGATACAGTTTATCGCCGACAAGGAGGACAAATCCATCGGTGAAATTATGAGCATTTTGAATAAGGAATCCGGTGTGCTGGGCATTTCCGGCGGACTTTCCTCTGATTTCCGGGATCTGGAGAATGGGTCTTTGGAAGGGGAAAGGGCGCTGCACGCGTTTGCGCTGCGCACGGCAAAATATATCGGCGCCTACGCCGCCGCCATGAACGGCGTGGATGCCATCTGCTTTACAGCGGGCGTGGGAGAAAACAGCGCGTCCGTGCGCGGCATGATCTGCAATTCCTATCTGGGATACCTGGGCATCACGCTGGATGAGGAAGCAAATCAGAAGCGCGGCTGTGAAACGATCATCACTACGCCAGAGTCCCTTACCAAAGTTCTCGTGATTCCCACCAATGAGGAACTGGCAATTGCAAGACAGACCTATGCGCTTGTGCGGCAGGCGTAGATGCCTTATGCTACACGAAGGCAGTCTTGATGAGGGGATAGAAGGACGGAAGATAAAATGGCAGGAATCAGTATGGAAACACTCGCAGGTTTAAACACGCTCGTATTTGGAAGCCTGGAATTTCTGTTCTGGTACCTGCCGGTTTTTTTGCTGCTCTATGGATTGGCGCCAAAGCAGCTTAGAGGCTTTGTGCTGTTTGCATACAGCCTGATTCTTTATGGGGCAGGGGAGCCAGAATATGTGCTGCTGCTTCTGGGAATGTCAGTGGTGAACTATTTGTTCGGCTACAGCATGGAAAAATGCACCTCGGATGCGGACGGGGAAAAGCGCCGGAAGCGATGGTTTGTCGTTTCTGCCGCCTGCAACGCCTTTTTGCTGCTGTATTTTAAGCTTTCCAACGCCTTCGATGAAAATTATCTGCTGCCGGTTGGAATCAGCTTTTATATTTTTAAAAGTCTTTCCTATCTGATCGATGTATACCGGCTGGAGGTGGATGTGGAGCATTCCTTTGTCCGCTTTGGCGCGTATCTGTGCAATTTCGCCCAGATCGTTTCCGGACCGATTCAGCGGTGGCGGGATATGGAAAAAGGGCTCAAATATGGCAGAGTGACCCTCCAGGGCATGGAGGAGGGCTTCCAAAAGCTGGTGATCGGGCTTGGAGCCAAGGTGCTTATAGCGGACCGGCTGGGAATTATGTGGAACGATATCACAACGATCGGCTTCGAAAGCATCTCCACGCCGCTGGCGTGGCTGGGGGCTTTTGGCTATTCGCTGCAGCTGTACTTTGATTTCGCGGGCTATTCGCTGATGGCGGTGGGGATCGGAGAAATGATCGGCTTTCCGGTGGTGAAAAATTTTGACCATCCCTATGCGTCCCGGTCTGTGAGCGAATTTTACAGAAGATGGCATATGACCCTGGGCAGCTGGTTTCGGGACTATATTTATATTCCGCTGGGAGGCAACCGGAAGGGGACCTGGCGCACGCTCTGCAATCTTTTGGCGGTCTGGATGCTGACGGGCTTCTGGCACGGCACGAGCCTTTCCTTCGTGCTGTGGGGAATTATTCTTGCTGCCCTGATTATTACAGAAAAGCTCTGGCTGGGAAAATTTCTGAAAAGCCATGCAGTTTTTTCCCATATCTACCTGCTTTTTGTCATTCCGCTGACCTGGATGGTTTTTGCCATTCCTTCCTTTGCGGATATGGGCATGTATTTTTCCAGGCTGTTTCCCTTTTTTCATACGGGAACGGCAGTAAATACCGGGGACTTTGTAAAGGAGCTTTCTGATTTTGCGCCTGTGCTTGCAGGCGGCGTTTTCTTCTGCATCCCGGCGGTGGGAAGATTTTATGAAGCACATAAAAAAAATATCGGCATTGTGCTCGCTCTTGCGGTCCTGTTCTGGCTGGCAGTCTACCGGATCGCGAATGAACAGGGCAATCCGTTTATGTATGCGAATTTTTAGAAATGGAACAGAGAATGAAAAAGGATAAACTGGAGCTTTGGAAAAAATGCCCGCTGCTCATGCTGGTGCTGGCAAGCGGGATTATCATATCGGGTATCAGCCTGGCGAATCCGGGCGGCATTTATGAAAATTATGAAAAGGGGACGGTCATGACGCCTGCGCTCTCTGTCTTTTTCAGGGGGCTTAAGGAAGGGAAGTATCCCTGGCGGGCGGGAGAGGCTGCCGCTCCTGCCATGAATACAGGCAGCGCCATGCCGCCGGATGGGGAAGGGATAGGACCTGTGGCGGCAGATTTGTCCGAAACGGAAGCGGGAAAAGAAGCGGAAGTCCAGGAGAACGACGCGGGCACAGATGAGACGGCCGCGCCCGCAGAGGAAATCAAAAAAGCGGGGATTGATGGACAGCAGGGGGTTTTTGTGAGAAAAGAGCAGAAGGAAGAAGAACAGGAGGAAAAGCGACGCCTCGTGCTGGGACCTGTGGAGGAGGAATATTTCGAGGATGCGCTTTTTATCGGGGATTCCCGGACGCAGGGATTGTTTGAGTACGGCGGCTTTTCTGAGAATGTGACCTTTTACTCCAAAACGTCCCTGACCGTATACGACCTTTTCAAAAAGGAAAAAGCATTTATCAAAGAAGACGGGAAAAATATCACGCTTAAGGAGGCGCTCACAACGCATTCCTTCAAAAAAATATATCTGATGGTGGGCATTAACGAGCTCGGTACGGGAACCGCGGAATCCTTTTTTGAGGAATATGCGAGGGTGGTGTATCAGATTCAGAGCCTGCAGCCGGATGCGATCCTTTTTGTGCAGGGCATTATGCATGTGGGAGAGAAGAAAAACGCTTCCGACAAGCTGTTCAATAATACAAACATTGAAATACGCAATGTGGAGATCGCGACGCTTGCGGATAATCAGAATATATTTTATCTGGATGTGAATGAAGTGCTCTGTGATGAAAACGGGAATCTGTTCGATGGCTGGAGCAACGACCAGGTTCACTTAAAGGCGAAATACTATGCGGTATGGAAGGACTTTCTGATGGCGCACGGCGCGGTGGAAGAGCCGGACCGGATCGGGGAGTTTATGCGCAATTGAGAAGGAGGAACAAGCGGCATGTACGGGATCAGGAAGCTGCTCGCAGGGGCAGCGCTTACGGGAATCATCTTTTGGGGGACAGGGGACATAGCCTGCGCGGCGGAGACGGCACCTGTCATAGGATTTGTGCAGGCACAGCAGGGCGTCATGTGGCAAAACGCCGACGGCAGCTTTTTGCAGGACGACTGGCTGGAGGTATGCGGTCTTTTGTATCATCTGGATGAAAACGGCTATATTCAGACCGGACAGGTTATGATAGATGGGATTTCCTATGACTTAAGTCCGGAGGGGATCGTGCAGATTCTTAAACCGTCACAGGACGATGGAACAATGGAGGCTGTGGCAATTTCCGATCCGGCGCTTTTTGTGCGGGTAAACGGGATTATTAAAGCGGTGACGACGGCGGATATGACGGATCTGGAAAAGCTGCGGGCATGCTATCAGTACGTGAGGGATGCGAGCAAATATAAAAGAGATACGGCGACTCCCGCCGGTGACTGGACGGGCACATACGCGATGGAAATTCTGACCACCGGCAGGGGCAATTGCTACCGGTATGCAAGCGGCGTCGCCTATCTGGCGAAAGGGCTTGGCTTTGAGGCGCGGGTGGCGACCGGAACAGTGCGTTCCTTAAAGGGTGGGCAGACGCCCCATGGCTGGGCGGAAATCTGTCTGGACGGCAGCTGGTATGTGTTCGATGCGGTTATGGAGGGCTCCCGACATGTCGATATGTTCGGGCGGACCTATGAGAACTATCGGTATGCGCCGCTCATGAAAGAGGCAGAGTGGGAGGTGCGGTTTTAGACATTTCCGGCGCTGTGAGCCAATGTTATTCAGTTTAGCGGCGGATGCCGGAAATGGAGCGGAGAACCGGCGCTAAACTGAATGAGCTTGATGTCTCAATAGCAAATGATATTTTTACTTTTTCCTGCTCTTCCAAACAACTGCCAAAATGTCTTTTAAAACCAACATGGAATCTAATTCATTATATCCGTATTCTTTTTGTAGATTATCCAACAACCTGTTCAATTCTGCTGAATATTTACTCACTTTGACTTCATTTTGGTAGGTCGCAAGAACTGGATATTTTTTGCTCCATACATTCGTCCAGTTTATTTTTTCTGAAACCTCGTCACTTGTTTTATCAATCATATCTTGAATTTCTTTTTCATCAATATTATATTCAATCAATTCATCCAGTGACAAGTCATATAGAGTTGAAAGCTTTTTGGCTTGACGAATATCGGGCAATGTTTCATCTGTCTCCCATTTTGAAATGGTTTGCCTGCTTACACCCAGCTTTTCAGCTACATCTTCTTGTGACAACCCTTTTTTTCTGCGTGCATGAAACAGATTATTTCCTAAACTCATATCAAATCCTCCTTATCTGTGATATTGTTTATTATACCGTTATGTCAAAACCGTTGCTACCAATTCAGTTATACAATTTTGCGCACTTTATTAACATTTTCCATAGAGGATAATCAAAGTATATCAATGCAACTCTCTGAACACTGCTTTTCGCTTAGCGTCCTGTATTTTTGATTAAAAACTGGAAAGGGAATCAATAAATTGGAAAAGCGTGTCATATAAAAATGATGCGCTTTTTCATATTTGCAGGTATAGTGCATTCATAATATAGTGAAGTCAGGAAACTATACAGACTGCATTGACGGGATTATCTTCAAAGCCGCCAATGCACCCGTCAAGAGAGTGAAAATTGAATATGTCTAAGGCAGAAGTGAGAGCCGCATATCCCTATGTGAGAGTTGCTGAAAAATAGTTTTGGATGGATAATAAAGGTGTAACAAATACACCAAAAGAGAAAGAAAACCATGCAAAAGGAGATGAAAATTTATGGAGACACTGCGGTTTGACCTTACGAAAGAGACAGGGCGTTTTAAGCCGTTGAACGCCACGAACGGAGGTCCCTGGCACAAGCGGCATGAGGCAGAAGCGCTGGCGAGCACCTTTGCGGCGTACCGGGCGGCGAAAATTCCCTATTCCCGCAATCACGATTCCGGCGTCCAGAGTATCTACGGCGGTCCCTACAGCCATGATATCTCACGGATTTTTCCGGATTTTAACGCGGACCCGGAGGATCCTGCCTCGTATGATTTTGGCTGTACGGACGAGGATATCCTGGTATGTCTGGAGGCGGGAACGAAGCCGTTTTTCCGGCTGGGGGAAACCATTGAGCGGCAGGTGAAAAAGCATGCGACAATTCCGCCGAAGGATTTTAAAAAATGGGCTGTCATCTGCGAGCATGTGATCCGGCATTACCGGGAAGGCTGGGCGGACGGATTTCATCATGACATGGAATACTGGGAAATCTGGAACGAGCCGGATCTGGACCTGGACGATAACCCCAATAAACGGACCTGGGGAGGGAGTAAGGCTGATTATTTTGCATTTTATGAAACCGCAGCCAGACATTTGAAGAAATGCTTTCCGGAGATCAAAATCGGTGGACCGGCGCTGGCCTTCAGGCTGGACTGGGCGGAGGATTTTCTGCGGTGCATGAGCCAGAAACAGGCGCCGCTGGATTTTTTTACCTGGCATATCTATGCGTCTGAGCCTGAGAAAATAGAGGAAAAGGCAAAAAAAGTGAAGTCCCTGCTGGTGAAGTACGGATATGAACATACGGAAAGCATCTTAAACGAGTGGAATTACATCAGAAACTTCAACGACGGATATTTATATTCCATGGAGCAGATGAGAAACATAAAGGGCGCCGCCTTTGCCATGGCGACCATGAGCCTTGCCCAGAATGCCCCTGTGGACATGCTCATGTATTACGACACGCGCCCGTCACGCTTTAACGGTGTTTTTGATTTTTATACGGCAAAGCCCTTAAAGGGGTATTATCCGTTCCTGTGGTATGGGTATTTTTATGACAGGAAAGCGCAGGTGGAGGCGGTCAATGAGATTGAAACGATTTACTCGCTCTGCGGCGTGGATGAACGGGGGAAGGCGCTGGCGGTGATCACCTGCTTTTCCGATCAGGACAAAGCAGAGGGGAAAGAGCTTTTCGTCGATTTCGGAAGGCCCGGCAGATATGAAATTTATCTGCTGGACGATACTCATGCGGGGGAGCTGGTTGCGACGACGGACAGACCGGAATTGAAAATGAACATGCCAGGCGTGGCGCTGATCCGGGAGCTGTAAAACGCATGGTCATGATGAGACAGAGAAACAGGAGGAAGAAGCGATGGAAACTTTACAGTTTGACCTGTCAAAGGAATTGGGGCCATTTAAACCGTTAAACGCTACAAACGGCGGGCCCTGGCGCAGGAAGCATGCGACGGAAATGAAGATCAGTAATTTTGATGCCTATAAGGCGGCAAGAATTCCCTATTCCAGTAACCATGGCTCAGGCATACAGCCGATCTATGGCGGACCCTACAGCTATGACATCACAAAGATTTTTCCGGATTTTGATGCGGATCCCTATGAAGCGGCCTCTTATGATTTTGCCTGTACGGATGATGATATTCTGACGTGTCTGGAAGCGGGGACAAAGCCTTTTTTCAGGCTGGGAGAGTCGATCGAGCATCATATTAAAAAACATGCGACGCTTCCGCCGAAGGATTTTTCAAAGTGGGCGGTCATCTGCGAGCATGTAATCCGGCATTACCGGGAAGGCTGGGCGGACGGTTTTTTTCATGATATGGAATACTGGGAAATCTGGAATGAGCCGGATCTGGAACCGGATGACAGTACCAATAAACGGACCTGGGGCGGAACCAGGGCAGAATTTTTCACATTTTATGAAATCGCAGCCAGACATTTAAAGAAATGCTTCCCAAAGCTTAGAATCGGAGGACCGTCCCTGTGCGGAAGGGAGGAATGGGCGGAGGATTTTTTGCAGCATATGAGTAAAAGACAGGTGCCGCTGGATTTTTTGTCATGGCATATGTACACCACCAGACCGGAGAATATCAAAGAAAAGGCGAAGAGAATGAAGAACCGTCTGGTAAAATACGGGTATGAAAATGCAGAATGCATTCTGAATGAATGGAACTATGTTACAGATTTCGGCGACGGGCTGCTGTATTCCATGGAGCAGATGAGAACGATGAAGGGGGTCTCTTTTATCATGGCATGTATGAGCCTTGCCCAGAGCGCGCCGATTGATCTGCTCATGTACTACGATACGCGTCCGTCAGCCTATAACGGTGTTTTTGATTTTTATACGGCAAAGCCCTTAAAGGGGTATTATCCGTTCCTGTGGTATGGGTATTTTTATGACAGGAAAGCGCAGGTGGAGGCGGTCAATGAGATTGAAACGATTTACTCGCTCTGCGGCGTGGATGAACGGGGGAAGGCGCTGGCGGTGATCACCTGCTTTTCCGATCAGGACAAAGCAGAGGGGAAAGAGCTTTTCGTCGATTTCGGAAGACCCGGCCAGTATGAAATTTATCTGCTGGATGATACTCATGCGGGGGAGCTGGTTGCGACGACGGACAGACCGGAATTGAAACTGCCCATGCACAGCGTGGCTTTGATCAGAGAGATATGAAATCTGGAAATAAATTCCAAAACTGTTGATTGGTATGTCCGCCAAAGCGGACATGGGGTGTAAATGCGATGAGGGGTAGAGAAGGGGAGGCGCTGTCGCGCCGCATATCAAACCGTAAAATGTCCATGTTCTGGAAATGCTGCATCATGATGCTTTGCGTGCAGCTGGTATCCACGGTCGCTCTGCTGGTCAGCAATCATATGCTGACCAAGAAGCAGACGGAGTTTTATCTGGAGACCGTGCGGGGACAGATTCTTCATAACTGCGAAAATTTTTCCAATGCATTGTATAAATTATACGCGATCCCGGAGGCAATCAACGGGACGCGCTATTATGATTATATACGGGGGGAAAGCGCGGGAGAGCTGCCGGACAAATATGTGTCCGTGCTGCCGCTTTTGCAAAAGGCGCTGAATAATCAGATGTTTTTGCAGGAAAAGAATGAAGAATGTCTGCTGTATTTCGGGGGGACAAACTGCATCGTGACGCGAAAAAAGAGCTTTCAGAGGGCGGAGGCATGCTTTGAGGAATATCTGGAATTTTCCGGGGAATCGGCGCAGGAGCTTCTGGGGCTGCTCAGGGACCGGACGGCGGTCCGCCTTTTGCCCATGCAGGAGGTTTGTGTGGGAGACAGGACGGTTCCCTGTATGTCTCTGCTGCTGCATCCGATGGGGTCCAGAATTACCGTTATGAGCCTTTATGCAAAGGACGATATTCAGAGCATGCTGGGCCTTGGGGCGCTTCCGGAGGGAAGCGCTTTTCGCCTTGCTTATCGTGACGGGGAGGTGCTGTATTCCAGCGGGGAGTTGATGGAGGAGCTGGCAGAGGAGGAGTTTTATGAGATCGTTGCGGACATCGAGGAGCTGGATGTCACCGCCACCTTCCGGATTCCCAGACAGCGCCTGCTGGAAGTGGGAACGGGCGCCAGGGCGGCGGGGATGCGCCTGATCGGAATCTCTGTCCTGCTGGGCATTCTTTTGAATATTCTGTTATCTGAGGTTTTCACCACGCCCATGCGCAGGCTTTTACAAAATCATGGAGGCAGCATGGAGGAAAAAAGGATCATATCCGAGGTGGAATATCTTTCCGTCCTGATTTCGGAGATTCAGGTGAAAACCAGAAAGCTGCAGGCCCTGTTTGAGCATGTGGAAGAAAAAACGGCAAAGCGCAGGCTGAACTGGCTTTGGCATGAACGCCTGTATCAGTCCATTCTGACCGGTGATAAGGAAAATACCATGCACCTTCTGACCATGATTTCAGAAGAGCCCTGTGCGAAAACAACGGGACTGGAGTCTTTTTATAATACGCTTTTTGTGCTGCGCAGCGCGGCAGAGGAGCTGGACGCAGAGCCAGCTTCCTTAAAAGCCATCCGCTACAGGGAAGAAAAGACCGCGCAGGAAAACTTCCGCATGCTGATGCAGGTCGCAAGGGAGCTTCATGATTACCTGGATGTGCAGCGGGAGGACGCGGAAAATAAAAAGTTCATGGAGGTGCTTTCCTTTATCAGGGATAACTATATGGAGGATGGCATGTGCGTGCAGTATGTGGCGAAGCATTTCGGGATGCCGGAGAAAAGCGTTTCTGCCATGGTGAATCGGGAAACCGGTCTGACCTTTGGCGAATATTTGCTGCAGCTTCGCATGCAGAGAGCGGGAATGCTGCTGTGTACCACGACGTTGGAGGTGAAAAAGGTGGGGGAAATGTGCGGATATTTTTCGGAGAGCACTTTTTTCAGGGTATTTAAAAAATATTATCATAAAACGCCCAGCCAATACCGCAGGGATGCCGGAGAAGAATGATGTGCGCGGTAAACGCGCAGACCTGCCGGAACTATTATTCATGACAATAGAATTCTCGCGAAGCGTGAATTCTATTGTTGTGAGAGTCCATATTCCGATGTGAGAGTTGCCAGAAACCGGATTGCTGCGCAATAATGGGGGCGTAACAGCTGTGTGGATGTGCAAAGGAGGGTTTGCAATGAAGAGAGGGATTTACAAAAAGACATTGGCACTGATGCTGGCAGGCGCGATGGCGCTGGGACTGGCCGCATGCGGCAGTCAGGGAGCCGAAAAAGAGGCTGTGCCGGATGCAGGGGCAAAGGGCGCAGAAAACGCGGGGGACGAAAGCGGCGCAGAAACGCTCTCAAACGATGCGGATGCCGAAGCGGCACAGGCGGATGGAGGCTATGTGCCGGGGACGCTTCCGCTGACAACGCAGGAGGTGACGCTCACCATCGGCCTGTCCGGGGACCCCAGAACCGCGGATCATGAAACGAACGAGTATACGCTCTGGCTGGAGGAGCAGACGGGCATCCATCTGGATTTTGTTGTATTTTCCAGCGATAAAACGGAATATAAGAATCAGCTGACCCTGATGATGACCACGGACGAGAAGCTGCCGGATATTATCCTGGATGCGCCCTTTGACGCGGCGGGGGTAAAAAATTATGGCATGGACGGTTATTTTGCGGATATCAGCGGATACCTGCAGGAGAAGGGGACCTGGTATGACCAGCAGAGGGGGATCATTCCGGAGGAGGTGATGGACCGAATCGCCGCCATAGGAACGGCGGCAAACGGCGCGATCTATAGCTATCCTTGTTATCAGCAGCAGATATTTGACAAAATTGTCGCGCCCTGCTTTATCAATCAGGCCTGGCTGGATAAGGTGGGAGCGCAGATGCCCACCACGCCGGATGAGCTGTATGAGGTGCTGGTGAAATTCCGGGATGAGGATCCCAACGGAAACGGAAAGGCGGACGAAATTCCGATTACCGGAAGCCGGGCATACCGCAGCGCGATGCCGGAATTTCTGATCAACGCTTTCGTATACTGCAACGACAATTTCCTCTGGAACGTGACCGACGGAAAGCTGTGGTCGCCCTACAGCTCGGAGGAATACCGGGAGGCCATGATCTATATGAATAAGCTGGTATCCGAGAAGCTTTTGTCCACGACGGTATTTACCGGGGACGATTCCATATTGATGCCCATGATCACGCCGGAGGACGGTGTGGGCATTGTGGGAGCGGTTTCCTGCCATCCCACGCTGCATATGGACGAAAACAGCGAGCTTCTTAAGGAGTATACGGGTCTTGCGCCGCTCAAGGCGCCGGAGGGGAACACGACGGGAGGATATGCGCCTTATTTTCTGGATAATTACAGGTACAACAACGTGATCACGGAGGACTGCGCGGATCCTGCGTTGGCATTTTACCTGCTTGATTTCATGAGCAGTCCGGAGTCCGTGCGCCGCAACCGGTATGGCGTGTATGGAGAGGACTGGACCGATGCGGCGGAAGGCGCTGTGGGGAATACCGGGCTGCCCGCCAGGGTGGAGGTGCTGGATTCTGCGGCGTACAGCGGAAATAATAACCGGTGCTGGCACTACATGTATTGCGTATTTGTGACCGGCAGGGAGACGCAGACAAGCTATGTGGACGACGGCTCCGGGCTGTCGATCCGCAACGGTCTGTTAAAGTCCGAGCTGGAGTGCTATACGAATACCCCTGTTCCGGAGGAGGTTTTCAATCAGGTGGTTTATACCGAAGAGGAGCAGGCGGTCGTGTCCGAGCTGAAAACCCTGTATCAGGAGTACGTCCAGGAGGCCAGGGGACTTTTTGCGACCGGCGCGCTGGATCCTGGCAATGACGCAGACTGGAACAGTTATCTGGATGAGCTGGAGGCGCGGGGGCAGTCGAAGCTGCTGGAATGCGCGCAGGCGGCCTATAGCCGGTTATAATAATCGTATCTATGAGCAATCATCTGCACCGTTTTTAGAGGAACAGCCGGGGGTACCCGGCTGTTTTACAAAGGCGGGCATACGAAGGAGGGGTTTGATGATCAATCAAAAAAAACACACATGGCGTTACAGGTTCGTCAGGGATTTGAAACGGGACTGGCAGCTGCATTTGCTGATTCTGTTTCCGCTCATATATATTCTGATCTTTTCTTATTGGCCCATGTACGGGGCGCAGATCGCTTTCAGGGATTTCAGTCCCAGGAAGGGCATTCTGGAAAGTGACTGGGTGGGGGTAAAATGGTTTGTGAAGTTTTTGACAAATTATAATTTCAGGCAGGTGTTCACCAACACGCTTGCGCTGTCTGTTGGCTCCATTCTGCTGAGCTTTCCGCTGCCGATCATTTTTGCGCTGCTTTTGAATACGGTTGAAAATGAAAAATTTAAAAAGTTTGTGCAGAACGTCACCTATATTCCGCATTTTCTGTCCATCATGGTGCTGGTTTCCATCATGCGTCAGATTTTCAATCCGGTCAGCGGCATATATGGAACCGTATACAGGCTGCTGGGCGGGGCAGGATATGCCACGGATTTTTTCGGGCTGCCAGGTGCCTTTCGGGCGACCTATATTCTCTCCGGCATCTGGCAGCAGCTGGGATGGAACACGATTATTTATATGGCGGCATTGAGCTCCGTGTCACCGGAATATCATGAGGCCGCCATCATGGACGGGGCGAGCCGCTGGAAGCGGATTTTATATGTGGATTTTCCCTCCATTGCCCCCACTGTCGCGACGATGCTGATTCTGCGCTGCGGCAGCGTGATGAGCGTCGGGTTTGAGAAAGCGTATCTGATGCAGACCAGTCTGAATCTGAGCAAATCGGAGATCATATCCACTTATGTTTACAAGGTTGCTTTGGGAACCGGGACGGATTTTTCCTATGCCAGCGCCATCGGTCTGTTTAATTCCATCATCAACTGTGTCCTGCTCGTTTTCGTGAATCAGCTTACGAAAAAAATGACCAGCGGCGAAATGAATATGTTTTAGGGAGGTGCTTATGGGTAGAACAAAAAAGAGACATATCCGCAAAAGCAGGGCGGATTTGGCGCTGCAAATCGCTGTGGGCCTGCTGATGCTGCTGATCAGCATCGTGATTTTATATCCGCTCATTTATGTGGTATCCTGTTCCTTTTCCTCCGGGGCGGCGGTCGCTTCCGGCAGGGTGCTGCTGTTGCCGGTGGAGTTTTCCCTGGAGGGCTATAAGCTGGTATTTTCCTACCGGGATATCTGGACGGGATACGGTAACACGATCCTGATCACCCTGGTAGCGACGGCGTTGAACCTGTTGCTGACCACGCTGTGCGCCTATCCGCTGTCCCGTAAAAGGTTTCAGGGCAAGCGCATCTACATGCTGCTGTTCATGATTCCCATGTTTTTTTCCGGGGGAATGATTCCGTCTTATCTGCTGATCTATAACCTGGGGCTGATCGGCAGCAGGTGGTCGCTGATTTTGTCCGGTGCGCTCAGCATCTATAATATGATCATCATGCGGACATTTTTTCAAAATTCCATTCCGGAGGAGCTGTATGATGCGGCGAGAGTGGACGGCATTTCGGACATCGGGTATTTGCTCCGGATCGTGATGCCCCTGTCCCAGGCAATTTTTGCCGTCATGATTTTGTACTATGCGGTGGGGCATTGGAATTCCTATTTCAGCGCCATGCTGTATCTGCGGGACAAAAAGCTCTGGCCGCTGCAGCTCGTGCTGCGGGGCATTTTAAACGCCTCGCGGATGGAGCTTTCCGTGACGGACGCGGATACGCTGGCCGCTATGCGGGATGCTGCAGAGCTGCTTAAGTATGGCGTGATTGTGGTATCCTCTGTCCCTGTTTTGGTAGCCTATCCCTTTGTGCAGAAATATTTTCAAAAAGGGGTGATGATCGGCTCCGTGAAAGGCTGAGAAGATGCGCGATTTTCAATCAACAGAGTATAAACGGTCACGTAGAGCGTATATGGCGCAATGCACCATATATTATTTTCTGATGCTGCTGGTGGCGGATTCCTTTCTGGCAAAGCTGCTGGAAGGGGTGGGGATTGACGATGCGCTGATCGGCATCATTTCCTCCTTTGTTTCGCTGGCCTTTGTGGTGCAGATATTGTCGATTTTTCTGGTCAGACTGAAGACCGGCGCCAAAAAGCTGGTCATCCTCTTTGATACAGCCAGCTTTTTCTTTTTCATGCTCCTGTATCTGACGCCCTTTCTTCCGGTGGGACAGGCGGCAAGGACCGCCCTGGTGGTGGTCAGCGTCATAGCGGCGTATGTCAGCAATTATCTGATTGCCCCCATATGCTTTCAATGGGCGAATTCCTATGTGGAGCCGGGAAAACGGGCGGGATATTCCGCCGCGAAGGAGACAGTTTCCCTCTTGGCGGGGATGGTGTTTACGATGGTGATCGGATTTGTGATCGACCGCTATGAAGGGCTGGGAAATCCGGCGGGCGGCTTTTTGTTCATCGCCGTTTCCATATTGATCTTGAATCTTGGCAATTTTATCTGTTTTATGCTGATCAAAAAGGAGGAGGAGAGCGAACAGAGCGCGGGCGCACATCCTCTGCCGGATGTGCTGCGGCATGTGTTGGGAAACCGGAATTTCAAAAACGTGATTGTTCTGACGGTTTTGTGGGATGTGGCACGGTATTTTACCATCGGCTTTATGGGAATTTTTAAAACAAAGGAGCTGATGCTTTCCGTATTTGCAGTACAGGTGATCAATATGGGCGCGAATTTTGTCCGGCTGGCGGTGACAGGGCCTCTGGGGCGCTATTCGGACAGGCACTCCTGTGCGAAGGGCTTTAAGCTGGGGCTGTATCTTGCGGCGGGCGCTTTTTTGGCGAATATGTTCACCACTCAAAAAACGTGGTTTCTGGTAATCCTGTATACGGTTTTATACAATTGCTGCCTTGCGGGGACCAACATGAACTCCTATAACATCACCTACAGCTATGTGGAAGAGGCATATATCGCACAGGCGATGGCAATAAAAAACAGCATCGGCGGGCTTTGCGGATTTCTGGCATCCATTCTGGCGGGCAGGCTGCTTGAGGCAGTGCAGGCAAACGGCAATATGGTTTTGGGAATACCGGTATATGGACAGCAGCTGCTGTCGGGGATTTCGTTTCTGATCGTGGTGGCGGCGATTGTTTTTATGCAGAAGGCTTTTGGAATTTCGGAGAAAAATTTCTTGACAAACGGATAGCGGATATGTATACTTAGAAAAGTGTGGATGAGGTTTTTGCTTTATCCGTTGGGAGTATACTATGTTCGTGAATTTAACAGATGTTTTTACATCCGAGGGCAAGAGCAGCACGGCAGAATATGCCTGCCCCGTCACAGAGGTTGTGCATGAGGGCACAGCGTATCAGCTGAAGGAATGCAGCGCAGTTTCCTTGAAGCTTTCCAATATGGAGAAAGGGAAAGCGTTGGTGGAGGCTTCTTTGCATGTAACGGCAGTGCTGGCGTGTGACAGATGCTTAAGTGAAGTGGAGTATCCTTTTGACCTGACAATCATCAGAGAAGTGTTATCCCCGGAGATGGCGGGCGCTGATGAGAGGGAAGAGCAGGATGCTTTCATGGAAGGTTATGAGCTGAATGTAGATCGCCTGATCGAAAATGAGATTATGTTGAGCTGGCCCATGAAGGTATTGTGCAGGCCGGACTGCAAGGGACTTTGTCCCGTATGCGGGAAGGACCTAAACACAGGAGCGTGCGGCTGTGATACATTCGTTCCTGATCCCAGGATGGCGGCAATTATGGATGTTTTTAACGCGAATAAGGAGGTGTAACGATGTCTATCTGTCCTAAGAATAAGTCTTCCAAGTCCAGAAGAGATAAGAGACGGGCTAACTGGAAAATGAGCGCACCGACATTGGTGAAGTGCAGCAAGTGCGGCGCACTGATGGTGCCCCACAGAGTCTGCAAGGCTTGCGGTTCTTACAACAAGCGCGAGATTATCAAAGTGGAAGCGTAATGCTTGCCAAATGAATTCAGACAGGAAAGACCTCCGGAAGCGGAGGTCTTTTTGCTTAGGCATTCTGATCGGTTTTTGACGCCAGCCTTTCCATAAATTCTTCCGGACTGTTCACCCTTGCGGCGAGCTTCACCCAGTGGCTTAGCGTATCGGGATCGTCGGTTTCTTCTATATGTTTCCTGATGGATTCCGGAATTTCGCCGTAATCGGCCAAAATGCTCAGAATATCTGTATGCCGGGTCTTTATTTCTGTTTCTTTTGCAGCTTCTTTTGCTGCTTCCTTTGCCGCATCCTTCCGCTCATAATAGATGAATTCTTCAAATGTCATATAAGCCTCTTTCACCTCCGGTGATACCTTCGCTCTGCTCACATGCTGATGCAATGCCAGTGTTGCCTCATCCGTGGCGTTTTCCCTCCGGCTGTCCTGAATATAGCGCAACAGCGTGCGAAGCTGATCATTTCCGCCCTTTTTTCCACCCGTATAGAAGTAATAAAACCGCAGCCCGTCCTCATATTCCAGCTCCGGAATCTCCTCACAGTGATTCCGGATTGTGTACATCATGTAATCCTGCCCGAAGGGATCATAGTTCAATATTGTCAGGATATAGAGATTGGGAAGCTTCTGAAAATCCTTTGTTCCACTGCCAAGCCCCCGGCTGTCGATTTTCGCCTGATAAAAGCGGTTATGCCGCGGCAGATCCAGATCGTTCCGCTGGTGGGGCTCCAGATCATAAATATTCAGGATTGCCGGTTTTGCCCCTTCCCGCACATCGCCCGTCTCTTCGATTTCCACATCCATCCGAATGCCGCGCATCGTTGGCGTGTGAGCAGGCAGAAACTTCTGCGCATGCACCTGCAGCCTGCCGGTAATCTCTTTCTGCAGCAGTGAAGACAGCATCCTGCGGCAGAAATCCTCGCCGAAAGTCTCGTCAAAAGCCAGCCTGTCCATCAAAAAGTTATCAATGATGTCCAGCTCCTCCAGTTTCTTTTTGGTATAAGCCATATTTCCTCCATTTCCGGCAAAGTCACGAAAATGGCATCCTCCTTTTCGGATATCCAGTTTTTTCGGCTTTGCCAACATAGCAGTGTGTGTGAAAATAAATGCTGGCGATAAAGCCAAAGACCGTTCCCTGACAGATCAAAACAGACAGGCGAATGAATTTTCACAGTAATAGAATCGGTTCCTGATGAAATTCATTATATGCTCCTGGGGGAGCGGTGTCAACACAAAAAATGAGCGAATGGAGTATGTGAAACTGTAAGAAAGTAACAGTTCAGACAGGTCTGCGCGATAAATTTGTTTTGCTCACGCCAGAGAAGAAAGTGCAGGCGGGGACAGGAGGACGGGGCCGGGAAGCGGGACGGGCATACGGGCATGGGAGGAACGCGCACAGGAGCATGGCTTTTTTGGGGCATGATATCCAAAACGGAGAAATTCCCCCGGCTTCCGGCACATTCCTGCCCGAACGAAGTGAGTTGATTGCGCCATGACACGTTTTGGAATGGGCAGGAAACCGGGTAGAATTTCCCGTTTTGGATATAGCCCCAAAAAATCCATGCTCCTGTGCGCGTTCCTCCCATGCCCGTATGCCCGTCCCGCTTCCCGGCCCCGTCCTCCTGTCCCCGCCTGCACTTTCCCGTCCGGTGAAAACCAGTAACAATTCAGCCCTGTCCGAACTGTTGCGGAAGCCACACACATCGCCGGATACCGCCCAAACTGGGTGTAGATAAAAAACTTTGGTATACGAATTTACTTTTCCTGTTGTTTGT
>CAJUEL010000020.1 GCA_910585455.1 uncultured Eisenbergiella sp. | reverse complement strand
CTTTTTTGTTTTCAGGAAAGGGGTACGTTTCCTGTCACTACATATTATCTGTTACGATGCAGTTCCCATTTGAAAACGCATCCACTGTCTTTTTCCTCCGCCAAAAGCATCCCTGTATACAATCCGGCATAATCCTTCACACATAATACTGCGCCTGTGCCTGCCACAGCGCATAGTACTTCCCCTCCGTCTTTTCCACCAGCTCCTCATGGCTGCCAAACTGCACCAGCCGTCCCTTGTCAAACACCACAATCCGGTCACAAAACCGGCAGGAGGACAGCCGGTGGCTGATATAAATCGCCGTCCGGTCCTGAATGAGCCGGTCGAAGCTGGCATAGACCTCCGCCTCGGCGATTGGATCCAGGGCGGCCGTCGGCTCATCCAGCACGATGAAGGGCGCGTTTTTGTACAGCGCCCGGGCAATCGCCACCTTCTGACCCTCCCCGCCGGAAAGCGCCACCCCTTCCGGATCGAAGTCCCTGCCGATGCAGGTATTCAGCCCTTTTGGCAACGCACTGAGCCGCTCTGCAAACCCGGCATCCACAAGACACCTCTCTGCCCTTCCCGCGTCACAGGAAACGCTGCCCGCCACGTTTTGTCCCAGGCTGTAGGAGAGCAGCTGAAAATCCTGAAACACCACAGAGAAAATATTCATATATTCTGCATAGTTATATTTGCGGATGTTGATGCCGTTTAGGAGGATTTCTCCCTCGTCCGGGTCGTAAAGGCGGCACAAAAGCTTGATCATCGTGGTTTTTCCGGAGCCGTTCTCCCCCACCACCGCCAGCCGCTCTCCCACCTTGAATTTCAGGGACACATGGCGCAGCGCCCATTCCTTTTGGGAGGGATAGCGAAAGCTCACGTCCCGAAACTCCACCTCGTAATTTCTGTCCGACCGCTTTTCCACGGACAGACTGCCCTGATACATCCGGTTGGGAATGTCCAGAAACGCAAAATCCTCCCGCATAAAAAAGGCGTTGATGCGCATCTCGCCAATCTCCTTAAGCAGCATGGAAAACCCGACTGACAAAGAGGTGAGCGCCGCGATATACTGGGTGACAGAGCCGACGCCAAACGCCCCTCCCCACGCCTTTAAGCAGACGAACAGGTAAACCACGCCGATAAACAGCCTGGACATGGCGACGGAAAGCGCCCTGCACAGCCCCAGAGGACCTCTGGACCACCTCGCAATCTGAGAGGTTTCGGAAAACATGTTGTTTTCCTCCAACGCCTTTTTGGCAAATTGATCCTGCTCATACATCCGCGCATCCATCGCCCTTTCCCGTTCTGCGGGCATGTCGAATCCATAAAAGCCAAAGATCCGGTTCCCGAAGGAAGCGCTGTGGGCATATCGCGCCTGATATTTTCCCGGCCGGCTGCCAAAATAAGAGGAGAGGACCGTAGTCAGCACCATGCCCAAAAGAATCGCCGTAAGAAAGAGCGGATGGTTGAGCGCCTCCATGGCGCTGCCTGCAGGCGCCCTTTTGGAAAACAGGGAAGCGCTCAGCACGGCTGCGCCCGCGATCCGCAAAAGCCCTTCCAGAATCCTTTCTCCGTTCCATAAAACCCGCAGGATCCCATAGGCACCCCAGGTCCTCTCCTCCATGATCTTCGTATACAGATCAATCGTATCGGGATCGTCCAGCGCGGCAAAATCCATGGAAGCAAATTTTAAAAGAAAGATCCTTTCCTTTAAATAAAACTGCGTTGCGCAGACCGCGTTTTTCCAGCGAAGCAGCGCCTGTCCCAAAAGCGTCAGGCAGATGGCGGACAGCAAAACGGCGAGCACAAGCCCATACAGCTTTTCTATTCTGCATGCCCCTGCGATCTCATCCAAAAGCCGCGCCGTAAAATAGATCGAAACATAAGGCGACAGCGCCAGAAACAGCCGGCTCGCCGCCGCAGAAACCAAAAGCTGCGGGGCATTTTCCCACCACAGCGCGACGGCGCGGAGGTTGAGCCTGACAGTCTCCTTCCAGCTCAGTTTAGAAGCTTCCATTTCCCTTTCCCTCCTTATAATACTGGCTTTGTACCTCAAACAGCTTCGCGTAACGCCCCTGTCTGGTCATCAGCTCCTCATGGGTCCCTTCCTCTACGATCCTTCCCTCCTCCAGCAGAATGATGCGGTCACAGAACCGTGTGGAAGCGAGCCTGTGGGAAATGAAAACAGAGGTTGCGCCCTTTGTCAGATCATTGTATTTTTGATACACGTCGTTTTCCGCCAGGGGATCCAGAGCGGCGGTGGGCTCATCCAGCACGATGACGGGCGCATCCTTATAAAGGGCGCGCGCCATCAAAAGCCGCTGCATTTCCCCGCCGGAAAGCTCTACCGCATCCAGATGGACCCGCTTTTCCAGCTTCGTTTCATACCCCTCGGGCAGGGACGCTATTTTCTCTGCAAAGCCCGCCCGTTTCGCGCAGTCCATCACCCTCTGCCGGTCTGTGCCGTCCGGCATCTGGGATATGTTTTCTGCGACTGTGCCAGGAAGCAGGGAATGCTCCTGGAACACCGCGGAAAACTGCTCATAATACTCCCGCCTGTTATACTGCCGGATATCCTCCCCGTTTAAGCAGACGCTTCCCTCAGTGGGATCATAAAATCCGCAGATCAGCTTGATGAGCGTGGTTTTCCCCGCGCCGTTTAAGCCCACCACCGCCAGCTTTTCCCCTGCGCCGACCCGCAAGGACACATGGTCTATGGCGTTTTTGTCAGCGCCCGCATAGCGAAAGCAGACATCCGAAAGCTCTATCGAACAGGCCTTTTCCCGCGCTTTGGGCAACGCCCTTCCTTCCTCAAATACAAAGCTCTCCGGCTCCTCCAGAAAATCCCGCACCCTGCAGATGTCCAGGCTGTGCCGGTGCAGCGTAAGAAACGCCGCAAAAATCCCCATGACCTGCTCCGTGAAGCTGCTCAGCGCCGTAAAATAGAGCACGAACTGCGCTGCCTCCAGCTTTCCCTGCAAAACCTGCCCGATCAGCCAGGCATAGGCAAGCCCGTTGCGCAGCAGGGTCAAAACCGCGCCGCACACATCCGCACCGAAATACGCCCGCTCCTCCCTGCTCTTGAAGCTTCCATAGGAATGCAGCGTTTTCGCAAAGACGTCCTCCAGCCACTT
Organism: uncultured Eisenbergiella sp.; assembly: GCA_910585455.1. GTDB lineage: Bacteria > Bacillota > Clostridia > Lachnospirales > Lachnospiraceae > Gallintestinimicrobium. Next base: position 71,521 of record CAJUEL010000020.1, on the reverse strand, counting down.
TCTCATGCCGAAAATGTGCACATCCTTCGCCAGCTTCACGTCCTTCGCCTTCCCGATCACATACCACAGCTCATGGACATACCGGTCCTCCTCCTCCCGGCGCCGGTATCCCCATCCGTTTGCCCGATTGGACACGCCATAGTCCAGGCAGCACAGGATGACCGTAACGCCCACCAGCGCCGGATGCAGCTGTGCCAAAAGCCCCAGCCAGATGCAAAAGCATACGCCGTTTTTCATCAGCTCTGTCAGCGTGTTCCATATCTCCTCCGTCGCGCTGTGGTTATTGCTCATCGCATCCGCCGCCCTTGCCCTCCGTTCCAGACAGACCGGATCCTCGATTTTTGGAAAGGACATCCTGCAGGTTTTTACCGTACAATCCCGCAGCAGATTGGAGCGCACATGAATCCGCCCGAACTGGGCATTCTGCTCCACATATGCAGTCATCCCGTCCGCCACAATGAAACCTGCGGCAAAGAATAAAACCACATACGCCAGCTCCCAGGGCGTCCCAGCCGTTTCCACCGCCCGCAAAAGCGCCGGTGTCACGAACAGCTCCAGCAGATTCATCGCCACCCCCAGAGCAGCCAGAACAGCAGCCAAAAGCGGCACGCCCCTGCTCGTCCTCCATGCCCGCCCCAGCATAAACCAAACATTCTGCCAGGTATTATATTTTGGCTTCTTTCCCTCTTTCAACCCGCATTCCTCCCTGCTCTATATCTATTTTTTCATCCCTCCTGGGACCTCCCAGAATATCCATATTCACTCTACCACACAAAAAAAGAGAGCGCACAATCCGGGGATGAATTGCGCGCTTTCGGGGACGAATAGTATCATATGATTCCGCAGCCAATGTCATTTCGTTTCGCGGCAGGCACAGGGAACACGGCGGCAGACGGCGGCGGACACAGGAGGGGCATCGGGCAGAGGGGGACAGGCTGTTTCCAGTCGCTCTATCCGGAACGGAGAAATTCCCAAAATGGCTGGAGATTCCTGCCACAGGGCGCAATACTGTCTGAACGGAGTGAGTTTCCGCGAACAACGAGCCAAGTGGGCACGCTTGCATGCACATTTGGCGACTGTCGCGAGAGCCAGTACCCCAGAAAGGGTACTGGCTGCGCCCTGTGGCGTTCAGGAATATCCGGACATTTTGCGGAATTTCCCGCTCCGGATATCGCGACTGGAAACAGCCTGTCCCCTCTGCCCGATGCCCCTCCTGTGTCCGCCGCCGTCTGCCGCCATGTTCCCTGTGCCTGCCGCGAAACGCTACGTCATCGGACTGCGGTCTCCTCACTGGGGCAGCAATATTTCTGTGGTGAATGCGCCTTCCTCACTGTTACGGCTCAGGTATCCCAAATTCCGCTCCACGATCGTATCGATCCGCACCAGCCCGAAGCCGTGCCCGCTCCCCTTCGTCGTCCGAAAAAGCCCGTTTTCCTTCCGGAGCTTTCCGCCCGCCGTCCGGTTGGTAAAGCACATATACAGCTGGGTGTTTTTCATATCCATGTAGATGCGGATCATGCGCTCCTCTTTGGGAAGCGCCAGATTCGCCTCGATGGCGTTATCGAACAGATTGCCGATAATAATGCACAGATCCAGCTCCGAGGTGGTCAGCGCCACGGGCACATGGGCATCCGCCGTGACCGGAATGTGCTTCGACCGGGCCAGGGAAATCTTGCTGTTTAAAATGGCGTCCGTCATTTTATTGCCCGTCTTTAACACCGTGTCCACCGTGGACAAATCCTGATCCAGCATCTCCAGATAGCGCCGCACAGCGGAAAGATCCCCCGAAGCGGCATAGCTTTTTAACACCTGAATATGGTTGCGGTAATCGTGCCGCCAGCCCCGCACCTGCCGGTACATGTTTTCCACCTCATCATAGTGGGTCTGCACCAGACCGGTCTGCCAGGCGGCAATCTGTCTGTCGATCAGCTTTGAAATGAATATCATGAAAATCCCTGCCTGTCACTGAAAATATTGGATGAAGGCGCGGTTTAAGCCCTCATAAAACCCCCGGGACAAAGGCAGCCGTTCACCGTCCTTTAACGCCACCTCATTTCTGGAAATGCGCACCACATACCGCAAATTCACCATATAGGAGCGTCCCGTCCTGTAAAAGCTGTCATCCAGTTCCTTTTCCATCTCCCGCAGCGTCCTTTTCACCGTGTACGCTTCTTTGGCGTGCACGGTGACATAATTTTTCTGCACCTCCAGATACCGGATCTCATACAGGGGCAGGCGCACCGTCCCGTCCCCCGCCGGCAGAAAAAGGCAGCGCGTCTTCTCCCCCGCCCGTTTGGACGCGCGGTCCAAAACCGGCTCCAGCTTCTGTAGGGAAACTGGCTTTAGCAAATAGTGCAGCGCCTCCACATCGTAGCCCTGCGCGATGTATTCCATATATCCGGTAACAAAAATGATTTGCAGCTCCCGGTCGCTCTCCCGGATGCGCTTTGCCAGCTCCACGCCGCTCATTTCTCCCATTTCGATGTCCAAAAGCAGGACATCAAAGGACTGCTCCTCCGCATATTGAAACCAAAACCCCTCCGCATGGGGAAATTCACTGATGCGCACAAAAAAATCCCGTTTTTTTGCCCACTCCTTGACAAGTCCTGTGATATGGACTAACGCGGCAGCGTCGTCCTCACAGATTGCAATATGCAAGCATCCCATCTTTAAATTTCCTCTCTGCGCAAAAGCGAAAGCGCCTTTTGATACGCTTTTCTTTTTCCGTCCGTAAAGCAGTCGGAAAGCCGGTTCAACACGCCCGGTAAAAGCTTCACAAACTCCGGATGAAAGCGCTTTCCCCCATCACGCTGCGCATATACTACCGCCTGTGCCAGCGACAGCACAGAGTTTTGCATCTTTTCCCGCTCACTGACGTAGCTTGTCAGGTACACCGCAATGCTCACCAGATCCGTCACCGCCTGATTGGGATTATCAGACCGCACATAGTCCTCCGGATAGCCTCCCTTTTCATCATAATACCGATGATGTCCCAGCGCTGTCATGGCATAGGGACGTGTGGAATCACAGCGGGACAGCATCAGTCTTCCCGCATACACATGATGGGCATACATAATCCGTTCTTCCTTCATGAAACTCCTGCCCGCCAGCGTTACCATGTCGGAAAACAAAATCGCGCCGATATCATGCAGCATGCCGCTCTCTCTGGCAAAAGCTGTCAGCTCCCCGACGCTTTGCTGCACCTGCTCTCTGGATGCACACCCCAGCACGCCGACAAACGCTTCCGGCATTTTCCTGACCGCTTCTTCCATAAGAATGCCGGAGACCATGCCTGTCATATACTGAAACGCATAACTGTCGGGATTTCTGCACGCGACCAGATTCAGCAAAAAATCCTTTTGCGAAATCCCGTCCGGGTACTCCTGAAAGGACTCCAGAATGGCGATAAGCGTATGCAAAAGCTGTGCATTTAACTGATTATTGGGCGCATTCCTCACATACCGCACCACCATGCGGTACATATGACCGAGCACCTCTTTTTTCTTGATCCGAAAATCCTCTTCAAAGGAAAGATATTCCGCATACAGCCCGGGCAGATAAATATTCTGCCAGATCCCGTCCTGTGAATAATCCAGCGGATTTCTCTTCATATAGAACTTTTCCAGCCCCAGAAGGAGCTCCGGCAGCGTCCTGATACCACAATGGTACAAAACCGCCTCATACTCCACAGTCCAACGCATATCCGGCTCTATTCCCCGGTTCTGACTATCCTTAAGCTGTCTTTCCCGGACATATTCCGCGGACTCCATAATCTCCCGCACCAGATCCTGATCCCCGAAGCCGCGCCGCATAAAATCGATAGCGGTCATTCTGCTCTGATGGCTTTTATAAATGAAGGTATCCCAGGGAAGGGAGGGCGTTTTTTCCTGATAGACCGGATCGGTCAACACCTGAAGAGAACGGCGCATCGCCCTGATTTTACGCCTGCCGTTTTCCTCGCTTTCCCAACCGTCCCCCAGCGTAAGATTCGCCATGGAACGGTGAATGTAGCCTCTCGTCTGCGGATCCGCAATCTCGTCATAATGGGGCAGCCAGGACGCCGCTTCTCCGAACAGCATCCGGATTTTCACAGAGTAAAGCCGTTTTCCCGCCCGCGCCATGAAATTCTGCATATAATACAGCGACATGCCGCATAGATAAAGCTCCCGGATGAGCATGTCCCGCAGCTCCCATTTTCTGGCATAAGCGATCAGCGCATTGTGAATATCGTAGGTCAGCACGAGATCCAGCTGCTTTACTCCCGGCGCAAGCTGCAGGGCAAACTCTGCGAGCTCATTTACCTCTGCCTCATCTGCAGAAATGATGTTATCCAACACAGGCATCAGATATTGGCGCAAAAGCTCCGTATTCTCATACCGCAGCCTGTCAATTTCCTCCTGCTTTTTTTTCCGCTCTGCCAGAAACCGATCCACATCCAGAGGAATATCGCCTGACAGCTCCGCTAATGCGGCAATTTTTTTCAGATTTTGGATATAAGTTTCCTGATATTGCCTCATTCGGACTTCCCTCCCAGAAAACGCTTCAGACAGCCGCGCATCTGATCCATGTCAAGGGGTTTTGACAGATGTCCATCCATCCCTGCATCCAGAGAACGCTGTATGTCCTCCATAAAGGCATTCGCCGTCATGGCAACAATTGGCACACTGCGCGCATCGCTCCTTGCAAGACTGCGGATTTTTCTGGTTGCGTCCAGACCGTTCATGACCGGCATCTGCACATCCATCAGAATCAGGTCCAGGCTAAAGGGCTGCGTTCCTTCAAAATATGCCACCGCCTCCTCACCATTTTCCGCCGTTTCAATGTCCATGCCATACATGCCAAGAAGCTCCTGTGCAATCTCCCGGTTAATCTCATTGTCCTCCACCAGCAGAATTTTTCTTCCCGAAAAATCATATTCCTCTCTGCTTTCCTGATCGGCACGCTCCTGCTTTCCTTCCTCTGTCAGCATATAAAGCTCCGCCAGAAGCCGGTTGGTAAACAGAGGCATGGGGACAAATGCATCCACGCCGGCGCTTGTGAACAAATATTCGATCTGAGTCCAATCACTTTCCGACAATAAAAGGATCGGCAGGCGATTTCCAAACCGTTTCCGGATGTCCTGTAAAAACAGTACCACCTCCACACCTTCCACCTTTTCCACCGTTAAAAAGGCAAAATATTCCTGCACATCAAAAACCGCTTCATCGATAAAATCCAGAGCCTGTTCCGCACTGCGCGCCCAGTCTGCCGTCATGCCCAGCCCTTTGAGCAGTTCCATATGATTTTTGCCCCTGCCCGCTTCACCATCCAGAAGCAAAACCCGTCTCCCCTGCAGAACCGTTTTGCGGGCATCCTCATATTCTGCTCCGGCCTTTAAGGGAATCCATATTTCAAAACATGTGCCCTCGCCCTGCCGGCTTTGAACCTCGATTCTGCCGCCCATCATTTCCGTCAGGTTTTTTGTGATCGTCATGCCCAGGCCCGTGCCCTGAATCTTGCTGATCGTCGTATTCTGCTCCCGCTCAAAGGGCATGAAAATCCGCTTTAAAAATTCCTCGCTCATCCCCATTCCGGTATCCCATACCCGGACATAAAGCTGCACAAGCTCCGGATCCGCATCCCTTACGACTTCCCAGAACATGCCGACCGTCCCGCCCTTTGGTGTGAACTTGACTGAATTGGATAGCAGATTTAAACAGATTTGCTTTAGCCGCACACCGTCCGCCCAGACGTTCTCCCGCTCCATCCTGCCGATTTCCAGATGGAATGCGACCTGCGCGCCGTCCGCCTGGGCCTTTACCACAATTAATATTTCATGAAGCAGATCGGCCAGATCGATCTGTTCAGGCTGCAGCACCACCTTCCCGCTTTCGATGCGGGACATATCCAGCACTTCATTGAGCAGAGACATCATATGATCAGATGCCGTCTTGATCTTATCAAGGCAGTCCTGCACCCGTCTGGGAACATCATTCTGCATCATGGCGATTTCTGTCATACCGATGATCGCATTCATGGGCGTGCGGATGTCGTGGGATATTTCGGAAAGAAAGTTGGTCTTCGCCTGATTTGCCATGACCGCTTCATCCATGATCCTCTGATTTTCCTCATAATAAGCGCTTACATCCTGCAGCATGCACACACAAAAATCCCCTTGTTCAAACAGCACGGCGGAATAGACCATGTCCTGTATATGGCAAAACAGCGGCGCTGTCCGCTCCTGGCTATCCCAAATCGCCTGCCGCAGAGCTTCCGCTTCCTCTTCATACACAAAGCAATTCCAGAAATCTGTCCTGCCGGACGGATATAGCGCGTCCGCTGCCCTGTTGTGATACGCAGGACCACCTCTTTCCTTTTTCCTTAAAAAGGCAAGCACGGGCATTTCGCCGTTATCCCAGATTTCTTTCAATATCGTTGTGTTTTCCATCATACCCCTCACCAAAGCTCACTGAATCATTTGAAGCGATTCCACCGGAAAATCCGCTTTCCGGAACAGTTCCATCAGCTGCCGGTCCGCCCCTGTAACCCAAATTCCGGCTCCGACCCAGGCAACGCTATAGCCTCCTTTTACACAGAGGAAATGTATCGCTTTCCCGTCGGAAAGAAAATAAACATCGTGGTAGCTGTCACTCTGCCTGTCAAAGCTGTCAAAGGTCGGTATTTCCGCATGCAGATATAAAATACGCCCATATCTGGAATGCCTGCCGGCGCCGACCAGACAGCTATCGCTTCCATCCGCATGCAGCTTTTTCACGAGCCTGACCTCCGTCTCCTTCAGACTGTAAAAATTGTGAAGCACCAGCTTTCCAAGCCGTATCTTTTTCGCCCAGGGATCCTCATATCTGCCGGGCCTTCCGCTGCTTTTCCCCACCTCAAAGGCGGCGCGGCATTCCATCCTGCATCCCGTATCAAATAAGATCTGCCTGACCATATTTTTACAGAGGCGTTCCTGTTCCTTCCCCGGCTCTTCTTCCACATCCTTTTTCCGTTCACAGATGCTTTCCACATTCCCGGTCCGCTGATACCATTTCAGATCATTTTCCCGGATAACCATCTCACGGGTTTTTCCCGGAGGAGGAATAATCGGATAACTGATCACGTCATAAATTTTCTTACACAGCCTGCCCCATCCCATAAAAATCCCCCTGTAGACCTGTCCGCATGGATATGGAAAAAGGGAAGTAATCTCTCACTTCCCTTAACCATCCCACCACAGCTTTTATCTGTCCTAACTGCTTTTTAGCTTACTACCAATACGCGGTTTTGTCAAGCAAAACGCGCAGACCTGGCTGAACGGTTACTGGCTTTCTGACCTGCTAACGTTTCTCGTACAAAAACCTTTCAGGCAATGTCACATGAAAATCCGCCGCAAGATCCCGGAAATTGTCGGGCGAAATCGTCTGCCGCTTATCCGGACGCATGGAAAGCATCTTCACCAGGATTTCCGCCGCCTTTTCCACCGTATGAGCCAGACCGAAGGTCAGATCAAAATCCTTTCCCGCGCAGAACATCCCGTGATGCGCCCAGATCGCCACATCATAGCGCTCCATCAGGCGGCTCGTCGCTTCCGCGATCCTTCTGCCGCCGGGCACCATCCATTCCACCACACCCACGCCGTCGGGGAACACGACAGGGCATTCCGTCGCCATTTCCCACAGCTCCCGGGTGAACACCTCGTCCTGTAAGGGCAGGACGAAGGTCAGGGCGATGATATTGGTCGCATGGCAATGATAAACCACACGATACTCTTCATTCTGTTTCTTTTTCACCTCCAGATTCATCAGGTGGCTGGGCAGCTCACTGGTGGGCCTGCCGCCGTTTGCAAGCCCCCAGAGGATGCGGTAGCGCTCTCCTGCGCTGTCCAGTTCGATGATACAGATGGAATCCTCCGGATCGCGCTGCACATTGCGGAAATATTTACCGCTGCCCGTCACCAGAAAATATTCTTCCGCCAGAGCGGGCACAACGGTCCCGATCGGCTCCCATTCTCCGGACGCCTTAAGGTCCTCCCGGACGCTTTCGATCTCCTCATGTTTGATGCGGTAGCTTAAATTTCCTCCGTTTCTCTCATGCCAGCCCTGCTGCCATCCGTCGTCCGCCATTCTCATAAAGCCCTGCACAAAGGGCGCTTCCAAAACCTTCATGATCTTCTCCTTTTATCCTCTCCTGCCCGTCTCCTCAATTCCGTTTTGCGAGCACATCCTCCTCGTAGCGTTTTACCTGCGCAAACCATTCCTCCCTCTGGGGCACGTGATACAGCTCGCAGAAATAGTTCCACACATCTCCCATGGGATAAAGCTTTAACTCCTCCTGCAGCACCATCAGCTCCGTAAAGTTTCCGGCATCCTGCAGCGCCTTAAGCTTTCCGGCGGGCTGCAACAGGGCATATAAAAGCGCCTTCTGCATATTGCGCATGCCCACCACCCAGGCGCTGATGCGGTTGATGCTGGCGTCAAAATAATCCAGCGCCAGAAATACTCTGTCGATGGCGTCGTTTCGCACGATCTCCTTTGCGATCTCCTTCGTCTCGTCGTCCAAAAGCACCACATGATCGCTGTCCCAGCGCACGCCCCTGGTCACGTGCAGCGCCAGCTTTTCGGAAAATAAAAGCATGGACGGGATTTTGTCGGAAACCACCTCCGTGGGATGATAATGCCCGTTGTCCATCAGGCTCAAAATGCCGTTTTTCGCCGCATAGTTAACGCAGAATTCGCTGGAGCCCACCGTATAAGACTCCATGCCGATGCCGAACACCTTGGATTCCAGGCAGACATAGACCTTCGTCTTATCATAGGGAATTGCCAGAATCTGATCGAGGGAATCCGCAAAGCGGGCCCTGGGACCCAGGCGGTCCGCCGGAACATCCTTTAAACCGTCCGGAATCCAGATATTCATCACACAGGGCTGTCCCAGCTCTTCCGCAAAATACTGGGAAATCCGGATGCACGCCTGCCCGTGGCGGATCCAGAACTGCCTGATTGATTCATCCGTACTGGAAAGCGTGAAGGGCTCCGCCTTTTCATGGGAGAAAAATGTGGGGTTAAAATCGATGCCAATTCCTCTCTGTTTCGCGAATTCCACCCATTTGCGAAAATGCTTCGGCTCCAGCGCGTCCCGGTCCGCAAATTCTCCGTTTTCAAAAATCGCGTAGCTGGCGTGTAGATTGATCTTGTGAACGCCCGGAATGAGCCTGAGCGCCATGTCCATATCCGCCATCAGCTCCTCCGGCGTGCGCGCCCTGCCCGGATAATTGCCGGTGGTCTGGATGCCGCCGGAGAGCGGACCGTCCTGATCGAACCCCCGCACATCATCCCCCTGCCAGCAGTGCATGGAAATATGGACATCCTTTAAAATATCCAGCGCCCGGTCCGTATCCACACCTGCCTCCCGGTAAATCTCTCTCGCCGCCTCATATCTTTGCTTTGTTGTCATATTCTCTCTCCTTTTCATTTTTCTGTGATTGATAACGCTATGATCCGTCACTGTTTGCTCCCAATCTCCCTTCCCAGCGCCGCCGCGCAGGAAAGTCATTCCGTCCGGCCGTCAGGCATAAACCGTTTGATCTCCCAGGAATCATAAATGCATTTACGTGCCTGCTGCAGACCGGCAAGCTCTCCGGCAGCCATCATCTGTACAGCCAGATTGCCGATGGCGGTCCCCTCTGCCGGACCGGCATAGACCGTTTTGCCCGTCGCCTGCGCGGTCAGACGGTTTAAGTAATCCGCGTTGGAGCCGCCGCCCACAATATGCAGGCTGTCATAGCAAACGCCGGTTCTTCCCTCCAGCTCCTGCGCCGTTTTTTTATAGCATTCCGCCAGACTCTGGTAAATCACGTGGGCGAGCTGCCCTGCCGTTTCGGGAACCTGCTGCCCGGTTTTTTTACAAAAATCCTGCACCGCTGTGATCATGGACCTGGGCGCAAGGAAGCTGTCATCATTACAATCCACCAAAGATGCGATGGTTTCCTGTTCCGCCATATCGCAAAGCTGAGCAAAGGAATATTTCTCCGGAAGCTCCTTTTTCACAGACTGGATCATCCAAAGCCCCATAATATTTTTCAGATACCGAAAACGCCTGTCATAGCCGCCCTCGTTGGTGAAATTGAGCCGCCTGCTCTCCTCCGAGCAGTCCGCCTCCATCCGCTCCGTGCCCATCAAAGACCAGGTGCCGGAGCTGATATAGAGCGTCTCCTTCTCATTGGAGGGCACCGCAAGCACAGCAGATGCGGTATCGTGGGACGCGGGCACAACCACCCGACAGGAAAAGCCCACCTCCCTTTCCACCTCCTCTGTCAATGTTCCCAGCAGGGTTCCGGGCTTTATGATCGGCGGGAATATCCTTTCCGGAAATCCCAGCATTCCAAGCAGCTCCCAATCCCACTCCTCCCCGGACGAGCCGACAAGCTGGGTGGTTGTGGATTCGGTGTATTCTGCCGCCCGCCTGCCGGTCAGCAGATAATGAAAATAGTCCGGCACCATCAAAAAGCATTCCGCCTTCTCCAGCTGGTCCGGATTTTTTTGCTTCACCGCCTCCAGCTGGTAAATCGTGTTGAAAATCTGTTTCTGGATGCCGTTTCTTGCATACAGCTTTTCTTCCGGAATGATTTCATAGACCCTTTCGTCCATGCCCTTCGTCCTGCCGTCCCTGTAACCGACAGTGTTCCCCAGAACCTGTCCTTTTTTGTCCAGAAGCACAAAGTCCACGCCCCAGGTATCCACCCCGACGCTCACCGGAATTTTGCCAAGCTGCCCGCACCGTTTCATGCCGTTTTTGATCTCCGTAAACAGCCCTGCCAGATCCCAGCACAGCTCTCCGCCCTTTTCCTGCATACCGTTTTCAAAACGGTAGATCTCTTCCATCACCATACGCCCGTCTTCCAGATGCCCGAGCATATGCCGCCCCCCGGACGCCCCGATATCCACCGCCAGATAATAGTTTGCCATCCCCAATCGCCTCCTGTTCTGATACGGAAGTCCGGTTCCGGGGCGCGGCACTCCTGACAGAGATGGAACGCCGCACCCCAGAACCTCCTCGACATCATCTTATATCCGTTTATGCTGCCATATTCAGAAAAATCGCCACACGACAATTCTGCAATATTAAATATTGTAGCAGATAACGAAGCTTCACACCAGTACATGTTTTAGCGGAAAAATATGACCTGATTTGCAGATTTATATTGTCAGGATATGCGTCCCTTTTTATAATGGAATGTGACGGGAGATGTTATCTCGCCGTCATGTGTACAGGGGTTTGGGTGCAGGGAGCCGGGGCGGGCGCAGGAGAAGGACAGCGGCAGAAGGGGACAGGCAGTTTCCGGTCGCTTTATCCGGAGCGGAGAAATTCCCAAAACAGCAGGAGATTCCTGCCACAGGGCGCAATACTGTCCGAACGCAGTGAGTTCATTGCGCCCTGTGGCGTTCAGGAATATTCTGCTGTTTTGTGGAATTTCCCGCTTCGGATATCGCGACCGGAAACTGCCTGTCCCCTTCTGCCCGCCGTCCTTCTCCTGCGCCCGCCCCGGCTCCCTGCACCCAAACCCCTGTACACATGACGGCGGGCCGCCACACCCTCCCCCCACACATCGTAAAAGGAGAACAACATGCGCCAGGACATGATCGAAGAATTGAAGAAAATCACGGAAGAAGAGCGGGAAATACTGGAAGGACGAAAGGATGTGGACGCTGCCCGGTATAATCTCAGCGCCTCCATGGTAGTGGACAGCCAAAAGCTCTTGAAGCGTGGCCAGCTCATAGAGCTGCGCCCCCACACCCGCTTCATACACTTCCCCAGGCATACGCACAACTATATCGAAGTCGTCTACATGTGTTCGGGCGCCACCACCCACATCATCAATCAGACTACCGTGGAGCTCAAAACCGGCGAGCTCCTTTTCCTAAGCAGGGACGCGGTGCAGGAGATTCTGCCCGCCTCTGAAAATGACATCGCCGTCAACTTCATCATCCTGCCGGAATTTTTTGACCGCTCCCTGGATATGATCGGCGTAGAAAACAACCTGATCCGGACCTTTTTAACGGATTGCTTAAAAAACGATGCCGGGCAGGTCAGCTATCTGCATTTTCAGGTGGCGGACGTCCTTCCCATCCAGAATCTGATGGAAAATCTCATCTGGATGCTGCTGCACCGCCAGCCCAACAAGCGCAGCATGAACCAGACCACCATGGGACTTTTATTCCTCCACCTGCTCAACGAAATGGACAAGCTGGCGATCGGGCGCGACCACCCGGACGAAGAGCTGACCTTCACCGTTTTGGGATACATTGAGGAGCACTATAAGGACGGCTCTCTTTCTGTGCTCGCCGACGCCCTGCATTACGACCTGTATGCCTTAAGCCGCCTGATCAAAAGCACCACCCAAAAAACCTATACGGAGCTTTTGCAGGAAAAGCGGCTCAATCAGGCGGCATGGCTGCTGACCCATACGGCGCTCTCTGTCAACGATATCGGGCTGGACGTGGGCTACAGCAATTTCAGCTATTTTTATAAAATATTCCGCCGCAGGTTCGGCTGCTCCCCGCGGGAATACCGCAGGCAGGCAACCTGACCTGCCGGCGGCAAACGACAAACATTTTATGTCGTTTGCCGTCCACGATGGCTGTCGTCATTCGGCACTGCCTTTTGCGATCATCTCTCCGATCTGCTCTGTCAGCACCCTGACAAAATCGGATTCCTGATTCGTCCGGACCACGGGGCCTTCTTTGGTGAAAAGCATTTCCGTCCTGTGCTCCTGCGTATAATGCTCCCAGTACGGCATCTCCTTCCCATCCACATCCTTTCCGTTGGGATCTCCCGTGCTGATAAAATTCGCCCAGTAGTTGCACATCTGTCTCGCCAGATCGTAATGCCTGCCCACGAAAGGCCGCCAGCACTTTGCCAGCGTCTCAAAGAAAAACCACAGATCCACCGAGTGAAACGTGCCCGGATCATCCCAGCCCGGAATATCCGGCTGGAAGCTGTAATAATAATTCTTTCGGGGTCTGCCGCTCTTTTCGTTGGCCAGAAATTCACTTTTCACCGTACAGCCAATTCCGCTCACCGGCGCGTAGCCGCTTTTGGTTTTGACATGCGCCTCCGGGCACGCCAGAAACCTTTCCGCGCGCTCTCCCAGCAATTCCTTTGCCATCCGTGCAAGCTCCTTTTCGTCCGCCGCCGGAATTTCATTGCGGAATTCATCCTCCGTATTTCCCGCCATCACCGCCACGTCCACGCATTTTCCCGCCGCGTATAAGACAAGCGGATCGCCCACACAGAACCGGCCGTCCAAAACGGTGAACATCGCCGGATGCTCCTTCGTATATTCGTCATAGCGGTCTCTGATCCATGACGCGTCCAGCTCTCTGGCCTCCTCCAGCGTCCTGACACCCAGAAATTCCAGAAATGCCGCTCCGTTTTTCTCCGCGCTCTCAAGGCTTTCCGGATTTCCGATTCCACCCGCTCTGTAAGGGCTCCGGATCATGGCGCTCATGATGATCGCCTTTTGAAACAATCCTGCATTGTCCCTGCATGCCATCTGGGACAGCACGCTGCCGCCGCCCGCCGACTGTCCGGCAATCGTTACATTTTCCGGATCTCCTCCAAAGGCCGCGATATTTTTCGCCACCCAGAAAAGCCCTGCCTGCTGGTCCAGACTCCCGAAATTGGAGGGTGCCTCCGGCTGCTCTTTTGTCAGCTGGGGATGTGCCATATAGCCGAAAACATTCACGCGGTAATTCACGGACACCACGACGATGCCCCTTCTGGCCAGACGTTCTCCGTCAAACTCCATCTCAGAAGGATATCCGCACTGCAGCCCTCCGCCGAAGAACCACACCAGCACCGGACGTTTTTCCTGCGGATCCTTTGCGCCGGTCCACACATTCAGATACAGGCAGTCCTCATCCATGTCAATATCCGGATCCACATGCCACTCCCTGCAATAAATATCGGTTCCCAACCCCGGTATGCTCTGCATGGAAATCGGCGCAAACCGGTATGCCTCCCGCACCCCTTCCCAGCTTTCTGCCGGCTGCGGTGCGCGCCATCTGTTTTTCCCCACAGGCGGCGCCGCGAAGGGAATCCCTTTAAATGCCGTAATCCTGGGATCCGCCGCCTCGATTCCACGCACCAGTCCGTTTTCCGTTTTTGCAATCCTGATCATATTTCTCCTCCTTTTTCGCATTCCTGCCCGTTACTGGTCACGAAGTGAACGGTATCTCCTGCTTCGCCGCTTTTTTGAAAAGTAAAACGTTAAAGGACAGCGGCTTTACATGCGTCTTGAGCACACCGTTTTCAAATACCCCGCCCTGATGCTCTGCCGGCAGGATCACATCCGGCTCCTCATAGGTATTTCTCGCCTCCAGATCCTCACTGTACATTTCCTGATGTCCGGCAAACAGATAGTTTTCAAATCCCCTGATATCCAAAATCAGCGGATATTCGCTTTCTTCATTTCGATTGATGACAAACACAGCCAGCTGTTCCTGCTCCCGATCCCAGGCCGAGGCCGCATCGATGTAGGGCATGCCCTCCTTGCCGGTATACTGCGAGGTATCGTCTATGGCATATCCGGGCATATCAAAGGTTTCGCATTCCACCGCGGTCTGCATGGAGGTTCCTCTGGCGTATTCCATCATCTGGCAGTAAGCATAGTGAGATGCCGCTTTCCAGACATGATCATGATCGGAAGCGCACAGCGCGCCCAGTCCGCCCGTCATACATCCGATCTTCACTCTGTCCGCATGGCGCAGGAAAGCGAGCTGAATGGAAAGCATGGACAGCATCTGCAAAAGATCCCCGCCCGGCCGGAAACGCTCCGTCATATTGTCGGGATCATGCAGAATGTATTTTTGTCCGGGATCAAATCTGTAATGCGCCCGGATCATATTGTGATAGCCATATCCAGGATGCAGCGGCATGTTGGGACGGATCATCGCTCCGTATTCATCAAAGGACAGCATGATCCTTTTGGGAGAACGGCATTTTGTCCCGATCAGGTCGCAGAGCGCTATTTCCGTGTTGATAAAATCCTCATAATACGCGGAACCGCCCAGCAGAGCCTTCACATCCCCGGGAGGCGCGCTGTGATAATGATGCATGGAAAGATAATCCACGGAATCATAGCACTCCTGCAGCACGGTTTCCTCCCACTGGGGATAATGGTCCATAAAGGAAGCCGAGGAAGCGCACACCGCCGTCTCGATTCTGCCGTCAATCCATTTGATGGCCTTGGAGACCTCATTTGCCCGCACCCCGTATCCTTTCGGGTCCTTATCCCAGGAGCCCAGCTGCCAGGGTCCGTCCATCTCATTGCCCAGATACCAGGTCCTCACATGATAGGGCTCCTCCTGTCCGTTTTTTCTGCGCAGATCAGACCACCAGGTGCCGCCCTCATGATTGGTGTACTCCACAAGATCCATGGCGTCCCGCATATCCCCTGTGCCCAGATTGATGGTATATAAAGGCTCTGCTCCCACCTTCTTTGCCCACTGCAGATATTCGTCATGTCCCACTTCATTTGTGATATACTGATGCCACGCGGGATCCAGCCGCACCTTGCGCTGCTCCTTCGGGCCTATGGAATCCTTCCAGTTCCAGGCGGAAACAAAATTCCCGCCCGGCAGGCGCACCGCCGGCATGGCCGTCGCCTTAAGCGCATCGATAAAGTCCCGCCGAAACCCCTGCTCATCTGCGGTCGGATGCTTTGGATTGAACATGGTGCCGTTTACCATCGTGCCGATGGGTTCTAAAAAGGTGCTGAATAATCTGGGAGAAATTTCCCCCGTCATATAGGAAGGATGAATCGTTATTTTTGCGTCTCTCGCCATATTTTCCCTCTCTTTCCGATACTACAGCCTGCACGTCCGCACGGGAACTACCGCCGCTTTCGCAGCGTGCGGACGGTGCATACAATCATCACGCGTCCTCACAACCGGCTTCCTCTTTAAAAAGCCGCCTTAAGAAATCATTCGCGCAATGTCTCCAAAATGTCCAGTCATGGTAGCCATATCCTTCAAAGGTCACGATGGGAACCCCTGCCGCCAGCACCTTTTCCTCATTTTTCTTCGTGCTCTCATAGCTGCTCTCACAGGTTCCACAAGCCACAAACAGCATCCGGAACCGCCTTGCAAACTCCTCCGGATCCAATAAAATGCCGCTGTAGTCTGTTTCCTCATTTTGAATGGTCAGCCCTCCCGAGAAAATGCCCGCCCAGGCAAACAGCTCCGGATGTTCAAACACACATTTCTGGGTCTGCATACCGCCCATGGACAGCCCTGCCATCGCCCTGTGCTGTCTGTCGGGAATCGTCCTGTAAGCGCCGTCAATGAACGGAATACAGCTGCCCACAAGCTCCTCCGTAAAGGCGGAAAGGGCCGGATGATAAATCCCGCTGTCCGGAAAAGCATAGCCTGTGTTCATGACGATGATCATCTCCCGCATCCTGCCTGCAGCAATGAGATTATCCGCCAGATTGGCAAGCTTGCCCTGCCAGATCCAGCCCGTTTCGTTCTCGCCACCCCCATGCTGCAGATAGAGCACAGGATACCGGCGCGCAGGCTCCTTTTCATACGATGCCGGCGTATACACATAGCACAGCTTCGTCCGCCCCGTTTCCCCGGAGCGGTAATAATGCAGATGCACCGCCCCGTGAGGCGCCTGTGAAAGCCGGTATTCATAAAAATCCTCCTCCGGCATTTCAAAATAATTCACAGCCCTGAATCCGCCGTACCCTACCGGCGCATTTCCGTCCAGCACATCCACGCCGTTTACGAGAATGCCGTAATAATGAAAGCCCTTCTCAACGCCTGACACCTCACAGCTCCACCAGCCCTCTCCGGCTTCCTTCAGGGGAAATCGCTTCATTCCCCAGATATCTGCCTCCACGGTTTTGGCTCCCTGAGCCCGTATCCAGAACCTGACCTTTCCCTTTGCTGCGTCCACAACCTCGGCTCCGCAGTGCTCATCCTTATATTTTCCCGCCGGTCTTCCCTTCTCGTCCACCGCATGAACCAGCCCCTTATAAATGGGATCGAACATCAGGATGTGCTCTGCAAAGGTCTGCCGGTCCAGCTGTTCCTTTGTCAGAGTTTTTTCTGTATAGTGAAATTCTGCTTCCCCTCTTCCGTCATCGTCCCCGCCCCGGAAAATCAACTGCGCAAAATCCCGCAGGCTGGCTCTCCACACATGCCACTCATGATACCCCGGATAGCTTCTTTGTCCGCCCGCCGTTCCCAGCATGGCGAAACGTTCCGTATATGCCTGCTGCTTCTCCGCCAGACCGGTCTCGCCCACTCCCGCGGTCATCAGCACGGTTTCCATGGGATATTCGGCGCAGCTTTCCAAAATCCGCTCCGTTTCCTGATCCCGCACTCCGGAAAAAACGCCCAGATGCCCAAACAGCTCCTGGAACCGGGACACGATCTGCGTCGCCTGCGCCGAGCCCAGGGAAAGACCGGCCATCGCCCGGTTGCTTCTCCCCTTCGCCGTCCGGAATCTGCTTTCCACAAACGGGATCACGCTCTCTGTCATTTCACGTCCGAAATCGCCGGGGAAAAATACCGGATCCTCATCCTTTAAAAACGCGTAGCCACAGCACATGACCACGATCATTTCCCTACACGCTTCCTGCGCGATCAGATTATCCAGAATCAGATTCAGCTTGCCGTTCCATATCCACCCGGTCTCGTCCTCCCCTACTCCGTGCTGGATATAAAGCACAGGATATTTCCGCTCCGGCTTCTCATGGTAAGAAGGCGGCAGATATACATAGCACTTTTTCATATGTTCATTCACGTTTGAGACATAGGTGTGAATCTGCACATCGCCATGGGGGACATCCTTTAAAAACCAGAAATCCTCTCCCTCTCCGGGCAGTTCAAAAAAGTTGGTCGCGCCGAAGCAGCCATAGGCGACCGGCGCCACAGGATTTGTCACCTGTACCCCGTCCACATACCAGAAATGATAGTGAAAGCCGGGAGCAATGCCGGACACGGTTTTCGAAAAGTCGCCGTTCTCATCTTTTATGAGCGCGATGCGTTCTCTTCCCATGCTTCCCCCTACGCCCGCTACCTCCACCGTTTCCGCTGACGGCGCATGCATGGTAAAGGTCACATCGCCGTTATCCTCTGTCCGCACGCCCCAGATCGCGTCCTGATATCTGATCTCAGGCTTCCCCTCTGTCTTCTTTACATGGGCTGTCCTGTAGACAGGATCAAAAAATAACGGATGCATGGTCAATGCCTGATTTTGTTTTGTCTGCATATTCCTCTCCTCCTCTTCCTCCTGCGGGCGCTGCCCGCAGGGCTTGCTGACAACAGCCGCAGGGCTCCAATCTCCGCACGGTAAGCACATGCTGTGCCCTGTGGCGGAGATTGAGCCAGGACCCGCGCATTACCGTTCGCGATAAACGAAGTTGCCAAAAATTGCGCTGCCTCCCGCCTTTTGCGTAGAATATACCGTCAGGCCAAAGCGGCAGCCGCAGAAATGCTCCAGGTCAAAACGCAGCTGATGTACCGGTCCGATCTTCGTCCACTGGCTAAAGAAGCCTTCGTCCTTATAGTAGAAGGAACACACATCCTTCCCTTCGGAAAAATCCGCCTCCAGCTTCAACAGCAGAGGCTTCTCCTCCACCGCAACAGCGATCCATTCCCGCTCCGGCTCATTTTCCGGCGGAAGCTTTTTGACCTCTCCCGGCTCCACCGTTCTGACTGTCAGAAACAGTCTGCCGTTCCTCCGGGTCAGGCCTGCGAATCCAAAGCAGGTCTGCAGGGCGCACAATCCTGCGAAATCCCCCTCCTGCAATCCGCTGCCATCCACCGTGACCTCTGCGGCACAGCCCGGCCAAAGCATCCTCTGGGTCAACGTATTTTTTGCCTGCAGCAGAGAGCTGCATACCTTATCCGTGCGCACCTGCCAGGTTCCCGCCGCTTTATCGTGCCCAATCAGCGAAAAATCGGGCTCGTGGTTAAACTCCCAGCAGCTTTTCAGCTCTCCTTTGAAATCATCACTTTCCACCAAAGGCGCGTATCGATACCCTGGTCTTGTGCTTTCCACCAAAAATGTCTCCGGAATTTTGCCCCCGTCTCCAAAAACGGGATAGTCATCCTTCCAGGTCACAGGCATCAAAAACGGGATTCGTCCCACTGCCCCGCTGTCCTGAAACTGCAGCGCATACCACCTCCCGTCCGGGGTATCCACGATCGGTCCCTGTGCCACACCTCTGTCCGGCAGCCCCAGATCGTCATCCAGTACGTCCCCGCCCGCAAATTCGCCTTCCAGGGAATCCGACACAAAGCAGCTTTCGGTGCGTCTCCAGCGGTCCGGTCTGGAATGAATCAGAAAGAGATAATATTTTCCTCTGATTTTGTATATGTGGCTTCCCTCATATCCCAGATACGGATTATCCCTGTCGTTCACAAGAAGCCGGTGCAGCCCTCCCTCCAGGGGACCGCCAAGATCCTCCCGCAGCTGTGTCAGCCAGATTTCCCGGTTCCCGTAAACGATATATTTCTTCCCGTCGTCGTCAAAGAGCAGGGAACAGTCATGATAAAATCCTTCCATCTCATGCTTTTCCCAGGGTCCCTCCGGCTGGCTGGCGGTGTAGAGATACGTCCGGTGCGTATCATTTGCCACAAAGCATACATAATAAATGCCCGCATGATAGCGCAAGGACGCCGCCCACATGCCCTTTCCGTAAATGTTCCCCTCCCCCTCAAGGCGCTGGTCGGGCGTGCTGTCCAGCCTGTCATACACATAGGAAAGATGCTCCCAGTTACGCAGATCATAGGAGCGGAGAATCTCACAGCCCGGCATAAAATGCATGGTGGTGCTCACCATGTAATAGGTGTCCTCCACGCGTATCACATCCGGATCCGGATAATCCAGCCTTGTCACAGGGTTTATCGCAGGATACTGCATGGCCCGTCCGTAGGAATATCCTCTGTCCGGCGTGATTGTGCCCGGCTTCCACTCAAAATAGATAACCGCATTTTCCTCCACACAAATGGAAAGCTCCAGACTGCCGTTTTGGGGCTTCACCCGTCTCGTTTGGACGAAAGGACGGGCTGCGCTCTGCAAAAGCTTCTTCTCCGTTTGCGAAAGGTTGGCCGGTTCCCCCATATCATGCCACACCTTAAGCGGATTACAGTGCTCTTCATCCACCGTTTTGGTCAACAGGCAGCCCTCCCGCTTCTCTTCCATTTCCAGAATCAGTTGATAACGGTCTCCGGTACGCCTTCTTACCGCGTTCCACGCGATTCCCCGGTAGCTGCCGTCCTCCATGTGCATCACCACCGCATGATCGTCGCGCAGGATGCAATGCCCCTTTCCCTCTTTCAGCTTTTTAAAAAAAGCAAAGCTCCAGAAGGTGGGTTTGGGAATACAGCCGTTTGCCACTAGCCCGAACCCTCCGTGGAAGGGCGTAAAGGGAACGCCCTGCTCTTCAAAAATATCCCCGAATGTCCAATAGGAATAGGACTCGTTCACATCCCCCAGCCGGGATAGCTGCTGCGCCAGCCACGCGGCATTTTGATTGGTATCATGCAGCGGACAGTTGGGAATATAGGAGGTGTTAAATTCCGTGATATGAATTTCCAGCCCCCTGTACTCTGCAAAGCTGTCAATGATGTCCCGGGAGGTCTGCAGGTTGGCAAACCCCTGCTCTGCGTCGGAAAGCTCTGCGTATCCATAATGCCCTACAGGCTCCGGCGGCTCCGTCGTATAGTGATGACGGGTCACAAAATCCAGGGCGAGCTTTTCCTTCTGGCAAAACAGCAGAAATTCCCGGATCCAGAATTCATCCCGCACGCCGCAGACTGCCGGTCCTCCCACCCGGAAATCAGAATCCAGCTCCTTGATCGCCCGGAATGTATGAAGGAACAGCTGAAAATACTCCTCCATATCGGCATTCTCCCAAAATCCGGGCAGATTCGGCTCGTTCCATACCTCAATCGGCCAGGTGACCACCTCATCCCTTCCATAGCGATCCATCAAATGCCCAAGCGTCGCCGTCACCAGACTGCACCAGCCCTCATAGCTTTTGGGCGGCGTCGTATTTCCCTTCCAGTAAAAAATTGTCTGCTTTCCGGATGCCAGCTTATCCGGCATAAAGCCCAGCTCCAGAAACGGGCGCAGGCCAAGCTCCCGGTAGCTGTCCATCACCAGATCCAGATAAGTAAAATTATACTCTGCCCTCTTTTCTCCGGACGCATCCTCATATTCCTGATAGATCGCCATATCGTCGGAAAAAAGTCCGTGCCCGCGGATGTAGGAAAACCCAATCTCCTCCTGCACCAGCTTAAGCTGCTCATAATACTCCTTTTGCAGGGCCAGCCCCATTCTGCCCGTCCCGATGCAGAAATCGACCTGATTATGAAAAGGGGCTCTCCTTTCACAATCCACCTGATAACGCCTCTCTTGCCTCATAGTACCTTCTCCTCCTTACTTCACATGGGTCTGAAACCGGAAACCTTCTGTCTCCGGCGGACTTTCCGGCGCTTTTTCTTTCGTCCCCCAATCCTCTCATTCTCCTTTTTGCAGCCCGAAGTCCTGTATTTATTTTGATACATTTTGTTCTTACGGACAATGACATATCCATATAACTTTTTGACCTATTCTAAGATATTGACTTTTTCTTTTTTATGGGAGATACTGATATTATACAAAAAAGAGGACTGCAAGAACGATACATCGGAAAGGAAGCTATGAATCAGATTTGCTATGTGGGATATGACGCCACACACACAGAGAATTTCAGATTCGACATCCCTACAGGCTTTCCCTGCTATCTGCTGGTGATCACCACCACCACAGCGCTGTTTCGGGTCGATGGAAAGGAACTGGAATATCCAGCCCATACGGCTGTTTTATATCCGCCCAATCACCCCGTCTGGTATCGGGCCGCCGGGAAGCCCTACGGGAACCACTGGCTCTATCTCGCTTCGGATGAATCCTATATTACCGGATTTCCGCAGACGTCTGTTCCTTTCTCCGTTTCTGATCCGGAATACTTTTACAATCTGTTTCAGCTTTTGACCTGGGAAACCTCTCAGCTTACCAGCTCCTGCAGGCTTCAAAACAATGCCGGCGATATCATGCTGACACAGCATCCCGACCTGCAAAAATCCGGCTCTCTGGATGCTTCCCCCATCGTTTCCCAGCTCCTCCGGGTTCTTTTTTATAAGCTCTGCAATGAACTGCTCTATACACAGCACACGGTCCATGACCATGCGCTGCTGGCGCTGCGCCGGAAAATTTCCGCCAACCCCCAATATCCCTGGAGCGTTACCGATATGGCGCGGGAAATGCACATCAGCACCGGCCATCTCCAGCTCATCTATAAGCAACGGTTTCACATATCCTGTATGGATGACGTGATCCATTTCCGGCTGAATAAGGCGAAGGATCTACTGACCTATACAACGCTGAGCATCGCTGAGACAGCGCTGCAGTGTGGGTACAATAACACGGAGCATTTCTGCAGACAGTTCCGTCTAAGCACCGGGCTTACACCCGGACAATACCGGAAGAAGGCGGCTGCTTCCCAATAGCATAATGAAATTTCAATCTTTCCTGGCATTTTGTATGACAACAAAGGAAAAAGAAGAAATGGACAGGCATCCGCTATCACGGCGAAAGCCCCTATCTCATTCCTTCTTTTTCTTTCGTTTATGATAAGCGGGCGTATGATTATACATGGCCGAAATTCGTTCATTTGACCACGCTATATTTCTTTTATAGCCGGGCTTAACCGCTACTATCCATAGCTCTGCCTCCTTTATCGCTGAAACCAGGGTATCTATGCGAACTGTAAATTTTTCTCCATAACGGCTATCCGCCTCCCACGAAGTATATTGAGCTGCATGATCCATAACCACCTTCGGTACCTTGATGCCATATGGCATGCAATATTTGTTAATCAGTAGTTCCAAATTATGGGTAATGATTTCTTTTCCGGAATGCGCTGAATGATTATAGATTAGATACTTCAGAATCAGCTCAAATGTTTGCTGTACATGATATGCCACAATCCCTTTAATCGACTTTGACCCACTCATCTCATACAAATTTATCCCATCTTTTGCTATCAACAAATTCTGTAATGCATTCGTTAAATAGTACTCATACATAATCTGTCGTCCTCTCATAAATTATTTTTCCATAATCCGCAATTACCTTTCCTACACCATGTCTTGTGCTTTTTATATCATTCAATGATTTATAATATAAAAAATCATAGTCCTCGTCATATTGATATAGCGCCAGTCGCAATTCCCGCAGTTTTCTGGATTTTAGCATTTTTTCTTTTCCTATGTCACTGATAAATGCTATATCTATATCAGAATTATCCGAACATCTTTCTTCAAGACTGGACCCAAACAGTATCACATAATCCAGGATACCGCATTTTTCGGACAAATTTATAATTTCCTGTATGACTATTTTTTTTATATCTGCCACATACACGACTTTACCTGTATTTGTCGTAACAGGTAACAATTTACACATACAGTATCCTCCCTTCTGAATATTTAACTGCTCCTCTATTTACGCTATTATAGCAGAAAACCGCTGCGGAATCAAATGCTTTGCCGCATTTGTTTGTGCATCGCGAAGCATGTGTTACTTTTCACGGGGGAGAACGACCGGGAGGGACAGGCAGGACAAAGGTCTGCGCGGTAAACGCGCAGACCTTTGTGAATTGTCAACATCATTCATCAGAAGTGCATCCCACAATATGAACCTGATACGTGCCGGTGTCCACCGGCTTCCCATCTTTTTTGGCGCGCAGCTCCTGCCTGCTGTCGTTCCAGAAGAAACGGGTTGTGCTGTACTCGCCGCGTTCATATCCATATCCGTCTCCGCTGTCCTCGTACAGCTCGTATTCGCCGTCCGCTCCCGGATAAACGATAAGCACAAGCCCTTTTTCCAGGCCATCCCCCGCATGCTGCTTTCCGCTTCCCATGGGGAGGATGCTTCCGGCCTTTACAAACAGCGGGATGATAGAAAGGGGCGCATCCGCAAGGATTTCCTCCCCGCCTTCGTACCGGCGGCCCGTCCAGAAATCATACCACCCGGCGCCTGCAGGCAGATAGACCTTTCTGGTTTTTTCTGTGCCCTCCAAAGGCGTATCATCCCTGTCGTAGTACATGGGCTTTGTCACCGGGCAGACCATCAGGCTTTCCCCGAACAGATACTGGTCCTTGCACGCACATGCCCTCTCATCCTGCGGAAAATCAAAAGCCAGCATCCGCATGATGGACGCGTCATTCTTCCAGGCCTTTCCGGCAGCGGAATAAATATAAGGCATGAGCCGGTAACGCAGGCGGTTTGCCTTTACCAGCGCCTCGTAGGCGGCATCTTTTTCCTCTCCATAATTCCACATCTCTCTTCTGGTGTCCGTGCCATGGGCGCGGAAAATGGGAAGGAAGCTCCCATACTGATACCAGCGCACATAAAGCTCGCGGTAAGCGGGACTTTCGCAGCCTGCCTCATAGTCTCCGTCCCAATACCACTGCATCCCCTTTTTTACAAAAAAAGCCCCAATATCCACGGTCCAGTAGGGATGTCCGCTGGCACAGAAATTCAGCCCCGCCGGAATCTGTCTTTGCAGGGTTTCCCAGGTGGCGCAGGTATCTCCCGACCACAGGATGGTTCCGTATCTCTGGCTGCCGGTATACCCGCTCCTTGTCAGGTTCACCACACGCCTGTCCTCTTCCACGCTTCTCTGCCCTTCATACAGCGTCCTGGCATGATACAGCCCATAGGCATTGGTCAGCCTTGCAGGCATCTGCTGGCTGGCGCATTCTGCATACTCCCGGTACATCACGGCGGCATCCGGCCTTTCCACATGCCCCCATTCCGGTGTGAAGGGCTCGCTGGAATCGCACCACCAGGAATCAATGCCATACCGGAACAATCCCCTTTCCACCTGCTTCCAGTAAATGTCCCTGGCTTCCTTCTTAAGCGGATTATATAGATTGCTGAAGGGCAGCAGCAGTTTCTTCTCCGCAAATTCCCTGTAATTTTCGGATTTTTCATCCATGGTGGGCCAGATGGAAATCATGAAGTGCACATTGTTACGGTGCAGCTCTTCCATCATTCCTGCCGGGTCCGGAAACCGGGTCTCATCCAGAATCTTTTCTCCCCACAGCTCCCCTTTCCAGGAGCACCAGTCCAGCACGATGCAGTCCAGCCCCAGCCCCCTGCGGCGATATTCTTCTGCGGTTTTCAGAATCTCCTGCTGCGTCTCATACCGCTCCTGAGACTGCACATATCCGAATGCCCATCTGGGCAGCATGGCGGCTTTTCCGGTGAGGTAACGATATCCTTTGACCACACCGTCCATGTTCCCTCCGTACAGGAAATAGTAATCCATTTCCACATCCGCTTCCGTATAGAGATAAGAACCGAATGCATCGTCATGAAATACCATAGGACTGTACGCGTCCATCAAAATGCCATAGCCCAGGTTGGAAACAAGCACCGGCATGGCGATCTTCATATTCGCCTGATGGACGTATACCGTCCTGCCCCGCAGGTTCAGATTGCCCTCCTCATGCTGTCCCAGCCCGTAAAGCGCCTCACCGTCCTGCCAGTCCAGGTGCAGACAGGTATGATAAAGCTCTCTATCGTATATCTTCGGTACATCCCGGATCACTTTCTTCTCGCCGTCCGGCGTCTGCTTCACCTCTACTTCCGCCTTTGCTGTCTCATCAACGCGATAGGCATCGAAGGCTTCCAGAGTCTTTCCCCGCTTTTGTGCCTCCTTCAGCAGCAATTTTCCATCCAGGGTGTGGTATGAAAGTGCCAGACCATCCTTTGCCACCCGTACCATAAGCTTATCCGTGGTCAGTATCACCTCATGCTGTTCTTCCTGAAACCGCCAGCTTGTATATGCTTCTCTGCATATGACTCCCGGCTTCTCTTCCTCTGAAAATGCGTCCCGGGCATAGACCACCCGGATGATATCCGCCGCTTTCGGCTCCAGCTTCAGCCTGCCGAAGGGGCCGGAAAATACCACGGACTCCTTATTTTTTTCGATTCCTTCAATCCTCTCCCTGGGACCTTTCACCGGTGCTATCATCGTCTGTCTCCTATCCTTTTCTTTATCTCCTCTGGCTGATTACTGCCTTCTTGCTTTCCACAGCCTGTGGCTGCCCCGATAGCCAGGATGAAATTTTCTCCAATCCTGCAATTAACGTAGCTCTCTTTAAGAAAGCGCAAATCCTTTCAGGCTCGCGTTTCCCTCCCCCCGGTATGTAAAGTACAACGTATCTGCCTCTTCCGGAAATGTAATTTCTGTCACAAATTCTGACCAGATATTCGAGTAATGCAATGGCAAAACCTTAAGCACCGGTCCGTTATAACAGCTTCTGATCTCCATGCTCCCATATGCATAGCCACGGACGATTAACGTAAGCCTTGATACTCCCTTTAAGTCAAAGTACTTAAATCCGGCGGTAGCGCTGTCCCTCAGATTCGCAATATAGCCCTCATTCTGGTCGCCGTCCCAGCCTTCCTTTACAATCCTGGGAAAAGAGCCATCCGCATATTCGGGCCGCCAGCTGTCACCCACATAAACCGCAGGCCTGTCAGTAAACAGATGGCATGCTATGTAAGCAGGATAGTAGCCCTTTCCTTCCAGTGGACCGCCATTGAGCCCGCAGGAGGTCAGCTCTGCCTGCCCAAAAAGTCCATCACTGCGCAGCTGCAGCCTTTCCGCACAGCCCTGACGGGAAAACCAGGTTCCGTTTGTATGCCGGTGATAAAAGACATACCACTCCCCGCCAATCTCTGTGATGCTCCCATGATTATTCGCACCGTATGCCGCCGGAACCTCCGCTGGCTTGTAGGTATCAATTCCCAGATCGCAGTTACTGACCAGGACACCCCCATACTGAAAATCCTGAAGCGGATGCTTGCTGTACGCATAGCACAGTTCATGCATCACGGTTGAGGAATAGATCAGAATATAAGTGTCATCCTTCTTTCTTATTGACGCCGCCTCAAAATACGCATGCCCTTCAAACCCTGTCCCTTTGCTGTATTCACATCCGGGCAGCACAAAAACAGGCTCTTCCTTCACAGTCAGCATATCAGTGTCAAGGGCCATTCCCATAGCTCCATGTCTGCTTTTATCACCCTTTCCGCAAAATCCGGTATACAGCCAGGTGATGTTCCCCTCTGTCAGCACGCCCGGGTCAAACTGAGGCTCATCTCCTTCCCGCTCTCCTATCCGCTGTCCGTTTTTATCATGTACATACCCGTAAAAGGTATAAGTGCCCGCAGGCTCATTACAGACCGCAACCGATACAAAGGGATGATTGGACAATACATAATATAAATAGTACCTTCCGTCCGGTCCCATCGTCACATCCGGAGCATACAGGCAGCCTTCCCCACCCGCGTTTTCCGGGTCGTCCAGCCTTCTGTATATAACGCCCTCATATCTCCAGTCCGAAAGGTCATTTACGTCTGCCGACCAGCAAACATAATCGCCCATGCAGAATACGTCTCCATTGTAGAAATCATGTGATCCATACACATAAACGCGCCCGCCGAACACATGCGGCTCCCCGTCCGGCACAAACTCATAGGACGGAAGATATGGATTAAATGCCTGTCTTTTTTTCATGGTTTTCTGTTTCCTTTCATACTCATATTTTTATCTGTTCTTTTGCACCAGAAACGTCCCGTTTTCCATGCTCAGTCTGCATGTTTCTCCTTCTTCCAGAAAGATTTCCACTGCCAGCTTCCCGTAGCAGAAACGGGTATTGAACGCATTACGCGCCCGCACTTCGCAGGACACGAGGATGCCTTCCTGCCAGCTGATTGAAACCAATGCGCCCCCAGACATAACAAGCCCGGACACGCTCCCCCTCTCCCACTCTGCCGGAAGAGCCGGCAGCAAAATCGTCCGTTCCCGGTTGCTCTGCAGCAACATCTCCACAATGCCGGCTGTCGCCCCAAAGTTACCGTCAATCTGAAATACAGACCCCCAGGGCAGAGGGTGCGTATCCATCATATTGGGATATGTGGACTTTTCGAACAGCTTTTTCAGGTTATTCCAGGCTGCATCTCCTCTTCCAAGCCTTGCATACAGATTTATGATCCATGCACAGCTCCAGCCGGTATGCCCTCCTCCGAAATGGAGCCTGCGCTCCAGAGTCCGCTCCGCCGCTTCCGCCAGCTTTGGCGTCCCGTCACATGTAATCTGATGGGAGGGATGCAGGGCGTAAAGCTGTGATATATGCCTGTGTCCCGGCTCTTCCTCTTCATAATCCTCAAGCCACTCCATAATCTGCCCATGTTTTCCAATTCGGATACCCGGCAGTTTTTGAATGATTTCCCTGTTCTTTTCCACATCCGCATCACTGATGCCCAGAATTTGCGAAGCTTCCTCATAAGCCTCCAGTAAATCCTTCAAAATCTGGCTGTCCATGGCTGTTCCCGCACAGACATGCCCCTTAACGCCATCTGGTAATATATATGTATTTTCCGGGGAAACTGATGGGCAGGTCACCAGATGCTTTCCATCCCAGATCAGATAATCATGGAAGAAAACAGCGGCGTCCTTCAACACCGGATACATTTCTCTCAGGAATTTTTTATCACCCGTATACTCATAATGTGTCCTGATATGGGTACACAGCCATGCCGCCCCCATCACCCAAAAGGTTGACGTAATGCAAATATCCTGTGGCGCACAGTCTGCCCAGATATCCGTATTGTGATGCGCCACAAATCCCCGGCAGCCATACATTTTTTCCGCAACCTCTTTCCCCCGTGCATGCATCCGTTTCAAATGTGCAAACAAAGGCAAATGGCATTCGGATAAATTACAAATCTCTGCAGGCCAGTAATTCATTTCCATATTAATATTAATGGTATATTTGGAGTCCCAGCAGGGCTCCATGCTGTCATTCCAGATTCCCTGCAGGTTCGCCGGAAGTGTCCCGGGCCTGCTGCCGGAAATCATCAGATACCTGCCGAAATCAAAATAAGTTTCCGTATACCGCAGTAGTTCCTCTTTTTCTTCGCTCCCGCCAAGCTGCAGCTTCACTCTCCCAAAAAGCGCGCGGTAATCTACAACATGCTCCCGCCGGATTCTCTCATACCCTTTTTGGGCTGCCAGATTCACCCGCTCTATTGCCGTTTTCGCATAATCCTCCCCCCGGTAATACGTGGTTTCTATCGCAAGGTACAAGGTAATCTCCTTTGCGCCTTCCACAAGCAGATGCTCGCCTTCCACTTTCACATATCCACCAGATGTGGTAATCCTTGCCGCAATGGCAAAGCGGATGCCGCCCTCTCCGCAGTTACCCATTAAGATGACAGCCTCATTTTTGCACCGTTTTACCGTATCGTAATATTTACCGCGCGATAACAGCAGCGACAAAGACAGCGGCTGCTTATCTGACACACTATGCACCGCAATAACCTGATCAGGCGCAGATGCCAGATATTCCCTGTGTACCGCTCCTTTTTCCCCCTCACAGGTGCAAAAAACAATTCCCTCATCAAGATTCAACTCCCGCCCGTAACATGCTTCTTCCGATATGCCATCCTCCCACTGAATCCACACATCTCCCGCAGTCTGATAGGGACGCTGACTTTGGGGGATTCCAGACATGGCATAGCCCATCTTCTTTTCCGCTTCCGGAATTCTTCCTTCCAGAATCAGTTTCCGTATTCCGGACAGTTCCCGGAGCGCATCCGGATTCACTCTGTCCACCGGAGCGCCATACCATATGCTGTCCTCATTCAACTGGATTCTTTCCCTTCCTGTCTGGCCAAAAATCATGGCCCCAAGCCTTCCGTTGCCTATTGGGTATGCTTCTTCCCACCCCGCCGCCGCTTTCGTACTGAAAATTCTGCTCATTTTCCGTTTCTCCCCTTTCTGCCTCCTTCTATCCTTTCCGGAGGCATTTCCCGATGAAATCCTTCATACCTCCCTGTCACAGCCCCTCCTATGCGTTTACCACCACTCTTACAACCGCTTCATTTTTACCGGGGAAACGAATCCGGATATACCGCGCCTTTTCCTGTTCCAACGGCACCGTGATAAAAGAATTATAGTCCTCCCTGCCGGAAATGTAAATAGTCCGATAGTCCCTGCGGTCATCTGACAGAGCAATCTCGTAACTCTCACGGACCACCTCCCGAAACACCACGCAAATTTCCCGAATCTCCTTCGTGCCCTCCAGATCCACCAGAATCCACTCCCCGTCGGACTCACGGTCCGCTTTCCAGAAGCTTTTATGATCTGTATCCACCACGTTCCTGGCAGGATGTCCGGCCGAGGCACTGCTGCAAAATACGGGCCTGTTTATTCCGATATCATACAGGACATCCCTCTTAGGCATTCCCGTCACATAAGGCGGCGGCTGCGGCAGGCGTAATTCCTGATTTTTCCAGATCTCCCGTCCTGTCACATGGAGCGTCAGCTCTGCAGGAGCAAGGCCTTTAGAGGATGCCCTGACCACCACATCCCCGGCATAATAAGACCGAAGCTCTATCGCTCCCAGCCCTTCCGCCAGGTTCCCCTTCTTCTGAGACAGGCAAAAATGCCTGCCCGTAGGGAATATCCCCCCGCCGGATACCACCTCCAAAAGGATATCCGGTGATGCCATAACCCGGTTCCCCTGTGCGTCCTCCACCATCACCCTGATATGCGCGTCCTGTGTACCATCACTGCTGATGGTATCCCTGTCGGAAGCCAGGGCAAGCCGGGCAGGTGCTCCATCGCCTGGCTTCTTTGGCGCCTCGATCCCCAAAAGCTCCTGCCTGTACCAATACCAGGCATCCAATGGAAGGCGATAATAATCAATAAAGCCCATGTGCCCCATGTCTCCCAATATGCTGCCGTGATGGAATGCACACCACAAAGACTTCCCGGACCGCCACGGATAATCCGTCTCCACGCCATCCTGATACCTCCCCGCAAACGCACCCGGCCTGTCCTCTGCCGCACTCCCGTACTCTGACACGAAATTCGGGATCCCGGGATCCACAAATATGGCCGCCCCATCTCCGTTATAGCCTGCCAAATCGCCAAGCCTGTCAAATCCTCCTCTTTGCACACCGCCCACGGCAGCGGGTCTGGACGCATCCAGCTCATGCGCCCGCGCAACCAGCTTCCTGATGAGCGCCTTCGCCTTTTGAGTCACCCGGATATCCGAAAAAAACGGCTCATTGCACATGCTCCACACGATGATGCTGGGATGGTTTCGGTTTGTCCGTATCATCTCCTCCAGAGTTCTCAGGCAGCTTTCCTCAAACGCTTCCTCGTCCTCTTCCCTGACCGGATATGCGCTGGCCGTCCAGTAGCCGTCCTCCTTCGGCCCGCCCGTTCCCCAGAAGCAGTTCTCCGACCAGAACAGAATTCCCAGCCTGTCGCACATTGTTGCGAAATAAGTATGATGCGGGTAATGGGAACCCCGGATAAAATTCATGCCACATTCCCTGATCATCCTGATATCCCGTTCAATTCCGGCATGCGTGACCGCGTCCGACCATCCGGCATGATCCTGATGGACATTCGCGCCGTGGATCGCATAATGTTCCCCATTCAGGAAAAATCCCCTGTCGGCGGTAAACGCAATCTGCCTGACGCCAAATTCCGTCTCATATTCGTCGCAAAGCCTGCCCTCCGCATATAAAAGGCTCCGGAAACGGTACAGCCCTGGCGTATCCGGATGCCAAAGCTTCGGCTGCCGCAGGGTCTCCTCCTGTGTAAGCACAACACAATTCCCATCCGCCGCCTGCCCGTTGGAAGACATCCGGAATATCTCCTCCCCTTCAAACGTCAGGCAGGAAACCAGGCATACCTCCACGTCACGTCCGCATGCGTTTACGACCTCCGTCCGCAGCCTGATATCCGCAGACTCAGCCGATACGTTGCATGTTTCCACCGCCGTCCCATACCACGCCACATGTACAGGACTTGTGACGGTCAGGCTCACATCCCGGTAAATTCCTCCGTTAAATACATGCTCCCCCGCCCGGGGCGCGATCGTCCCGTCCCAGAGATTATTCACGCGCACAAACAAAAGATTATCCCCTTCCCGCAAATATTCTGTGACCGGAATTTCAAAAGCGGTGTACCCGCCCCTGTGAACGCCTGCGGGCTGTCCATTCACATAGATTTCCGCCACCTGGAACACACCCTGGAATTCCAGGGAAATGCACTTGCCTGTCCAATCGCTTTCCACAGTCAGATGCCTGCGGTAGCAGCCATACCCCACATAAAATTCATTTTCCATAAAATAAGGGATCCCAAAGGAATGAGGCAGGCCAATATCATACCAGTCCGAGTCGTCGTATTCCTCAGACATGGCGCCTTCCACATCCCCGTACATAAATTTCCAATTATTGTTCAACAGCCTGCCAGACCGGTTTTGCATCATTGCGTCCATGTTATCCTCCTCCTGACTATCTTTTATTATATATATTTATTTTTTTCATGTAAAGGCTTGTTCCCCTGCACGCAGACGCTGCCTTCCCGTTGCCCGGCGGGAATAAAAGCCCGCCCTCAAAATCAGGGCAGGCTTTTCATATACCGGATTGCTTGTTGCCGGTCGCGGAGAAAACCGCAACGATTTATTCTTTTACACCGCCGATTGTAAGGCCGGCGATAAAATATCTTTGCAGGAACGGATACAGGCAGACGATCGGCAGCATCGTTATGATCGTCGCCGCCGCACGCACGGAGGTCGGCGTGACAGCCCCCGCCGCGGACGCGTTTTTCATCGTATCCGCGGTTGCCCCCTGATTGGTTACAGAGGACAAAAGCTTCATCAGCTCATACTGCAGTGTCGTGTATTCGCTCCGCATGCGGTTATACAGCATGGCGTCAAACCAGGAGTTCCACTGTCCTACCGCCACAAACAGCGCCACCGTCGCATAGACCGGCTTGCACAGCGGGGATATGATTTTTACGAATATCGTCATATAGCCTGCGCCGTCCAACTGTGCGGATTCCTCCAGGCTGTCCGGAATTCCCTGCATATAGGTACGCATAACCAGCATATTGAAGGCGCTTAGCATGCCCGGAATGATGTATACCCAGAAGGTATTGGTCAGATGCAGATTTTTATAGAGCAAAAATACCGGAATCATACCGCCGTTCACATACATCGTGATGACCCAGAACAGGGAAAGCTGGCTTTTGAACAAAAACCGCTTCCGGCTCACGATAAAGGCGAGCAGCGCATTGGTAACCAGCGCGGTCAGCGTCCCCAGCGTGGTCCTCGCCACGGAAATATACGCTCCTGTGATCAGATTATCCTTCGCAAGAACCGTCTCATAATTTTTCAGCGTGAATTTGCGCGGCCACAGATAAATGCCGCCCCGCAGCGCGTCCGTTCCGTCATTTAAGGAGATCGCCAGCGTGTTCAGCACCGGATAGAGGGTGATGATCACAAAACAAACCATAAATATTGTGTTCAGTGTCGTGAAAGCGATATCCGGAGCAGACCTTTTATATTTTTTGGGTTTTACCGCAATTTCCTTTTCTCTCTTCATGTTATTCCCCATCCCTTCCGCTCTTTAAAACAGCCGCTCTTCACCGGCACGCTTTGCCAGCTGGTTGGCAATCACAATCAGGGCAATGCTCACCGCACTCTTAAAAATACCGGCAGCAGTACCGATCGCATAGTCATTCTGGCTTATGCCCCATTTCAGCACATAAATATCGATGGTTTCCGATACGCTCTTGACAAGGCCGTTCCCCAAAAGGTACTGCACCTCAAATCCGGCGTTCAATACATTGCCCACATTCATCAGAAGCAAAATCATGATCGTCGGCTTGATGCCCGGCATCGTGATATGCCGGATCTTCGCCCATCTGCCTGCCCCGTCGATCGCCGCCGCCTCATACAGACAGGGGTCTATGGAGGTGATGGCAGACAGATAGATGATCGCGTTCCATCCGGTTTCCTTCCAGACATTGGCAAAGGCAACGATCCACCAGAAATATTTCGGATGGGCAAAAAAGTTCAGCGGCTGCTGCAAAATGCCGGATTTCAGCAACAGCTCATTGATGATACCGCTGGAAGAAAGCGCATCGTGCAAAATTCCTGTCACGATGATCCAGGATAAAAAGTGCGGCAGATAGGATATGGTCTGCACCGACTTTTTTCCCCATTTGGAGCGCACCTCATTGAGCAGAATCGCAAATACGATCGCCATCACAAAGGTAGCCGCAAGATTGATAACGCCCATCGCCAGCGTGTTGCGGATTACCCGGAGAAACGCGGCATCCTCGAACAGCTGCCTGAATTTTGCAAGCCCCACAAACTCCGAGTGCAAAAGTCCCAGCTGCGGCTTATAATTCTGGAACGCCATCAGCCAGCCTGCCAACGGCACATAACAGAAAATAAAGCCATAGACCACAAAGATCGCCGCCCAGAACAGTAACACCTTCTGACGTTTGATTTCTTTCCATGTAATCTCTGTTCTTTGGTTATTTTCTTTTTGTTTTGTCTTCCCCATTCCCTGCTCCCATCTGTGACCGAAACAGCATTGTGAAAACAGCCCTCTCCATCAATATCCGGCTTTTTGCCGCGATTCAGACAGGTCTGAATCGCGACGTTTTTTCACAATGCTGTATCTGACACCCTTTCCTCTTGGTTTATTCGGCTTTTGAATCCTCCGCAAGCTGGATTCTGCGGTCAAGCTCTTCCTGCATCTCAGCCAGGAAATCCTCCGGCTTGCAGGCCGCATATACATCCATGTACTCGTCCCAGCCTTTTTCAAAATCCTCCGCCATGACGACCTTGGGCAGCCATTCATGCTTGATCTCGCCCATCTTGATCCATGCGGTTCCGCCGGGCGTCGCGGTGGTCATGTTATTGGAGTAGGAATACATCGGATACCAGGGACCCGGCTCGTCGTTTGTGCCCACCATGTCGATATAGGTGGAGCATCCGTATGCCTGCAGACATTCCTGCACGTTTACGGGCAGGCTGTCCAGAAATTCCTTCGGCTGCTCGCCCGGGGATGCCGCATTGATTCCGTCCGCGTCCAGACCGCCATACTGCGGGAAATAGGAGTAGGAACACAGATGAGAAGCCTTGTAGGCGGTATCTGCAACCTTCATTCTCATTTCATCCGTCCGGTAGAACAGACCGTCCTCGCCCACCTCATAATCGACGCCCTCCACGCCCCATGCACGGAGCCTGCGGATTTCAGGGCTTAACAGATCATCGATGAACTGCAGCGCGCCCTCCACATCCTTACAGCTCACGGAAACGGCAACGCCGCCCGTCGCGTTTAAGGTGCCGTCCGGTGAAGTGGCTCTCCACTGGTTTTTCACATCCTCGCTGATGGTGAGGGGAAGGGGAACGTAGTTACAGCCCTCGTCTTCCAGCCCCTGTACCTTGATGGAGTCATTTACGCTGTACGCGAAATCCCACCACTGATCGATCATACCAAGCACACGGCCTGTGGAAAGCTTCGCAATATATTCGTCATAGGTCTGCGTGAAGGATTCCGGATCCACGATCCCTTTCTTGAATTCCTCATTCAGCTTGCCAAAATACAGCTTCGCTGTCGGCGTCGTATTGTAATCCGCAACCGTCAGGGTTTCCGGATTCACCAGCACGGAGCCGTCATTGGGATAACCGTCCAGAAACTGCGGCGCGTTTTCCAGACAGAAATATCTCCAGTCCTCGCACAAAATTGTGTAAGCAATATTCGGCGTGCCGTTCTCCATGGTGGGATTTTCCGCCACGTAGCGCTCTAACAGGTCGAAGTACTGATCCATCGTCTTGATTTCCGGATATCCCGCCCATTTGAGCACACGGGTCTGAATCCAGAAGGCTTCGTCATTGTGCGTCGTCGTCATATCCTTTTCCCAGATATTCCCAAACTGCGGAATCCAGTAAATATGACCGTCCTCCTGGCGTATCTTATCCCATTCCTCGTCGGTGTAAAAGTTTTTGATGTTCGGATAGTTATCCAGATACTCGTCCAGCGCCACGAGCGCCCCCGCATCCAGAAGTCTTCCGGAGCTTCCGATGAAATCCGGATATTCGCCGCCCGCGATCAGGGTTCCGTCCGCTTCCTCCGCGCTCTGCCCTGTCAGCCAGGTTTCCTTGCATTTCGCGCCGATTTTCTCGGCGATGATCTGCTGGATTTCATTGTCGTCATTGATTTCGGAACCGGGAACCCCGAAGAATGCGGTGAATTCCTTGATTTCCTTTTTGCCGCCCTCATCGGCGCCCGCGCTCCCCGCTTCACCGGCGGCACTCTGCCCGGCGCCAGATGCCTGCTCATTACTGTCCCCGCATCCTGCGAGCAATGATGCCGCCATGACGGCTGTCATAAAAAGCGCAGTCACTTTCTGTCTTTTCATAACCCTTCCTCCTTTTGTTCTCTTATTATGTATTTCGCATTTATATTTTACTTTTTTTGTGCCATTTGTACACCTGATAAACAATATCAAAAAGGGGGATAAAGTATAGATGTATAAAAAGACATGTGAATTGCGCCTTTCATCATCTATATTTTATCCCCTTGACTTCTATACTATGTCCGTCATTCCTCTTCCAGGAGCCTTTTCCGAAACCGGGCTGGCGTGCATCCCTTTGCCACCACAAACCGGTCAATGAAATAGTCCATATCATGATACCCCACCCGCTCCGCGATCTCACTGATCTTCATATCGGAATGCATCAAAAGCTCTGCTGCCCGCTCCATCCTGCAGTTATTCAGATAGTCCTTAAAGGAAATCCCGTAATTTTTCCGGAACACCTGTCCCAGGTAAGCCGTATTCACATAGTATTTCCGGCTCAGCTCCTTCAGGGTCAGATTTTCCGCATAACGGTTCCTCACTTCCCGTTCGATTTCCGCCAGAATCCCTCTCGTGCCCTTGCTGCGCAGCTGTGCCAGATAATCCGCATACTCACAGGCAAAATGCGTCAGATGTCGGCTGCTGCCCCGTATCGTTCCCTCATCAAAGGCATTGCCGGCGATAAACCGCAGTATTTCCTCCTGATCCACATTCTCCGCCTGCAGCGTAGCAAGATGGACCAGCCCAAAAAGCAGATAATTGATGTTGACATGAACCAGCTCTGCGTCCATCCCGCCGCCGTTCATTTCCTCATACAGCCGCTCCACGGACGCGCCGATGCTCTCTTTTTCATTCTGTTCCACCGCTGTCAAAAGGGCGTCCAGCGTCTTTTTACACATGGCGTTTCCCGCAGCCGTCCCGTTTCCGGCGCTCAGTCTGAAATCCTGAAAGGATCTGACCACAGCCACACTGCGAAAGGAATCGGAAAGCGCCGAAAGCTCCTTCACCCTGCTGCCCACCAGCATGATGACCGGTACCGCCATCTTCCGCCGGATTTTTTCCAGCAGCCCATCCAGATATTCCTGCTCGGAAAGCCCTGCCGCCTCCGCCATGTCATCGCTGTAAATCAACCCTACATCATACCGGCTTTCCTGCCAATGCACATCAAAAATGCAGTGATAGCCCCGCTCTCCCATGAGCTCCAGCCCGGTCTGATAAAGCTGCCGCTGCCATTGCCGCATTTCCCCGTCCGTAAGCCTTGCGGCATCGGGAGACCTTCCGTCAATTTCGATGCCCACGTACCGCATACAGCCGCGGGCGCATAGCCGCTCCCGGACATATTGCAGATTGATGCTGTCGTATTTTCCCCGCAGGATGGAAATCAGGTTTCTGGCAAACAACGCCTTTTCCTGTCGTTCCGCCTCCATGCGCTGCCGCGCGTCCTTCGCGTGCAGCCTGCGCACCCGCTCCAAAAGCTCTGTCAGCTCTTTTCTGCTCACAGGCTTCAGAATGTAATCCACACAGGAATTGCACAGCGCGGCCCTCGTATATTCAAAATCCTGATATCCGCTCAAAAAGGCAAAATAGACTTCCTCCGCCTTTTCGCTGCGCACTCTTTTCAAAAGCTCGATCCCTGTCATGCCCGGCATTTTTACATCCGCCAGGATCAGATCGACAGGGGCCTCCCGCAAATATTCCAGCGCCTCCAGTCCGTTCGAGGCACTTTTTACGATCTCATATCCCAGCCCCTTCCAATCGATCAAAACGGACAATCCCTGCAAAATAAAGGGCTCGTCATCCACCAGCATTACCTTCAGCATCTTTTCCCTCCCCCATCGCATCAAGGGGCATTTTGATCGTCACCAAAAGGCCTGCCCCCTCTTCGCTTTCCAGCTCAAAATGAACGGCGTCCCCGATTGCCATTTTCAGCCGCAGACACGCATTGAGCATTCCGACTCTGCCCTTTTCCCGAAGCTGCTCAATCCGCACGCCGTTCATCCGTTCCTGCATCACTGCGATTTGTCCGGGACTCATGCCATAGCCTGTATCCTCCACCTCCAGAATCAGCTGTCCCCGCTTCCTGCAGCACCGCACAAAAATCCATCCGGCGGCCAGCTTCTTTTCCATCCCATGCGCGCAGGCGTTCTCCACAAAGGTTACCAGCGTCAGCTTGGGAATCCTGACGCCGCCACAGCCCTCCTCCACCTCAATCCGGTAGGAAAGCCGCTCCCCGAACCGGTATTTCTGCAGCTCCAGATATGCCTCCACAAAACTGAGCTCCTCCGACAGCAAAACCGAATCATTTCCCCATTCCACGTTCTGTCTCTGCATCACCGCGAGCTTTTCCACCATATCCGCGGTTTCATATTCCTTTTTCAAAAGGCTGTGCATCCGGATGCTCTCCAGCGCATTGAAGAGAAAATGCGGATTTATCTGACTGTGCAGCGCCAAAAGCTCCGCCTGTTTCCTGGCGATATCGATCTCCTGCTCCTTGAGCCTGTCCTTATAGACCGTCTGGATCAGCTCATTGATCCGGTCCGCCATATGATTGTAGCGCCGCATCAGCACGCCGATCTCATCCTTTCCGGCCGGCGTGGCAATTTCCGGAATGGATGCCTCATCGCCTCTCTCAAAAACGTCTCCCAGCTCACGCAGCCGAAAGGTGAAGGACCGGTTCACCCCCATCATGAACAGCGCGGGAACCAGAATATTGACCAACAAAAGCGTCGCAAACAGCGGGAAGTTGCTCAGCAGAATGTCCATCGCCTGAATCTGATGATCCACCACCAGAATCGTCCATTCCTGCTCATATAAGGACATTTTCTTCGCAACGCCCGCTTTTTCATATAAGCTCTGCCCCGGATGGTCAAATTCCTTTCCGATCCCCTCCGTTCCGCTGTTGGAAAACAGAATCTTATCCTCATTGCAGACATAGACAATAAAATTGTAACGGGCGTTTACGATGCTTCTGCTCAATGCGGAATAATCCAGATCCATCCGCAGCACATTTTTCTTCGCGCCCTTATGATAATAATCCATCCAGCGCACTACCGACATTTTTTTCTGTGCCTGAGATTCATACGCCGATTTTCCGAAATGAGGGAACAGGAGAATGTCCTTCCCGCTTTTTAGCAGCTCCTGATACCATTCCTCATCCTCCACCGTTTCCAGCCTGGCAAAATATCCGCCGTTGATAAATCCCGGATTATCCGCATAGATCACGGTTCTGTTGCTTTTTGCCCCCATCCCCGTCTCATACAGGGAATCCTTCATCAGCGCGAGATAGGCGTTATAGTAATCCAGGGGCGCAGGATAGCTGCCCTCCAGAAATTCATTCACATACCGGTTCCCATAGACCACCTGCGTTAAGTCAACCGCGCTTTCCACAGCCGTAGTCATGGAATATTTGATCGCCTCTGCCACATTGTCCATTTCCTGATGCCTTGCCTTCAGATCCGCGCTCAAAACACTGAAAACCACTGCGCCGTCCGAAATGATCAGGGGCAGCATCACACAAAACAAATACATAAAAATCAGCTTCCGTTTCAGACTGATATTATTCAGCACAGCTTCCGCCTTCGCGGGAAGCTGTGCGATCATTCTTTTTTGCAATACTCCACTCTACCCCTTTACAGCAATGTAAACGACAACAGACTCGCCTTTCCGCCACCCCGGTAGGTCAGATAAATCGCCTGCTTTCCGTCGGGAATGCTGACAGGCGCTGCGTATTCCTCCCAGACATTGGAATTTTCCACCCGGATCTGTGCAAGGACCTCCCCGTCCCAGGCGGTTTTCACCTCGAAGGTTCCGTTGGCATACCCTCTCACCCGGATCCGGATTTCCCGTATCCCATGACAGTCAAAATACCGAAATCCTGCCGTCGCAGAATCCTGCAGGTTGGCGATATAGCCGGGCTCCTCATCCCCGTCCCTGCCGTCCTGCATGATTCTCGGAAGGTTCTCCCCTCCCACATAGATCTGCGGCGCATTTGTGAACAGATGGCAGGCGATATATGCGGGGTACTCCCCTTTTCCGCAAAGCGGTCCGCCGTTTAAGCCGCAGGAGGTCAGCTCCGCCTGCAAAATCCTGCCGTCCGGCAAAATCTCCAGCTCTTCTGCGCAGCCCTGTCTGCTGTACCAGGTATTATTGGTGTGGCGGTGATAGAAAATATACCACTTTCCTCCGATCTCCACCATGCTCCCATGGTTATTCGCACCGTAGGCCATAGGCATATCTGCCGGCTTTCCTTTATTGATATGCAGGTCACAGTTGCTCACCAGCACCCCGCCGTACACAAAATCCTTCACCGGGCTTTTGCTCACAGCATAGCACAGCTCATGCATCACCTCCGAAGAGTAGATGAAATAATAGGTATCCCCGATTTTGCGCATGGATGGAGCCTCAAAAAACGCATGCCCTACAAAGCCCGTGCCCGCGCTGTACTCACATCCCGGCGCTATAAAAACCGGCTCCTCAATGATCGTCAGCATATCCGGTCCCAGGACCGTCGCCATCGCGCCGCTGCGGGATTTGTCCCCCCTGCCGCAAAAGCCCGTATACAGGTAGGTCCTCTCCCCTTCCGTCAAAAGACCGGGATCAAACTGGGGCTGGTCCCCTTCCCGCTCCCCCAGCCGGGTTCCGTCTGCATAATGGACATAGCCGTAAAACTCATATTTTCCCGTAGGCGTATCGCTCACCGCCACCGATACGATTGAAACATGGTCCAGAACATAGTAAAGATAATATCTTCCGTCCGGTCCTACCGTCACATCCGGCGCATAAAGACACATCTTTCCGTCCTTATTTAAAGGATCCTCATTGCGGGGATAAATCACCCCTTCATACCGCCAGTTCCCCAAATCGTCCACCGGAGCCGACCAGCAAACATAATCCCCCATACAGAACACGTATCCGTTGTAAAAATCATGGGAACCGTACACATACACCCTGTCTCCGAACACATAGGGCTCCCCGTCCGGAATGTACTCCCACGAGGGTAAATAAGGGTTAAATGCCTGTTTCTTCATAATCTGATTCCTCCTGTTCTCTTTTCTCTCTGCAAACGACCGTTTTCCCGCCGCAAAACACCAATGCATGCTGTATCGTTCATTTCACCTCGACCTTCATCCTCACACCGGCTAACCGCTTATCAAGATCCTCACCGGCGGACATCCCGAAATCCGGTGTGGCATCCTGGCGGAAATGCACCCGCCGGATACCGTCACAACGCAGATGCCGATCCACTCCTGTCTCACCATGATAAGCGATCATCAGGTCTCCATCCTCATCTTCAAAAAAAGAATTATGTCCCGGTCCATATTCCCCTTCCACCGAATAAAAGGATAGCACAGGAGCGCACCGCTTATCCCATACGGAAATATCCAGAAGGTCATCTTCTTCCCGTGCGCACAGCAGTCCCAGCGCATAGGTATATCCGTTGGCTGATCCTCCGGAATAGGTCAAATAAACCATCCCATCTTTCACAAAAGTATAAGGTCCTTCGTTATTGATGGTTCCCATCAGGTTTTCCCAGCCAAACAGGGGGCGGGAAAGCAGCACCGGTTCACTTGCCAGCTTCCAGGGTTCATTTTCATCCACCGCCGCAATATAGAGCATGGAGCCGGTATCCAGCTTTGTCCCGATGTTTCTTCTGTAAGACCATACCAGGTAGGCGCTACGGGAGGTTTTCAAACAGGTCATATCCAATGTGATGCCATCCTCCGCCAGCCATCTTCCATCCTTCCTTCTGACTCTGACAGGCTCCTCCCAGCTTTCCGGATTTATGATAGACCGCCCCTTTTTCAGCCTCATAAGGTGGCACTGGGGTCCCCACACCTGACCGCTGACCGCGAAGAGAAGGTAAAGCTCTCCGCCGATCACATGGAATTCCGGCGCCCAGAAGGTCTGGACCAGGCTGCGCTTTTCATCCCTTGCCAGGATCAGATGCTCTGTCACATTCTCCCCAAACAGCTCTCTGACCGTATCCGCTTCCCGGACATACAGTCCAATATCATCGGTGTTGTCATTGGTGGAAATATAATACCATTTTTTATCCCAGTGAAAAATAACCGGATCCCCATATCCCTCCGCCAGCGGGAACGGGTAACTCTTATCCGCCACTTTTCCCTCAACTTCATAAATTCCCGGCATGGAAAAATCAATTTTCCCTGTTTCCCACACCACTCTTTTCCAAACGGACGATCCGTCTGAATATAGCGCCTTCGCCTTTATTGCCTCCAGCTCCTGCGTGGTATGCACGCTAACACACTCAGGAACAACTATTCCTGTATTATGGACAGGGTTCCAATATTCCTGCGCCCGCATCAGCATTTTTCCGTCAAGCTGCGCCAGATCAGATGCCCGCTGCCCATCCAATTCGCTTTCAGAAATCAATCCGGCATCTTCAAAGGAAATGAAATCTCGTGTTTTCCACAGAAGTACCTTTCCTTCTGCCGTCTCATCCTTTTCTCCATTTTCCTCCACCCTCACCGCTATGATGCCATATTCATTTTCACTTAACAAAAGTATCCCCGGTTTCGCCGCTCCTTTTGGACAGATCGTATTATCGGGACGTATTTGGGCCTCCGGAAACAAAATGCCGTAATTTTTATTCAGAGGATAAAAATTTTTGCCGTCCTGGCTTATCGCCATATGCACACTATAGGCAAGCCCTTCCGGATAGCAGGTCCGGTCCGCCTGCCGTGTATATACTTTAATGTATGCCTTCTGCCCGCTCATCCTTCCACCTCCAGCGCCGCCGCGACCACCTGCGCCTGCACCCGGGCCAGATAATCATTTGGATGATTCAAAAGATTTCCCGTCATATCGAAATACCGCTTTCTCTTTTCCATTTCCCGCTGGACGCCCTGCACATCGGCCAGCGCGACGCCTCTTTCGCACAGCGCCTGCAGACTCTGTGCCTGCTCATCCTGATGCGCCCAGAAATGCATCGG
Source organism: uncultured Eisenbergiella sp. (assembly GCA_910585455.1). Classification (GTDB taxonomy): domain Bacteria; phylum Bacillota; class Clostridia; order Lachnospirales; family Lachnospiraceae; genus Gallintestinimicrobium. The sequence goes on along the minus strand of CAJUEL010000020.1, from coordinate 28,276 downwards.
CTCCGTATCCGCCAGCCGGTTCGGAAGCGTGGTCGCGATCAAAAGAAATTCCGTTTCAGGAGCGTCTTTGCGGATTTCCTCCATCAGCCGCCTGGTTTTAGCGCCATATTCCTTCCCGTCGCACCGGTCGTTCATGCCGTAGCCCAGAATCACCAGATCAGGCTGCAGGCAGGAAACCCGCTCCTTTGCATGGGCGATCGCCCATTCCGTGTCCATGCCGCCGATGGAAGTGTTATGGAACCGGATGGGAACCTGCCATTTTTCCTTCGCCTGATGCAGCACCAGCGCCGGCCAGATGGGCTGCCCGGGCTTTTGTCCATATTTGCCGCTGCAGTCCCAGCCGCAGGAAATGCTATCCCCGTAGAGCACAATGCAGACCGCCTTTCCTTCCCTGATTTTGCCGGACAACCGGGGCAGGTTTGCCATTCCGCCCTTCGGCGCACGGCCCTGCCAGCGCTCCTTTGCCCGATAGGTCACCGCCACCTGCCAATCCGTTATGAACCGGGGATTTCCCAGCGCGCACAGGCTCAAATATCTCCCGTCTGTGGTCGCCACATTTCCAAAATCGATCACCATTCCTCTTTCCTGCAGCGCCCGCTCCGATTCCTCCTTCGTCCGGTATAAAAAGCGCTCCCAGCCTGTGTGGGGAATTCTGCTGCCCGCCGGCAGAACCAGCCTGTCGCCTCGCACCAGATAATCCCTTCCTTCCTCATACGCCTTTTCCCCGCTGTAGCTCTCCACCCGCAGGACCGTTTCCGGCTCTGACAAAAAAGGCGCTTCACAGATTCCGTTCTCCTCGATCATGGCAAAGGTTTCCCGGTAAATCTCCCCATCCTTCCAGAAAGGCTTCATCCACTCTTTACAAAAGGAGTCCTTCTCAATCCCCCTCACAACAGCCTGGCTCAAAAACCGGATAAAGGGATCCTCCTCCCCGCTGACAGGCTTTGCTCCGTCCGTGGTAAATACCATTTCTACAGGTTCCCGCTTCGTATAAGGCTGCCACCCGGGCATCCGGACGCCGTCCGCATCCACTCCGTTCGGATCACCGCTTTTGATAAAATTCGCCCAATAATTGCACATCTGCCTCGCCAGGTCGTAATGCTTCCCGGTAAAGGGCCGCCAGCACTTCGCCAGCGTTTCAAAGAAAAACCACAGATCCACCGAATGGAAGCACCCCGGATGATCCAGGCCGGGAATTTCGGGCGCAAATTTATAGTAATAGCAGTCCTGCACGCTGCCCGCTTCCCTCCGCCTGGCAAAAACGCCCTTTATGGTACATTCCAGCCCGCAGACCTTTCCGTATTCTCCCTCTTTGCCGGTCTCTTCCGGCACATTCCGGGCTTTTGCCTCCAAAAGCTCCAAAAATTCTTCCGCCTGACCGCCAAATATATGTTCCGCCTTTTCCCGCAGCTCTTCCTTCGATGCAGCGCGCAGGGCATTCGGAAATTCATCCACCGTATTGCCCGCCATCACAGGCACATCCGCGCATTTTCCCTGCATGAAGAGCGCAACCGGATCTCCCACACAAAAATGACCGTCCTCCACAACTCCCATCCTCGGGAAGTGCCTGGCAAATTCCGCATATTTATCCCGGATATAAAAAGCGTCCAGCTCCCGCGCCTCTTCGATGGTTGACACGCCCAGGAAATCCAGAAAATCCACTCCGTTTTCCTCCGCTTCCCAGAGAGCCTTCGGCGCTCCCATGGCTCTTTCTCCATAAGGGCTTCTGATCATTCCGCTCATGATCACGGCGCGCTTAAAAAGTCCGGCATTGTCCGGGCACGCCATCTGGCTCAGCACGCTCCCGCCGCCCGCCGACTGCCCGGCAATGGTGATGTTGTCCGGATCTCCCCCGAAGGAACGGATGTTGCGGATCACCCATTTGAGCCCCGCCTGCTGGTCCAGGCTGCCGAAATTCGCGGGCGCCTCCGGCTGCTTTTGCGTCAGCTGCGGATGTGCCATAAAGCCGAACACATTGATGCGGTAATTCACCGTCACCACCACAACGCCCCGACGGGCCAGCCGCTCCCCGTCAAATTCCATTTCAGAGGGATATCCCCACTGCAGGGCTCCCCCATAAAACCAGACCAGCACGGGCTGCTTTTCCTCCGCATTCTTTGCCCCTGTCCAGATATTGAGATACAAACAGTCCTCTCCCATGGGCGTTTCGGGATCGACATGCCATTCCCGGCAATAAATATCTTCCGAAAGCCCCGGCGTGTCCTGAACCGCTATGGCCGCAAAGCGGGAAGCATCCCGCACCCCTTCCCAGTTTTCACAGGGCTGGGGTGCACGCCACCTGTTTTTCCCCACCGGAGGCGCCGCAAAGGGAACTCCCTTAAACGCCGTAATCCTTGGATCCGCCGCCTCGATCCCCCTTACCCAACCGTTTTCTGTTCTCGCACTCCTTATCATGTTTCTCCTCCGCCTTTCTGCGCAACGCACCGCCGCGCTCATGAACCCCCATTTCCACCATCAAAGCATCTTATACTCCATCCATGCCATTTCGTTTAGCGGCAGGCGCCGGGGAGAGCGGAGAACCGGCAGCGGACACGGGAAAGGGCGGACAGGAGGGGACAGGCTGTTTCCTGTTGTATTATCCGGAGCGGGAAATTCCACAAAATGACCGGCTATTCCTGAGCGCCACAGGGCGCAACAAACTCACTCCGTTCGGACAGTATTGCGCCCTGTGACAGGAATATCCTGCCATTTTGGGAATTTCTCCGCCCCGGATAAAGCAACAGGAAACAGCCTGTCCCCTCCTGTCCGCCCTTTCCCGTGTCCGCTGCCGGTTCTCCGCTCTCCCCGGTGCCTGCCGCTAAACGAAACGACATTATATATTTCATATTAACAAACTGCAGCCTCAAACTCAATGACATATTCTAAATGAAAATTGATATATTCTCATATAACGAGAGCTGATAGCATAACAGACAACAAATCAGGAATAAGGTGACAGTTCAGACAGTATTTCAATTTGTAGCGCCTGTTCCGGTAAGTTCCAATAATCTCTATCCGCCCATCTTCTTCTAAACATTTCAAAAGCTGGCGAACGCGTCTTTCTTTCACTTCCAGCAGATTACACAGCTCTGCCGCCGTACAGGACCCTGACGTTTTCATATACTCTGTTATCGCCGTCAGTTGGTTCAAAGTCCTTTTCTGAAATTTTATATCAGTACTTTTTACCGGTACTTTTTTACCGGCACTTTTTACTGGCACTTTTTACTGGCATTTTTTGTATTTCCAAAAAGGATTGGTATCATGATTAATGCCAGAATTAATGTCATCAGAGTCAAATACAGAAAAACTCTGGCCCAATTCATAGCCAGAAGAGTTCGCCTCATCCAGCGGCATAATGAGTCTGAACGGGGCAAATCAATGGCGTAAAAATCAATTTTCAGTCTGAAGCAGGAGCGCCGGGTGAGGAGAAGGGGCAGGAAGGGAACAAAGAGACAGCGACGGACGCAGAAGTGGCAAATGGACGGAAGGAGACCGGCTGTTTTCGATTGCTTTATCCGGAGCGGAGAAATTCCCGAAATGGAAGGAAATTCCTGCCACAGGGCGCAATACTGTCCGAACGAAGTGAGTTTATTGCGCCCTGTGGCGCTTAGGAATCTCCTGAAATTTTGTGGAATTTCCCGCCCCGGATAACGCAATCGAAAACAGCCGGTCTCCTTCCGTCCATTTGCCACTCCTGCGTCCGCCGCTGTCTCTTTGTTCCCTTCCTGCCCCTTCTCCCCACCCGGCGCTCCCTGTTTCGGATTAAAATTGATTTCCCTGAATCAACAGTTATTTTTCTTGTGGTTTTTTTATGTCTGTGATAGAATAAGAACTGTTCTTTCAGGTTTCGCCGCATTTGTACCCTTTGTCAAGCGCCTGCGGCGAGTCAGATCAAGCATACGGAGGAAAAATATGAGCGGTTTTTTTGGAGTAGCATCAAAGGAAGACTGTGTTTTTGACCTGTATTTCGGAACGGACTATCACTCCCATCTGGGAACCAGACGTGCCGGCATGGCGGTATACGACAGCAAGGACGGCTTCAACCGTGCCATCCACAACATCGAGAACGCCCCCTTCCGCACCAAATTTGAAAAGGAACCGGCGCGCATGCACGGCTGCATGGGCATCGGCTGCATATCCGATTACGAGCCCCAGCCCCTGATCATCCGTTCCCATCATGGCACCTATTCCATCATGACAATCGGCAAGATCAACAACACCGATGAAATTGTACAGAAGCTTCTTTCCCTTTCCCATACACATTTTCTGGAAATGAGCGGCGGAGACATCAACGCCACGGAGCTTGTCGCCACCATCATCAACCAGAAGGAAAACCTCATCGACGGCATTCAGTATGCCCAGGAGCTCATCGACGGTTCCATGTCCATCGTGATCATGACGCCGAAGGGCATTTACGCCGCCCGGGATAAAATGGGCAGAACCCCCATCGCGCTCGGGCAAAAGGAGGACGCCTACTGCCTCGCTTTTGAGAGCTTTTCCTATTTAAATCTTGGCTATAGCCCCTTGCGGGAGCTGGGTCCGGGAGAGATCGCCATCATGACGCCGGAGGGTGTGCGCACCCTCGTACAGCCTGGGAAAAAGATGAAAATATGCACTTTCCTCTGGATTTATTACGGGTATCCCTCTTCCTCCTACGAGGGGATCAGCGTGGAAGAGATGCGTTATCACTGCGGCGCGGCCCTGGCCAGACGAGATGCCGGAGGCGTGAAGCCCGATATCGTCGCCGGCGTGCCCGATTCCGGCGTCGCCCATGCCATCGGCTATGCCAACGAATCCGGGATTCCCTATTCCAGGCCCTTCATCAAATATACGCCGACCTGGCCGCGCTCCTTCATGCCCACGATCCAGAGCAAGCGCAATCTGATCGCGAAGATGAAGCTCATTCCGGTGCATGAGCTGATCCAGAACAGAAGCCTTCTTCTGATCGACGATTCCATCGTCCGCGGCACACAGCTTCGGGAAACCACAGAATTTTTATACAAAAGCGGCGCGAAGGAGGTACATATCCGTCCCGCCTGCCCGCCCCTGCTCTATGGCTGTAAATACTTAAATTTCTCCCGCTCCACCTCGGACATGGACCTGATCACCAGAAGGATCATCCGGGACATGGAGGGCAGCGACAAATACCCGAATCTGGCAGTCTACGCGGATCCGGACAGCGCGCAGTACCATGAGATGATCGACCGCATCTGCAAACAGCTTAATTTCACCTCTCTGCGCTACCACAGACTGGATGACATGATCGAATCCGTGGGCATCGATAAGGATAAGCTCTGCACCTATTGCTGGGACGGCAGAGAATAAAAACAACGGGCTGATGCCTTTTCCTGCATCAGCCCGTAAAACATGCTACCGGCACGATTCTCACAGTCCGCGCGATAAACGCGCAGACCTGTCCGAACTGTAACCCTAAAGCCGCCTTTCCTCAATTCCATCCCGAATGGTCATCCAGATACAGCAGCGATTCCGGATTCACCAATATCTCCACATCCTGAATATCCGTGAGCTCATAGAGGCAAATCCGTTTCTGCTTTAAGTCGCTTAAGATTCTATCCTTATTCTCCATAATGATTTCAAAATCGTTCCCGTAAAAACGACACCCCAGCTCCAGATAGGTCAGACGTCTTGACGGCATTATGACTTCCCCATCCTCCTCATGCAGGAATGCGGATTCTTCCTCCCCTTCCCAGGCAGCATCCTCCGATGCCGCTGTTTCTGTCGCTGTTTCTGCGCTTTCTTCTCCGGCTAAGCGATCCGGCTCTTCTTCCTTTTGGGGAATCTCTCTTCCCGCTTCTAAAGCCCTGCTCTCCGCCTCCTCCCAGGCATCTTCCCACTGCCCGTCTTCCGGCTCCGTATCCCAGAAATTCAACCGTGGAGCAACCCTTTTTTCATTGTAGGATACGCGATAGCGCACCACCCCCACCGGGATAGAAGCATCCTCCACCACCAGCGAGTCCACATTTTTCTCCAGCCGGTAACAGGGAGTCAAAACAATCCGTTCCTCCCGGGATGGCGTGAATGCATAATCCAGCTCCTTCACCACCACATTCTCCCCGCCAATGCTGACCTTTCCGCCGTATTCAATCTCCGAATATTCCCCAAAGGCGATGCCCGTACCGATTCCTCCCAGCAAAACGCCCGTCACAAAAGTCCCCAGCAACACCATATGTAGCTTACGCATGAGCCGACTCCTCCTCCTCTTTTTCTTCCTCTTTTGCCGTTTCCTGCACCTGGACTTCATCTTCCTTTGCCATCCTGGCAGGCGCTCTGTCCGTATCTGCCTCCCTTTTGAGCCTCCTTTTCCCGACGATCAGGGAAAAGCACCAGACTGTTACGCTCGACATGCACAGGACAAGTCCCAGACACCCGATTGCGATCCCCCGCAGAGGATACCCCAGCGCCAGAAGCACTGCCAGCGTTCCCATGAAAAAAATCACGATGCAGCTTCCAAAGCCAAATAATGCTCCGGATCCGAGCCAGAACAGATTCCACATCCATTTCAGGCACCACATCACCGCCGCAGCGCACGCATCAAGCATCGCCCTGATTGCTCCCATTACGGAAAATCCCGCCTCTTTTCTCATTTTTCTTTTTCCTCTCCTCCCGCTGTCATCTACCCCCTTTGTCAGCACGATTTCTTCCGTCCTGGCTTTACGCCGCCGCACAAAGGGCTTTTTGCAAAAATCGATTACGATGCCAGCGCCCTTTTGCACGCTCCTGCCCAATCCCTTGACCCCGTCTATGCTGTTTTGCACTGCTTTTTTACAAAAACCGGCAATCCTGCTGCAAATATTTCTGACCCTCTGCCATGGCTTCCCGTCAAACCAGCTCTCTTTTGACTGCCGCCCTTTGGCATCCGGCTCTTCTGCGCCGTCCTTCTTAAAAAGGCGGCCATGCAGGAGCCTCTCCGTGATATTCTGCGGCTCTTTCTTCTCCCTCTTCGGATCCGCATAATCCGCCCGCACATGATACGCTTCCAGAATATCCGCTACCAGCTCCTCCATCCTGCCGAAATCCGCTATGGCATCCTCCTCTGACATCCCGCGCATCACCTTGATATCGATATGCTGTTCATACTCATCCAGAATGTCCCGCCGTTCATCCTCCGCAAGGACGGCGATCCTGCTGTCCAGTTCCGCTATAAATTCCGCCTTGTTCATTTCGCTCCCCTTTTCTGTTCCTCCAGAAAGCTGCATACCTTCTGTGAAAACTCATTCCATTCCTTTTCCAGATTATCCCGGTACAAAATGCCTGCCGCCGTGATATGATAATATTTCCGGGGCGGTCCTTCCGTTGACTCCCGCAGGTAGGTCTCAAAATAGTGCTCATTGGTCATACGTTTAAGCAGCGGATAAATCGTCCCCTCATTGACGTCCACCACCTTCGAAACCTCCTCCACCAGCTCATAGCCATACATGTCCCTGACCCGAACCGATTCCAGCACAATCAACTCCAAAACCCCCTTCTTAAACTGCGCATTCATGCATGATCACCTTCTACTTTCCCCAAAAAAACTCCCTTCTCTCTTCCTGCTACTGTTATAATACCCATAGTACTATGTATTGTCAAGTACTAAATTTGATTTAATACTAAAATATTATTTGCGCGACCACTTTTTACGCGGCAGAGAGAGGACGCGGGAAAAAACGAAAAAAAAGCGATCACAGACCGTTTGGCCTATCATCGCTTTCTCATTTTCCATAACCCCTGCCCATAGCGGCATTCCGCTTCCGTTTCGCTCCGGATGCCGGCATAAAGCCGCCGGCCGGACGAAATTTCTACGCCTCCTCTCTCACCCGGATATCCCCGTATTCCGTATGAATCCGGATGCTCGCCCCGTCATCCTTTTTTCGGACAAAATCAGAATTTCCTTCCATTTCATCCGCCTCCACATAGCCGTCAGGCGTGCGGATCGTTCCCCAGTCCGTATGGAGGCTGACGCCAAAGCGTTCCATGCCGCCCACAAGCCCCAGCGTGACGGAGCCGCTTTCATTTTCCACCTCCACCCTGGCGCATTCCTCCACAGTCGCAGACAGATCGCCGTATTCCATCTGAAAATCCGCGTTTTTCACGAAAAGCGCGCCCGTTTTCACCTCTCCGCTTTCGCTGGATATGATCAGACTTTCTCCCTTAAGCCGCCCGGCGGTAAAGCAGCCATAGGCTTCCTCCACCAAAAGGCTGTCGCCTTCCCAGTCTCCCATCTCCACAGCGCCGCATTCCGCGTATATGCTGACCTCTTTTGCCAGCAGCTTTTTCTCAACGAAAATATCGCCATATTCATTTTCCAGCATCACCTGTTCAAGCGCGCCGTCCTTTGGGATTGTGATTTTCACATAAGGGGAAGCGCTTTGGGCGCTTTCGTCCCTCCACCAGGACGGACCGAAGCTGAAAATATGCCAGTCATTTTCTCCCCTCCATTCTCCCTCCCGGATCGTCAGGGTCTGATTCTCCGTCCTGTATTCCGGCTCCGCCCGGTATCCGTCCAGCACATATTCCACCGCCCATTCCTCTCCCTGGACGATCGTAAGATCCGCGTTTTCCAGCCGGATATCCAGATTTTTGACCGGAGACAGCTTCGTATACGCCTGCACATGATCCTCTCTTTGCGGGATAGCCGTCCTCTCCTTCACATGTATGCCGTCCCCGTCGTAATAAAAGCCCGGTGAGCCGCCCATCGCGCATCCCGCGCCAAACAAAACCCCGCCGACAGCGATTGCCGCCGCTGCCGCCACCATTACTGTCGCTGTAAATTTACGCATCCTGACCGCCCTCCTCTTTTGCAGCAGCCTGCGCTGCCCGCATTGCCCTCTTTTCCTTTCGCTGCAAAATCCTCTCCCGCGTCCATCCTGTCAGACCTCTGAAAACCCGGATGAGAAATACGCAGATTTGCCACAAAAGCAGGCTTCCCAAAATGCCGCCGCCCGCCGCCATCAGGCTCACGCCCAGAATCGCCAGCGCGCTCGCCGGTGCGGAAAATAAAAGCACACTGCCAAAGCCGATTCCCAACAGGGAGCCAAATAAAAGAGCCGCCAGACTCACGGTTGCCGCAAGGATACAGCCTGCCGCCCCTGCTAACAGCGCGAGCAGACCGCCCACGGCGCCTGTGACGATGGCGATCGCGCCGCCCGCCACCGCAAGGACCGCTCCCAGAAGCACCGCCACAGCTCCACACACCAGCGGAATCAAAACCGGCAGGGCACAAACGAACAAAACGACCGTCACCGCGTTCCATCCCCTTCTCCTGCCGGTATTTTCTTTTTCCTTCTGGTAAAATCCTGTATTTTTCATGTTCCGCCCTCCGTTTCCATCATCGTAGAGTAAGGATAGCGCAAAAAAAGAAAATACAGCTACAGCTTTGCATAAAGCTTTCCCAAATGAATTCTTAAAATTTTCTAAACCGGCGCGCTACAGCAGCTCCCGATACAGGCGCAGCACGTTCCCGGAGAAAATCTTTTCCCTTTCAGACGCCGAAAATCCGCCCTTTTTCAGCGCATCCTCCAAAAGCGGCAGCTTATCCGCGCCGGTCAGCTCTGCATGGGTGGGAATCCCGTCAAAGTCGCTGCCAAGCCCCAGGCATTCCATGCCGCCCATCGCCGTGATATGCCTTGCGTGGCGCACCACCGCCTCGATGGTTCCCTCATTTTTTTCGCCCTTGACGGCGTCCGTCAGAAAATCCGCACAGAAATTGAGCCCCGTCACACACCCACGCTCACCCAGCGCGCGGATCATGTCGTCCGTCAGGTTGCGCACATGCCCGCAGATTGCCCGGGCATTGGAATGGCTCGCCACAAAGGGTTTTTTCGTATGATGATACACATCCCAGAAGCCTGCATCGGACAGATGGGAAACATCCACGATCATTCCCATCCGCTGCATTTCCTCCACCGCCATGACGCCGAAATCCGTCAGCCCTTTTTCGGTCTGGGGCGTTGTGAAGTCGGGCGCTTCCCCTTCCTTTGGCATCGCCACATTGGGAAAACCGATTTCATTGGGGAAATTCCAGGTCAGCGTCATCATCCGCACGCCTCTGTCATAAAATTCCCGCAGCTTTGCAAGGCTTCCCTGACAGACCGCGCCCTCTTCTATCGTGAGCATCGCGCTGATTTTTCCTTCCGCCCGGTTTTTCTCAATGTCCGCATAGCTTTTTACCTGCGCGATCCTGTCCGGGAAAAGACCCATCTGCTCCTCAAAACGATCCGCCATTTCCATCGCCGCCCGATACGGATCTTTGCCGTCCCCGATGTACACAAACAGCGCAAAATTCTGCAGCAGGTAATCCCCCGCCTCCATTTTATCCAGGCGCAGGTGCAGGTCGTTGTCCGCAAGGGACCACTCCCGCCGTTTCATCAGCGCTGAAACCGTATCACAGTGCATATCCACAACCTTCATCTCATTCTCACCTTTCCTTTCCGAATATTCATAACCATTTTTGCAGCTCTGCGCATTTGCCACGCGGACCCGTAAAAACGTAGTGCCATTGGCACGCAGCTCCCATTGTTCCCTGCATTGTATGCGTCAGGCAATTCCGTGCAGAACCATAAATGACGGCATATATCTTCCTTTATTGGGCTGCCATCTCTGTCGCTTCTGTCACTTTTTCTTTCTTATCAGAACTATGCCCGCTATCACCAAAACAGCCGCCACACCTGCCCCTGCAAGCATAGACCCGTTTCCGATTTTCCCCGCAAGAAAGATCGCGGTCGGACCATCCGCCCCGCCGATGACCGCTGTCGTCTCTTTTCTCACCTTTATCACCACGCCTGCTATCACCATGACGATTCCCGCCATTGCCAATATCATTCCTGCCACCTTTTTCATTCGCACACGCCTCCTTATTCCCTTGTCGTAAAAATACGCCGGTTCCAATGCTGTAAAACACAGCCCTGAAACCGGCGTATTTTTTGAGCGGCAGCATCCCCTGAAAGAAATGCCGCCGCCATTTTCCGTTACATGGCCTGCGTCAGCATATCAGGCAGACTTGAAACTGCCCCGCCCGCCAAAAACGCACCCTTCGCCATCCTTACTCCGCGTTGGCCTTCTCCACCTGGGAGATCGCGCTCTTCTGCATCGGAATGCGGCAGTTCTTATTGTTGCCGAACTCCACGATCACGGTATCCTCGGTGATATCGATGACAATCCCGTAAAAGCCGCTGCTTGTCAGGACACAGTCCCCGATTTCCAGAGAAGAAAGCATCGCGCTCATCTTCTTCTGTTCCTTTTTCTGCGGGCGATACATCGCAAAATAGAAAAATGCGCCGAAAACCACCACATACATCAAAATGACCGGCAGCATGCTCCCCATACCGGCTTCCGCAGATTGTGTCAATAAAATGCTCATGTACTCAATTCCTCCTGTATTCCTCTCGCCAAAAGCTTCAGCAAAAATTTACCCCTGTTGTTCATCATACACAATATTGCTCATTCCGTCAAGCTTTCTCTTCTTATATGCCGCAAATTCTCCCACATCCAGGGCATTTCGGATCTCCGTCATCATCGTATTGTAAAAATACAGATTATGCAGCACGCACAGCCGCATGCCCAGCATTTCCTTCGCCTTTAACAGATGCCGGATATAGGCGCGGGAATACCGTCTGCACGCCGGACACTGACAGCCCGGCTCAATCGGGCGCTCATCCAGCTCATATTTTGCGTTGAAAAGATTGATCTTTCCGAAGTTGGTGTACAGATGACCATGACGCCCGTTTCTGGTCGGATATACGCAGTCAAAAAAGTCCACGCCCCGCTCCACCGCTTCCAGAATGTTCGCCGGTGTGCCCACGCCCATCAGATAGACCGGCTTGTCTGAGGGCAGATGAGGCGCCGTCACATCCAGGATGTGATACATCTCCTCATGGGTCTCTCCCACCGCAAGACCGCCCACCGCATAGCCGTCCAGCTCCATTTCGGCAATCCGCTTCGCATGGTCAATGCGGATATCCTCATAAACAGCTCCCTGATTAATGCCGAATAAAAGCTGCTCCTTGTTGATCGTATCCTCCAACGCGTTTAAACGATGCAGCTCCTTTTGGCAACGTTCCAGCCATCTGGTGGTGCGCGCCACAGAATTCTCCACATACAGCCGCTCCGCCTTCGCGGGCGCGCACTCGTCAAAGGCCATGGCAATGGTGGAGGCGAGGTTGGACTGAATCCGCATGCTCTCTTCGGGACCCATAAAAATTTTGTGTCCGTCAATATGGCAGCGGAAGGTTACACCTTCCTCCTTGATTTTGCGAAGCCCTGCCAGAGAAAACACCTGAAAACCGCCGGAATCCGTCAAAATCGGCTTATTCCAGGACATGAATTTGTGCAGTCCCCCGAAGGCCTTGATCTTTTCATCTCCGGGACGCACATGGAGATGATAGGTATTGGACAGCTCCACCTGTGTGCCAATCTGCTCCAAATCCTCCGTGGATACCGCACCTTTGATCGCCGCCACCGTTCCCACATTCATAAAAACCGGGGTCTGGATCGTACCGTGCACCGTCTCCATCACAGCCCGCTTCGCCATTCCCTCTCTTTTTAATACTTCATATTTCATCCTTTATCCCTCCTGCACGCTTTGGCGCTTTTGCGTTTTTATGCTCCGCCCCTCCACAGCCTTCCAAGCTTATCATCTATTTCTCTGAAAAATCCTCTCAAACGCCTGCTGTTGTCAAGCGGCGCAAACAGCCCCGCCCGCAAAAGCTCTATCATGGTACAGACCGCATAGACTGCCGTCACAAGCGCCAGACAGGCGGGCAGCAGATACCATTTATCCAATAGCGCAACTGTATTTATCCTCTCCCACAGCGTTTCCCGCAAATACAGATGGTCATGGATCAGATAGACGCCGAAAGCCGCCCCGGCTATGCGATTCACAATGCGCGCCGTCCGCCCCGGCCTGATTTCCAGATTCAGAAAGGCGATGAACAAAAGAATAGCCGCGGCGCTGACCAGAATCGAGCTGTAGGAATAAAAAACGCTGTAGCCCCACATGAGATCGTCCAGAATGCTGATTTTTCCAAGCGGCGTCTTTAACAAGCCCTCTATCGCAAAGCGGCTTGCCGGAATGAGAAGCAGCGCCAGACAGGCATACAGAAGCTTTTTGCCAAAGTGTCCGTCCGGCCTGTAATACAGCTTTAAATACGCGCCGAACAGATATACCGTCAAAAACCAGCTGATGCTCACGCCCCCCGCCGTATTTAACGCGGAGGAAAAATAAATGATGTTGGGCCATACCGATACCAGCACAAAGCTTAACGCCATCGCGCACTGCAGCTGTCTTTTGGTCAGCGCGCGGATCAGCCGGTTCATGACGGGCGCCAGCAGATACATGCCCACGTACATGGAAATGAACCAGTAAAAATCAGAGGATATGGGCAGCAGGGAAAATACCATATCCTTCAACGTATGCTCCACATCCCCAAAAATCCAGAACAGCGCCGTGATGCCGGCGGCATAAAAAAAGACCTGCCCTCCCATTTTCGCCACCTTCCAGACCGAAAATTTTGCATCGATCAAAAAATAGCTGCTGATCAGAAGGTATACGGTGATGGCGGGAAACGACACGCCAAACAGCGTCCATGCCACATAATAGGAAGCGCTGCCCGGCTTCGCAAAGCCGATCAGATTTCCATGATTTGCCAAATGCATCATCACTACCATCAGCATGGCGATGATGCGTAATAGCTCCAGATTCGCCTGTCTCTCTTTCTTCATAACAACCTCTTGCATTTTCCTGTTATATCCATGTCCCGCCGCCAGGCTGCTCATCCTTCCGGCTGACGCGTAAACAATATCCTCATTCTATCATAGTTATGGCAAAATAACAAGAATTCCTTGTGCGCGCGCCAAAAATGCTTTATACTGGTGTTACAGTTTGCGTGGCAGGGGAATCCGGGAGAAGCTGGCGGACAGGGCAGGCGGCAGCTTCTCCCGGATTCCCCTGCCACGCAAACCACAGGACACCTGTGATATTCATATTGCAGACTGGAAAGGACGAAACAACATATGGCAGGCTCAACTTTTGGAAAAAACTTCACCGTTACCACATGGGGGGAATCCCACGGCAAGGCGCTGGGCGTGGTCGTGGACGGATGCCCGGCAGGACTTCCCCTGTGCGAGGAAGACATCCAGACTTATTTAAATAGAAGAAAACCCGGATCCACGCGCTATGCAACCCCACGCAGGGAGGATGACAGCGTACAGATTCTTTCGGGGGTTTTTGAGGGAAAGACCACGGGCACGCCGATTTCCCTGCTGGTTCCCAATACCTCCCAGCGTTCGGCGGACTATACGGAAATCGCTTCCTATTATCGCCCCGGACATGCCGATTACACTTTTGATGAAAAATACGGCTTTCGGGACTACCGCGGCGGCGGGCGTTCCTCCGGCAGAGAAACCATCGGGCGCGTGGCGTCAGGCGCGATTGCCGCCAAAATATTAAAAGAGCTGGGGATCGAAATCTGCGCCTACACAAAAGCAATCGGTCCGGTTTCCATCGACATGTCCCGCTTTGATCAGGATGCGATCACCCAGACCGCCACCGGCATGCCGGACCGCATCGCCTCTACCCAGGCAGAGGAATATCTTTCCTCCTGTATGGCACAGCTGGATTCCTCCGGCGGCATCATCGAATGCCGCATCACCGGCATGCCCGCCGGCATCGGCGAACCGGTCTTTGACAAGCTGGATGCCCGTCTGGGCAGCGCCATCCTCTCCATCGGCGCGGTCAAGGCCTTTGAGATCGGCGACGGCACGGCGGTGGCCAGCGCCCGCGGCTCCGAAAATAACGACGCCTTTTACACCGATGAAAACGGCGTGCACAAAAAAACGAACCACGCGGGCGGCATTCTGGGCGGCATCAGCGACGGCGATACCATCCTCCTGCGCGCTTATGTGAAACCCACGCCCTCCATTTTCCGACAACAGGAAACCATCGGCAAGGATCACGAAAACAGATCAATCCAGATCAAGGGCAGGCATGATCCCGTCATCGTCCCCCGCGCCGTGGTGGTCGTGGAATGCATGACAGCTCTCGCCATCCTTGACCTGGTCATGGAAAACATGACCGCAAAAATGGATAACCTGATCGATTTTTACAGGAAATAATACACAAATGGGACAATGCGTCCCGGAATGCAAAGCGCAGGAATGCCTTCCGGGACGCATCGTCCCACTTTTATATGATCCTCTGATTTTCAGTTTCTTATGCCACACATCTCATCCCTTGTGATGGCGTACATATTGGCATTTTCCGCTTTTCCCCGCAGATAGAAACGCTTTCGCATCATTCCCTCCTTCGTAAAGCCGGCCTTTTCCAGGGTTTTGTTGGAACCGATATTCTCAACATGCGCCATGGCTTCAATCCGTTCCAATCCCATCACATCGAAAGCAAATCTGCATACGGCTTCCAATACCCTGGTATTGATATTCTGGTTCCAGTATTTTCTTTTGATAAAATACCCCACCTCCGCACAGGTATTATGATTCATAAAATTGAATAACTGGATTTGTCCAATCACCTCGCCATAAAAGGTTATTACCCACGAATATTCACGTTTTCCCAAAAACCCCTTCACTCTGCTCGCTACCGCGCGCATTTCTCTCTTTTCATCCCAATCCTCCGGCTTTCTGTAACCGCCATAATATCTGAAATTTTCCTCATCAGAATATATCTCCCAGAATGGCCTGGCATCTTTTTCGGGTTCATGCTGCCTCAAAAAAACAGCTTCATCCACTCTTATGTTCTGAAACTCCTTAAATACATCACAAAACGCCATCATCCCTCCTCCAGCTTTCTGATTGGAATATAAATATCTGATTGGGCTGCTTTCGACTGACAATCCCATCGCTCATCATAATATTCAAAATCGGCAAGTATTCTTTCATCCATACAATACGCTGAATTCGGCAGCCAGACATGATAAATATATCGAAATGCCTGTCCTATCTCTCCATTCGCATTGTTTCCGTTCACTGTAAATACTGCATATTCCGCTTTGGGCACAACCTTTTTATACATTCCTGGCAGCAGCCCGCTCCCCTCGTCCACCTCCACAGCGGCCATATAATAAAAGGCCAAAGGCTCCTCGCTATAATCCTCCGAATAATCCTCAAATCCATACATAACCTTCTCATTTTTTCTTTGTATACAATCCAGATGCTGCTTCAGCTCATGCCAGGATTCTCCGATCACAGAAAACCCGTTTTTCGTATGCTTACGATACCCGGCAATTACAAATTCGTCTCTCGTCACAAATTTCGGTTCTATGGCAAAAGAGGCTTCCAGCTCCACCTTCTTACAATATCCCGCCACAATGGTCGGCACATCCCTGTATGTGATGAACGCCCTGCTTTCCCTCGCCTGTAGCGGCGACATCCCAAAGGTCTCTTTAAATGCCCGGTTAAAGGTCTGTATGCTGTTAAACCCCACACCGTAGCATATCTGCGTCACGGTTTCCTGTGTCTTACACAGCTTTTGATGCGCTATCGCAAGCCTGCGCCTTCTGATGTATTCCATCAGAGTTTGCTCAGTTACCGCAGAAAAAATCCGGTGAAAATGAAAAGGTGAGTACCCAAATTTTTCCGCCAAATCCTTAAACGCAATCTCGTCTGATATGTGATCATCAATATAATACAATACCGTTTCGACTAATTCCAGATTATTCATACCTGACCGCCCTTCCTGTTTGATAGGAAAAGTATACTCCTAAACGCTTCCGTTGTATTATCATTTTTTGCTATGCTTTCCCGTAATAATATCCCGATCTCTGTATCAAAAAAAGCGCCAAACCTTCTGTTCACCATGATCAATCACCGAAAGTTTGGCGCTTCCTGTATTTCTTTTTCCAAATCCTGATACCGCTTCGCTGCCGTCAGTCCCGATTCCTCCCCAGTGCCCGAAAGACAGCGTCTCCCGCATCATTCACAGCCTTTCTTCTTCGCTTTGATCTTGAACCTTTCGTACGCTTCTTCCACCTGCGCTTTCGAAACGGGCGGTTCATTCGCAATCAATTCATCAAATACTCTCATACATTCCTGCGCATGCTCAGGGTATGCCTCCCAAAGCCTGAAAAATCCGCTCAAATCTCCTGTTTCCACAAAGTATAATGAAAATTTGTCAAATTCGTTCTGCGTCAGTTTCGGATAGTCCATGGTAATCCTCCGTTTTTGTTTCTATTCTACCACATTTGCTTCCATTTTGGAAACATCATTTCTGTGATTCTGGATAAAATTTGAAACAGGAGAAAAAACATGGAACGAATAAACCAGCGCACCAACCACCTGGTCGGCACAAACATCAGAAGACTGCGAATCCAGTGCGGCTTGCGGAATTGTGACGTTGTAACCATGCTACAGCTGCAGGGGCTGGATATCAGCACCGCAACATTCAGCAAGGTTGAAACGGGAATCAACAATCCCAGCGTGGATATGTTAATCGCTTTAACTGAAATATTCAAATGCGATTATAACGCCTTCTTTATGCAATAGGTACTATTTGATCTCATACACCGTCCCTGAAAACGCAGGCAATGTCACAGAAAGCCTTCCCTCTCGAAACAAAAGCGCTTTTTTATTCTCCTTTTGCATTCCTCCATATCTTTCCCACTCGCTGCCAAGCATGGGCACAAGCGCCCGGTCATCGGCAGAAGAAATCACAAACTCCTCCTGTTGCCTGTCCGAAAGGTTGAACACTGCCAGAATCCGTTGCTTTTTACTTTTCCTTTCAAAAACATACACACAGCGCGCTTCCTCATGACAATCCCACCAGGCAAAGCCGTCCCTGTCATAATCCATTTCCCAAAACGCGGCATTTTCCAGATACAACCGGTTTAAATCCATCATAAAATGATGAAAAGCGTCGTGTACCGGATAGGTGAGCACGCACCAGTCCTGTTCCTGCTTTTCACTCCACTCTCGCAGCTGCCCCAGCTCATTTCCCATGAAATTCAGCTTTTTGCCGGGATGCGCATACATGTACAAATACATGGCGCGGGCCTGCGGGAACTTATCTTCGTACTTCCCGTTCATCTTCTGGGCGATGGTCGCCTTGCCATGCACCACCTCGTCATGGGAAAAAGGTAAAATAAAATTGGCATCATAATAATACATCATGGAAAAGGTCAGCCGGTGATAATCCCGGCTTCTGTATTCCGGCGCGGACTGAAAATATTCCAGCGTGTCGTGCATCCAGCCCATATCCCATTTATAATCAAAGCCCAGCCCATTTTGATGTACCGGACATGTCACGCCCGGAAAGGAAGTGGAATCCTCCGCTGCCAGAATGATGCCGTCAAAGCGCTGCTTTAACCCGCTGTTCATCGTCTGGATAAAGGAAACCGCGTTCCCGTTCACCCCCCGCGCCTTGTCTCCCTGCCAGTAAATGATATTGCAGATGGCATCCATGCGCAGTCCGTCAAAATGATATTCCTTTAACCAGTACGCCGCATTCGACTGTAAAAAGCTGCGCACCTCCCCCCGGGAATGAATGAAGTTTTTGCTGCCCCATTCGCTGTTTCCCACATCCGAATTCGGATATTCGTACAGCGCAGTGCCGTCATAATTTGCCAGACCATAGCCGTCCGTCGCAAAATGCACCGGCACAAAATCCAGAATCACACCAATTCCGTTCTGATGCAGAACATCCACAAACGCTTTTAAGTCATCCGCCGTTCCGTAGCGCGCCGTCGGACTGTAAAAGCCCGTGATCTGATAGCCCCAGGATTCATCACAGGGGTGCTCCGCCAACGGCATGACCTCCACATAATTATAGCCCGCCTTTTTTAAATAGGCAGCCAGCGGTTCTGCCAGCTCCCTGTAGGAAAACCAGCCGTGCTCCTCCTTTTCATTCGCGCGCCAGGAGCCCAGATGCATCTCGTAAATATTGAGCGGTTCCGCCCTGCGGTCATTTCTTTTTTTCATCCATTCCCCGTCATGGAACCGGTAGGCATGCATGTCCCTGATGATGGAAGCGCTGTTTGGGCGCAGCTCCATGCCAAAGCCGTAGGGATCGCAGTGGTCCGTTGCATTGCCGTTTCTGTCATAGATCCGGAACTTATACATCTGGCCCGGTTTTGCCCCGCTCATATAGCATTCCCAAAAGTTGCCGTCGTGTATTTTCTGCATCGGGCCTTCCGTCCATCCATTAAAATCCCCGATCAGGGCGATCCGGGACGCGGCGGGCGCGAAGGTGCGAAACACCGCCCCGGCGGCGTCCACATGGCATCCCAGTTCCTCATAAGCATCAAAAATCTGTCCTGTGTAAAATCCGTATTTGTCCATCATTGGCTCCTTTCTGGTTGTTCTTTATAGGTGAGAAAACAAGAGTATTGGCTGGCGGAATTTCCCGCTTCGCATATCGTCACTTCGCAATGCCGCCCTGTCCTGACCATCCCCTGACCGCCTTCTTCTCCCTCTGACGCTACATTACCCGATACGTTGTTTCCCGCTCATAATCAAACATAAAAGTGATCAGGCATCCCTGCCGGCCTGTTTGGCTTGTTTCACCGCACTTACAAGAAAATGCTGGCGCCGTTACGATGCAGGCGCAGGCTGAATTGTAACCTGATAACATAACAGTTCAGGCAGATCTGAACTGTTACCCGATAGCGGATAAAAATCCAAAACCATAGTATTTTTGATTGACTATAGTCGTTTATCTTATTATAATTATAGCGAATCGGTGAAAATTGACAATTTGCAGATTTTATGAAATGTTGAATTATCTGACTGATTTCTGAATTGTTAAATAACCTGACATATCATGAAATTGTTGTGTTATGCGACACTTTTTCAATAACGTTGATTAAGAGGGGTGCGAAGAAAGACCGTGAGGGGACAGACGGGATTGCGAAGCTGTGAATAGATGGATGGGCGGTGGGCACAGCCTGTTTCCAGTCACTTTATCCGAATCGGAGAAATTCCCAAAATGGCTGGAAATTCCTGCCACAGGGCGCAATACTGTCCGAACGAAGTGAGTTCGTTGCGCCCTGTGGCGTTCAGGAATATCCGGACATTTTATGGAATTTCCCGCCTCGGATATCGCGACCGGAAACAGGCTGTGCCCACCGTCCATCCATCTATTCACAGCTTTGCAATCCCGTCTGTCCCCTCACGGTCTTTCTTCGCCCCCCTTTTGCAACCTCACGGAGGAAAATATGGACTTAAGAGCACAGCGGACGCGCAGGAGCATCATCAATGCGTTTATTGAACTGCGGGCAGTCAAGCCTTTGGAGAAAATCACGGTAAAGGAGCTGGCGGAGAAGGCGCTCATCAACAAGGCGACCTTTTACCAGCATTTTGAAGATATTTATCAGTTATCAGAAACGTTGGAGGAAGAAGCGATCGAAACTGTTTTTCAGAATATTGCCCACATCAATTCCCTGCTGGAAAATCCGACTGAGGGCTGTCTGGAGCTTTTTGACGCGCTGTCCAACCGGGGAACTCTTGTGAATATTCTGTTTTCCGGCAGCAGACAGCCGCTTTTGCTCTCCGGGCTGGAAACCAAAATCAAAGCCGCCATTTTCGCCACCCATCCGGAATATCAGGGAAATCTGGAAAAAGAAGTCCTTTTAACCGTGCTGCTGCGCGGCTGCTCCGGCGCATTTTCCGCCTACAGCCACGCAGACCAGCAGCAATTAATCGATGTGCTCGCCAGGATCTCAGAATGTCTGGCAAAAGCTTTTTTCTGATTTTTTGCAGGGAAACCATCAATATTTAACGGATCATCAATATGCAGTGCAAACAAAATCAAATGGAAAATTTTTGTATCTCTTCTTTCGTCAGGTCAACCAGCTTTTTCCCGCATTGCCTGACGTACCTTGACAATTCCAACAAATTGACATGGCAGGATGGCGCCTCTGCATACGGATCCGGTTGTTCATAATAGCTCGATAAGACATTCATATTCTCTAAAAATTCAGGCTGCATTTTCCTCACATTTTTAGATCATTACTGCATTCAATCCCAAGCCAGCCCTTTACTATTTCCGCGGCATAACCTACACCCTGTGCTATCTTTTCAATTTCCATCCCCATTCTATAAAGATTTTTTGCAATCTCCTGAGCCTTTTTCTCTTCCGACTCCAACCTCATTTCCTGGATCGCCTGACACACATTAACCGCCTCCTCGCTTTTATCATATTTCAAACCCGAATTTGAAAACCACGATTTCATAAGTGGTTACTGCCCCCTTAGGGCTTTAATAAAATCCTCCAAAACGCTTGAAAACAAAGGATTTATCGCAGTGTGTCAACCTTATCCCTTTATACGATTTCACTTGCGTTTATGCTTCCCTCGCCACCTCATAAGGGCAAAAATAAGGGAAGGAAAGTCTGATAACAAGTTATAACAACAAGTGGCAATCGGGAAACAGTGACATATGTGCGAATATATTATACTGGAGGATTTCAAGATGGACAAGTACATTTATGATGAAAACAACGGTCTTTGGTACGAACTGCAAGGCGAATACTATCTGCCGTGTCTTACCTTACCACCCGAAGAAGAAAAGCCTATCGGGATATGGGGGCAGCGACACAAACGCTACCTGAAAGAGCATAGAAAAGCGACCTACACAACGCTTTTGACCAGCGGCAAACTCAACACTTATCTTGCCGACATCAACGAACAAGCGCAGAAACGCTTTGAAAGGCTCATAGAGGATATGAAACAGGCACAGGGTATCACGGAACAGCTAAAGGCAGAAAACGCCTTAGAATGGACAGGAAGAATGAATAACATACGGGCGTGTGCGATGGAGATTGTGGATAACGAAATCATTTACGCATAGCAGACAGGCGGCAGGGTGTAATGCTCTGCTGCTTTTCTTTCGGGCTGTATTGGTAGAACGCCATGAAGTTTCTTGTTATAGGGAATTTAATCTCTATGTAGTAGCTGTGAAAGTTCACTTTCGCAAGCTTGATATAGTTCGTTCAAACGGCTATACTATATACAGTACACAACAGGAGGTCAAATATGTTTGAATATATGACAGCACAGGAAGCCGCAAAAAAATGGAATGTGTCGCTCAGATGGGTACAGCGGCTTTGCAAGGAGAACCGAATTGAGGGTGTAATGAACATCAATCGTGTTTGGCTGATACCAAAGAGTGCAAAAAAGCCGATTGATGGCAGGACAAAAAGGTAATCTAAGGCAGGACTTATATTCCTGCTTTCTATAAGGTTAGCAGATAGACAAGAAAAAGTGGCATCTTGGTATCTGTATTTGTACCTCTTATCTTGGAACTCTTGAGAAAGATACTATAGGTAGTTATAATTGTATTGGAGGTGTCAAATGGATATTCAGATTATAGAACATATAAAAGAAACCCTGCAAGTAGTTATCAAATGCAGGCAAATAGATGATGAAATTGTGCGACTGAAATACCATATCGAAATGTTTGATAAGAAACTACAGGCAAAAAAAGATAATGAATGGTGCCTTGTCAACTCATTTGATATATTGTATTTTGAATCCGTGGACAATCGTACTTTTTTATATACTAAAGACGATGTGATGGAAGTCAGGCAACGGCTATATGAATTGGAGATGGTTCTTTCTGATAAAGACTTTATCAGAATTTCAAAATCACAGATAGTCAATATAAATAAGATTAGGTCATTAAAGCCTGAGATTAACCGAACAATTTTAGTAACAATGTGTAATGGAGAGCAACTTTACATATCCAGAAAATATGTACCAGCAATCCGTAATATGTTGTCAATATAGGAGGAAAATATGCAAAATTGCAAGGACAAGGTTATTCAATTTGGAGTATGGATGAGAAACGGGATTGCTTTTTGTACCACTTGGTTTCTAATTCTAATTTTAGCTTATAATCATATTTTTAATATTCAGACTATTTCAACAAAAAGTTTGACGAAATTAGTGTTTTGGATAGTCGGCGGTGTTTTCATTTTCAATTTGATTTTTACCCGTTTGATTATTAAAAAGTGGAGTTTTACAAGAAGATTAACTTGTTTTATGAGTGTAATTAGTTTATATGAATGCCTTGGATTTTATTGGTTTGGCTTCTTTGAGGGTAAAGGTACAATAGCTCAATGGGGGGCGTTCATTGGAATCATTTTTATTTTATATTTTATCTGTATAGCGATATATCAAAAGTACAGTAAAAGGCAAGGCGAAATTTACACGCAGGTATTGCGGGAATATCAGTCGAAAAGGAGTATGCAGCATGAAAAATAAAGAACAATTACTTTTAGCATTACAAGAACTAAGGGTAGATAATAGGAAAAAGCAGAAAAGAGGATTACATTTTATTATTGCATCTGTCGTTTTATGGATAGCTATTTTAGTCATACATGCATCGTCTCTGCCTATTTTAACAAAAAACTTGTACACATTCTTTTGCTCAGCTCCATTAGTTCCATTGGCTTATATCATTTCAAAGTTAATAAGAGTGGATTTTCAAAATAAGGATAACCCTCTTGGTAATTTGGGAGTGCTATTTGCGGTAAACCAGATACTTTATATTTTAATAGCGATGTGGGTATATGCAGCTGTGCCTGATAAAATGCTAATGGTTTATGCTATGATTTTTGGCGCACATTTACTTCCTTATGGTTGGCTGTATCATTCAAAAACATATTATGTACTCTCAGTTATTATACCGATTGCAGTTTTAATTCTTGGTTTATATTGTTCTTCCACCATCGTGGCAACATTTATGCTAATAATCGAATTTGTCTTTTGCTGTTGTCTGATTATTGAAAATAAAGTAGAGCAACATGAAGTAAATTAAGGTAGAGTGGATATACTGCCCTGTTTGCGGCAACAAAACCCGTGACAGAATAAGAGAAGATACCGTTCTTAAAAACTATCCTCTTTACTGCCCGAAATGCAAGCAGGAAGCGCTGATAGAAGCGGAGAACTTGAAAGTAACCGTTATAAAGAAACAGGAAACATAATCTCCATATGTATGCCGCCGTGTATGGGTAAAACCATAGCGGCGGTTTTCTTTGCCTATCGGCTGTCTCTGTCAAAGGATTTCTTTCGTGGCTTTTGCTGTCTGCCTTGCTCCTGTAAATGTCTGAGCCTGTTTCGGACGCTCTCTCTTTCAGGCGGTCTTGGAGGTCTGCTCTTTTGTTTCACCTGACGCTCCCATTAGGCGCTGTCACAGTTATCGCGGCATAGACGCTCTTTCCGTCGCTCGCCGCCTCCGTCACTTCCATGACATATCCGGCATCCTCTGCCACTGTACCGGGCTCCAGGGTAAGCTGGTCGAGCAGCTCCCCGGTTCGCTCATCGGAAACCTGAAACCAGGATGCCAGCGGGCCCGTGCCCCTTTGCATGCCCGCCGCCGCTACGGCAAGACAGGCTGCCATGAGCATACACGCCGCCAAAAGCACAACCAGCCGCCGCCCTTTCAGCCGCCGCCTTTGGGGCTGTCCTGTGCTGTTTATCGCTTTTTCTGCCTCGATCAGATCCTGTTCCTCTACTTCCAGATATTCCATCCATTCTTCCCGTTTCATTCCAGGATCACCCCCTTTTTGGTGAGCACCGTTTTCAACCTGTTCCTGCCCCTGCGCAGCCGGTTTTCCACCTGCTTATCCGTCATGCCCAGCCTGTCCGCGATCTCCTTTACCGGAAGAAAATAGAAATACCGCAGCAGAAAAATGCTCCTGTCCGGCTGTTTCATGCCATGCACCGCCTCGCGGATGATGCGGACGTTTTCCCGCCGTGCCACCTCCTCTGAAAAATCCGGCGTCACCCCCAGCCGTTCCGTATCTTTAAAATCCGGCAGCGGCCAGGTCTCCTTCCCGGCAATCCGCCGCAGCCTGTCAATCGCCACATGCCGCGCAATGCCCAGAATCCAGAACGCCAGACCTGCCTTTTGAGGACAATATGTGTCAATCCCCTGCCAGACCTTCACAAAAATGTCCGCCACGCATTCCTCAACATCCTCCTGCCGCGATGCGCCAAGAACCCGCTCTGCCATGCCGCGCACCCGCGCGCCGTAGGCCTGCATGGCAGCCGCAATTCCCTCCTCCGGCTTTTCCTTTATCAATCTGACGATCTCTTCCTCTTCCATCTTCATTCCTTCTCACTACCGGCACAATTTCTCACGGTCTGCGCGATGAACGCGTAGACCTGCCCAAGCTGTCAGAAAAAAACTGCCGCTGCCCCTCCCGTATTCACTTCCTGTCAGACATAGGAAACGACATAAGTCGTTTCCGTTTGCATCGTCCGCACGCTGCTAAAGCAGCGATGCTTCCCTATGCGGACGTATGCATCAGGCTATAGTAAACGACAATCTTTTTGTCGTTTACTATAGTATTCGTGTTCTCCGGACAAAATCCCTCATTTTTTTCGCGGCATTGGTTCCTCTGTAATATCCTTTACCCACACCAGACTTTCCATGCAATACAAAAAGCAACCGCTCCATTCAAGGATAAGGTTGCTTTTTGCAGTCAGACCGTCTCCGGTAACACTCCGTCTGTAAAATAACATGGTCTGACAAGTATCCGATAAAATCATCTATCTTCACAGCCTGCTGATCGGGAAAAACAGATACCCCTTTCCGGTTTCGGGACAGGTAAAATCATGCACCGCCCCCGCAAGCGGAATATGGTTTTCCTCCAGATATGCAATCACCTTTGAGAAGGTGCTGCCATCCTCATTCTCCACATACAGATACTCATACGCCGGAACCACCCACTTCACCCATCCTGCGGGCGCCTCTGTTCCATCCTCACATTCCACTCCCGCAAGATAGAGCCCTCTTGAAAACCCATCCTCCCAGGGCAGAAAGGTCCGGGAAAAATCCGACATCACGCCCCAGATTCCGCCAATATTCCCGTTTTCATCCCGTTTCGCCAGATGCGCAACCTCATGAAAATGTCCGTTCGCATCCTCCCACAGCCTTGCGATGAAGCCCTCTCCATCCTCCGTCGAGCCTTCCTTGCCGATCACCACAAAAGCATCCTTCACACACCGCTTGATTTCCATAATCCACTCCTTCCATTATTGTCCCCCGGTATCCACCAAAAGCTCCCTGCCGTCAGCCGCGGTGGTTGCCAGCTTATCGCAGCGCTCGTTTTCGGGATGCCCCGCATGCCCCTTCACCCAGGTGAAATGCAGCTCGTGAGGCGCTGCCGCCGCCAGAAGACGCTTCCAGAGATCCACATTTTTCACCGGTCCCGACGCGCCCTTCCAGTTCTTTTTTTGCCACCCATCCAGCCATCCCTTGTTGAAGGCGTTGGTCACATACTGGGAATCCGAAATCACCTCCACCCGGCAGGGCTTGTTGAGCGCCTCCAGTCCGGCAATAACCGCCATCAGCTCCATCCGGTTATTCGTCGTCTTCTGATAGCCCGCCGACAGCTCCCTTTCATGCAGCCTGCCCTGGCTGTCCACAAACTGCAGCACCGCGCCGTAGCCGCCC
Organism: uncultured Eisenbergiella sp.; assembly: GCA_910585455.1. Taxonomy (GTDB): domain Bacteria; phylum Bacillota; class Clostridia; order Lachnospirales; family Lachnospiraceae; genus Gallintestinimicrobium. The sequence continues at coordinate 1,870 of CAJUEL010000020.1, read as the reverse complement.
GGTCCCTCCGGGTTTCCCCTCGCCGCGCCGTCCGTATACAAAGTCACTTCCAGCATACCTCATCCTCCCATTTGCCGGACTTTACGAAATGCTCCGCAAGCCCCTCCGCCGCAGCAATCAATTCTTCCTCATAGCCCATGATGGACAACAGCCGGATGGCGTTGCGGCTCCCCGCCTTTCCGGGCATTAACCGATAAGGAAAATGGATATCCCCATCCGTAATTTCCTCTTCGAAATGGTAATTATCATACTCCTTCTGCAAAAGCCCCGTCAGCTCGATATCGTGGGTCGCCGCAAAGCAGCACACGCCCGGTCTGCAGAGGCTTTTTAAAATCTGCGTAGACGCCGCGATGCGCTCCACCGTATTGGTGCCCCGCAGCACCTCGTCCACAAAGCACAGCACCGGCACTTCGGGCTCTGCAGCCGCCTCCAGAATCCGCTTTAACGACTTGATTTCCACAATATAATAGCTCTCCCCGCTGCCCAGATCGTCCCGCAGCGCCATGGAGGTCATCGTCCTGAAAAAACAGCCCTGATAGAAATCCGCACAGCAGGCGTGAATGGTCTGCGAGAAAATCGCGTTCAAAGCTGCCGCCTTTAAAAACGTGGATTTTCCGGAAGCATTGGACCCGGTCAAAAGCACGCCGCCGCAGGCTGTGATATCGTTTTTCACCGGTTCTGCAAGCAAGGGATGGTACATATTTTTCATAACAAGGCAGGGCATATCCGCTCCCGCGCCCTTTTCCTGCGCGCTGCCACAGGCAAACACCGGCAGACACCATCCCGGCAGGCTTTCCCGGTATCCGGCGGCGGCGATCAGCGCGTCGATCCTTCCTGTTATCGTCAACAACGCATCGACCTCTTCTACATGGGAACGCACCTGATGCAGCATACCATTAAAGGCGAGAATATCAAAATGAAAAATCATATTGACATAATCCATGACGACCCCGATCGGGTTTTCCCCGCCGCCCATGCTGCGCATGCCCCATTTTGCCTCCCGTTTCAGCTTCTGAAATTGCCGCAAAATCTCCCGCAGCGCCCGCTGCTGTGGCTCAAGAACCGGAATTTTCTCCCTGCACAGCTTTTCCGCCGCCGAAACCGCGCCAAGAATGTAACGAAAGCTGATCAGATACGGCTCAATCGCTCCCTTGTCCTTTAAATAAGTGGAAATGTTGCAGATCAAAAGCAGCACCAGCGCCACAATGCCCACCTGTGCGGAAAAACCGGTCAGCACCACCGCCGGAAGAAAGAGCAGATCCAGCAAAATCTGCAGACCGCATTTTCGCTCCCCCAGATCCTCCAGATAATCCAGATAATCATAGAGGGAATATTTTCCCGTTCTGCCCATCTGGCCATACAACAGCTGCAGGCGCAGTCTTTCCTCCTCGTGCTCCGTAAAATATGCCATCAGCTTTTCCCGCTCCTCCAGCTCCTTTTCGGAAAAAGAAGGCTTGCGCAGCATCGCATACAGATATTCCTGCCCCGCAGAAGACCCCGTCGTGTTCATCTGCCGGAATATTTCATCCAGATTTAAGTCATTCCAGGTGATATCATCCAGAAAAAAGCCGTCGCGGTGTTTCTCAAAATAACGGGGAATTCCGTGAAATTCCCCATCCGCATAGGTTCTGACAGCCCTTTTTCCAAATGCCTCCCGCAACTTTTCCCGCTGTCTGCGTCTCTGCTTTTTGTCGTCCCACAATCCCCTCGCAAAAACGATAGCGCCCAAAAATAAAAACGCCAGAAACAAAACCAGATATTCCAAACCTCTTCCTCCCTGCCTTTACGGATGAATTCCTGCAGCAACCGCATGGCAATAATCGAGTAGGAGGCGGTGACTAGCCGCCGTCCTCTCACAGCACCGTGCTTA